>CAWUWN010000018.1:0-8969 GCA_963926265.1 uncultured Burkholderiaceae bacterium
TAACCTTCGTCCTGAAGCACGGCAGCAATTGCTACCTTAAGCTTGGAGGAGGGCATGGTCACCGATGTTTTGTCAACTTGCTGCGCATTACGAATGCGAGTCAACATATCGGCGATAGGGTCGCTCATGCTCATATTTTATTCTCCTACCAGCTTGCTTTGGTCATGCCGGGGATTTCACCCTTCATTGCCAATTCGCGCAGTTTCATGCGGCCAAGTCCGAACTTGCTGAATACTCCGCGAGCCCGACCTGTAATCACACAGCGATTACGCTGGCGAACTGGGCTTGCGTTGCGTGGAAGCTGTTGCATTTTCAGCCTTGCTTCGTAACGCTCTTCGTCGGTCTTGGAAGAATCTTCGATGATTGCCTTTAGGGCAGCGCGTTTTGCAGCAAATTTCTCTACTGTTTTTGTGCGCTTTACATCGCGATTGATCATTGATAGTTTTGCCACGTCTGCGCCCCTTAGTTGCGGAACGGGAAGCTAAACGCTGTCAACAGCGCCTTGGCTTCTTCGTCGGTCTTAGCGGTCGTAGTGATGCTGATATTCATCCCACGCAACACATCGATTTTGTCGTACTCGATCTCAGGGAAAATGATTTGCTCTTTCACCCCGATGTTGTAATTTCCACGACCATCGAATGCACGACCCGAAATACCACGGAAGTCACGCACTCGTGGCAACGCCACAGATACTAAGCGATCGAGAAATTCGTACATACGCTGACCACGCAAAGTCACCATACAACCAATAGGGTAGTCTTCGCGGATTTTAAAGCCTGCGATTGCCTTTTTGGTTTTTGTGATCACTGGTTTTTGACCGGCGATTTTTGTCAAATCTGACACAGCATGATCAATAACTTTTTTATCAGCTACAGCTTCAGATACACCCATGTTCAAAGTCACCTTGGTGACGCGGGGAACCTGCATCGGGCTTTTGTAGCCAAACTGCTCGCTCAATGCGGGTGCAATTTTATTTTGATAGAGTTCTTGGAAACGAGACATGTTATTCGCCCCTTAAGCCTTCGCGCCAACGGTCTCGCCGCTGGAACGAAAAACACGAACATTGCGGCCGTCTACTTCTTTAATCCCAACGCGATCACCTTTGCCGGCAGCGGGGTTAAACAGTGCAATATTCGATATATGGATTGGCATTGTCTTTTCGATAATGCCACCGGTTGTACCTTGCGCAGGGTTTGGCTTGACGTGTTTCTTCACCATGTTGATGCCTTCGACCAAGACATGGTCTGCATCAAGACGGGCCAAAACTGTCCCACGACGCTTTTTATCACGCCCAGTCAGCACTACCACTTCGTCGCCTTTACGGATTTTGTTCATTTACGGCTCCTTACAGCACTTCGGGCGCCAGGGACACAATCTTCATGAACTTCTCGCCACGCAATTCGCGCGTAACGGGTCCAAAGATACGCGTGCCAATGGGCTCGAGTTTGGCGTTGAGCAAAACGGCAGCATTGCCACCGAAGCGAATACGCGAACCGTCTTTACGACGAACACCATGTGCCGTACGAACGACAACAGCGTTGTAAATTTCGCCTTTTTTGACACGGCCGCGTGGGGCTGCGTCCTTGACGGTAACCTTGATAACATCGCCGATAGCTGCATAGCGGCGCTTTGAACCGCCGAGCACTTTGATGCACATTACAGAACGTGCACCAGTGTTATCGGCCACGTCTAACGTGGTCTGCATTTGGATCATGATTTTTCCTGTTCCAACTTAACCAAAATTTCTGCGTGCATGTTGCTCACAGTCAAATCAGTCAGTTTTGGTCCCGTTAGGTGCCACAGAGCACCCTGGGTTGAAATCTGCTTAATTTCCACACAATCGTTTTTTGATGTTTAAGTCGTTACAACAATTACGAGGAAGCCTTGTAGTATATATCAGTAATTTTTTTTATGCAACTACCTTTCTTTATGTCATATTATTAGCTTAGTCTTTTTGCCAATTTTTTGTTGTATTGGAACCTCAATGTACCCAAAGCAAACACTTTATATCAATGGTGAGTTTATCTCTGGCGAAGGTCGTCAGTCTCAGGACATCATCAACCCAGCCACGCAGGAAGTGCTTGGTCAGCTCCCACATGCTACACAGGCTGATCTTGATATGGCACTTCAGTCTGCAGAAAAAGCTTTTACAAGCTGGAAAAAATCCTCTCCTATGGAGCGGTCAGCTATTTTACGTAAAGTTGGTCAACTCACTCGGGATCGAGCCAAGGAAATTGCTCACAATATGACTCTCGATCAAGGTAAACCTCTTGCAGAGGCTCTCGGGGAGGTTGTAGGCTGCGCAGATCACTGCGATTGGCATGCTGAAGAATGTCGACGTATCTATGGCAGAGTCATACTCCCTCGTAGCCCTGATGTTCGTCAATTTGTTCTCAAAGAGCCAATCGGGGTTTGTGTCGCCTTTACTCCTTGGAACTTTCCTTACAACCAGGCAATTCGGAAAATTTGTGCCGCCATTGGTGCTGGCTGTACTGTCATTCTCAAAGGACCGGAAGACTCCCCAAGTGCTGTGATGGCCATCGCTCAGATGTTTCATGATGCCGGGCTTCCAGCTGGTGTGTTGAGTTTGGTTTGGGGCGAGCCCGCAAAGGTTTCCGATTATCTGATCCGCTCACCTATCAGTCGCAAAGTTTCCTTCACTGGATCTGTTCCTGTTGGCAAACAACTAGCTGCACTTGCCGGTGCACATATGAAACGCGTCACGATGGAACTTGGGGGTCATTCACCTGTGATTGTCTTTGATGATGCAGACATTGAGCGTGCTGCAACAATGCTGGCAAAATTCAAGGTTCGTAATGCCGGTCAGGTTTGTGTTTCACCTACTCGCTTCTATGTTCAAAAGAAAGCTTACGACAAGTTCCTTGCCAAGTTTATTGATGTACTCAAAAATATCAAAGTTGGTAATGGCCTTGAAGATAATGTCGAAATGGGTCCACTCGCGCATGAGCGACGTGTGCCAGCCATTTCACGATTCGTTGAAGATGCACGGAAACGTGGTGCGACAATTGAAATTGGCGGTGATGCAATGAGCGGGAAAGGTTTCTTTTTCCCTCCAACAGTCATTACTGGCCTCAAAGATGACTCTTTACTTATGACTGAAGAACCTTTTGGCCCAATTGCTCCTGTCGTTCCTTTTGACAATGTTGATGAAGTCATTTTGCGCGCAAATAGCCTTCCGTTTGGTTTGTCTTCTTACATTTTTACTAACTCACTTCAAACCGCTACAAAAATCTCAAACTCCATTGAGGCTGGCATGGTCAATATCAACCATTTCGGTAGCGCACTTCCTGAGACACCTTTTGGTGGAATCAAGGACAGCGGCATAGGCAGTGAGGGTGGTTCAGAAACTTTTGATGGTTACTTAGTCACTAAGTTTGTTACACATATCTAATCTAGTATCTGATCATCCCTAATCAAGAGGCAAAAAAAACGCGACGTCACCGTCGCGTTTTTTTTCTAACAGACAGACTTTAGATTACACGTGCAGCATCTATCAATTTCGTTGCTGTCCAAGACTTGGAGCGGGAAATTGGACGACCCTCTGCGATCTCTACAGTGTCACCTTCGTTGTATTGATTGGTTTCATCATGTGCTTTGTACTTTGCCGAGCGCATGATGATCTTGCCAAGCATAGGATGCTTAACACGACGCTCCACCAACACAACAATGGTTTTATCCATCTTGTTGCTGACGACCTTGCCAACTAACGTACGCTGACGCTTTGGTTTTGTAGTTTGAGCTGTAGTCATATTATGATCCCGCCTTCTCAGTCATCAGTGTACGAACACGCGCGATATCGCGGCGGACTTTGTTGATCTGAGTATGGTTGGTGAGCTGCTGAGTTGCCCGCTGCATACGCAGACCAAATTGGGCTTTCAGCAGGCTTTCGAGCTCTTGACCGAGCTCGGCGGTTGTTTTTGCACGAAGTTCGCTTGCTTTCATATCGATTCCTTAAGTACCGAGGTGACGCGCGACGAACGTAGTAGAGATAGGAAGCTTAGCAGCAGCCAGGCGAAAAGCCTCTCGCGCAATTTCTTCACTCACACCTTCCATTTCGTACAACACTTTGCCTGGCTGGATTTCAGCGACCCAATACTCGGGGTTACCTTTACCGTTACCCATCCGCACTTCAGCTGGTTTCTGTGAAATTGGCTTATCGGGAAAAATACGGATCCAAATACGTCCGCCACGTTTGATGTGACGATTAATTGCTCGACGGGCTGACTCAATTTGACGAGCAGTTAGACGACCACGACCTGTAGCCTTTAAACCGAATTCACCAAACGAAACATTTGCGCCGCGCGTTGCTAGACCAGTATTACGGCCTTTCTGCTCTTTGCGATATTTCCTGCGTGCTGGTTGCAGCATGCTTATTCTCCTTCGGGCGCAGGCGCAGCGGCATCAGCCTTGCGCGGTGCACGACCACGTCCAGCGGGACGAGCTGCCGGACGACCACCTTCGGGCTTATCAGCACGGGGGGCACGACGCGGACGGCGCTCTTCTTCGCGGGGCGCTGCGGTTTCAACTGGCATTTCGCCGTTAGGCAACATGTCGCCTTTGTAGACCCAGACTTTGATGCCAATCACACCATAGGTGGTATGTGCCTCAGAAGTACCGTAATCAATATTCGCACGCAACGTGTGAAGAGGTACGCGACCTTCGCGATACCATTCTGTACGAGCGATTTCGATACCATTTAGACGGCCAGCACTCATGATCTTGATGCCGATGGCACCCATACGCATGGCGTTTTGCATGGCGCGCTTCATAGCACGACGGAACATGATACGTTTTTCAAGTTGCTGCGAAATAGAATCCGCAATCAATTGAGCATCTGTTTCTGGCTTACGAATCTCTTCGATGTTGACGTGAACAGGCACGCCCATCAAGCGCTGTAAATCAGCCTTAAGGCCTTCGATGTCCTCGCCTCGCTTGCCGATTACGACACCCGGACGAGCCGAGTAAACAGTAATACGGGCATTTTTAGCAGGACGCTCGATGACCACTCGGCCAACTGACGCACTTTTGAGTTTCTTTTTGAGGTATTCGCGAACACGGATATCAGAGGCAAGCATGCCACCGAAATCTTTGTCGTCTGCGTACCACTTCGAGCCCCAATTACGTGTAACCGCAAGGCGGAACCCAATCGGGTGAATTTTCTGACCCATCGTGACTCCTTAGGCTCCGACCTTCACAGTAATGTGGCAGGTCTGCTTTTCAATCTGGTTACCGCGCCCTTTGGCTCGTGCGGAAAAGCGCTTCATCGACTCGGCCTTGTCCACAAAAATCGTGGTGACTTTGAGTTCGTCGATATCTGCACCGTCGTTGTGCTCGGCATTGGCGATTGCTGATTCAACAGCTTTCTTCAAGATGCCGGCGGCCTTCTTATTTGTGAAGGTCAGGATGTTCAATGCCTGAGCAACAGACTTGCCACGGATAAGATCCGCAACGAGTCTAGTTTTCTGGGCAGAGATATGCACCCCACGGATAATGGCTTGAGTTTCCATGGATTACCTCTTGGCCTTTTTGTCTGCAGCGTGCCCTTTAAAGGTACGAGTCAGCGCAAACTCACCGAGTTTATGTCCAACCATGTTCTCGTTGATATAAACGGGAACGTGCTGGCGACCATTATGGACAGCAATCGTCAGACCGATGAAGTCTGGCAGGATCGTTGAACGACGTGACCAAGTTTTGATCGGTTTCTTGCCCTTTTCGGCGATAGCAACCTCGACCTTTTTGATCAAGTGTGCATCGACGAATGGGCCTTTCTTGACTGAACGTGACATGATTCGGCCTCTTATTTACGCTTGCGGCGCTGGACGATCATATTGTCCGTCCGCTTGTTGCTACGAGTCTTGTAACCCTTAGCTGGGGTACCCCATGGACTGCGTGGCTCGCCGCCTTCGCCGGTACGACCTTCACCACCACCGTGTGGGTGATCAACCGGGTTCATTGCGACACCACGTACCGTGGGACGAATACCGCGCCAACGAACTGCACCCGCTTTACCGATTTGGCGCAAGCTGTGCTCTTCGTTGCCAACTTCACCAATCGTTGCGCGACATTCGATGTGCACGCGACGAACTTCACCTGAGCGCAGGCGAACCTGAGCGTAAGTACCTTCGCGAGCCAATAGAACAGCCGAAGCACCAGCAGAGCGTGCCATTTGGGCACCTTTACCAGGCAACATTTCGATGCAGTGAATGGTTGTACCCACCGGGATATTGCGAATAGGTAAAGTGTTTCCTGCGCGGATGGGGGCTTCGATACCCGACAACAACGTAGCACCTACCTCAAGACCACGAGGAGCAATAATGTAACGACGCTCACCATCTGCATAACATAGCAAAGCAATGTGTGCAGTGCGGTTTGGGTCATATTCCAAACGCTCTACCTTTGCTGGAATGCCGTCTTTGTTACGACGGAAATCAACAAGTCGGTAATGCTGCTTATGACCACCACCGCGGTGGCGAATTGTGATGTGGCCGTTGTTATTACGGCCAGAACCACGGATTTTCTTTTCGAGCAACGCAGCAAATGGCTCGCCTTTGTGCAGATTAGGTGTGACCACCTTAAGCATGCCACGACGGCCAGGCGAGGTTGGCTTAACTTTTAAGAGAGCCATTTAGTTGACCTCCGCCAGGTTGATTTCTTGACCTTCTTTGAGCGAAACATAGGCCTTACGCTCGTTGCGACGGCGACCGACGAAGCGACCAAAACGCTTTGCCTTGCCCTTACGATTCAACACCTGAACGGCTTCAACTTGCACTTTGAAGAGCAATTCGACAGCAGCTTTAATTTCAGGCTTAGTTGCATCAGCAATGACACGAAATGAGACCTGGTTGTTCTTCTCTGCAACAAACGTGGCTTTTTCAGTCACAATTGGTGCCAGGATGATTTGCATTAGACGATGATCGTTCATGCCAGCATCTCCTCGAGTTGAGCGATGGCCTGCTTTGTGATCAATACTTTTTTGTAGTGAATCAACGAAAGCGGATCGGCATTGCGCGGCTCGACGACAGCAACATGCGGCAAATTGCGCGTCGCGAGGTAAAGGTTTTCATCGACTGTGTCGGTAATAATCAGCACCGACTCCAAACCAAAAACCTTGAGCTTTTCAGCTGCTAGTTTTGTTTTGGGTGCTTCGAGTGTGAAAGAATCAACGATTGAGATACGATCTTCGCGAGCCAACTGGGAAAGGATCGAGCGAAGACCGGCACGATACATTTTCTTGTTAACTTTTTGGCTGAAATTTTCTTCAGGCGAATTAGGGAATGCGCGACCACCCCCACGCCACAAGGGCGAGGATGTCATACCAGCACGGGCGCGGCCTGTACCTTTTTGATTGAATGGTTTTTTAGTCGAGTGACGAACTGCGTCGCGACCTTTTTGAGCACGGTTACCTGAGCGTGCATTTGCCTGGAAGGCAATGACGATTTGGTGAACGAGCGCTTCGTTGAAATCACGGCCAAACACGGTGTCAGGCGCAGCAAATGTTGCGGAAGACTGGCCTTGATCATTTAGGAGCTTGATATCCATGGATTAGGCTCCCTTTTTAGCAGGTGCTTTGACAGCCGGGCGCACGAGAATGTCTCCGCCAGCATAGCCAGGGACAGCGCCCTTAACCATTAGCAGACCACGCTCAGCGTCAACACGGACGACGTCAAGGTTTTGCACGGTACGGGTGTCGTCACCAAGGTGACCTGACATCCGCTTACCGGGGAAAATACGACCAGGATCTTGCGCCTGACCAATCGAACCAGGCACGCGGTGCGAACGGCTGTTACCGTGCGATGCGCGCTGTGACTTGAAATGGTGACGCTTAATCGTGCCGGCGAAACCTTTACCAATAGTGGTACCGGTTACGTCAACTTGCTGACCAGCTTCGAAAATGCTTTCAACAGCGACCACGCTACCAGGCGTGAATTCGGCTGCGCGGGCAGGATCGAGACGGAATTCTTTGAGGATACTACCGGCCTCTACACCAGCTTTGGCGTAATGACCTGTTTGTGGCTTTGCTACACGGGAAGCGCGACGAGCGCCGTAAGCGACTTGAATGGCGGCATAGCCGTCAGACTCAAGTGACTTTACCTGGGTGACGCGGTTGTTCGACACGTCCAATACTGTCACGGGGATGGACTCGCCATCTTCCGTAAAAATACGGGTCATGCCGACCTTGCGGCCCACCAGCCCAAGCCGATGTGCGGCAGGCGTGGGTGTCGATTTCGACATCATTTTCTCCGGGGTAAAAACCCGATACCCGACTTCGATTGGTCGGGGCTGATAAAACCCGAATATTTCGGGTGCTTATTTTTAGTACTTTAAGTACTAATTTTTCTCACCAAATTTCGGCAAGTCTTACATTTTAGCACCAAAGATCGCTGCATTGCAAGCCTAATTGACTCATCACACAACAATCATGCGGGGCTAAAACTTTAATTAATTACTGCAGTGCGATTTCTACGTCAACACCAGCAGGCAAATCAAGGCGCATTAGTGCGTCAACTGTTTTATCAGTTGGGTCAACAATGTCCATCAAGCGCTGATGTGTACGGATCTCGAACTGGTCACGAGATGTCTTGTTCACGTGTGGTGAACGTAACACGTCGTAACGACGAATGCGTGTTGGAAGTGGAACCGGACCTCGTACCACTGCACCGGTACGCTTGGCCGTATCAACGATCTCTGCAGCCGACTGGTCGATAAGTTTGTAATCAAACGCTTTCAGACGGATACGGATTTTTTGATTTTTCATGGCGATTCTCAAAGAGCGATATGCTGCGAGCAATTACGCTCGCAGCGAAACAAATTACTTCAGGATTTTAGCAACGACGCCGGCGCCGACGGTACGGCCACCTTCGCGGATTGCAAAACGCAGACCTTCTTCCATGGCGATTGGTGCGAGCAGCTTAACTGTCATCCCAACGTTGTCGCCTGGCAGAACCATT
>CAWUWN010000019.1:0-15136 GCA_963926265.1 uncultured Burkholderiaceae bacterium
ATCGACCGTGACCGCAGATGAACTTAAAATGATCCAAGATCGTATTAACCACCGACCACGTAAACGATTAGGTTTTAAAACTCCGTATGAAGTGTTTCACCAGTCTTTAAAACGTGTTGCACTTCGTACTTGAAACCGCCAATTATATTTAAAATTTAATCTTGAAATAAAAATTTCTTAATGTAATAGTCCAAATTCTTTAAATTTGTCTGATACATATATCACCCTTAATGTATTGAGAACCACTCTTAGTAGCACCAAAGAAGCCTTGTCCTCGGGTGCTGTTATCACGAAGATACTCTTGACCCCCATAAACCTGCTGCACTATTTGCATCCATGCAGAATCTCGATACTCCCCATTTGGTTGGGCATCTTTAACTCCACTAGCCATCATCAGAGAATCCCGAACAGTTGCTTCGCCGTGAACCGTGCCCTGTAATTCTGGACTCAGTCGGCCTGCTTTTGTATCTAAACTGTCAATTCGGCCCTTGCACCAGGCTGTGCCTAGTGTGTAGGCTGTAAGACTCTTACTCATGGACCAACTGTAGAACCAACGATCTTCTCTTGCGGGCGCATTGTAGTGTTCATAGATGATCTGCCCACGTTCCAATAGCACTATGCTGAGTAGATTCGAGTGCTGAGCCAATTGAGCAGCACGCGCTGCTATGTCTTGTTGATCAGATGTTAATGGCTCTCGACGCAGTGTTCTAACAGGCCCCACAGGTTTCATAAAGTGCCTATGACTAATGAAGCCGTTATAACCTGTCGCTTGGAACGAGCTCGGAACTGTGCCTTGCGCGTTTGCACACCCCCAAACTAAGGCGAAAGTGCAGGTCAAAATGTATAGTCTAAGCATCAAGTATCGCGTCTACTTTAAAAGATGGATAGCCAAGCTATATAAACATCCTTTCCGTGCATTACCGACTGCGCTTTCAGTGAATCACAATTATTAATTTACGACTGCAATTAAAGTTAGGAAGGATGACGCTGCTAAATATATTCGAAAAATTTAGCCGTGTGACTCAAATCGGAAGAGGCGCTATTCCCACTCAATCGTCGCAGGCGGTTTACTCGATACGTCATACACCACTCGATTAATCCCGCGCACCTCATTAATAATCCGCGAAGAGACTTTAGCGAGTAAAGGATAAGGCAAAGGCGCCCAATCGGCAGTCATGAAATCCGAGGTCTGCACCGCACGTAACGCCACGACATAATCGTAGGTGCGACCATCACCCATCACGCCCACCGACTTGACGGGCAAGAACACTGCAAAGGCTTGTGAGGTCAACTCATACCAAGACTTTTGGGTCTCTGGATCGATGGTGTTGTGTAATTCTTCGATGAAAATCGCATCGGCGCGGCGGAGCAAATCAGCAAACTCTGTTTTGACCTCCCCCAAAATACGCACACCCAAGCCAGGGCCTGGGAAGGGATGGCGATAAACCATGCCGTGCGGTAAGCCGAGGGCCAAGCCGAGCTTGCGAACTTCGTCTTTGAACAGCTCACGCAATGGCTCAAGGAGCTTGAGATTCAAGGTATCGGGCAAACCACCTACGTTGTGGTGTGACTTGATCGCGACCGCTTTGCCAGTTTTGGCACCAGCCGACTCAATGACGTCAGGATAAATGGTCCCTTGCGCGAGCCATTTAGCTTTTTTGAGCTTACCTGCCTCGGCTTGAAACACCTCAACAAACTCACGACCAATAATTTTGCGCTTTGCTTCGGGATCAGACACCTCACCGAGCTTGCCCATAAACTGTTCGGTCGCATCCACATGAATAATGCGCACGCCCATATTTTGAGCAAAGGTCTCCATGACCTGCTTGCCCTCGTCCAGGCGCAACAAACCATGATCAACAAATACACAGGTTAAACGGTCGCCAATGGCTTTGTGAATGAGCGCAGCAGCGACTGAAGAATCGACGCCACCAGACAGGCCCAGGATGACTTCATCCTCGCCCACCTGCTCTCTAATTCGCGCAACGGCCTCATCCACATAAGTGGGCATGGCCCAGTCACCAATACATCCGCATATCTCGTGAACGAAACGATTGAGGAGATCTTGGCCTTTGACCGTGTGCGTGACCTCGGGATGAAACTGCACCGCGTAAAAGCCGCGCGCCTCGTCTGCCATGCCAGCGATGGGACAAGAAGCGGTAGTCGCCATGACCTTGAAGCCTTCGGGCAAACGCGTAACCTGATCGCCATGGCTCATCCAGACCTTGAGCATGCCGTGTCCTTCGGGTGTCGTGAAATCCTCAATACCATTCAGCAACCGCGTATGACCGCGTGCGCGAACCTCGGCATAACCGAACTCGCGATGATCGGAGAAATTGACCTCGCCCCCCAACTGTTGTGCCATCGCTTGCATGCCATAGCAAATGCCAAGCACAGGCACACCCAACTCAAACACAGCATGTGGGACCTTTAGGGCATCCTTGTCATACACCGAAGAATGGCTACCCGACAAAATAATACCCTTGAGTCCCTGCGCGATCTGATTTTGTAAAAAAGCGGTATCGACATCGCCAGGGTGCAATTCGCAATACACCCCTGCCTCTCGAACGCGACGTGCGATCAACTGGGTGACTTGTGAACCGTAATCAAGGATGAGAATGCGCTGATGCATGAGTGGTAAACCTATCAATCTTTAAGTGAGACTATTCGGCGCGGTAGTTCGGCGCTTCTTTAGTGATCTGAACGTCGTGGACATGCGACTCGCGCATACCGGCAGCGGTAATCTGAACGAACTGAGGCTTGGTGCGCATCTCTTCGATCGAGGCACAACCGCAATAACCCATCGAAGCGCGCACGCCACCGACCAGTTGGAAAATAATCGCAAGCACGCTACCTTTGTAGGGCACACGCCCTTCGATGCCTTCGGGCACGAGCTTGTCTGCGTTGTTGGCAGGATCCTGGAAATAGCGATCAGCAGAACCGTCCGTCATCGCACCTAAGCTACCCATTCCGCGGTAAGACTTGTAGGAGCGGCCTTGGAACAACACTACCTCACCGGGAGCCTCTTCAGTTCCCGCAAACATACCGCCCATCATCACGGTTGACGCACCTGCGGCGATCGCTTTGGCCACGTCGCCTGAAAAGCGAACACCACCATCTGCAATCAGCGGGACACCCGTACCCTCTAATGCTTTGGAGACATCAGAAATCGCTGTAATCTGTGGCACTCCGACACCTGCCACCACACGCGTGGTGCAAATCGAACCTGGGCCAATGCCAACCTTGACCGCGTCAGCCCCGGCATTAAGCAACGCACGGGCAGCATCTGCCGTGGCAATGTTGCCACCGATGACCTCAACCTTAGGATAATTGGATTTCACCCAACGGACGCGTTCAATTACACCTTCGGAGTGTCCATGGGCCGTGTCAACCACAATCACGTCTACACCTGCTGCAACCAATTTTTCAACACGCTCTTCGGTACCGTCTCCGACACCGACCGCTGCACCAACACGTAACTGGCCATGGCTGTCTTTGCTTGCTGCGGGATGCTCGGTATTTTTAACAATATCTTTGACTGTAGCCAGACCACACAACTCAAAAGCATCATTGACAATCAACACACGCTCAAGGCGATGCTTGTGCATCAGGGTCTGAGCCTCAGAGAGGGTTGTCCCCTCCTTCATGGTGACTAAACGATCCTGGGGTGTCATGACGGTTGAAATCAGAGCATCGAGACGTTCTTCAAACCGTAAGTCGCGATTGGTGACGATCCCCACAACCTTGCCACCTTGGACAACCGGAAGCCCTGAAATACCATGCTGACGCTGCAAGGCGATTGCATCTCGCACTTTCATATCAGGGGTCAAGGTAATCGGGTCTATCACAATCCCGAACTCGTGACGCTTGACCCGAGCAACCTCTTGGGCCTGCTGATCAGCAGTTAGGTTTTTGTGGATGATCCCAATGCCACCTTCTTGGGCCATTGCGATCGCGAGTCGAGACTCGGTCACAGTGTCCATCGCCGCAGAGACGAGTGGAATATTGAGAGAAATATTTCGGGTGAGGCGTGTGACCAGCGAAGTGTCGCGGGGAAGTACCTGTGAAAAGGCAGGGACCAGCAGAACATCGTCGAAGGTAAGCGCAGTTTGGATAAGACGCATGAAAAGCTCCGGGCGCAAAGCGTGATTATACGATGGTAGAACCACTAGTTTCATGGTCGAACAGGTGCTAAAAGACAGAATCCTTAATTTTTTTGATTTGGAAGCGATCTCAATATGAGCACCCAAGACACCCTTGCACGCTGGATTGATGAGGAAAAAGCCCTCTTAGCAGGCATGAAAAACGGCCGATCCTCAGGTTTTTTAACAGCTGGACAGATCTCCAGCATGACAGGACTTGAAATTATGCAAGCCGTTAGACGAGGTGACTTACCAAGCGGCCCCATGGCCATCACGATGAACTATATGCTGATGGACATCGAACCTGGTCGCGCTGTTTTGCAAGGCCAACCCACCGAAGCCGTACTCAATGTTCAGGGCTCTGTCCATGGAGGTTGGTTTTCAAGCATTTTGGATGGTGCTGTCGGCAACGCGATCCATTCGATGCTGCCAGCAGGAAAAGGATATGCCACGCTTGATCTGAGCGTCAAAATGACCCGCGCCATCAGTCCTAGCGTGGGTAGAGTCCGAGCAGTGGGCACTGTCATTCAGATGGGGCGAAAAGTTGCCACCGCCGAGGGAAAAATCCTCGGACCTGATGGCAAGTTGCACGCATTTGCGACAACAACCTGCATGATTATGGACGTCAACGCAGATTGATATCGGGTTTAACCTAGAGATACACGTGCGTTCTGAAAGAAACGCATCCAAGGAGAATAAGCTCCCTGTGTATCCTTGGGACCCCATGACTCCGGTGCCCAAGACATCATGACGTTACGTGTCACACGCTCAGGATGGGGCATCATGACCGTAAAACGTCCATCAGCAGTCGTGGCCGCAGTCAAACCACCCGGACTTCCGTTTGGATTGAGGGGATAGGTTTCCGTTGCCTGACCGCGATGATCAACATATCTGAGGGCACTCAACACCTTTGCGGCATCTCCCTGACGCGAAAAATTAGCAAAACCTTCGCCATGTGCGACTGCAACCGGAATATGCGCACCAGACATCCCTTGGAAAAATAGCGAAGGTGATTCAAGCACCTCGACCATTGAGAAGCGCGCCTCGTATTTTTCAGACACATTGCGGGTAAACCGAGGCCAGTCTTGGGCACCAGGAATCATCGGTGCGAGTGCGGCCATCATCTGACAACCATTACACACTCCGAGCGCAAACGTGTCCGTGCGACCAAAGTATTGAGCAAACTGATCGGACAACTGAGTATTGAACAGAATGCTGCGCGCCCAACCCTCGCCTGCTCCCAACACGTCGCCATAACTAAAGCCACCGACTGCGACCAAACCTTGGAAACCTGACAAATCCACCGAACCCGTTTGCAAATCGGTCATGTGGACATCCCAGGCCTCGAAACCAGAACGATCAAATGCCCATGCCATTTCAACTTGGCTATTACATCCCTGCTCACGCAAAATCGCTACGCGCGGTCTTGCACCCTTGTTAAAAAAAGGTGCCGCAATATTTTCCTGAGGGTCAAAATCAACAATTGGCGTCATGCCTGGATCTGTCGTGTCGGACCACGCATCAAACTCAGCCTGCGCACAAGCTGGGTTGTCTCGCAAGGCTGCAATCCGATAACTCACATCACTCCAAAGCTTGGCGAGTTCTGGACGCGGCTTACCCCAGATTTTCTTACCATCACGGAAAATTTCGATTTCGTCCGATGGATTAAGGGATCCGATGACATGTGAATGTACCGATAACCCCGCAGCTCGCAACACTTGCATCACAGCATCGCGCTCGGCACTTGGAACCTGAATCACAGCACCAAGTTCTTCGTTAAAAAGTGCTTTGATTGTGAGCTCTTTTCGCTGAACGTCTACCTGTGCTGCGCGAATATTGTAGGCATCCCAGTCCTCAGCATTTGTATCGATGGTCAACATATCGATGTTAAGCGAGACACCGGTGTGCCCAGCAAACGCCATTTCACACACAGTCGCCAACAAACCTCCGTCTGAGCGATCGTGATAAGCCAGCAGCACACCAGACTCCGCCAAGGCACGAATAGTGACAAAAAATGTTCTCAGGACTTCAGCATCATCGGCGTCAGGCGTCTGCTCACCCACTTGGTTACACACTTGAGTCAGAATCGACCCGCCCATGCGTTTTTTCCCGCCACCCAAGTCGATCAGGATCAACGAGGTCGGTCCGACATTGGTGCGCAACTGTGGGGTCAATGTCTGCCGAACATCCTGAACTGGGGCAAAAGCAGTCACAATCAGAGAAACAGGTGAAATCACCTGACGCTTTTCATCACCCTGAGTCCAGCTGGTTTGCATCGAAAGAGAATCTTTCCCCACAGGAATGGATAAGCCGACGCTCTGGCATAGCGTGCTTACGGCAGAAACCGTATCAAACAACGCAGCATCCTGACCGGGTGCGCCACACGCTGCCATCCAGTTCGCGGAGAGTTTGATGTCCTCTATACGGGCAACATCGGCCGCAGCCAAGTTGGTTAAGGCTTCGCCAACCGCCATTCTTCCGGAGGCTGGAGCGTCGATCGCAGCAATCGGCGTACGCTCACCCATCGCCATGGCTTCGCCACGGGTACCATCATGGTCGGATAGCGTCACAGCACAGTCAGCCACGGCGACCTGCCAAGGACCGACAAGCTGATCTCGGCTCGACAAACCACCCACGGTACGATCACCAATCGTAATGAGAAAGCTTTTGTTTGCTACGGTTGGATGCTGCAACACGCGAGTGACAGCATCGTCCAAGGCAATGACAGTCAAGTCGAGTGGAGCTGTCTGTGGTGCCACTCGTTTGACGTCACGTGTCATGCGTGGTGGTTTACCCAAGATCACATCAATCGGCACATCAACCGGACGCATATCCTGCTGAGGCGCGAGCGTATCCAAACCGGGTAGACCCTCACCTTGGACAACGCGTAACTGACGCTCTTCGGTTGCGACACCAATTACCGAAAACGGACAGCGTTCGCGCTCAGCAATTTTTTGGAATCTTGGCAAATCCTTGGGTAATACGGAGAGTACATAGCGCTCTTGGGATTCATTACTCCAAATCTCGGCCGGCGACATGCCAGACTCCTCGAGGCGAACGCGACTCAAATCAAAGGTTGCCCCCCGTCCAGCATCATTGACCAGCTCGGGAAAGGCGTTGGACAGACCACCAGCGCCCACATCATGAATAGCAACAATTGGGTTTTTTTCACCCTGCTGCCAACACCGATCAATCACTTCCTGGCAACGACGCTCAATTTCAGGGTTACCACGTTGAACAGAATCGAAATCTAGGGCAGCAGTATTTGTGCCCACCGCCATACTCGAAGCAGCACTGCCGCCCATCCCGATCCGCAGGCCAGGACCACCAAGCTGAATCAGCAAAGAGCCGGGTTCAATGCGGTCTTTTAACGTACAGCCGTCATCAATACTGCCCAAGCCGCCGGCAATCATGATCGGTTTGTGATAACCCCAGCGAGTTTGACCCGCAGTCTGCTCATAGGAACGAAAGTAGCCCAGTAAGTTCGGGCGACCGAACTCGTTATTAAATGCCGCAGCTCCCAGCGGGCCTTCGATCATGATGGACAGTGGAGTCGCAATCCGATCGGGCGCGCCGTGGTGATCTGACTCCCAGCTGCGCGGTGCGTCTTCAAAACGGAGGTGGGACACGGTAAAGCCAGCGAGTCCTGCTTTTGGTTTTGAGCCCCTGCCCGTCGCGCCCTCATCTCGTATTTCTCCACCCGCACCCGTCGAAGCCCCCTCAAAAGGCGCAATCGCGGTGGGATGGTTATGCGTTTCAACTTTCATCACCGTATGAACGGTTTTGAGCTGAGTGCCGTAAATCGCAGACTGCCCTTGCACATCAGCCGCCGCCTGAAAACGCTGGGCTTCTCCACCCTCCATGATGGCGGCATTATCCGAATACGCCACCACGGTTCCGAGGGGTTGAGCAGCATGCGTTTCGCGAATCATGCCAAACAGGGTCTTGGACTCAGCCTGACCATCAATGACCCACTGCGCGTTAAAAATCTTGTGACGGCAATGCTCGCTGTTGGCTTGCGCAAACATCATGAGCTCGACATCCGTTGGATCTCGACCCAGTTCAGTAAACGAATGCGTCAAATAGTCTATTTCGTCCTCGGACAGCGCCAAACCTAATTTGACATTGGCTTCGAGCAAGGCGGATTTGCCCTGTGCCGTGACAGCAACAGTTCGCATAGGCTTGCCGGGTAGCGAGCGGAACAAAACCTGTGGATCAAAATTGACATCAACAACTGTTTCTGTCATTCGGTCATGCAAACAACTTGCTGCTAGCGCCAGCATATCAGCGTCTAAATTTTTACTTTTGAGCCAGCTGCGCTCGGGAGTCAAGGTGTATTCGATGCCGCGCTCGATCCGACGCACAGCGCTGAAACCGCAATTATGGGCAATATCTGTTGCTTTGCTCGCCCAGGAGGAGATCGTTCCCAGCCTCGGGATGACGCGCAAAACCATAGAACTACCTTGCTCAGCCAAGTCAAGATGTGGCACGCCATAATCCAACAATTGTCCGAGTCGCGTCTGGGTGAGCGCATCAGGGGCTTCGTCACACCAGACAAAGTGCTCGTACCTGGCACTGACAGTAGCGATTGGCAGACCTAAAGCACGGAGCTTGGACAGCAGACGTTCTTGGCGAAAACTGGACAGAACGGAGGAGCCGGGGATTTGCAGAATATGTGACACTTTGGCGACCAGGAAGCAACGTAGGGGAAAACACGCATTTTACCGCTCAGAGATGCATTTAGGAACGAGCAGGCCTAGTTCGTTGCTATGATTGACTGTAGTTCGAAAAACTTAGGAGACAAAAATGTCCATTTCACGACGTAATCTATTGACCGGCATGGGTGCCGGAGTGATTACACTGGCTTCCCCCTTGAATAGTGCTTGGGCCCAGTCTAAGGCTGAGTTCTCATATAAATATGCCAATAACTTGCCACTCACGCACCCGATGAACATTCGGGCCAAGGAAATGGCAGATGCGATTCAAAAAGAAACGCAAGGTCGTGTCGAGATTCGTATTTTCCCCAGTAGCCAACTCGGCTCAGACACTGACATGTTGAGCCAAGTTCGCAGCGGCGGCGTTGAGTTTTTTACTTTGTCAGGTTTAATTTTGGCCACACTCGTGCCTGCCTCCTCAATCACAGGCATCGGTTTTGCTTTTGGTAATTACGGCGAGGTATGGAAAGCATTAGATGGGGATCTGGGTGCGCATGTCCGTAAAGAGATCAACAAAGCTAATCTGGTTGTCATGGACAAAATCTGGGATAACGGTTTCCGCCAGATCACCTCTTCGACTAAGCCTATCCAGACTGCGGCTGATCTGAAGGGCTTTAAGATCCGTGTGCCCGTCTCACCTCTTTGGACTTCGATGTTCAAAGCATTTGAATCGGCACCTGCCTCGATCAACTTCAACGAGGTCTACAGCGCACTTCAAACAAAGATTGTTGATGGACAGGAAAACCCGCTTGCCATTATCGATACTGCCAAGCTCAATGAAGTTCAGAAATACTGCTCGTTAACCAACCACATGTGGGATGGTTTCTGGTTCTTGGCGAATCGTCGTGCTTGGGAACGTCTGCCTGAAAATCTGCGTGGAATCGTTGCTAAAAACATCAATGCCGCAGGCATGAAAGAGCGCGAAGACGTTGCCGGCATGAATGCAACCTTACAAAAGGGTCTGACGGCAAAAGGTATGGTCTTTAACCAAACAGCACCTGATTCGTTCCGTGACCGCCTCCGCGCTGGCGGTTTTTACTCTGAGTGGAAAGCCAAGCTAGGCAATGATGCTTGGTCAATGCTGGAGCGCTACAGCGGCAAGTTGGCTTAACTTGCTCGGATTGATCCTGAGAGCTTCTGGATCAAGAGCATGGCTTTTGGGCGCCCATCGTCGGGCGCCCAAATTTTTACCGAAACAGAAAACTAATGTTTCGTTTTACCCGGAGTTTTCATGACAACCGCCGCAGCCTCACCTTCAATCTCACTGATGACAAGACTACTCAAACCGCTAGAGATTGTTAGCGCTGCTTTATTAGTTATCATCATCACCCTGCTTTTCGTCGGTGTCGTGGCACGCTATGTTTTTTCAATGCCCATCATTTGGATCGACGAAGTTGTTTCGTTGTCATTTCTTTGGTTTGCCATGCTTGGGACAGCCATTGCTATGCATAGAAACGAGCATCTGCGGCTGAGTTTGTTTTTAGACATGATGCCTAAAAAAATACAGGGCTTTGTCCATGCGCTAGCATTAGTCGCCATCGCTGCGTTCTTGTTAGCTCTTATTCATCCGGCCGCCATCTATGCTCAAGAAGAATGGTTCGTCAAATCACCTGCACTGAATATCCCGAATACTTATCGCGTGTCTGCACTTGCCTTTGGCATTATTGCAATGCTCGCAATCTTGATGACATATGCTGTGAAAACTGTCAGTCGCGGCAATCTACTTTGCGCGATTGCCCTGATCAGTGCGATCGCTTTAGCGTGTTGGCTAGGCTCAGCATCTTTAACTGATCTTGGTCTCTACAACATCATCTTTTTTCTTGTCATACTCGTTGCGCTTTGTCTGATTGCAGGCGTCCCAATTGCCTTTTGCTTTGGGATAGGAGCGCTCAGCTACTTAGCTTTTTCGACCAGCGTACCGTTAATGGTGGTGATTGGGCGTATGGATGAAGGCATGTCGAGCCTGATCCTTGTCTCTGTCCCAATCTTTGTTTTGCTAGGATGCGTTCTCGATGCAACAGGGATGGGCAAAGCAATCGTCGATTTTCTAGCTTCCTTGCTCGGCCATATCAAGGCAGGAATGTCCTATGTCCTACTAGGTTCACTTTTTATTGTCTCTGGCATTTCAGGTTCCAAAGTCTCAGATATGGCGACTATTGCACCAGCCCTTTTTCCAGAAATGAAAAGGCGTGGTCATAAACCTAAAGAAATGATCTCTTTGCTAGCGACAGGCGCGGCGATGGCGGATACGGTCCCCCCAAGCATTGTGCTGATTGTCTTAGGGTCAGTGGCAGGTGTATCCATCGCAGGACTCTTTCAAAGTGGCGTCATCATTGCGATGGTGTTGTTAGTGGCGCTTGCGGTCTTGGCAAGATGGAAGGCTCGCCATGAAATCATGGATCAAGTCAAACGATCAAGCTCTTCTGTGATTGGTCGTATGCTCCTAATCGCTGCACCAGCGCTAGTTCTCCCATTTCTGATACGCAGTGCCGTAGGTGGAGGTATTGCTACCGCCACAGAGGTTTCAACCATTGCGGTGTTGTATGCAATGATCATTGGCCAAGTGTTGTATGGCGGTCTGGGTTGGAGAAAAATTTACAGCATGCTAATAGAAACCGCCGCACTCAGTGGCGCGATTTTGCTTATTTTAGGCACAGCTTCAGCAATGGCTTGGGCGATCACGCAAAGTGGTGTTGTCCAAAGCCTTTCGCAATTTTTGACAACCTTACCAGGCGGCATTATCAGTTTCATGATTGTGACGATTCTGATATTTTTGATTCTTGGATGTTTGCTGGAGGGTCTGCCTGCAATTTTGATCTTGGCACCGATCATGTTCCCGATTGCCCGCAAACTTGGTATCCACGAAATCCATTACTCGATGGTCGTGGTCACTGCAATGAATATCGGCCTCATGATGCCGCCTATTGGTGTGGGATTTTACGTCGCCTGCCGAATTGGCAATACCTCGCCTGATGAGGTAATGGGCGCCATCTGGCCATACATTTTGGCACTGATCGCAGGCCTCGTTTTGATTGCAGCAGTGCCTTGGTTCTCGACCGTAGCACTCTAGCTTAGAGACATTGCGTTCAATAAAAAGGCTGCCTGATATCCGGCAGCCTTTTTTACACACACTATTGCGTCATTTACTTTTTACGCACAGGAGGTAAATCCGTGCAGTGGCCTTCAGCCGCCTCTGCGGCAAGACCGATTGATTCGCCGAGCGTTGGGTGCGGATGAATAGTTTTACCGATGTCTACCGCATCGGCACCCATCTCAATCGCTAGCGCGACCTCACCAATCAGATCGCCTGCGTGGGTTCCGACGATACCGCCTCCCAGAATCTTGTGTGTGGTCGCATCAAACAAAAGCTTAGTAAAGCCCTCATCGCGACCATTGGCAATCGCACGACCTGAAGCTGCCCAAGGAAACACACCCTTGGTGACAGAGATGCCTTCTTGTTTAGCTTGATCTTCAGTCAGTCCCACCCAAGCAATTTCAGGGTCGGTGTAAGCAACT
This sequence comes from uncultured Burkholderiaceae bacterium, assembly GCA_963926265.1. GTDB lineage: Bacteria > Pseudomonadota > Gammaproteobacteria > Burkholderiales > Burkholderiaceae_B > Zwartia. The sequence goes on from CAWUWN010000019.1 coordinate 12,374, forward strand.
GATGGAATAACTCGTGCATCAAAGAAGCTCTTTTGACCGGCGGCAACTTCGGCAGCCACATGACCCTCATGCACAGCTTTATGCGCAAGCATGGGTTGACCCACAATATCACCAATGGCAAAAATATTGGGTACGTTGGTGCGCATCTGACGATCAACCTCGATAAAACCACGATCGGTCACAGCGACACCTGCGAGTTCCGCAGCAATCTTTTTTCCATTTGGAGTACGACCAACGGCCTGAAGAACTAAATCGTAGCGTTGCGCTTGCTTAGGAGCACCCTCACCTTCAAAGGTCACATAGATGCCGTCTTTTTTAGCCTCAGCTCCGACTGTTTTAGTCTTTAGCATGAGGTTGTCAAAACGATGTCCGTTGAATTTTTGCCAAACCTTGACCAAGTCTCGATCAGCGCCCTGCATCAAGCCATCCTGCATTTCAACGACATCAAGACGAGAGCCCAGTGCAGAATAGACAGTCCCCATTTCAAGACCGATGATTCCGCCACCCACGATCAGCATTTTCTTTGGAATGCTGCGCAACAACAATGCCCCTGTTGAGTCGACGACCCGCTCATCATCCGGCATGAATGGGAGTTTGACGGACTGACTCCCTACCGCGATGATCGCCTGACCGAAAGCAATTGTCTGGACATCTTTGTCAGTCTTTACGCGTAGATGATTGGCTGTAACAAACTCACCTACACCTTGAATGACGGTCACTTTACGCGCTTTGGCCATACCCGCTAGGCCACCGGTCAACTTACCAATGACGCCATCTTTAAAAGCACGGAGCTTGTCGAGATCAATTTTAGGTTTGGCGAAGGAAATGCCATGCGCTGCAAGAGCCTGAGCTTCTTCGAGCACTGCGGCAGTGTGCAGCAAAGCCTTGGAGGGAATGCAGCCGACATTCAGGCATACACCGCCAAGCGATGCATAACGCTCGACGAGCACGACGCTCAAACCGAGATCCGCAGCACGAAAAGCAGCTGAATAGCCGCCAGGGCCAGCACCCAACACTAACAAGTCGTATTGGCTATCGACCTTTCCAGCAAAACTTGCCACGACGGGCGCAGTAGGAGGTTCTGCAGGAGGTGCTGCAGGAGGTTCTGTAGCCGCAACGCTAGTGTTGGTTGCCACTGGGACTGACTCAGATGCTAAGGCTGGTGCAGTCGCGCTCGCCTCCATTTTCATAATGGCTGAGCCCTGTTTGACCTTGTCACCCACTTTGACCGAAATACTCTTGACCACACCAGCTTGGGCGCTGGGGATCTCCATGGAGGCTTTGTCCGATTCAACAGTGATCAAGCTTTGATCAGCCTTGACGGCATCACCAATTTTGACCAACACCTCGATGACTTCGACCGTATCAAAGTCTCCAATATCAGGAATGATCACATCGATTTGATTGCTCATGGCAACTCCTTAAAGCGCGATACGGCGGAAGTCCACCAGGAGACTGCCAAGATAGGCATTAAAACGCGCCGCCGCTGCACCATCAATCACACGATGATCGTAGGAGAGCGAAAGGGGTAAGGTGAGCTGAGGTACAAAGGCCTTGCCGTCCCAGACAGGTTTCATATATGCGCGAGAGACCCCTAAAATCGCGAGTTCAGGGGCATTAATAATGGGGGTGAAGTGGGTACCACCGATACCACCGAGCGACGAAATTGAAAAACAACCACCCTGCATTTCAGCGGGCGACAACTTACCATCACGCGCTTTTTTAGCGAGTTCGCTGCTTTCGTTTGCGAGCTCAAGAATGCCTTTTTTATCCGCATCTCGAATCACTGGCACGACAAGACCGTTTGGTGTGTCTGCCGCAAAACCGATATGAAAATATTGCTTCATGATCAGCTGATCGCCATCGATTGACGCATTAAATTCGGGGAATTTCTTAAGCGCTGCTACACACGCCTTAATCAGGAATGCAAGCATCGTGACCTTGATGCCAGACTTTTCATTTTCTTTGTTGAGGGTAACACGCAGGGCTTCAAGTTCAGTGATGTTGGCTTCGTCATTATTGGTGACATGCGGAATCATGACCCAATTGCGGTGCAAGTTGGCACCTGAGATTTTCTTGATACGAGACAATGGCTTGGGGGTGATCTCGCCAAATTTGGTGAAGTCGATTTTGGGCCAAGGCAAGAGATCCAAGCCGCCCATTGATCCACCAGAAGCAGAACCTAATGTTGCGCCAGCCCCCCCTGACAAAGCTTGCTTGACGAAGTTTTGGACATCATCTTGCAAGATGCGATTTTTGGGGCCAGTGCCTGTCACAAGATTGAGATCAACCCCTAACTCTCGTGAGAACTTGCGCACAGACGGTGAGGCATGTGCCAACCCTGCGGTCGATACGGGTAGCTCTAACTTACCGGCAGCAGGTGCGGGTGCAGGTGCTGGTGCTGGTGCTGGTGCGGGTACAGGCGTTGGTGCGGAAATCGGCTCTGAAGGCTTTGCATCTGGGACAGGCGCCGTTGCTGCGACAGCGGCATCAACATGCAGCATCACACTGCCTTGCTTGACCTTGTCACCAACCTTGATCTCGATCGACTTGACCACGCCACCGATTGAAGTGGGGATCTCCATCGAAGCCTTGTCTGACTCCACGGTGATCAGGCTTTGTTCGGCTTTGACTGTATCGCCGACTTTGACAAGAATCTCGATCACCTCGACGGTGTCGAAATCGCCGATGTCCGGAACTTGAATGGCTGTGACGTTGCTCATATCGGGTCTCTCTATCAAGCGTATTGAGGATTAGCTTTGT
>CAWUWN010000020.1:0-16159 GCA_963926265.1 uncultured Burkholderiaceae bacterium
GTGAAACACCTTAGCGCCGATGATAGTGGACGTACGTCTGTGAAAGTAGGTCATCGTCAGGCTCTTACCCTCAAACCCCCTCAGGCCTTGCCTGAGGGGGTTTGTCTTTGTGGCAACTGCTTTATTGATTGCGCTGTTTGATACGCATTGTATGTATTGAAATCTACGACAATCATGTTAGATTGTCGGCATAATTCAGTGAGAAGTCTCATACTCACTTGTGAACCATCATAGGAGTGCTGCAAATGTCGAACGAACTCAATCCTGAAGGCAAAAAGCCAATTGACTTGCGGACAATCTCACATGTTGCTTACGGGCTGTTTGCGGTGGGCCTGTTAAGCGGTGGCGTGTTTGGTATTGCATCAGTAGCAGCAGTGGTGTTGCTTTATTTAAAGCGCCCTGACGCTGCGGGGACGATCTATGCCTCCCATTTTGACTGGTTACTGCAAACTTTTTGGTGGGGCCTTCTCGCTCTTGTGATCAGTGGCATCGCAACATATATATACATTGGATGGATTGGAGTGGCCGCTACTGGAATATGGATACTGTATCGCTTAGTGAAAGGCTGGCTGCTATTGTTAGAACATACGGCAGTAAACTAATAGTTTTTTACACAAGAAAAAAGGGCACTTATATAAGTGCCCTTTTTTATGCGTAATCGCTTGTTTGAAATAAATTATTTCAAATGGCCGCTTACGATTTTAGTCAGTTCAAACATTGAGACTTGAGCCTTGCCAAATAATGGCTTGAGCTTGTCGTCTGCATTGATGTTGCGACGATTCGCAGGATCCTGAAGATCATGCTTTTTGATGTATTCCCAAATCTTTTTTGTGACTTCAGTGCGTGGCAAAGGAGCCGCACCAATCACAGCTGCCAAAACAGCGCTAGGTGTCATCGCTTTCATGAACGCAGCATTCGGTGTGCGTGCCACTTTTGTTGCAGCAGTTTTCTTAACTGCTACTTTTTTCACTGCGGGTGTTTTTGCTACAACTTTCTTTGCGGCTGGTTTTTTGGCAGTTGCCATATGAACTCTCCTAGTGGGACGGATTAATCTACACGTTGGGCGCAGCATAACGCTTCTATGAGCGAAAGACAAAGAATTTATAAAGAACGTCGTGAAATTGTCTCAAATGACCCTGCTTTACCCAAGAAAGGTAAACTAACTAAATTGTTCATTGGACATGGATGAACATGTTCAATCCATAGTCTAAGCCATGTAATTTCTTAACTTTATCCTTATTGATCATGCAATTAAGATCCCCCCTTGCAGCTATTCAACAGTTTCATCAAGAGCTCGTGGCCGTGCGGCGAGATTTACACGCTCACCCTGAGATTGGCTTTGAAGAAATCCGGACTTCTGGAATTGTCGCTGGGGCACTGACCGCGCTCGGTGTCGAAGTGCATCGGGGAATCGGGAAAACGGGTGTGGTCGGAGTGATACGTGGGCAGCGTACCGACTCAGGAAAAATGGTTGGGCTGCGCGCGGACATGGACGCGCTGCCGATGAGCGAAGAGGGTTCGGCAGAATATTGTTCGACTGTACCTGGAATGATGCATGCGTGTGGACACGACGGGCACACAACCATCTTGCTAGGTACGGCTAAGTACCTGATGCAAAATAGAAATTTCAACGGTACAGCGGTATTGATCTTTCAGCCAGCCGAAGAGGGTCTGGGCGGTGCAAAAGCCATGGTGGATGATGGCTTGTTTGAGCGTTTCCCTTGCGACGCTATTTACGCCTTGCACAATTGGCCAGGTTTACCTGCCGGCACGGTCGGCATTAATCCTGGGCCAATGATGGCGGCCTCGGACAAATTTGAAATCAATATTCAAGGTCGTGGGGGTCACGGCGCGCACCCCTATCAGACCATTGACCCAATAGTCGTGGCTGCAAACATGGTCACGGCATTACAAACTATTGTTTCTCGCAATGTGCATCCGCTTGAGGCTGCGGTTTTATCGTTTGGACATATCCATGCGGGCGCTGCGACTGCAGCGAGCGTAATTCCAGGTCAGGCAAAACTCGTCGGAACTGTTCGAACTTTCAGTGATGCTGTTCAACAGATCGTCGAAGCTCGTATGCGGACAATTATTGACTCGATTGCGCAAGCTTTTGGTGCAACGGTTGAGTTCAAGTACGTCCGCAATTATCCCGCAACCATTAACACTCCAGCGAACGCAAATTTTGTTGCAGATGTCGCAACCGAGCTCTTTGGTGCAGAGCATGTTGTTCGGGATATGACGCCATCGATGGGTTCAGAGGATTTTTCATTTATGTTGAGAAAAGTCCCTGGCGCTTATTTCAGGCTGGGTCAGGGCGGTGCTGAGGATGGTAGATTTCTACACAATCCGAAATTTGACTTTAATGATGATGTTATTCCTGTTGGCAGTGCGACCTTTGCTGCGCTAGTAGAACGAAGCATGCCCATATAAATTTTTGAAGATCTAGAAACATGAAACAAACAACCTTGACGATTACGCGCCCAGATGATTGGCACTTGCATTTGCGCGATGCAGAAGCCCTCAAGGCGGTTGTTGGTGATACGGCACGGCAGTTTGCCCGTGCCATCGTGATGCCAAACCTTAAGCCACCCGTGACGACCGCCGCACTCGCGGTGGCGTATCGTGAGCGAATCGAACAAGCGCTTGTGCTTGCTGGAGTGCCGGCAGGCAGCTTCACTCCATTGATGACTTTATATCTCACAGATAATACCCAGCCTGATGAAGTTGTCCGAGCATACGAGACAGGTGCTGCCGTAGCATTCAAGTTGTATCCTGCTGGTGCGACGACAAACTCTGATGCGGGCGTCACGGACTTGTTGGCGCGTTGCAGTGCGGTGCTTGAGGCGATGCAGCGGATTGGCATGCCTTTGCTGGTTCATGGTGAGGTCACTGATCCATCAGTCGATGTTTTTGATCGTGAAGCGCTATTCATTGATCGCGTCATGATTCCATTACGCAAAGCATTGCCTGCATTAAAAGTTGTGTTTGAGCACATCACCACCAAAGAAGGTGTCGACTATGTGCGACAAGCCGAAGGGCCTGTTGCAGCGACGATTACCGCACAACATCTTCTTTACAATCGCAATGCCATTTTCCAAGGTGGGGTGCGGCCGCACTATTATTGTTTACCTATTTTGAAGCGTGAGGTTCATCGTCTTGCCTTAGTTGAAGCGGCAACGAGCGACAGTCCGCGATTTTTTTTGGGAACGGACAGTGCACCACACTCAAAGGATTTAAAAGAACATGCGTGCGGTTGTGCGGGTTGCTACACAGCGCTTCATGCGATGGAGTTGTATGCAACAGCCTTTGATGCTGTAGGGAAAATCGATAAACTCGAAGCCTTTGCGAGTTTTAGAGGACCTGATTTTTATGGTTTGCCACGAAATACGGGTACGCTGACCTTGGAGCGCGGAGACTTCCTTATCCCAACGGAACTTCCTTTCGGGAAGACAATGATTGTTCCGTTGGCCGCGGGCGAAACGCTTAAGTGGCGAGTGCTCGCCTAGTCTAGGTTCGGTTTAGGCTTGACGCGCCTCTAATGCTTCCCAGCGGGCGAAATGCTTGACTAAGGTGGCATCAATTTCGTTCAATCTAGCCTGGATCGTTGTGAGCTTTACAGGATCGTTTTTGTAGAGTTCTCCCTTGCCCATTTCTGCCACAAGAGCCTCTTGCTCTTGTTCTAATTTTTGAATGTCGAGGGGCAGCTGCTCCAGCTCTTTGGTCTCCCATGGCGCAAGCTTATTGGGGCGTACTTTGGCTGTCGTTGTAGCCGATTTTGTCGCAGCGACTTTGCCAGCAGTTGACGGTAACGGATTTGCAGAGCCTGCATCCGTCTGCGCATGTGTCGTGACTTGTGGTGCGGATTTTAGTTGCGCAATCGCAGAGGGCCCTTGGGTGGTTAGGCGCTGACGCTCCCAGTCTACAAAGCCGCCGACATAGTCTTTCCAGCGCCCATTTCCTTCGCTTGCAATGGTCTGGGTCACGACGTTGTCGAGAAAGGTTCTGTCGTGACTGACGAGCAAGACCGTGCCGGGATAATCTTGTAGCAGTTCTTCGAGTAATTCGAGTGTTTCGATATCGAGATCGTTGGTCGGTTCGTCCAACACTAAAATGTTGGCAGGGCGTGCAAACAAACGGGCCAATAGTAGGCGCGCACGCTCGCCACCAGATAAGCTTTTAACGGGTGAGTGTGCTCGGGCTGGTGCGAATAAAAAATCACCCAAATAACTCATCACGTGTTTGCGTGTATTACCAATTTCAATCCACTCACTACCAGGATTAATCACATCAGCGAGCGTGGCATTTTCATCTAACTGACTACGCATCTGATCAAAATAAGCCACGCTTAAGTTGGTGCCAAGTTTGACAGTGCCACTGTCGGGTTGAAGGGTGCCGAGAATCAGTTTGAGAAGTGTAGATTTTCCGGCGCCGTTTGGACCGATGAAACCGATTCGATCACCGCGCATAATAGTGGTTGAATAGTCACTGACGACGCAGCGGTCTCCAAAGGATTTGCTCACATTTTCGAGTTCGGCGACGAGTTTGCCGGATCGTTGTCCTGAGTCAATCGCAAGCTGGACATTTCCTTGCCGCTCACGTCTGTCCGCGCGCTCGACGCGAAGCTGCTCGAGTCTGCGCACGCGTCCTTCGTTGCGAGTGCGACGTGCCTCGACCCCTTTGCGGATCCAGATTTCCTCTTGAGCCAATAGTTTGTCAAAGCGAGCATTCTCTAGGCGCTGTGATTCAAGCCATTGTGCTTTGCGCACCTGCCATTCTGAAAAATTACCCGGAAAGCTCAGAAGCGCACCGCGATCGAGCTCAACGATACGTGTCGCGACGGAATCCAGAAATTGTCGATCATGTGTGATTACGATGGCACTGCCAGGCCATTGTTTAAGCGTGTTCTCAAGCCATTGAATACCGTCAAGATCTAGGTGGTTTGTTGGCTCGTCTAGCAGCAGTAGGCTCGGCTCATTGGCCATCGCGCTAATCAGTGCGACGCGTTTGCGCATCCCACCTGAGAGCGTGCCAACAATGGCTTCGGGTGGCAAGCCTAGCTTATCGATTAAGGCACGCACGCGTGAAGCTTTGTTCCAATCTTCGCTATCGGGGTCATACTCACCAAACACGGCCTGTTCAATCGTGAGCGACTCGTCAAGCTGAGGTTCTTGTTCGACTGTGGCGACTTTGACGTGACCCGCAATATTAATCGCACCATCATCTGGCTGTGTGCGGCCATCAAGCAAACGAAGCAGTGAGGATTTGCCTGCGCCATTGCGCCCAATCAAACCAATACGTTCGTGCGCATGGATCGCCAAGTCCGCTCCGTCCAGCAAGGGGTGGTGCCCATAGGCGAGGTGAACGGCATTGAGGGTGATGAGAGCTTGGCTGGACATGTTTGATACGGCAAAAATAAGAAGATAAGTTCGCTATTGTCGCAGGAGTTACGTATTGTCGTATGGTCGTACAATATGAGGGCAAGGCAGATTGGGCAATCGCGGTGCTTCATGCATCGAGGAAGGTCCGGACTCCATAGGGCAGGATAACGGTTAACGACCGTCCGGCGTCTCACGCGCAAGCGTGCAGGCGACGAGGACTAGGGCCACAGAGACGAGTCTGCAGTGAGGGTGTGCCGCAAGGTGCGCTCCGCCACGGTGTTTCCGTGGTGTAAGGTTCGCGTGCGGGCCGAGCATTGCAGGGTGAAACGCGGCAACCTCTATCCGGAGCAACACCAAATAGGCATGCGTGTGGTCTCGATCACGACGGGCGGCTCCGTCCAAGTATGCGGGTAGGTGGCTAGAGCATTTCAGCAATGAAATGCCCAGAGGAATGATTGCTAACTCATGCAAATGGGTTTACAGAATCCGGCCTATAGATCTGCTTTGCACTTTGTTGCCCTCCCGATGCACCTCAAACATTTCTCAAATAGGCCGATTAGCGTATGTCGGGGTTATCCCTATGCTAAGTGTTGATATTCAACATTTACTTGATCTTCCAATGGCATGATTTATTTGATTAATTTGTTTTTGTTACGCGTGCAGAAACAGCTCTAAGTCCTTGTCGCCATTGAAAAAAAACCTATTTCTAGCTTGACCAGATTTAATCATTCACTTAGAGTGGTGAAATGTGCATATTTGTGTAACTAAGTGGGGAAAATGGGTGTTTCAAGGAAGTAGTGCGCTCACGCTAGATGCAAAGGGACGGATCAACATTCCGACCCGGCATCGCGACGCTCTTTTGGAGCAGGCGCAAGGCTGTCTGACGATCACACGACATCCCGATGGTTGCTTATTGGTTTATCCCCGACCGCAGTGGGAGCAAAAGCGTGAGCAAATTGCTGCGTTCCCCATGTCGGCGCGCGCGCTTCAGCGTCTGCTATTGGGTAATGCTCAAGATGTCGAAATCGATGGCTCTGGGCGTGTGCTCGTTGCGCCCGAGTTACGGACGGCTGCGGGGATGACGCGAGACCTCATGTTGTTAGGCATGGGTGCGCACTTTGAATTATGGGATGCCGCTGCATTGACGCGTCGAGAGGCTGCCGATTTGTCGCAAGGCATAGGTGAAGTTTTAAATCAGTTTGCGTTTTAGTTCGTGACGGTGTTTAGCCATCGGCCCGTGCTGCTCGAGCCGACTGTCGAGTCGTTGGTGTTGCCTGCTTATGGCAAGCGCGCATCGAAGACATCTGCGAACGCTGATACACAAACGTCTCGGTTGTCTGGGATTTTTGTAGATGCGACGTTTGGACGTGGTGGTCACTCAAAACTATTGCTGGAAAAGTTAAATCCAGATGCAAGGCTGTACGTATTTGATAAGGATCCACAAGCAATTGAGGTGGCGCAGGAGTTAGCCCGAACAGATCATCGCGTGACAGTGATCCATGAAGGCTTTGGCGACATGTTGAGCGCATTGTTGGAGTTGGGCGTGCAGGCGGTAGATGGTGTGATGTTGGATCTTGGAGTGTCTTCGCCACAAATCGACGATGGTGCGAGAGGTTTTTCTTTTATGCGCGAAGGTCCACTTGATATGCGAATGGATACGACGCGTGGTGAAACAGTGGCGCAATGGTTGGCGCTGGCAAGTATTGATGAGATGCGGGAGGTCATAGTTCGATATGGCGAAGAACGGTTTGCTTTTCAGATTGCAAAGGCGATTGCTGCTCGCCGCGCAACAAGTCCGCTGCTTACCACGCTCGATCTCGCCGAGCTCGTGTCAAGCACCGTCCGCACGCGCGAAAAGAGCCAGCACCCGGCTACACGCACCTTTCAAGCTTTACGGATTTACATCAATCGTGAACTCGAAGAGCTCGAGAGCGCCCTCCAGGCAACTCTAACTCTATTAAAAACAGGCGGACGTATGGCCGTGATTAGCTTCCACTCGTTGGAAGATCGCGTCGTCAAGCAGTTCATCACCTCAGCATCCCGTCCGGAAGCTGCGTATGCCCGCCTCCCTCTGCGCGAAAGTGAAATGCCTCAGCCAGTCTTGTTGGCTTTGGCGCGATTGCTCCCAACTGATAGTGAAATTAGCGAGAACCCGCGCTCACGTTCTGCAGTATTGCGCGTGGCTGAGCGCACGGTCACGAGATTGCCTGAAATGGGTGCAGCCGCTTTTTCCCCCGCGCCCATTGCGACCTCAGCAAGCCATAAAAAAGGGGCGCGTTGATGGGGCGCGTTTGCATCCTTGTCGCAATTGTGTTGATGACCTCGGCTCTGTCGCTTGTGACAGCGCGCTACGAGGCTAGGCAGCTCTACGATCAGCTCGATCGTTACAAGGCAAAGTCGAAGGAACTTGAAATTGACTGGCGTCGACTCCAGCTCGATCGAGCTGCCGAATCTAGTCATGCAAAGGTCGATCGCTTAGCGCGTGATGAGCTCAAGATGACGGGGATTGTGCCTAATCGAACAGTCTACATAAGTCAGCCTGCTCACACCTCTTTAGTCAAGAGCGAAGAGCAGGCGAATGTCCGGGGAGGTGTGCGATGAAACGCTTACCTTTCTTTAAAAATCCAGTGCTCCAGATTAGCTATCCGATGTGGCGAGGGCGCTTGGTCCTGATTTTGTTTGGCTTAGGCTTTGTGGCGCTTGCTGGACGCGCCATCTATTTGCAAGGTATTACGACAGAGTTTTTGCAGCAACAGGGTGAAAAGCGCTATGAGCATACCCTGCCTTTGTATGCGAGCCGAGGCAAAATTCTTGATCGCCATGGTGTAGTGCTGGCAGCCAGTATTCCTGCGAATGCGATTGCTTTTCAGTCTCGTCAGCATCGTGAGACCTCGGCTGACAAGATGCAAAGTCTTGCGGATCTCTTGGAAATGCCTCTTGCCGAGCTGCGCAAAAGAATGGCGGACGAGAAGCGAAATTTTATCTATCTCAAACGCCAAGTTCCAATTGATGTTGCAAAAAAAATAGAAAGACTACGTATTTCTGGAATAAGTTTGCATCCAGATAACCGTCGCTTTTATCCCGAAGGGGAAGTGACAGGCAATATCGTGGGTCTCAATAATCTTGACGACAAAGGGCAAGAGGGCGTCGAGCTTGCTTTCAATGACCAACTCGCCGGACACGCTGGCAGCCGTCGCGTGATGAAAGATAGGATGGGTCGCAATATTGACGACGTCCGTGCAATTGATTCGCCAAAGGATGGTCGCGATATTAAGCTCTCGATCGACACGCGTATTCAGTTTCAGGTGTATCGCGCACTGCAGGAAGCGATGGTCGTTAACAAGGCCAAGGGCGCCGCTGCTGTTGTGATTGATGTCAAAACGGGTGAAATCTTAGCGCTCGGCAACATGCCGACTTACGACCCAAATAAGCGCGAGTCTTTTCGGAGCGGAAACTTACGTAATCAAGCCCTGACCGATACGTTCGAGCCTGGCTCAATCATGAAGCCCTTTACAGTTGCGCTGGCACTTGATCTCAAACGCATTACCCCGAGTACTCAGTTCAATACCGGCAATGGCAAGCTTGCCTATCAGCGCGCGACGATTAGCGACGTGAAAGCGAACGGAGTATTGGATACCGGTGGCGTTTTGCTTAAGTCGAGCAATATCGGCATGACCATGATTTCCGAAAAGCTCGAGTCTCGAGAAATGTGGGCGCTATTTAATGAATTAGGGCTGGGGCAAGTTCCGCAGACTGGTTTTCCGGGCGCGGCGGCTGGGCGACTCAGACCATGGGAAAGATGGCGTCTAATTGAAAAAGCGACCATGTCTTATGGTTATGGTTTATCAGTTTCCTTATTGCAAATGGCGCGCGCCTACACGGCGTTTGCGCGCGATGGCGACATGGTGGGGTTGTCTCTAGTCAAGCGAGATCAGGGCTTGGCAACCACTAGAGTCTATCCGCCTGACGTTGCTCAGAGGGTGCGTTTGATGCTCGAAGCGGCCGCAGGACCTGATGGAGCAAAAGCAGCGGGAGTTCAGGGATATCGTGTCGCGGGTAAGAGCGGGACGGCGAGAAAGATTGTGGATGGGCGTTACAGCACGAGCCGTTATCGCGGCTCATTTGTGGGTTTTGCGCCTGTTTCAGATCCGCGTATTGTGGTGGCGGTGACGATTGATGAGCCAAGCTCAGGAGTCTATTACGGTGGACTGGTTGCAGCTCCGGTGTTTTCATCCATCGTTGGTAGTACGCTCAGAATTATGGGTACCCAGCCTGATGCGCCTTTCGCTTCGACTGTAGTGGCTTCAGGTCAGGGAGGTACGCGATGACACGATCCGTATTGGTCGACGATCGAACTTCCAATGAAAACTTGGTCGCACTGATACGTCGGTCGGCGGAGTGTGGCGCGAATCTGTGTGCGGACTCTCGTGTGTTATCTCGGGGCGAGGTGTTTGTTGCTTGTCCTGGCAAGAAAGGCGATGGACGTGAGTTTCTCTCCGCAGCGATTGAAAAAGGTGCCGCTGCAGTCTTGATGCATGTTGATTCGGTTGAGGGTTGGGAGCCAGCCCATTTTGAAGTACCTTGTTTTGCAGTGCTGCACTTGCAGACACGCTTGGGTGCACTGGCGGATCTTTGGTATGAATCACCTTCTGCAAACTTAACTGTTATTGCCGTAACGGGAACCAACGGTAAAACAAGTTGCGTAGACTGGTTTTCGCAGGCTTTGAGAAACGACGGTCAGAAAGTAGGTGTGGTTGGTACTTTGGGTGTGACCTACCCAGATGGCCGTCTTGTGCCAGGTAAATTGACGACTCCTGATGTCATTTCGATACACAGAACTTTGGCAATGTTACGCGAGGCCGGTGCCACGCATATTGCAATGGAAGCTTCCTCGATCGGTATGGATCAAGGTCGACTGGATGGCGTACGACTGCACGTCGCAGGTTTTACTAATTTGTCACGTGATCATCTGGACTACCATCAGACGATGCAGGAGTATGAGGCTGCTAAGAGTCAGTTGTTTAATTGGCCCACCCTTCGGCATGTTGTGCTCAATCTTGATGACCCTGTGGGCGTACGTCTTGCGCATCGTGTGTCTTGTCAAGCGTTGACTTACAGCATTTCTACACGAGAAGACTCTGCCACACTCACGGCGAGCGCACTCCGGACTGAGACGATGGGTGTGGCCTTTTCACTGAAGTCACAAGGCGAACAAGAGCAGGTGCAGAGTCATGCGCTCGGACATCATAATATTTCGAATATGCTGTGTGTAGCGGGTCTATTGCAAGCATTAGGTTGGAGTTTGCAAAAAATCAGTCAGGCCTTGACACGTTTGGTGTCCGTCGATGGTCGACTTGAGCGTGTGCCTTCACTGATGGTTGAGGTACCTGTTCCTCTCGTCGTGGTCGACTACGCGCATACGCCTGATGCGCTAGAACGGGTATTGAGAACATTACGTTCTGTGGCGCAGGCCCGACAGGGAAAGCTGTGGTGTGTATTTGGTTGTGGCGGAAACCGTGATGCAGGCAAACGTTCGATCATGGGTGTGGCAGCGCAACAGCTCGCCGATCAGGTGATTGTGACGAGCGATAATCCACGTCAAGAAGATCCCGCCAACATCATCTCTGAGATCATCGCAGATATTTCCGGGCTAGCGCACAACGTGAAAATCACCCAAGATCGTGCGTGGGCGATTCTTGAAACGGTACTTGCAGCAGATGCGGCAGATGTGATTCTGATTGCCGGCAAAGGTCATGAAACGTACCAAGAGATCCATGGGGTCAGGCATCATTTTGATGATAGACAGTGGGCACAAGCAGCGTTTGTACTCATGCAGGGACGTCCAATTCAGACAGATTCGCGCAAGCTCGATGCGGGTGCAGTATTTGTCGCTTTACGTGGCGAAAATTTTGATGGTCATGCTTATCTCGAGCAAGTGGCTCAGGCTGGCGCTGCTGTGGCGGTTGTAGAAGCGGTAGATGATTCTATTTCCTTACCTCAAGTCGCATTGGGTGATACACGCAAGGCTTTGCTCGCTTTGGGACACGCGTGGAGGCAGCAATTTAAGATCCCAATGATTGCTGTGACGGGTAGCAATGGTAAGACCACAACTAAGGAAATGATCGCTGCGATTTTGGCTGAATGGTTGGGAGCAGAGCATCGTTTGGCGACTGTCGGTAACTTAAACAATGAGCTAGGTGTGCCGCTGACCCTGATGCGCTTGCGTCAGAGTCATCAGGCGGCCGTGATTGAATTGGGGATGAATCATCCCGGAGAGATTGAGGTGCTCGCGAAGCTGGTAGAGCCTACTGTAGCGCTTGTGAATAATGCACAGCGAGAGCATCAGGAGTTTATGGAAAGTGTGGAGGCCGTCGCGAAGGAAAATGCTTCGGTATTTGATTCGTTGCGTGCGCAGGGCATCAAAGTGTTTCCTGCGGACGAGGAGTTTTCGGCTCTTTGGACAAGCCTTGCTACTGAGCACAGCTCTTTACGTTTTGGCATGACTTCTCAAGCAGATATTTGGCCGAGTGATATCGATGCTGACGCGCTGGGCTCATCATTCACAGTGAACTTCAAAGATGGCAACTGCAAAATTTCTTTACCTGTGCCCGGTTTGCACAATATCCGAAATGCTTTAGCAGCGGCAGCTTGCACACTAGCAGTGGGTGCCCCGATCGAGGCGATCATCACAGGCTTGAATAGTTTTCAGGCTGTATCAGGGCGGATGCAGACACATCGACTTTCTGCTCAACGCGTATTAATTGATGACACTTACAACGCCAATCCGGACTCGGTGCGCGCTGCAATCGATGTGTTGGCGAGCTTGCCTGCTCCGCGCGTGCTTGTGCTCGGCGATATGGGCGAGGTGGGCAACCACGGACCGGAAATGCACAGAGAGGTTGGTGCATATGCTCGTGCCTGCGGGATTGATTTTCTGATGACCCTCGGTGAGGCGACATGTGCAAGTGCAGAGGCCTTTGGCCCAGGTGCTGTGATTGGGACATCTGCTGAGCAGCTTTGCGAAGCGCTACTTGCGCAACCAGTCGCGAGCGTATTGGTAAAAGGATCGCGCTTTATGCGTATGGAGCGCATCGTGAAAGATTATCTAAAAGCAACAGGGGTCAACCCCGGGGAAGTGGTTAAGCATGCTGTATGAACTGTTCGGTTGGATAGCAGACAACCACATACGCAGCTTTGCGGTGTTTGAGTACATCACTTTGCGTGCTGTGCTTGCGTGTGCCACATCATTAGTGATTGGTTTAGTGGCAGGGCCTTATGTGATCAATCGTTTGACCGCACTCAAAATCGGACAAGCCGTTCGGAGTTATGGTCCGCAGACACATTTGATTAAGACCGGAACGCCAACGATGGGCGGCGTATTGATTTTGATTTCGATTGGGGTCAGCACGTTGTTGTGGGCAGATTGGACGAACCGCTTTGTATGGGTCGTGTTACTTGTCACCTTTGGTTTTGGTTGGATCGGTTGGATGGACGATTACAGAAAAGTGGTTCATCGTGATCCAGAGGGTATGCCTGCGCGTAAGAAGTTTTTTTGGCAAGCGCTGATTGGTCTGGTAGCGGCGGTCTATCTGACTTTCGCGGTGTCTGCGCCTGCGACGGCAAACATCTGGCCATTGATGCGCGATTGGATCATGAGCGGATTTTCTGTTGATTTGCCGACACGGACAGATTTGATCGTGCCCTTTTTCAAGACTATTTCGTACCCGCTAGGTGTATTTGGATTTGTGGCATTGAGTTGGCTTGTCATCGTTGGGACGAGCAATGCGGTCAATCTGACTGATGGTCTGGATGGTTTAGCGATTATGCCGACAGTGATGGTGGGCTCCGCATTAGGCATCTTTGCCTATGTGGTTGGTCGGGTCGACTATTCAAAATATTTATTGTTTCCCTATGTGCCTGGTGCTGGCGAGTTGATGGTGCTTTGTGCAGCGCTCGCTGGAGCGGGTCTCGCATTCCTATGGTTTAACGCACATCCTGCCCAAGTATTTATGGGAGATGTGGGCGCGTTGGCTTTGGGCGGCATGCTCGGTACGATCGCAATCATTGTTCGTCAAGAGATTGTGTTGTTCATTATGGGAGGCGTCTTTGTGGCTGAGACACTCTCGGTCATGATTCAAGTGTTTTGGTTCAAATACACCAAACGAAAATATGGTGAGGGTCGGCGCATACTGCGTATGGCTCCGCTGCATCATCATTTTGAAGTGGGTGGCTGGAAAGAAACACAGGTTGTGATTAGGTTTTGGATCATCAGCATGATGCTGGTGTTGATTGGTTTGTCTTCATTAAAGATTCGATGAACGAAGCCGCTTTAACCTCTAGCTTTCCGTCTCGGGTCCTAATCGTAGGGCTCGGCGAGACAGGCATTGCCGCAGCACGTTGGTGCGCGCGCAACGGAGCGTTATTGCGAGTCGCGGATACGCGGTTGAGCCCAGCAGGGTTAGAAGATTTGCAGGCCGAGCTCGATCCATTGCGAGTCGAATGGCACCTGGGTTGTGATGTTTTTGCAGAAAGCTTGCTTGATGAGGTTGAGCAGCTTGTCTTGAGTCCTGGGCTAGCACCTGGAATGTCGCCAGTGCGAGAGTTATTGGCGGCTGCTCAATCGCAGGACATTGAAGTGACAGGTGAGATTGAGTTGTTTGCACGCGCACTGCGAGAACTGAAGTCTACGCAGAGTTATAGCCCAAAGGTCCTCGGCATTACAGGCTCGAATGGGAAGACGACGGTCACGGCGCTGACGCGTCGGATGCTGGAGTCATCAGGGTTGCGCACCAGAGCAGCGGGAAATATTAGTCCAGCGGCCTTAGACGCTTTGATGGACGCCTTAGATAAAAATAGTTTGCCGGACGCGTGGGTGCTTGAGTTGTCCAGTTTTCAGCTTGAAACGACGAAAAGCTTGGAGTTGACTGCCGCAACTGTACTGAATCTGACACAGGACCATTTAGATTGGCATGTCACGATGCAGGCATATAGCGAAGCGAAAGCGAGAATTCTTGGGATGGCAGAGCAAGTCATCGTGAATCGTGACGATCAGAATGTCATGGCACTCATTCCAACTCAGAACGCAATGAATGTTCGCAGTTTTGGTCGCGACACACCGATGCTGACGGGTGATCTTGGAATTGAAACCAGTCACGAGGTCATGTGGTTGTGCTCCTCAGAGGCAACCGAGTTTGAGGATGACCTTCCAGCGCCAACTCGACGCAAAAAAAATGCGCCGGCACCTGAGCGTCAAGCAGGTCGTATGCTGCGGCTGATGCCCGTCGACGCCCTCGGCATTAAAGGTCTCCATAATGCCTTGAACTGTCAGGCGGCCTTGCTGCTGGGACGTGCGTGTGGTGCGACGTGGGCGCCTATGTTACGCGCAGCGGGTGAATATGTGGGCGAACCACACCGCATGGAGTTTGTCCGCAGCATTCGCGAAGTTGATTTCTTCAATGACAGCAAAGGGACAAACGTTGGCGCGACAGCTGCTGGGATACAAGGCCTGGGTCGCCGAATTGTTTTGATTGCTGGCGGTGTGGGTAAGGGGCAGGACTTTGAGCCTCTAGTCCCAATATTGAAACGCCATGTGTCTGCGTTAGTGTTAATTGGGCAAGATGCGACGATCATGTCCCAAGTGCTTGCGCCTTCAGGTGTGCCATGCGTTTTGGCAAAAGATATGAAAGAAGCTGTTGTTCAAGCCTTTCATCAAGCTCTTGAGGGCGATGCGATCATACTGTCACCGGCTTGCGCAAGTTTTGATATGTTTCAAAACTATCCGCACCGCGGCCAAGTGTTTATTAGCGAGGTTACAGAGCTTGCGTTGGATCAAGGGGAGGTGGCATGAGTCTCTTCGCTGAACTGACAGCTAGCGTTAATGCGGTGACTCCAAGCCGTACTAGCATGCGTAACTATGATTTACCGCTGGTGATTGCAACCAGTATCTTGATTGGACTCGGTATTTTAATGGTGTATTCGGCCGCGATTGCGCTTGCCGATGGGCCGCGTGCAAGTGGCTACGGTCGTTATTCCTACGTTTTGCGTCAGACGGCTTTTGTCGGGATCGGCATGTTCATTGCTGCGATGGTATTGACTGTTCCGATGAATGCATGGCGCAAGATGACGATTGCTTTATTTTGTTTTGCGGGAATTTTGCTAGTGCTTGTCCTGATTCCAGGTGTAGGAAGAAAAGTGAACAATGCGATGCGTTGGATTCCTGTCGGCCCCATCACATTCCAACCTTCAGAGCTAATGAAATTCGCAGTGATTCTGTTCACTGCCGATTATGTGATCCGTAAGAAACAGTATCTTCAAGGTGTCTTACGCGGATTTTTGCCGATCGCCGTCATTTTGGGCGTGGTTGCCTACTTACTACTCAAAGAGCCTGATCTTGGAGCGCTCATTGTGATTGTGGCGATCTCAATGGGCATTCTGTTTTTAGGTGGCATTAACGCGAGTATCTTTTCTGCATTGGCTGGAATTTTATTTGTCGGATTTTCTACAATTATTTGGTTATCGCCTTGGCGGCGTGAGCGAATATTTGCCTACCTCGACCCATGGAATCCTGAGTATGCGCAGTCAACGGCCTATCAGTTGTCACACTCGCTCATGGCTGTTGGACGAGGTGAGTGGACGGGGGTAGGGCTTGGAGCAAGCGTCGAAAAGCTGCATTACTTACCTGAGGCTCATACCGACTTCATCGTTTCAGTGATCGGTGAGGAGCTGGGCTTTGCTGGCATCATGTTGGTGATTGTGTTGTTTGCAATCATTGTTCATCG
>CAWUWN010000021.1:0-34357 GCA_963926265.1 uncultured Burkholderiaceae bacterium
CTGATAACGTTCAGCTTGGCTGAGATGTTTATAGCTCATAAGGTAACTTTGACTTGGCGGTCGGGAAATCTGAGATGCTAGAACACTCTCAGCCAACCCGCCTAATTAATCAAAGTTGCACTTCGTACTTGAAACCGCCAAAGTTAATAAATTACTCTTAAAAAAGTTACCCTTACTTGCCACGACATTAAATGCTTAGGACGAGTTATTTTCACACTTAAAAAAAGTTGCTTATGTCAATGGGCTTGAGGTTTTTAAATTAAAAGATTGAATGCATCTATGGGTCTCTAAGATGGATATGTTTGAAGCTTATTTATGGTTTGTAGTTGGATGCCTTATGGTAGTGGCTTATCTCATTGGCTCGATCCCTATCTTTTTAATAGACTCATACTCAATCATATTTTTCTGTGATGTATTAAGAGGTTGGTGTGTCGTATGGTTCATGAGAAATATAATAGAGGAGCCTGCCGCATTAGGCTTAATAGCCGTCTCCGTACTTTTAGGAAAACTCTATCCTCTATTCCTGAGGACTAAAGGTGGAAAAGGACTTGCAACAGCTCTTGGAGTGATTCTTGCACTTGAGCCACTCGACTTCTCTGATAGAGAGCAATTGATATGGCAAGCAAACCTGCCAATGAGTCTTTGCATACTTATGATCTGTGTGCTTGTTGTAAATCAGTATCGTCCGAATGCGCATGCGTGAGGTTTGATTGTCGGAGTACTATCGTTTAAAGCTTCTTTAATCAAATTCATTTCCCAAAGGAATCACCATGTCGCTTCGCATCAATGATATTGCCCCCGATTTTACGACCGACTCGACTGCGGGATCCTTGACGTTGCACGAATGGATCGGCGATAGCTACGCTATATTATTTTCTCATCCAAAGGATTTCACACCGGTGTGCACGACTGAGTTTGGAGCAGTCGCTCAGTTGGCCCCCGAGTTTGCCAAACGCAACACCAAGGTAATGGGTGTTTCAGTCGATAGCGTAGAAGATCATCAAAAATGGAAAAAAGATATCGCTGCTTTTGCACAGGCACCTGCTGATTTTCCCATCATTGACGATACATCCTTGCAAGTCGCTAAGCTCTACGACATGTTGCCAGCTGACGCATATTTGCCAGATGGACGCACACCCGCGCACAGCGCCACGGTCCGTACCGTATTTATTATTGGCCCTGACAAGAAGTTGCGTCTCACCATGTCTTATCCGATGTCAGTGGGTCGCAATTTTGCCGAAATCCTCAGAGCCTTAGATGCGATCCAGATCACTGATGGTGTGCCGTTGGCTACTCCAGCGAATTGGGTGCCCGGCCAAGATGTAATCGTAGGCTTGGCTTTAAATGATGAGCAAGCAAAGGCGAAATATGGCGAGATTGATATCAAACTGCCATACTTGCGTTATGCAAAAGTACCCAAGAAGTAGTTCAGCGATAGCCTAAGGCCTATTTACAATTCCTAACAATAAATGCATCCTTTGCATATTGCTTCGATACCTAAGCGCCCGTTAAAATTTGCATCATGCAAACACGAATCGCGCGTATCGAAGCCATCATTCCCACTCTCGCCACGCGCGAGGATCTCGCGCATCTAGAGGGACGCATGCGCAGCGCGATTCAAAGTGTTGAAAGTACACTTCACCAAGAGCTCACCAGCCAAACGTGGCTGATCGTCAAATGGGTCTCTGGTCTCTTGGTAACACTGTTGCCGAGCTTGATGGCCGCAACGTTCTATATCGCTCGATATTTGAACTAAATCATGACTTGCATCTGATACTGGATAATGAAACACTTGTGTGCGTTTCTAATCTAGACAGGATCCATGTTCTCAACCATTACAACAATCACCCTCCCTATTTTTACCTTGGTGTTGTTGGTGATCTCCAACATTTTGCATTTCACGCTTGGCGTCGGTGTGATGAGTGGCAAAGTCGACTGGCGTTTGGTGTATGCCAACCCATTGGTTTGGGCAACGGTGTTGGGTGTGGCCAGTTCTCAATTTCAGTGGGTATTACCTGAGTGGGCGAATACTGCTTGCACCATGATTGGGAGTGTGTTGGTACCCATGATGTTGATGTCGCTCGGGACAAGATTTGCCAGCAGTCACGTTGCAGATGCCTGGGTAGGCGTACAGTCGGGTATGCTAATTTTTCTCATCAGACTCGCGGCTGTCTTTTTAGTCCTATGGTTCATTCCCTTGGGGGGGATAGAGCGTGGGGCTTTGATTTTGTTCGCTTGTTTGCCACCTGCGGTCTTTAATTTTATCTTCTTATCTTTACTTAGAAAAGGTAGCAAACATGATCAAGTTTTATTTCCATCCATCGCCCAACCCCTTGAAGATTGCACTGTATCTCGAAGAAACGGGTGAGCCCTACGAGCTCATACCGGTTGATACACGTAAAGGTGAGCAGCATTCAGATACCTTCAAGGCGATTAATCCCAATGCCAAGACGCCTGCCATGCTGGATGACGATGTTCGGGTTTTTGATAGCAATGCGATGTTGATTTATTTGGCTGAAAAAATCGGTAAGTTTTTACCGGCTAATACGCCTAAAAATAAAGCCGAGATGTATTCATGGCTGATGTTTGTCGCGACGGGCATTGGCCCATATTGTGGTCAAGCGGTGCACTTCAAACACTTCGCGCCAGAGCCCAAAGAATATGCAGTCAACCGATATGACTTTGAAGCGTGGCGTCACTGGCACCTTATTAATGACCACTTGGCAAATCAGCCCTATATGATGGGTAGTGAGTACACCATTGTGGACATGTCCGTTTGGGGCTGGGCGCGCGTCGTCCCGTTTGTGTTGGGTGCGGATGCTTGGGAAAAACTGCCGCATGTCAAACGTTTGCTCGATGAGATTAACGCGAGACCCGCAGCGCAACGCGCTGAAGCGCTGAAAACAAAGTTTGCTTTTAAAGCCGAAGTCGATGAGGAGGCACGCAAGATGCTTTTCCCATCAAACGAACGCCTTAAAGCCGCTGGTGTTTGACCACTATTCCAAGACTGATGCTTAACGTGAAATAAGGTAAATGCCATGACGATAAAAGCCGTTGTTTTTGATGCCTACGGAACATTGTTTGATGTTTACTCCATCCAAGCGTTAGCTGAAGAGTTCTACCCTGGTAAAGGTGCTGATATTGCGGTTAAGTGGCGCGATAAGCAGATTGAGTACACAAGGTTGATTACGCAATCAGATCCTCACAATTCGAACGGTAGTCAGTACTACCGTTCATTTTGGGAATTAACGCGTTTGTCCTTGGAATACACCTTGGACCGACTCAAACTAGATCGTGGGGCTGGCCAGATTGAAATACTGATGCAGCAATATGAGCATCTCATGCCCTTTAAGGAGAATTTGGCCGTCCTGCAAAAGATCAAAGCCCTAGGTCTCACGACTGCCATCCTTTCAAATGGCAGTTCGGATATGCTGATGTCTGCGGTTAAGAGCGCCGGCATGCTAGAGGTTTTAGACCACATTATCTCAGTTGATCCTATTCGCCTCTTTAAAACCTCTCCTGAAAGTTACGGACTGGTTCAGCAAACTATCTCAGTGAGCAAAGATGAAGTGCTCTTCGTGTCCAGTAACGCATGGGATGCATTGGGTGCGACTTGGTTTGGTTTCACAACGCACTGGGTCAATCGGCAGAGCCTACCGTTTGAAGCTTTAACTCCGCGCCCGCATTATTCTGGATCTGATCTGACTTCAGTCTTAGATTCGTTGGGGAGTCACTGAGTCGAATCGCTTATTGGATGGGATGCTCCAGTTCAAGCATGAGTAGCGCTTCTGATTTAAATTACACTTAATTGTGAGTGAAATCAATGGATATGTCATGAATCACAAAGTGCGAAGCTCCTATCTCTTGCAGCAGCTTTGGGTACTCTTGTTGGGTCTATTGTTAGTGCTTGTGGCATGCCCTGCCTCCTCCCAGCAAGATTCTAAAGTCTTGCGAAGTGGTTGGTACCCATGGGATCCCTATCAGTATGAGATTATCAAGAACGACCTCAAGCAACTGACTGGTTTAGATGTGCGCTTGCTAAGAGCCGTTTTTGGAAAAATGGGTATCGATCTAAAGATCGATCCAGTAAGCTGGCAACAGCATCAGCAAGACATAAAAGAGGGCAGTCGCGATATTGCAGGCGGTGCTTTTAGAAGTAAAGAGCGTGAGGTGTATGCCTATTATTCGATCCCGTATCGCTCTGAAAAAGACATGCTGTACGTGCGTAAGGGTGAACAGCAAAATTTTAATTTTAAGACCACAGATGAGTTGATTAAAATTCTTGAGTCAAGCTCATACAAGCTTGGTGTGATCGAGGGATATTTTTACGGCGAATTGTTGATGCAATATATCAACGACCCTCGAAACGCTGATAGGATAATCAAGGTCAAAGACGATCGGGCTAATTTCACAAATTTGTTAGCAAACAAGATTGACGCCTTTCCGATTGATCATCTTGTTGGCGCAACGTTGGGCTGGCGTCATGGCTGGCAAAAGCAGGTTGTAGAAATGCCCAACTCGGTGTTCGAGGACTCCATTCATGTTTTATTTAGTAAAAAAACGACGAGCCCTGAGTTAGTCGAACGCTTTAATCAAACGCTGCTGCAGATGCAAAACAGCGGTGAATACAACAAAGTGATGCGAGATTATCTATTGCCCGTTTTACTCGGTCAAACAGCAGGGCAAACTTGGTTTTTTATTATCGATATTATTGGCACGATTGCTTTTGCAATCTCAGGTTTGCTGCTTGCGCGCGAAGGTAAATACAGTCTGTTCGGCGCACTTGTTCTTGCGGCGCTACCCTCTATTGGAGGAGGCGTCGTACGCGACATTCTAATTAACCGTGAAACGCTTTCTGTTCTCAACTCACCGGTTTATTTATTCACTATTTTTGCGACGGTGATGTTTTTCTATCTGTTTTTTCACGTGGGGGATTGGTATCGTCGCAAGAAAAAAACCTTGCGTGCTCGTCAGCATATGTTTTTTGGCCGAATTCCCAACCATGCTGCGATTGAATTTTTTGATGCCTTAGGGTTATCAACTTTTAGCGTTGTAGGTGTGATCGTGGCGGTCGAAGCTAAGATTCAGCCGCTTTGGCTTTGGGGCCCGCTTTTGGCCGCGCTGACAGGTGCTGGCGGCGGAATATTGCGGGATGTGATTCGTGCGGATGCAGATAATCCTGGCCTCAAAGGCTCATTCTATGCAGAGGTTGCCCTGATTTGGGGTTTGTTTTTGTCACTCTTTCTCAACTGGTATTCTTTTTTACCAAAGTATGAGCTGACTCATTTGACTATAGCGGTCGTAGGCGTACTTCTAGGTGGTTTGGCGACCAGACTCTCGGTGGTGTATTTCAAGATTCGAAGCCCAATGTATTGAGAGGGCGAGTCCGTCGGTATCTTAAACAGGATGCTGACGATGTCGTTGCTTCCGTTGTTTCTAAATTGCTAACGCATAGCTCGTACTTCTCCCGCCTTGTTCAGTTCGGCGCAGCATCCCGCGGTCTACTAAATCATTGATGTCTCTCAGTGCTGTATCAGACGAGCACTTGCCGAGCCCAGCCCATTTTTTATTGTTCAGTTGTCCCTCAAAACCATCGAGCAGGCGATTGATGACCTTGCTTTGTCTCGCATTGAGTGGTGTGCCTGCCCATCGTCTCCAAAAGTTTGCCTTGAACAGCACATTTGATAGGAGTTGATCCGCCTCTTGAAGTGCACGTAACAGGCAGGCCAGAAACCAGCTGAGCCACTCAGTTGCCTCAAGATTTCCCTTTTGCGTTTTTTCTAGCAGAGCGTAATAGTCCTTACGCTCTTTTTGAATTTGCGCAGAGAGACTGTAGAAACGTTGCGTGCTCTGATCTGCGCGGGCAAGTGCAAGATCGCCGATTGCGCGCGCGATACGGCCATTGCCATCGTCAAACGGGTGGATCGTTACAAACCATAAATGGGCCAGACCTGCCTTGATCAAGGGATCGAGGTCTTGAAAGGTTTCAAACCATTGCAAAAAATTTGCAATCTCAGTGGGTAGGCGAGCGGCTGGTGGTGCCTCGTAATGAACGCGTCGTCGGTATACGGGGCCAGACACCACTTGCATGGGACCCTCCTTATCATCACGCCATGCCCCTTCGCGGATTGCGGCCAGAGTGCTTTGTCCTGTTGGAAATAATTCAGTGTGCCAAGCGGTGAGTCTCTGTGCGGTGAGGGGAGTGTGGTGCGAGCGTGTGGCGTCTAGAATCATTTCCACGACACCATCGACGTGCCGGTCTGCGGGGGAGAGCGCTCCGATATCAACGCCAAGTCTTGTAGCAATTGACGAGCGAACAGTATCGGGATTGAGATGTTCGCCTTCGATTTCACTTGTTTTGAGCACATCCTCGGTGAGGGCTTCAAGAGTGGCGTGAGACTGAGAGCCAACACCTTGATCGCGCATGCGACCCAGCAGTTGGCCTAGGGCTTGGTGAACTTGAGCGAGTAAAGGCGTCAAGGCGCTTGAGTTGTAGCGCCATTGAGGCCAATTAGGGCTTTGCCAGACATAAAGATAATCACCGCTATTCATGCGGTGATTAGAAGACATATTCACCGCAAAGTCAATTATTCACCGCAATTTATGCGGTGAATGCAAATAGGCACTATCCAACAAAAATCTTGTCTAGAGCCAAATTGATATAGTAATTGTTACGCCCAATTTTTTGTTTTTTTAAGAATCCTGCTTCGGCTAATGCATCTAGATATTTTGTTGCTGTGAGCCGTGAGACACCGAGATCTCGTTCGACAAATCCTATTTTGGTGTAGGGGTGTGAGAACAAGTTGTTTATCAGATCATGGCTGTAAAACTTAAATTGCCCACGAATGCGATGCTTGTAATCAAAAAATGCTTCTCTGATTGCGCGAATAGTGGTGATCGTTTGTTCGGACGTGTGCTCTACAGCTTTCAAGATGTAAAGAACCCACTCCTCCCAAGAATCTTGTTCACGAACTGCTTGGAGTAATCGGTAGTAATCGTTTTTTGTTTGAACAATATGACGACTCAAATAAAGTACGGGTAGATCAAGCAGACCTTCCTTGACTAAGTAAAGGACATTTAGAATGCGGCCAGTTCTGCCGTTTCCATCATAGAAAGGATGGATGCTCTCAAATTGATGGTGGATAAGCGCCATCTTAATGAGCGGATCGACGGGAAACGATTCATCATCATTAATGAATTTTTCTAGATCGCCCATCAGTGCCAGGATGCTGTTCGCGTCTTGTGGTGGCTGGTAGACGGTTTCACCGCTGTTATTTTTGAGCGCCGTTCCTGGCAGTCTACGAAAGCCCGCCGAGTTTCGTTCTAGTTCGGTCTGGATATCGATTAAGTGATTGTTGGTGATCATGGCGGTTTCGCGAACTAATCGATAACCCAAATGAAGGGCTTGTCGATAACGTAAAACCTCTTTTGCAGCGGGGTTTGTAAAATTATCTGGCAGCACATCATCTTTAAAAAGCTCATCATGGGTGGTGACAATATTTTCGATTTCAGAGCTGTCTTTTGCTTCCTGTAAACTAATAGCGTTGATTAAGATGCCTTGGTTCGGAATTGACCCGGCCACGCCCTTTAATTCGGCTAGTTTGCGGCTAGCGATAGCAAGCTGTTTAAGTATGATTGGCGTGTCAAAACGGCTTGGGTCTAGACTGCTCAAGGAAGGAATAATTGGCATATTGCAGAACAACTCGCAAAAAAATGTATAAAAAAGTCAGAATTTTATACATGTTATCTTAATGTGTATAAAAAAACTGATTTTTTATAGACATTAGAATGAATATGTATAAAAAATCGGATAAAACGATACTGACTCATTTACACACCTAATAACACCCGTTTCCTTATTGTGCTATTGGCCTCGTGCGTGTCGTCTTGGCAAGCTTCGTCCAAGGCAAATCCGCCGGGTCGGCCGCCATCGGTCCTGCGGCTTTTGCCACCAAAATATGGGACGCAATCGGTGTGAAGTCCGCTCGAAAATGGTTTGAGCTTTTTAAGACCAAGACTTTCATTGTCTCGGGGTGCACGCCTAGCATCCTAAAAAGCTCGCGATCTAGGAGTTGTTTTTTACCGCTTGCGACTGCCACAAGGACGCCTTCGATTTCGAGCAAGGCGCAAGGTCCAAGTGCAATCCGCGAGCCCGTCATCATGGGACCCTTGAGCGTCACTTTTCCATCAGAGAGTGCTTTGACTTTAAAGGTGCCCTGCACTGGTGGGTCGCTCAGTTGCCCTGTAAAGGTTGGTACTGCTGTGCCAATCGCTGTTGTAATTGACGCACCAAGACCGGCCTCATGGGCCATGGTGGCTGTCTTAGGATCAAAAAGCAGGCCAAGTGCGACTTTGCCAGGTAAACGTTTGCCTGCAGCTTTTTCTAACAAAGCGCGCAACAGGCCTGTCGTGTTGCTGTCACCGCCCGCACCAGGGTTGTCTTGTGTATCCGCAATCACCACTGGTTTTTCATTTGTTTCACCGAGAACACAGGCACGCTCGACCGCATCGCGTGCGGAAAACATTTCGAGTGTCCACTGCGTGGGTTCGCTGACGTTTGCGTACAGTCGCTGCACCGCGGCCTCGGCACGCTCTCCATAGCCCCAGACCATCGGTGCGCATTCCTCAATGTCCGAGGCTGGAAACGCCATGCAAAAGCTTAGGCACGTATCGAATTCACGATCTAGATCAAAGATCTCTTCGTAGCGTGACTTTGCGGGCTCTAGCCAAGTGCTCTGCGCGTTTAGTGGAATCAGATAAGGCAGGCGACGGTATGCCAGTGGCTCTTTTGATCCACGCTTGAAGCGTCGCTTTAAGAGCTTTGCCGCCAGTTCACCCGTTTTGGCCATATCCACGTGTGGATAGGTACGGTAGGAAACGAGCGCGTCGGCCTCAGCCAACATGCGGTGTGTCACGTTGGCATGTAGGTCTAGGCTTGCGACGATGGGCGTCTTGGGGCCGACGATTGCGCGTATGCGTGCAATGAGTTCGCCCTCGGTATCATCGAGATGTTCAGCCACCGCAGCACCGTGCAAATCCAGATAGACGGCATCAAAACCCCCTTGACGAATATCGGTCAAGATCGACTCACTAATACGCTCAAACGCATCGCGCGTGACATGCGCAGAAGGAATCGCACCACACCAGGAGCCGGGGATGAGTTGCCATCCCTCGAGACGCGCTGACTCGATAAATCCACCGATCGGGATATTGACATCGCGCAAGCTTTCCAACATGGGCTGGCCCGCGATGAAGGCTGGAAAGGATTCGCCACGGTTAAACGCAGCCCAGTCTGCTTTGGTGGGCGCAAAGGTGTTGGTTTCGTGCTGATAGCCTGCGACGTAGATTTTCAAAACTCAACTCCTGAGGTATGCGCACATCAGCTTGATGTTGCGCTCTCAATTTTACGCTTCAGATCACTATTTATTTCATGAGTTCGGGCAGCCATATTGCGATCTGAGGAAAGGCAATCAATAAAAAAAGTAATACCAGCATGCAGGCGATAAAAGGTAGGCTGCCTTTGATAACGTCTCCGATGGTGACTTGATCTTTACTAATCCCTTGTATAACAAAAAGGTTCAGTCCGACAGGTGGTGTTAGTACGGCAATTTCCATCGTGATCGTGTACAGCACACCAAACCAGATTAGATCGTAACCAGAGGCTGCAATCAGGGGGTAAATAGTTGGAAGTGTGATGAAAGTCATCGAAACGGGCTCAAGAAACATACCGAGAATGATATAAAAAACAATCACAAAGAAAAGAACCCAGTATGGGGATAGACCGAGCTCTAGAAAGTATTTCGAGAATTGTTGCGGGATTTGGTAATAGTTAGTGACAAAGCCAAACAAGACGCCAGCCGAGAGCAGTAAACCAAGATAGCCCATTGTGCGCATGGTTGCCAAGAGCGCGTCCATGAAACCTTTGCGGGTGAGACCGCCTAGTGCTATCGCCAATATCAAGGTGGCTAGCGCAGCGATCGCAGCAGCTTCCGTAGGGGTCGCTATACCTGCATAGATTGAGATTGTGATGATCGCGCCGATGAAGAAGACCGGACCGACAGTCATCAGGATGTCCTTGACCGCCCACTTAACTCTATGCGCAACATCCGGAACATCTGCCGGATAACACTTGGCCCAAATGGCAACGACAAGAACAAAAAGTGCGGCCAAAAGTAAACCAGGGATCATGCCTGCAATAAATAATCTGCCAATCGACTGATCGGTGACGATCCCGTAGAAAAGTAAAATGAGGCTAGGAGGTATCAATACGCTCAGGGTGCCACCAGCAGCTAAAACTCCTGATGAGAGTTTGCGGTCGTAACCTAGTTTGAGCATTTCAGGTAATGCAACGCCACCAATCGTCAAAGAGCCAACCATGGATGAGCCGCATACTGCCCCAAAGCCTGCGCAGGCGCCGATACTGCCATAGGCTGCAGAGCCACGCATTGGAATGCCATTGTGCATAAAGCGATATAAGTTAGGTCCAATATTGGAGCGACCTATTAACTCTCCCAAAAAAACAAACAGAGGGACAGAAAGCAGAATGTAATCGATCCAAACACCCCAGAGTTTTAACTCTGCACTGACCAGAGAGGTAGACAGTCCTTGGATGCTGAGCAAAAAAGGTAAAGCAGCTGCAGCCATAGCAAAGGGAATAGGCAGTCCCATAAAAATAAAAAATATGAGCAAGCCCATCAGCGATAAGCCGATTTGATACCATTCCATGATCAGGACTCCTTGTTCGAACTAGAAACCTCAGGGGCTTGTCCGATCGCAATGGCGATTAAGCGTAAAAATGCATACCACGTGAACAGTACGAGTGAAAAAGCGCAAGGCATCCAGAAAAGGTAGCGTGGCCACAACAAAATCTCTGATGCTGAGCCTGACGCATATGATTTAAATGTGGCATCGACCGCTGCGACGGAAAAGAAAATACCGACACAAACCATAATAAAAAAATTAAAGCTTAAAAGTAAGCGTTTGGGTCGACCCTTTAAAGCATCAACGGCGAACGTCACAGTTGGATAAGCATTTTCTTTCAGAGCAAAAGCAAGTCCCAAAAAAGCGACTGGAAATAAAAGTAGGGCGGTCGCCTCGGTCACGTAACCGTCTGGATTTCCGAGGACGTAGCGCCTAAATACACCAATGCTGATCCAGACCATCTGCACCAAAACAATAACGCCGCCTGCGATTGCCAACCACTTAGTGAGCTTTTCTGCGATAGAAATAGACTTGTTAAGCATGTGAATCCTATAGAGATGAGGCAAACATCGAATCATCAATGTTTGCCCCATGGGTCATGCTATTCCAAATTAAAACGCGCTTATTTGCTGTAAGACTTTAAAAGCGATCGAACTTTGTTTGATAAGTCTGGGCCACAGTCTTTATCGACTGTCGTGTTCCACTTTTGTTGTGCGGCACCCACTAGCGCTTGGCGCTGCTTGAGTGGTAATGACACAGCTGAGCCCCCACCCTTCATGACAGCATGACCAACTTGCTCGTTGACCCACTCCTCGTAGCGAGGCTTGAGCCAGACTTCTGACTCAGTCGCGGCAGCCAACAACGCTTTTTGATCCTCAGGGCCCAATGCGTCGAACTTCTTTTTATTGATCATGTAAATGATGTTGCCGTAAAACAGTGAGCCGTTCACCATATGAGGCATCACGTCCCAAAGCTTCCAGGAGCTGTAGGTCGCAACGCCCATATTGATTCCATCCACAACTCCGCGTTCGGCAGATTGATAGACTTCCTTGGGGGCAATGAATACGGGCTTTCCGCCCCAGCTCTCGATCATCATGGAAACTAGGGGGCCGATCGAGCGCACCAGTTTGCCGTTTAGCTTTGAAATATCAGTAGTCGGTCCTTTGAACCACCACTCTTGATCATACGAATAGTTGGAGTTGATCAATGGAACAAGCCCGACTTTTTCTGCTTCTGGCTTGATCAGACTTGCGTACTTGGAGTCAAGCTCAATTTGCTTGTCTAGATTGACCAGCGAAGGATAAAGAGACGTGACTCGATAACAGGCCAAGCGTTTGTCAGCAGGCATCCAGCTGATGTCTGAAACGCCGCCAAGCACCGCATCTACACCTTCACTCCATCCATGCAGTGTTGCTGAAGGGAAAATTTGTACTTTCACCCGACCCTGCGTTTTTTGATCGACGATTTCTGCAAATTTTTGAAAACCCTTGAATCGGATATCAGTTTCATTGACGTAAGTCGAGAGGCGCAAAGTAGTTTTGGCTTGACTTAGTGTTGTGATCGATAGGCCAACTGCAAAAGCGACTCCTAACACTGCAAATTTAAAGTTTCTTGCTGTTGCGACGCGTTTCATGAGGATGCTCCTGTTAAATGTTTTTCTAGGTATGGGTAATGCCTCGGTTGAGGGGAACTTAACTGATATAGCCTTGCAATTCAAATGTTTCCGGATAACCAAATAAGGCAGCACTGCCGCCTGTATGTAAAAAAATCACGGTGTCATCTTTGGTGAAATGACCACGACGCACCCAGTCAATTAATCCAGAAAGTCCTTTGCCGGTATAAACAGGATCAAATAAAAGACCTTCAGTTTGGGCGAGCATTTTGACGGCTTCGACCATAGCTTCGGTAGGTAAGCCGTAGCCTGCCCCAACGTAGTTGCAATCTGCAAATACATCCTCGCGCCTGACTACGCCTTCGTGGCCAAGCATTGATGCGGTTTTACAAGCCAGGTCATAGACCATTTGTTCTTGTTTTTCTTTTGGCGCACGTACGCCAAATCCGACGACTTTTAGTGGGCTATTTAGAATCTTCAGACCTGCGATGAGTCCAGCGTGAGTCCCAGAGCTGCCTGTGGCGAGAACTAAATGTGTTGCCTTGAGTCCCATCTCATTAATTTGATGGGTGAGCTCAAGTGCTGCGTTGACATAGCCCAAGGCTCCGATCGGATTGGAACCGCCACCGGGAATGACATATGGTTTTTTACCTTTGCTTTTCAATGTCTCGGCAAACGCTTCCATTTCTGCCTGCATATCAGCCCCTGCAGGTCTTGGCGATACGGTTGCGCCATGAAGTCTGTCTAAGAGAACGTTGCCATTGAGTCGATATGCGTCATCTTTGAAACCCGTACGATCCTCTAAAAGGATATGACAGGTCAGTTTTTGTTTTGCGCATAGTGCGGCAGTTTGGCGAGCATGATTGGATTGCACTGCTCCTTGTGTAATAACGGTGTCTGCGCCCTTAGCGAGCGCGTCAGCAATCAGATACTCCAGCTTGCGTGTTTTGTTTCCTCCCGTTGATAAACCTGTGCAGTCGTCTCGCTTAACCCACAATTCAGGTCCGCCAAGTTCCGATGACAAGTTAAGCATTGGCTCCAGAGGTGTTGGCCAGTGTCCGCAGCGAATTCTTGGGTAATGGGTAAGATCCATGGTGTCTCCTGTTATACGTTTTATGCATTTCATCAGACCAAAAATAAGCTGTCCAATGCAAATTTTGTGCTTTACCATGTGTTTTTTGCATACTTATGCACATTTTGCATACTTTTGCACTCTTAGGGAGATTGCATATGGAGCTGAAATGGCTCGAGGACTATATTGCTTTAGTGGATTCTGGCAATTTCACTGCTGCGGCAGACGTGCGCAATTTGTCACAGCCTGCTTTCTCACGCCGTATTCAGGCTCTAGAGTCTTGGCTTGGCGTCAAGCTGGTGGACCGAAGTAAAAAACCGTTTCGTTTTACCTCTGCGGCGCGTGAGCATGAGACAACGCTGAGAAACTTGGTAAATGTCATTTACCAGACCAAAAATCGCATCAAATACTCGGTGCGCGATCAAAATAGTCTTTCAATCGCGACTCAACACAGCTTGCTGGTCACTCCCTTCTTGCCCCGGTTTTTAGAAAGGCTTTCGAGTTCGCTGGTCAATCTTAATTTTTCGATTGTTTCAGAAAACATGGAGACATGCGTTGCTATGTTTTTAAAAGGTGGCATTGATTTGTTGGTGATCTACGAAACGGAAGGGAATCGTAACGTCATTACACCTCACTTTTCTGTTCGTAAAACTTTGAGTAGCGACGAAATGATCTTGGTTGCAACTCCACAAATTCATCATCTGATCAATGAAAAAAATAATATAAAAACTTTGCCGCTTTTGACTTATCCGACATCTAGCTTTTTTGGGACAGTGATTTGGGCTGACGTACTCCCAAAAGTTTTAAGACATACCAACGCAAGTATTGTCTGTGAAAGCTCTTTTTCCGTGGGTCTCAGAGAAATGGCCTTGGCATCGACGGGGGCGGCATGGCTTCCTCGGTCTATTGTTGAGGATGAAATCCAGAGTGGCAAACTCGTGGTTCTTGAGGAAATCAGTCGATCCATACCTATGAATGTGGTGGCTCACTTATCCCTAATTAGTAATAGCCCTGCTATTTTTCAGTTGATGGGAAGACTACAGCCTTTTGATCAAACAGGTGATGTTTAGGGAGAGTTTGAATCTAAGTCTCCCGGTTTTGAAGAGAATCTCCCTGGAATCATTGATGCCTTAACGATTGCCGCCAATAATGGCGCAAAGTTGATGGTATTGCCTGAAGGTGTAACGACTGGATTTATTTATGGTGACGCTCAGTCGCTCTTGCCTGATGCCGATACGGTCCCGGGTAAGACCACGGCGGCTATTTCTGCAGTCACCAAAAAATACAACGCCTATGTTGTCGTGGGTATGTATGAAAAAGATCCAATCACTAAAAATATTTTCAATAGCGCCGTATTGGTTGGACCCCAAGGCTATATTGGCAAATACCATAAAAGCACTCTCGCTACGGGAGAGGGTTATATGGCTGTGCCGGGGAAAACAGGCTTTCCTGTCTTTGAGACGGATATCGGGAAAATTGGCCTAGCTATTTGTTTTGACGATACGAATATTCAAAATCTGTTGTTGCCCGCACTGCGCGGTGCCGACTTCATTGCTCAGCCGATTGGATCAAACAAGATACCAACCTATGCGCAACCCATTGCAGATACAAATCACTCTACGATGGCCAATATGTCTACTGCGGTGACATGGCTCGGTACCAACGTGATTTCTGCTAACTCAACTGGGGTGCAAGGACCAGGGGCGGGTTTGGTGATGTTTGATGGTGGCTCTTCGATTTGGAATAATGAAGGCAAACGTTTGGTCTCGGCACCGGTCTCTACCTGGACAGTTCGTAAGAAACAATCCATTGTGTATGCAACGATCAATCTCAATCAAAAGAGTAGCCAGAAAGAGTATTGGCTCAAACATCGTCGTCCAGAGCTTTATCAAAATATCAATAATTATCGCTATCCTGATGATTCAGCAGCATGCTGGTGTATTTAATTTAACGGTATTGCCCTTTAATTCTTTCTTGGGTCCAGTCAAATTAAATTAGTGCCAGCGATGTATAACCAAAAGGACTACGGTCGTGCAGTAGATATTCCTAAAGGCATCGTATCGGATGCGAGCAATCGTGGAATAGCGATGTGGTACAACATCGCCAAATACGCACAAGCTTATACATTAGTCGCCAATTACATCCATGGTGACAATCGCGATATCGGTGGCAGCGCTTTGTATTCTTTGACGCCTGAAGTGGACTACTACCCCCCAAATATTGCGCCAGACAAAGAGGTTGCGCATGCAGCCAACTTTACAACGCATGCCAACAACACTGTCTTTATTGATCAAGAGCGTTTGATCGCCAGTCGACGTTGGGATCTTGCTGCTCCTTTGGCTCTAGATATGAATAGTGCTTGCTTTAAAGAATGGAAAAAGGACTCTACGAACAAAGATGTCTGTCCTCAAACAAGTAAAGGAAAATAAACGTACTTCGTGCTCTGGCGTATCTCGATGATTACATTTAAAACGTTACGACTGCACGACCTCGAATTCCGGCTTGCATGACTTTGGCGCAATGGTCGAGCAAGTGTTCAAATTTGATTGGATAGGCAATCTGATGCAGATGCTTGGGGTGTAAATCACCACCCTTGGCCATGCGTGACCAGATCTCACCGCGCTCGGGAACAGGATGATTGCCGTTGATACCCACTAAGGAGACTGATCTTAAGATGAAGGGATAGATGGAAGTCGTCAAGGTTTCGCTTGCGGCATTGCCAAAGGCGCAAATTACAGCGTGTTTCTTTGCTGAGCGGAGCACGGCATCAAGCGGGGCACCTCCTACAGCATCGATCGCGCCTGCCCAGCGTTGTTCCTCTAGCGGTTTATCACCTCCAGCAATTTCATCACGTCCGATGACGCGACTCGCACCGATAGACTTGAGATAGTCTTCTTCGTTTTTTTTACCGGTGCTGGCGACGACCTCGTAGCCTAAGCCAGCTAACATATCGATGGCAAAGGAGGAGCTCCCACCTGTACCACCGGTCACAATAATCGGCCCATCGGTTGTTTTGACGCGACGCTCAATCTCAACGACGGCGACCGCCGAGGTGTAGGCAGCGAGACCCATCGCCACGGCGTCAAAGGCATCCATTCCGGCAGGAATGCGACCGATCCATTTGGCCGGTACGCGCACATACTCGCTGTAGGCGCCATCACGTTTCATCCCGAAGTCGCGTCCGCCTTGGACGGTCACTAAATCGTTTGTCTTGAAGTCAGGGTGACTGGATTCCACAACAGTGCCTGCCATTTCGATACCTGGAATGCAAGGAAACCGTCCAATGACATTTCCCACACCCATGACGCCTCGCGCGTCTTTATAATTCACTGCTGCGAATTGTGTCTTGATCACGACTTCGCCTGGATCAAGATCAGCAATCGTTTGATCCACGAGGCGGCTAATTTTTTTATCGCCCTCGAGATACTGTCTAATCGCTTTAAACGTCATGCTCTTTGTCCCGAAATGTTTTATGTTGGTCTTTGCACAATGACGCCGTCAGCTAACAACGCATTGATTTGAGCTTGATCTAAGCCATACTCAGCAAGGACTTCGCAGCTGTGTTCACCCAAAGCAGGCGGGCCGTAGCGCACGCGGGACTGAGCATTTCTGTCCCCAACGGCGAGTCCTGGCATTTTGACACTGCCTGCGATCGCGTTCGGTGTGTCGACGATTAGCCCATTGTGTTTGAGTTGTGGTGATTCCATCACCATGTCGTAATCAGCGATTGGACCGCAAATGATGTCTTGCGCTTCCATCAGCGACTGCCACTCTATAGAGGTCTTGGACGCGAGTAAGACGGTTAATTCCGTCATGAGTTTTTTACGATTGGTCACGCGTAGGGGAATCGTGGCAAAGTCTGGGTGCGACGCTAAATCTGGTTTGTTGAGCAGCCGACAGAGTGCGGGCCAACGATCGTCATGGTAGGCCGCAATCATGAGCCAACCATCTTTCGTTGGATAGGCTTCATTCGGAGCAGAGTAGGGCGCAGCGGTGCCAATCCGGATTGGTTTTTCACCGCTAGACAAATATGATGCGATCGCGGACTGTTGAAACATAATCGCGCTGTTGTAGAGCGACATATCTAGATGCTGTCCCTGACCAGTGGCTTCGACGACACGTAGGGCAGCCATCACTGTACTTGTTGTTAAAAATCCTGTGACCATATCGACTGCAGGCACGAGGACTTTCATCGGCGGTGAGTCTTCATCACCGATGTTGCTCATCAATCCAGACACGGCCTGCACGATTCCGTCTACGCCCGGTTTGTCGCGCCAGGGCCCTGTCTGACCATAGGCAGAGACTGACGCAAAGATAATTTTCGGATTGACGGCGCGTAGTGCTTCGTAGCCAATGCCGAGACGGGCCATGACGCCGGGTCTAAAGCTCTCAAGCACAACATCCGTGTTCTTGGCTAATTGCAAAATTAAAGCAGCACCACCAGACTTTTTTAAGTCAACAATCAGTGACCGTTTATTGCGATTGAAAGACATCGACACCACTGACTCGCCGTTTTGCCATGGCGGACCGAGTTTGCGACCGATGTCTCCGCTGGGCGCTTCGACCTTAATGACCTCGGCACCCATATCGCCCATTTGCATGCCGGCTAAGGGGCCAGCACCGATTTGAGTAAAGTCGAGGACGCGTACACCGTCTAATGCCTTGTTAATTGAGGGCGTTTGTTCAGACATCATGGTCTCTAGTCAGTCTAGTTGAGGGTCGATTTATTTATGCGCTATCAAAAGCGACTTTGTTCGCATCAATATATTTGTATATTAACCTCCGCCTTTAAGGATTCGACACCTAAACTCTCTTATCGGTGCTAACTTGGGTACTCAGCCAACCCTCACATATTGGTGGCCGTCATGAAAGCGATCTTCACTATCTTTTTTCTTTTCCTGAATGTCACGCTTGTAGCGGGAGCAAACCCAATGATGGATGACTTTTCCGGGAAACCTGAAGCGCGCTGGGAGTTTCTAACTGATCAGGTCATGGGAGGGGTGTCGACGGGTCGGCTGAGCTTTGAAACGCAAGACGGTCGTCCAGTCGCTCATCTGTCAGGGACTGTGAGTACGGCTAATCGCGGGGGCTTTATTCAGTTTCGTACCCCACTTAAAGAGCCGTTAACTGAGAGTGCTTCTGGGGTTCAGATTACGGTCAAAGGCAATGGAGAACGCTATTTTGTGCATCTGCGCACCTCTTGGACCTTGCTGCCTTGGCAGTATTACCAGGCAGGATTTGATACAACCGGCGAGTGGCAAACCATCAAGCTAACTTGGTCAGATTTCAAAGCCTCAGGGAAAATGCTATGGCAAACACCCAGTCCGACTTCTGTACGGTCTTTAGGCATCGTCGCTTTTGGCAAGGACTATGAGGCGGATCTTTGGATTCAGGCGGTGGGATTTTATTGAATGGCTCGAAACGTCAAATTGATGCGAGGGCCAACTGGGCGTATCGTTTTCACAAGGCTGTGATTCCAAAAAGTCTGAGTCGGCGCATGCATGAGTAGCACACTGCCGTTCTCCAATATCAACGAAGCATTTGTTTTTTCTGTTTTGTGTTTAAAAGAAAACTTACGTGCTGCACCGAGGCTCAATGAAGCAATGGGGGCGGTTTGAACGAGTTCGGGCTCATCGTCGCTATGCCAGCCCATCCCTTCGCTGCCATCGTGATAAAGATTCAATAAGCACGAATTAAATTTCCATTGCGCGATTGCTTCTAGCTCGCTTTTGATACGTAGCAATTCTGGCGTCCAAGCTTGTGGTTCTTTTTTTACACCTGAGTACTTGTATGAGCAACCCTCGTCGCCTACCCATGCGACTTTTCTTTTAGTCTTGATGATTTTGCCAAACATATAGAGTTGATCGACCTGCCAATTCAGTGAGCCCATCAGCGCATTAAACACTGTTGAGCATTCCTCTGCGTTCATGACGGCTGGGTGGTAACGGACATCGCCATCTTTATCAAGAAGATTGTGGGCTGGGTGCGAAGGATCACACTCAAATAGATGCGTTTGCATAAAGAATGCTGCGAAAAGGGCTTAAAGATCGCTTGAGATCGTCTCTTCATCGAGCAAGAGATGCCGATCTTTGAGTGAACTACAAATAAATAGATAGGCAGTCACGGCAATGAGGATTTGAAAGGGTAAGAGGGCGATCAGCATGAAGAAGCCCGTCGCCATAAAGCTGCCGTAGGCTTCTTCAGATGTGGCTGACAACAAAAAGCCAATCAAGATAAGCGTGGACAGGAGCGGACCACTCGAGGTCAGCAAAGTCGTCCAGCGTTTAAAGTAGGGTGGATCATAGCGGTATGTAGTCGTGACCGGTAGCCAACTAAACCAAGCTACAAAGCAAAGATAAGCGACGATGTAAAAAATGCCGTCCACAATTTAGTACCTTTTTTAAAGATAATGACTGGCTGATATGCCATGTTTACTACATTGCCAATTTCAGTCCATGGCGTTGACTTGAGATGACTGTGATGAATGCCTGAAAAAAAGCTATGATGATCATTCAGGATTCGCCGACCCCCTCACACATACACGTTTAACAAGTTTAGCTGAGCCTCAACGTGAATCGCTAAGACCCTACAAAATTTATTGAAACGACATGAAAGCCCTTCTTGTAAGAAAGCTGGACTCCTTGTCTTTAGGCGATTGGGCAAAGGCGCTTCCAATCGCACTATCTGCTTGTCCGAATGCCCAATCATGGCGCTCGACGCGAAGCGACTTTTGGCATGTTCATGATTTTGATCCTGGTGAGGGTGGCGAGACAGAGGTGTTATGGGTGACCTATCGGCCCACAGATTCGGAAGTTGCCAGTCTCGAGGTGCATTGGTTCACACAGCAGATCGTGGTGCCTCTTGGTTCTAGTGCGCTGATCCAGCTGCTATGCCCATCTAAACAAGATGGATCTAACACCCCGGATCTCGACATGATCGGTGCATGGCTGATCTCGCCGGGTCAGGGCGTTTGCATGATGCCGGGATGTTGGCATGCGAGCTTGGCTTTTGATGCCGAAGTCATGGCGATGATGCTGACAAGGCGCTCGACTACGTTAGACTTAGTCTGCCAATTAGGTCAGTCTCAATCTAATAGTGAAGCGGGCTTAACTGTTGATCAACCTGAGACGAGTTATTTTTCTCTGCCTCAGATGGAAAAAATCGAACTTGATTTGAGTTTAATTAATACAGACTCAATCAAATAATTTAAGAATTTAAGAACTGTAGACTTATTAGACAAGAGTCTGTCCGTTGACAAGAATTTTTGATTCTGTTGTCATGCGTACAAACGTAAATTTTTTTTCGCATTCGGTAATTATCTACCACCTGTGATTTTTTTGTTGTTCCCTAAATAGGACGTACTTATGGCTACCGAATCTGCACCAAAAATCCTCGACTTGCCAATTGGCTTATCCGCAACTGGATTGCGCCAAGAGTTTGATAGCATCGGTCAGGTTCAAGTCCCTGCTGACCATTATTGGGGTGCGCAGACTCAACGTAGCTTGGTTCACTTCAATATTGGCCATGACAAGATGCCTAAAGAGGTTTATCACGCATACGGATTTGTGAAAAAAGCGGCAGCGATAGTCAACACAAAGGCAGGTCGCCTGCCCGCGTGGAAGGGTCAGCTGATTCAGAAGGTGGCCGATGAAGTGATCAGCGGTCAACTGGACCCTGAGTTTCCTTTGTATGTTTGGCAAACAGGCTCGGGCACACAGTCAAACATGAACCTCAACGAAGTGATTTCGAACCGTTGTATTCAATTGGTCGGTGGCACATTGGGTGCTCAAGAGCCCATTCACCCCAACGACCATGTCAACATGGGTCAATCGAGTAACGACACATTTCCAACTGCTATGCATATCGCTGCCTACAAGATGGCAACGGAAAAAACCATCCCAGCACTGAAGCGTTTGCGCGATGCACTGGATACTAAGTCAAAGCAGTGGGCCAATATCGTCAAGATCGGTCGTACCCACCTTGAGGATGCAACGCCTTTGACGGTCGGTCAAGAATGGTCGGGTTATGTTGGCGCGGTGAGTGATGCAATTGTGGATGTCGAGTACGCCACACAAGGTTTGTTGCAGGTTGCCATGGGAGGTACCGCGGTCGGTAC
Organism: uncultured Burkholderiaceae bacterium; assembly: GCA_963926265.1. GTDB lineage: Bacteria > Pseudomonadota > Gammaproteobacteria > Burkholderiales > Burkholderiaceae_B > Zwartia. The sequence continues at coordinate 21,502 of CAWUWN010000021.1, forward strand.
AGGGCTGAATTCACCGGTTGGCTTTGGTGATGAAGTGGCCGCTGAGTTGTCTGCGTTGACGGGTTTTGCGATCAAGACATCAGAAAACAAATTTACGGCACAGGGCACATTGGATCGTATGGTTCGTGCGCATGCGGCACTCAAAACTGCCGCTGTCACCTTGTTTAAGATCGCCAACGACATGCGTTGGTTGGGCTCTGGTCCACGGACAGGTCTGATGGAAATGACTTTTCCCTCGAACGAACCTGGCTCATCGATCATGCCTGGCAAGGTCAATCCGACACAAGCTGAAGCCATGTTGATGGTGTGCATTCAGATCATGGGTTCAGATGTTGCTGTGCAGATGGGTGGTGCAGAGGGCAATTTTGAACTGAATGCTTTCCGTCCGATCATCATTAGCAATTACTTGCACTCTGCTTTGATCATGGCCGATATGTCGGATCACTTCCGTGAGTTCATGATTGAAGGTGCTGTGGTCAACGAAGCACAGCTCAAGTCCAACATTGATAACTCGGTCATGATGGTGACAGCTTTGTCGCCGGTGATCGGTTACGACAAAGCTTCTGTGATCGCACACTACGCGATTGATCACAACACTACGCTCAAGGCTGCGGCCTTGGCTTGTGGTGTGGACGAGGCGATGTATGACCGCGTCGTGGTGCCGATCAATATGACCAAGCCTGGTTCAGCTGACGTACCTGCTGCTAAAACTTGATAATAGGATCGCGATGAGTTCCAAACCTAACCAGACCAGTACGGGTCAACAAGCCTTAAAACAGCAGTTGGGCGATCGGTTTTATGCAGACTGGGAAAGCAATGATCATCGGGCGAGGAGGCTCGTTTCCGAGTTTATTGGCACCTCCGGTCTGACCTTTGTTTTGTCGGGTGGGGCAGCGATTCTTGCAGGATATGGGGGCGCGACGCTGGCTCCCTATCAAATGGCCTTCATACTCTCGACTCTCGCTGCATTATGGTTGATGGCTGCGATATATTTTCTAGGTGATATCTCTTCTCATTTCAATCCTGCAGTGACATTGGGTTTTGCCTTGCGCGGGGATATGGGGATCCCCATGACGATTGCTTATATCGTTGTTCAGTTGACTGCAGCCACAGCGGGTTCGTTTTTAGCTGCATATTTATTTGGTACTGGAGGTAATCTCGCTGCTACGATTCCTCAGCCAGGGCTAGAGTACAAGGCTGTTGTCTTTGAGGCGATCTTGACGTTTGGTATGGTTTTGCTCGTGCTCGGGATCAATAATGGACCCAAGCTTGATAGCAGCTCCGGACCACTCGCAGTAGGGGCTTATGTAATGGCGATGGGCACAATGGGTGGCCCATTCGATGGGGCGGCTTTTAATCCAGCACGCGCCTTTGGACCCGATGTTGTTCGTGGAGATTTATCAACGTATTGGGTGTATGCCTGCGGAGCGTTAATCGGTGTGTTGGTTGCTGTGGCGATGGCGCGTTTCTTACGCGGTCCAGCAAAGGCCCAAGAGGCGAACGCTGCAATGGGCAATCCGCTGGACAAATAGGGGTATTGCTAATTTGACTAGTATCGTGGCTTAATGATCGAGATTTCCCCATCCGTTTTTGTTACATCGCTGTCATCAATCTGTCAAATAAACTTAATACTATCGATAACTTAATATCATTTAATGAGTTCAATCTAAACAGGAGTTGCCATGAGAGCATTACATTTTTTGACACTAGCGGCTGTCGCGCTTGTGGGCACGCAAGTGCACGCAATGGATCCTCGTTTCACTGATACCAATGGCGATATGGTGGCGGATGCTCCAAAAGATCCTAAGAAATGGATCGATCCAGCTACGTTGGTATTTGCATACACACCCGTAGAAGATCCCGCAGTCTATGCCAAAGTTTGGCAAGATTTCATTGATCACCTTGCCAAGACAACAGGTAAGCGAGTGCAGTTTTTCCCTGTGCAAAGCAACGCAGCTCAGATCGAAGCCATGCGCGCTGGACGTTTGCATGTTGCGGGCTTTAATACCGGCTCTAATCCAATTGCAGTCAATTGCGCTGGTTTTGTTCCTGTGGCCATGATGGCTTCGAAGGACAACCGCTTTGGCTATGAAATGGAAATCATCACTTTTCCAGGTAGTGGCATTGAAAAAGTAGAAGATATCAAAGGTAAGCGCCTGGCGTTCACCTCTGAAACTTCAAACTCTGGTTTTAAAGCACCTTCGGCATTACTGAATAAGCAATTCAATATGCAGTCGGGTAAAGATTTCACACCAGTATTTAGTGGCAAGCACGACAACTCTATTTTGGGCGTCGCGAACAAAGACTATCCCGCTGCTGCAATTGCCAATTCGGTCAAGCTGCGCATGGAAGCCCGCGGTACGGTCAAGCCTGAGCAAACAAAAGTGATTTACAAGTCACAAACATTCCCAACAACTGGCTATGGCTATGTTTACAACCTCAAGCCTGAGCTGGCAGAGAAAGTAAAGCAAGCCTTCTTTACCTTCAATTGGGAAGGGACTGAGCTTGCAAAAGAGTTCAACAAAACATCGCCACCGCAAGAAAAATTTATGCCCATTACATTTAAAGAACATTGGACAGTCGTTCGCAATATCGACAGTGCAATGAACGTTAAATACACGTGTAAGTAAGGCATACGCAATGTTAGAGCTGCAGCAATTGGAGAAACGCTACCCTACAGGCGATTTGGCCCTTAAAGGGGTCACCTTGACTGTGGGGGCGGGTGAGGTGTTGGGGTTAATCGGTCCTTCTGGCGCCGGCAAGTCCACGCTGATTCGGTGCGTCAACCGATTGGTGCAGCCTAGTGGCGGAAAGATATTGCTAGAGGGCCAAGACCTTAGTCAACTCGGCGCGTCTGGCTTGCGTCGCGCACGTCGTCAGATTGGTATGATTTTTCAAGAGTACGCGCTGGTGGAGCGCTTGACGGTAATGGAGAACTTGCTCTCCGGACGTTTAGGCTATACGGGATTTTGGGCCAGTTGGTTTCGTCGTTTTGAGCAAAAAGATATTACCCAAGCCTACGCATTGTTGGATCGAGTCGGTTTGGGTGGAATGGAAAATAAGCGCGCAGATGCCTTGTCCGGTGGGCAGCGCCAGCGTGTAGGCATCGCCCGTGCATTAATGCAAAGTCCAAAACTATTACTGGTTGATGAGCCCACGGCTAGCCTTGATCCTAAAACTTCGCGTCAAGTGATGCGTTTGATTTTAGAGCTCTGTCAGGAGCGCTCTTTGGCTGCAATCGTCAACATTCATGATGTGGTGCTCGCCACAGAGTTTTTACCTCGTATTGTCGGTTTGCAAGCAGGCACTGTTGTCTATGACGGCCCGTCTGCTGGCGTAGACCGCAACGTGCTGACGCAGATCTACGGAGATGAGGACTGGAGCACGATTACGCAGCATATCGATCGTGCGAGAGATTCGTCTGTCACTGAGCCACTCAAAATGATGGCGGCTGTCGAATGAGTGCAGTCAACACTGCTGCCACATATCCTGACCGTTGGCACCGACCCCCGTTTATTCAAAGTGCGGTGCTACGTTGGTCACTCATCATTGGAGTCATCGTTTATCTCGTATTGGCCGTTGGTTCAATCGAGGTGAACTGGCAGCGTGTGATGCTAGGCTTGGAGCGTGGCTGGAAATTCGTGGAAGGTTTTTTGCAGCCTGACTTTACGAGTCGCAAAGAAGACATTCTGATTGGCTTTCAAGAAAGCGTCACGATGGCTATTACCGCAACTGTGGTGGGTGTGCTCTTGTCTATTCCTGTTGCCGTAGGTGCAGCGAGTAACCTCGCACCGCGGTGGATTTATGTCTGTTGCCGTGCTTTTATTGCAGTGTCTCGCACTTTAAATGAAATCATTGTTGCGATATTTCTGGTGGCAATGTTCGGTTTTGGTCCTTTTGCTGGATTTCTAACACTGACGTTTGCGACGATCGGCTTTATGGCCAAACTCATGGCAGAGGACATCGAGGAGATACAAGCTTCCCAGCTTGAGGCCTTACGTGCAACGGGTGCGGGTTATTTGCAAGTTTTAGACTTTGCCGTGTTGTCTCAAGTTATGCCGCGCTTGGTAGGTTTATCTTTATATCGTCTGGACATCAATTTTCGTGAATCAGCAGTAATCGGAATTGTGGGTGCGGGCGGGATTGGTGCGACGCTTAATACAGCGATGGATCGTTATGAATTTGACTCCGCAGCCGCGATTATTTTGATCATTATCGTGATTGTGATGGTGGCTGAGTATGGGTCGAGTTGGTTGAGAAAGAATATCCAATGAGTATGACAACGACATCGACACAAGTCTGGCAAAAGCGGACTCCACGGGCGAATGCGCTAGTATTTATGGCCTGGGTCATCGCGTTGGCGTTTGCGACGTGGTGCTTTCAAGTCATGACGCAAGACACCATCTGGGCCTTTGTAGTGGATGCTCCCAAGCAAGCTGCAGATATTGGTGGACGGATGATGCCACCTAACTTGGGCTATGTGAATGAGCTCTGGTGGCCGATTTGGGAAACGATCAATATCGCGACGCTTGGCACACTGATAGGGCTTGTGTTGGCCGTGCCCATCGCATTTTTAGCGGCACGTAACACGACTCCTAGCGCCAGTATTATTCGCCCCATCGCATTATTTATCATTGTGGCATCCCGTTCCATCAATTCTTTGATCTGGGCTTTGCTACTGGTGGCGATTCTCGGGCCAGGTTTACTTGCGGGGATTATTGCGATTGCTCTGCGTTCAATTGGTTTTATTGGCAAGCTTCTTTACGAGGCGATTGAAGAGATCGATGCCGATCAAGTTGAAGCAATAGAGGCGACAGGTGCGACAACTGCACAGGTGATGACATGGGGTGTTGTGCCTCAGGTTGCACCTACGCTCGCAGGCATTGCGATGTTTCGCTGGGATATTAATATTCGTGAGTCGACTGTCTTAGGGTTGGTCGGAGCGGGTGGGATTGGCGTGAAACTCGAAGCTGCATTAGGCACGCTTGCTTGGCCTAAAGTCACGACGATCTTGTTGGTAATCTTTGCTACGGTTTTAGTAAGTGAGTGGGTGACGGCTCAGGTACGCAAAAAATTGATTTAACGAGTAATTGACGAGTGATGAAAATATCATCTTGGTGGCTAGTGAAAGAGCGCATTGACGATAAAAAATTTCTAATTGAAAGTAATTTTGTCGCCAATGCGCTGAGATTAAATCACTGCTTTGTAATTACAGTTTGATATTGGCGTCATTGATCACTTTTTGCCAGGTCTTAAATTGAGACTGAATGTAGGCACCGAATTCCTGAGGTGAGTCGCCGACCGGATTCACGCCAAGTGACTCGAGTCTCTTTTTGATTTCAGGATCTTTCAAGGCTTTGACTACGCTCTGGTTGAGACGCGTAATACGATCGGTAGGCGTTTTTGCAGGGACAGCCATACCAAACCAATTGGTCACATCAAAACCCGCGATAGTTTCGGCAACAGTTGGTACGCCTGGAAACACATCAAGTCGACGACTGCCGGTGGTCGCAACTGCGCGTAACTTTCCAGCTTTGACGTGAGGTAGCCCAATTGCTGCCGCTTCAAAAGTTAATTGCACCTGTCCTGCGAGCAAGTCATTTACGCTAGGAGCGCTCCCCTTGTAAGGGACATGCGTCATTTTTACACCGGCGGCCGATGCAAACATTTCTGCAGCCATGTGAGGGAGTCCGCCATTGCCACTCGAGGAGAAGTTAGTTTTGCCAGGGTTAGCCTTGGCGTAAGCAACGAGATCAGCGACGGTCTTGATAGGTAAGGCTGCATTAACGTACAGCATGAAACCAGATGAAGCGACTTGCGTGACGGGTGCGAAATCTTTCGATACGTTGTAGGGTAGGTCTTTGACTAGAGCTGGGGTAATGCTGAAGTTACCCATGGTGCCCATGAATACGGTGTATCCATCAGGCTCGGCACGCGCGACGGACTGCATACCAATGACCCCACCAGCACCCGCTTTATTTTCAATCACGACAGGTTGTCCTAAATCTGCGGATAACTTTGGTGCGATGACGCGCGCAATAGTATCAAGGGCGCCACCTGGCGGAAATCCAAGCACAATGCGTACTGTGTGATTAGGGTAGGTTTGTGCGATTGCGCTTGCCGTTGCGCAAAGTCCACCGAGGGTGAGTGCGAGTGAAATAATCGCTCGACGGGCGATACGGTTTGTCTTAGTCTGATTCATTGTCGTCCTCTCCATTATTTTTAGGGTTATCGACTGCGAGTCTTTGCTCGCATTTCACTTACGCCGAAATTTTTTTGTATTTCAAGCATGCCAACACGGTCAGTGTTTCTTGAATAGTAGTATATTTTGATCATAATGCAACATATAAGAAGTCGGAGACATGAGATGGCCGCAAGTATCGAGGTCTATGCGGGTACGGCGGGACATTCCGCTTGGTTCAGTAATGATCTAGGTCAGACATGGCTGCATCCTAATAGTCATTCCGGTATGTATCTGGAGGCGCGTGTTTGGTGTTTTTGTTCACATCCTAGTGACCCCAATATTTTGTATGCGGGCACAGATATGGGATTGTTTCGGTGGGATGAGCGCACCACGCGTTGGACGCACTTACCTTCGCCGATGCAGGATATCTGGGCACTCGTCCAAGATCCAGAGAATCCAAATGTTATCTTCGCTGGCACTCGTGCGGCAGCGTTCTATCGCTCCAGAGATGCGGGTAACACTTGGGAAGAGTTGTCCGCACCTGGCATTCAGACTTTTTCTGAAGTCAACATGGGCCCCACGCGGGTGACACAGATGTTGTTCGACCCTGTTGATCATGAAACTATTTGGGCTGTGGTGGAGATTGGTGGGGTGTATCGCAGCACTGATCGTGGTAATACTTGGGAGCTCAAGACGGAAGGTCTTGTATCCAATGATATGCACGGCATTGCAATCGTGCATGATGAGCACGGTAATAAAATTTTATATGCGACGACAAATAAAGGATTGCACCGCAGCACAAACAATGGTGAAACATGGGTATTTATTACGCTCAATTCGCCCTGGCAGTACGTGCGCGGCATTGTGGTTCGCCCAGACACGGATGCAGTTCTTTTTTTGACAAACGGAAATGGCCCTCCTGGAAACACAGGCACATTGTGGCGCAGTAAAGATTATGGTGTGACCTGGCAAGCTTTAGCACTGCCGGGTAGCTTAAACAGTACTCCATGGTCAGTGGTCACGCACCCACAAGATCCAATGCTTTTGTTTACATATACCAATCTTGGTCAAGTGTTCCGAAGTACAGATGGCGGAGATCATTGGGTACGTTTGCCACACGAGTTTGGTGAACTGCGTGCGATGCACTGGCGACCCACCATCTATCCTGTGGATAGACCCGCACACTCTATTACCGTTCGGCCGCCGGTTTCTGTGTCGGCTTAGTCGCTGCTTGAACAGATTGATCACTCACTTATGGAGAAAATTTTGCATCTAACTCAACGATTTCCTGCTCTGACTGCAGAACAAATGACTGAACGGCAGAAGCAAGTTGCTGACGCAATAGCCGGTGGTCCGCGTGGCGGTATTAGGGGCCCTTTTTTGGCGCTGATCCACCATCCTGAATTGGCCAATAGCGTTCAGCAACTCGGTGAGCACTTGCGTTACGGCGCAGCCATTGCGCCTGCGCATATTGAGTTGATTGTACTGACGGTTGCGCGCCATTGGAGTAGTCAGTATGAGTGGTTTGCACACGAGCGTATCGCGCGCAACACTACGGATCTGGCTGACAATATTATTCAGTCGCTTGCTGTCGGAGAGACGCCTGTGAACATGTCAGCAGAGCAGCGAGTACTGCACGCGTTGGCGCAGCAATGTTTGACGCAAGGTCATCCAAACGATGAGGTGTTTGACCAAGCACTTGAATTATTCGGTCGTCCCGGTGTGTTGGATGCGATCGCGTTGACAGGGTATTACAGCATGATTGCGATGGTGCTTAACACAGCAAAAATTCCACTGCCTGACAATATAGCCTCACCTCTTAAACCTTTAAATAAGTGACCTCATGATGAGCGCTTCTCAATCTGCTTCAGTAAATACCGCCCAAGCTCTTCAGGGCCGTCCTATACGTGTGGGTTTGATGGTTCCCATCAACAATACAACGATGGAAGGGGAGATGCTGGGATGGTTGCCAGCTGGCTCGACAGTGCGAACATTACGTATTCCTCGTGGCAAAGGCTTGCTGACCGAGGAGACTTTGCCTGCTTACAAGGAAGCTGCAGTTGAGTTGGCCAAGCAATTCAACGAGTCGCCAGTTGATGTGATTGCTTATGGTTGTACGGCGGCTGGTTTTATCTTAGGTCCAAAGGGTGATGCTGAAATCGCTCAAAAGTTGTCTGAAACAACGGGAAAGCCAGTGGTCACAACTGCACGCTCGATGGTGCTTGCACTGCAAGCAATTGGAGCACGTAATATTTCATTACTCACTCCTTATCAGGATGATGTGAATGTTCGACTGAAAGCATTTTTACAATCTGGTGCGATCGATGTGGAGCATTTTGATAGTTTTTATGCCGCTGATGTCGTAGCCTTAGGGCAGATCACAGAAAAGCAAGTGGATCATCGGGCTCAGCCTTTATGTAAAAATGATGTGGATGCCATGTTTATCGCATGCTCACAGTTGCCAACATTGAATGTTGTCAATCCGTTAAGTCAGTCTTGGGGGAAGCCTGTTCTTTCATCTATTCAAGTGACTGCACAGTATGCCTTGGATGCTGTAAACCAACAGCCTGAATAGTCTCGCTTATCCGAGTGCGCGCGCAGGGAGTGCTACAACGTGCTGGTTTACAGCAATTTTTGTGTTGATAGCTTCTGCGGCGGCTACAACTTGTGTGGCATGACCTTTAAATGCATCAAGATGAATGACGGAGTCTGAGGCGGTTAAGGCGACACTGCCTAGTACTTCACCCTCGCGATTAAAGAGCGGGGCTGCAATTGACATAATGCCAGGGTTGTAATCGCCCAGGCTGATTGAGTATCCATACAAGCGGATCTGTTTGAGCGTACTTTTGAATGTTTCCCATTCTTCACCTAGCCCAACTTCTGCAATGGCTGATTTGTGACGCGAATAGAGGATGCGTAGTTGGTGCATCGGTAGATAAGCAAGAATACACTTTGCCGATGCCCCTGCGACTAATGGCCGACGTTGTCCTCGATTAAATAGTCCAGACGGCGCATCTCGACCCCGTGCTTGCTGCACGCACATGATGGAGTCGCTAAAGAGAATGCAGAGTAATGAACTGTGCCCTGTGTCGTGTGTCAAGCGCTGTGCAATAGGTGAACCCGCAAGATAAACAGGATCGCTTTCACGCGATACGCGGTCCAACTCCATGATGCGTGGTCCGAGCACATAAGAGCCATTTGCAACCCGCGCGAGGTAGCCCGCGCTGTGCAACACTTTCAGATAGCGATAGCAAGTTGACGCGGGAGCGTCCAAATGCTGCATGAGATCTTCTGACGACCATACTGGTCGCTCAGAGGTAAAGACCTCAAGCAAGCTCAACATTTTTTCCAAACTGCTCATGATTCAATATCCGATCGATTTACGCATCATAGCCGCCATCTCGATAAATATTTCTCATATGTATAGACAAAATCACTTTCAAAGTTCAAAATGACAATTCAATGTAAGCTTTTAATACGACTTGCTAGATGTTGCCGCACTATAGACCCCTTCAATGCTTGGAGACAAACACATGAACAACAAGAAAACTTCCGCTCGACCCCATACAGCTCTTAGAGCAATCGCCGCTGGACTCGTGGCTTCAGCTTGTACGTTGGCGGGTTCCTTTAATACAGCACAAGCACAAAACACGTGGCCTACTAAGCCTATTCGTGTTGTCGTGCCTTTTGGGCCTGGCTCTTTTACGGATACTGCCGCAAGGACTGTTGGCGCAGAGTTGTCAAAGCAACTTGGGCAGACGGTTGTGGTTGAAAATAAAGGCGGAGCGGGCAGCACCTTGGGTACAGATGTGGTGGCTAAATCAGCACCAGATGGCTATACCTTTTTGATTACTGATAATTCTTTTGCTGTTTCTGCGGCGCTATATAAGAAACTACCTTATCAGCCTCAATCCATTGTGCAGGTTTCATTGTTGGCGGAAGGCCCTGCCGTATTGGTGGGACGTCCTAATCTTCCCACTAAAACACTTAAAGAAACGATAGCCTACGCGCAGGCAAATCCAGGGAAAATGACCTTTGGCTCGGGTGGTCAAGGCTCCTCTGCCCACTTGGCGATGGAGGCATTTTTGATGCAGAACAAAGCTCAAATGGTGCATATCCCCTTTAAAGGAATTGCCGCTGCAATGATTGATGTAGCTGCGGATCGTGTTGATATTGCAATAGGGAGTGCAGGGTCTACTTCCGGATATATCAATGACAAGAGAATATTAGGATTAGCCGTGAGTGGTGAAAAGCGTAATCCCAAAATTCCTAATGTCCCCACTTTTGCAGAGGCAGGATTCCCTAACTACAAGATGATGTATCGATTTGGAATGATGGCACCCGCGGGCACTCCACCAGCAATCATGGCGCGTATGCAAAAAGAAATTGCGATCGCAGTTGCTTCGCCCAAGGTTCAATCAGTATTTGGATCAGCGGGTGTGACTCCTGTCTCTTCGACTTCTGCTGCGTATGCAGAGCAGGTGAAGAGCGAAATTCAAATGTGGTCTGATGTAATTGGACGCGCAAAAATTTCGACTCAATAAGTTTACTTAGGAATACCTTCAGATGGAAAACAACCTCAAACGCCGGCTAGCTGCCGGAGAAGTTTCGCTGTGTATGGGTTTACGGCAGGCGCGCACAGTTGATATTGGACCGTTGGTTGGCGCGGCAGGTTTTGATTGTCTGTATGTAGATATGGAGCATAGCCCCATTGGATTTGAGACGACGTCTGCAATTTGTATCACTGCGATTACTTATGGCGTTACCCCACTGGTGCGTGTTCCTGGACATGCGGGACAAGATATCTCTCGTGCGTTAGATGGAGGCGCGCAGGGAGTGATTTTGCCGCATGTCAACACAGCCGAGCAAGCGGAACAAATTGTTTCCTATGCAAAGTATCCACCCTTGGGGCATCGTTCTGTCATGGGGGCTGGTCCAGCAACGGCCTACAAGTCGATGCCTTTAGCTCAGGTCAACGAATCAGGTAATGCGGATAACCTCGTCGTGATCATGCTAGAGACGCCGGAGGGTATCAGCAATGCTGAGGCGATCGCCTCGGTGCCGGGTGTCGATATGCTGCTGATCGGCTCCAATGATCTATGTACAGAAATGGGTATCCCTGGTCAGTTACGTCATCCCCAATTGCTAGAGGCATATCAGACTGTCGCAAAAGCATGCAAAAAACATGGTGTCGCGATGGGGATTGGTGGGATTCGCGGGGATGCTGAATTGCAAACGCAACTGATTGCGCTTGGAGCAAAATTTTTGATTGCAGGGAGTGACACAACATATTTAGCTGCTGCAGCCAGTAAAGATGCTTCGGCTTTGCGTGAGCTCATTGCAGGCATGAAAAAATAATACTGATTTTTACTGGAGATTGAACTGTGTCCTTTGATATAAATGAAAAAGTTGCTTTTGCAGCACCTGTACACGCTTGTGATTCGCATTTCCATGTTTTTGGTCCCGCTGACAAGTACCCCTATGGTTCGGATCAGCTGCGCTACTCACCACCAAACGCGCCATTGTCAGAATATTTAAAGCTAGCCAAGCACTTAGGTTTGACTCGCTATGTATTTGTGCAGCCGAGTGCCTATGGTCGTGACAATAGTTGTATGTTGGATGCGATGAGAGAGGTTGGTACAGCAGACTGTCGTGGCATTGTCGATATTGACGAAGATGCGCCTGATAGCATGCTGGCTGAAATGGATAAGCTCGGTGTGCGTGGTGTGCGCATTAACTACAGCCCAATTCATCCCTTTGAGCCGGGGTTATCTAAAAAGATGCAGCCTCGTATTGAAAAAATTGCGGCCCGTTGTCAGGAACTTGGTTGGCATCTAGACTTTCTCTTGCCGGGGTGGTTGACGACAGAGATGATGCCTTTTCTGAAAACCCTGACGATTCCTTTCTCGATGGCTCATATGGGAATGAATCTTGCAAAGGACGGTCCAGAAGCGGCTGGTTTTAAGGCCTTGCTTGAGTTAGTCAATCATGGTGATCGCATGGCATATGTCAAGTTCACAGGGACTTATCGCATGTCAAAAGTGCCTCACTTTACGGATGCTGATCCGATGGCACGTGCCTTGATCCAAGCAGCGCCAGATCGGTTGATCTGGGGAAGTGATTATCCACATTTATCTTTCGATGAACATAGCTCGGTTGAGTTGTTTAACTTGCTCGCACGTTGGACAACTGATGCAAATGTTCGAAAAATGATTCTTGCTGACAATCCTGCGCGCTTGTTTGGTTTCTGATTACTGCTATATCTTTGCGGATTCCTCACGAAGAGAGGGTAGTGATTAGGGATCCGCTAGACTCCTTTGACTTGCTCAATCCATGTTGTTCATTTAGGTAGATGAGTCACTTCTAGGGAGTATGTGCTGATTTGAGTGTCGTGTATGAGCTGATCGCTTATTGATTTACAGGCACGTACTATTTCATTAGCAGTTGAAAGTACAGTTTTTACTTGATTTCCTTCAACCAAAATAATGGACTCAGGAATGCAAATTTCTCGATTTTTCTTCTCCTCGACTTCGATGGTACTAGCTAATTTATTTGTATCACACCAGTGAACACCATACAGTCCGTTTGTGGTTCGGAACGAAGGTTCTAAACTATTAAGACACTCATCCAAGTTGGATGGATCGGTACATGAAAATCGTAATAATGCGATAG
>CAWUWN010000022.1:0-48623 GCA_963926265.1 uncultured Burkholderiaceae bacterium
GCTCGCTCTGGGGTCATTTCGATAGGTTGGCGAACCCCATCTAAGACCACGAAGTCATTGCCGGCGCCGTGCATTTTTGTAAAGTTCCAAGTCATGTAGGGATTATCGCCCATTTGTTGGTGGTTTTGACTTAAAATACTATTCAAGTCGCTGAGTTAACCGACAACTTGCGGGGCGACGGTGTTGGACAAAAGCTGAAATGCTGAGTCAATACAAAAATAAATCCGCTAAAGCGTCGCGCCCAATCCAGCGTCTATTTAGGTGTCGGTCCGGGGTGCAACGCACCTCCTTAACCCACCTCTGGCTTTGCCAGGAATAGGACGTGATCATGGCTGCAAAGACTTCTGACTATCTCTTTACCTCTGAATCAGTTTCCGAAGGTCATCCGGACAAGGTCTCTGACCAAATCTCCGATGCCGTACTGGATGCGATTTTTACGCAAGACCCCAATGCACGTGTTGCGGCTGAAACGCTTTGCAACACAGGATTGGTGGTGTTGGCAGGTGAAATCACCACCACGGCTAACGTCGACTACATCCAAGTCGCACGCGATACCATCAAGCGTATCGGTTACGACAATACCGAATACGGCATCGACTACAAAGGTTGTGCTGTACTAGTCGCTTACGACAAACAGTCTCCCGATATCGCTCAGGGTGTAGATCGTACCTCTGAGGACTACCTCAACCAAGGTGCGGGCGATCAGGGCTTGATGTTCGGTTATGCATGTAACGAAACGCCAGACTTGATGCCTGCTCCGATCTGGTACGCCCACCGTTTGGTGCAGCGTCAGAGCGAGTTGCGCAAAGACGGCCGCCTACCCTGGCTGCGTCCCGATGCCAAATCACAGGTGACGTTCCGTTACGTCGATGGCAAGCCTGTCGAGGTCGATACTGTTGTACTGTCGACACAACATGCGCCTGAAATCTCACAAACAGCGATACACGAAGCGGTGATCGAGGACATTATTCGTCCAAGTTTCCCTGCAGGTTTGTTGACACCACAGACTAAGTTCCTGATCAACCCAACCGGTCGTTTTGTAATTGGTGGACCCCAGGGAGATTGCGGTCTGACAGGTCGCAAGATCATTGTTGATACCTACGGTGGTGCTTGCCGCCACGGCGGTGGTGCGTTTTCAGGCAAAGATCCTTCAAAGGTTGATCGTTCAGCTGCTTACGCTGCGCGCTATGTCGCTAAAAACATCGTGGCAGCTGGTTTAGCCAGCAGATGCGAAGTACAGGTCAGCTATGCGATTGGTGTGGCTGAGCCAATCAACATCACGGTTGATACCCATGGAACAGGTGTGGTGTCTGATGAGCAATTGTCGAAATTGGTTCGCGAGCATTTCGACCTTCGTCCGAAAGGCATTGTCACTATGCTCAATCTGTTGCGTCCAATTTACAGCAAGACGGCTGCCTATGGTCACTTTGGCCGGAATGAGCCTGAATTCAGCTGGGAAGCGACGGATAAGGCTGCTGCACTGAAAAAGTCTGTTTAAGGTGACGATTCAGCCACCGTCATTAAACTGGGATGAAGTGCCTGAGGGTGCTTCATCGCAAGCTTCTAGTCATGGATTAGAAGACGTTTCAAACGGAGCAGATTCGCCATGCGTGGCGATCTGTTCCACTTTGTTTGATGATGTGTGTCGCGGCTGCGGCCGCACAGTGATGGAGGTCTCGAACTGGGTCTTCATGACCACTGAGGAAAAACAGGCTGTGTGGGTGCGCATCCGTGCGGAAGGCTATCCACGCAAGCCTGGAGGAACGTAGATTTATTTCTCTTTCTTTTCTGACAGGGTGTCGCCCGCTAAGGCTTCGGACAACTTGGCGATGGCCGTGTGGTCTTGACCAGGTCCGAGCATTTGTGCGCATGAGGCCCACATTTCACGGCAAAGCGCAGAGAATGGTGTCGGTGTATTAGTGTCGCGACCAATACCCAGCGCAATGCTCAGATCTTTGACCATCAGGTCCAGACCGAAGCCAGCGTTGTATTGACCTGACAACACGAACTGTTTGAATTTCTTTTGCGTGGAGTTGTTCATCCCCGTTGAAGAATTCAGCACGTCCACCATGGCGGCAGGATCCAGACCAAAGCGCTTGCCGATCAGCAGTGCTTCGACGCCGATCAAAAAGCCGCCTGCAGACACCAGATTGTTCAGTGCCTTCATGGCGTGGGCAGAGCCGACGTCGCCAGTCGGCGTAATCGAGGTGCCCATACAGGCCAACACCGGTCTCACACGCTCAAGCAGCTCGGCGCTACCGCCAAACATGATGGCGAGTTCGCCAGTCTTGGCACGTGGCACGCCACCTGACACAGGTGCGTCCACCAGATGACCCTTGGCCGCTGTGACAAGCTCAGCCAAGGCGCGAGTAATGGTCGGCACGCCTGAGGTCATGTCGATGACGACAGAGCCTGGACGCAAACCAGCCAACACGCCATCAGGACCTGTGAGCACGGCTTCGAGGATGTTGCTGGTGGGCAAGATCGTGACGATGAGCTCAGAGGCGGCGGCCAGTTCACGGTTGGAGGCGGCGACGGTGCCACCGATTTCCTTGGCGAAGGCTTGTGCACGCTCTTTCGAGGCGTCAATCACTTGGAGTGGGTAGCCGGCTTTGTGCAGCAGGGAGGCCATTGGCCATCCCATGCTGCCCAAGCCCACAAAACCTATCGTGGGCAAGGCGCTCATTTCTTAACAGCCTTTTTTGCAGCTGCTTTTTTGGCAGGTGCTTTTGCAGCGACGGCTTCAACAGCAGCGGGTTTGGCAGCGGCGACTTTCTTCGCCGCAGCTTTCTTGGCCGTCACTTTTTTCTTAGCAGCTTTTGCGGCAGCTTTTGTGTAGGCGCCTTCTTCTTCGAGCACTTGATTGGCGGCTTTAAATGCGTCCAAACCTGCGGGGATGCCACAGTAGACTGTTGCGTGCAGCAGTACTTCTTTGATTTCTTCGACAGTCACGCCGTTAGCCAGTGCGCCTTTGACGTGCAGCTTAATTTCAGCTGAACGGTTCAGGGCAGTCAGCATGGCTAGGTTGAGCATGCTGCGTGTCTTGCGGCTCAGGCCGTCACGATTCCAAGCGTAACCCCAGCACCACTCAGTGGTGATGTGTTGGAAAGCCATGGTGAAGTCGTTGGCTTTTGCCAGTGAGCCGTCTACGTAATCCGCGCCGAGTACGGCACGACGAACGGCCAGGCCGTCTTTGAATAATTGAGCGGTTTCGCTTTTAGCAGACATGTGAAGCTCCAGAATCGGTATGATCAAAAGTAAATAAAGTAAAACGTGTAACTAACCGTGTCGGTGACACCACGAATGGACTTGATTGTCTGCGCTTGTCTTTACCTGTGTCAAGCACGAATCATCGCCGATGTTGATTAAGGAGAAATTATGAGCCTGCCCCAGTATGAAATTTATGCGTTGCGCTATGCGACGATTCAGCAACGTATGCGCCGTGAAAATTTCATCGCGCACGATCCACATGATGAGCCGATGCCAATGGATTATTTTGTGTGGCTGATTCGCGACGGTCAGCGCAATATTCTGGTGGATACAGGTTTTAACGCACGACAAGCCAAAGAACGCGGGCGCACGCTTTTGCGTTGCCCGATCGGCGCTTTATCCTTGCTCGGTCTTGCGCCAGAGGACATCGAAGATGTTGTATTGACGCACTTACATTATGACCATGCCGGCAATATCGATCTATTACCCAAGGCGCGCTTCCATGTTCAGGAAGACGAGATGGATTACGCCTGTGGGAAACACATGTGTCATGGACTGTTTCGTCATGCCTACGATGTGGAAGATGTCGTGAGCCTGGTGCGACGCGTATATGCAGATCGTGTTCATTTCCACCAGGGTCGTGTTGAGTTAGCGCCCGGCATTGAGTTGATCAAAATAGGGGGGCACACAAAAGGGCTGCAATCTTTACGTGTGCACACGGCACGTGGTTGGGTCGTGCTGGCCTCAGATGCGAGTCATTTTTATGAAAACATGGAAAAACCATCGCCGTTTCCGATCGTGTTTCATGTCGGAGATATGGTGGCGGGTTTTGCGACCTTGCGGGCGGCGGCTGCTTCGCCAGAACACATCATCCCTGGGCACGATCCACTTGTGCGTGCGCGTTACCCCTTCCACGGCAACCCAGCAGATGACATTGTGGCCTTGCACTTGCCTCCTAAGGCTTAAATGTTGAGGGGCTGTCGGGTAAACCCTTTCGCAGTCTCCGAAAAAGAGCTACACTAGATGTGCTTTTGAGGAGCGTTGCGACGGGCACAAGCCCGCCAGGCTCATTAGCTTCTACGTTACCGTTGGCCCTTTTGCCAACTTTAACAGCGCTCACCTAATCCTGCCAAGCAGCGATTGAGGTGGTGCTCACTACACAGCCGTTCAATTGTTGCTCTGCGGGCATACCGGAGCTTAAAGACATGAATGCTGTAAAAGAAAAATTTGCTGACTACATCATTGCCGACATCAACCAAGCTGATTTTGGTCGTCGCGAGATCGCGATTGCTGAAACTGAAATGCCTGGTCTGATGGCCACACGCGAAGAATTCGCCAAGACCAAGCCATTGAAAGGCGCCCGCATCACGGGTAGCCTGCATATGACGATCCAGACTGCCGTGTTGATCGAGACCTTGCAGGCACTTGGCGCCGAAGTGCGTTGGGCTTCTTGCAATATCTATTCGACGCAAGACCATGCTGCTGCAGCTATCGCTGCAATGGGCACGCCAGTATTCGCCAAAAAAGGCGAGTCATTGGTCGAGTACTGGGAATACACACACAAGATTTTTGAATGGCCCGGCGACAAGCAAGCCAACATGATTTTGGATGATGGCGGCGACGCCACACTCTTGCTGCACCTCGGTACAAAAGCTGAGAGCGATATTTCGGTTTTGAACAACCCAGGTTCCGAAGAAGAAGTTGTCTTGTTTGCTGCCATCAAAGCGCAGATCAAGAAAGATCCTAAGTGGTACTCCACACGTCTGGCCCAGATCAAGGGTGTGACGGAGGAAACCACCACTGGCGTGCTGCGTTTGTATCAAATGTCGAAAAAAGGCGAATTGGCCTTTGCTGCGATTAACGTCAATGACTCGGTCACTAAGTCAAAGTTTGACAACTTGTACGGCTGCCGTGAATCCTTGGTCGACGCCATCAAGCGCGCGACTGACGTCATGATCGCTGGCAAGGTCGCTGTGGTTGCCGGTTATGGTGATGTGGGCAAGGGTTCGGCACAAGCCTTGGCCGCTTTGCGTGCCCAGGTTTGGGTCACTGAAGTCGATCCAATCTGCGCGCTGCAGGCTGCGATGGAAGGCTTTAAGGTTGTCACGATGGAAGAAGCTGCTGATAAGGCAGATATTTTTGTCACAGCAACAGGCAACTACAACGTCATTACACGTGCCCACATGGATCGCATGAAGGACCAAGCCATTGTTTGTAACATCGGTCACTTCGATAACGAAATCGACGTTGTCGGTATCGAAGACTTGCAGTGGGAAGAAATCAAGCCACAAGTCGACCACGTGATTTTCCCGAACGGCAAGCGCATTATCTTGTTGGCTAAAGGCCGTCTCGTGAACCTCGGTTGCGGTACGGGTCACCCCTCGTTTGTGATGTCTTCATCATTCACCAACCAGACGATTGCACAGATCGAATTGTTCTCACGTAACGATCAGTACAAGTCGGGCCAGGTCTATGTGTTGCCTAAGCATCTGGACGAAAAAGTCGCTCGTCTGCACCTCAACAAGATTGGTGCAAACTTGACGACTTTGACGCCTCAGCAAGCCGCTTACATCAGCGTTAAGCAAGAGGGCCCTTTCAAGGGCGATGCTTACCGTTATTGATCGGCTGCATTCATTAGTACTGTTTGTGCTAGTCTGAATATTGGATCGCTCAGCTGGATATTCCAGCTTGCGATTCAATGCAGTGTTCACCGGAGATTGTCATGACTTTATTGTTAGTCTGGATATTAAATGCGGTGACGTTGCTGATTGTCGCTTACATATTGCCCGGGATCGTGGTGTCCAGTTTCTGGTCTGCCATGCTCGCGGCAGTTGTTCTTGGTTTGATCAATATGTTGGTCAAGCCAGTCCTTATTTTGTTGACCTTACCGATCACAATTGTGACGCTGGGTTTATTTTTACTCGTGATCAATGCGCTGATGTTCTGGCTCGCTGGCTCGATCCTGAAAGGTTTTCAGGTCAATGGGTTTTGGTGGGCGGTAGGCGGTGCTCTGTTTTATAGCGTGATCTCTGGGTTTTTGACGAGCCTGATTTACCCATGACTGTGCAAGCATCTCCAGCCTTTAGCCTAGAGTTTTTCCCGCCACGCGATGCCGCTGCCCAGCAGCGGTTGGTGGAGGGCGCAAAGCAAATGTTGGTGATCGATCCGTACTATGTCAGTGTGACGTTTGGTGCAGGTGGTTCGACGCGTGACGGTACGCTCGAAACAGTGCGTTCGATGCGCGAGCTTGGGTGTGATGCTGCACCCCATCTATCTTGTATTGGATCTTCTCGCGAGGATTTAAAGGCACTATTGCAACGCTATCGCGATGAGGGCGTGCGCCGAATTGTGGCCTTGCGAGGGGATATGCCTTCCGGTATGGGGGCGAGTGGCGCAGGTGCGCTTCATCATGCAAGCGACTTGGTGGAGTTTATTCGACACGAAACAGGTGACTGGTTTCATATCGAAGTCGCGGCTTATCCTGAGATGCACCCCCAAGCGGCTGGTCCAGAAAAGGACTTGACGCATTTCGTCAATAAAGTACGTGCGGGTGCCAATAGTGCGATTACGCAATATTTTTTTAATGCGGATGCGTATTTTGATTTTGTCGATCGTGTTCAAGCCAAGGGCATCGATATCCCGATCGTACCGGGCATTATGCCCATCACCAATTACACGCAGCTGATGCGGTTTTCAGAAATGTGTGGAGCCGAGGTGCCACGCTGGATTCGTTTGCGTTTGGCGGAGTTAGGTGATGACAAGGAATCTATCCGCGCTTTTGGTGCGGAGGTGGTGACGGGTTTGTGCGAAACACTCTTAGACAATGGCGTGCCAGGATTACATTTTTACACGCTCAATAATGCTGAGGCGACCTTGTCGATTTGGCGCGGCCTGAGACCCTAGGGCTTTAGAGAGGCGGGGCTTTTGCCCAACCGCTCGGCGTGAGGATGCTGTCAAGTGGATGGTCATGCTCCTCTGGTTGGTGACCAGCTTCTTCTTCGATGCGCGCCTGGTTCCACGCAATGCCTATCGATATAAAGGATTGCCCCGATTTTTTGATTTGTGCGAGCGTGCGGTCATAGTAGCCACCACCATAGCCGATACGAGCGCCGTGGTCGGTAAATCCTAGCGTAGGGATCAATAAGACCGAAGGCTGTGTCAGGATACCGCTCACTGGTTCAAATACACCGAAGGCGCCGCGTCTGAGAGAGTCCTCAGGACGCCACGCATGAAACGCTAGTGGGGCTTGTTTTTGAATGACAAGAGGTAGGGCGATGGTGAACCCGCTGGCATAAAGCTGTGCGTACAGCGGGCGCAAATCAGGCTCTCCATCAAGAGGCCAAAATCCAGCAACTATTTCAGGCTCAAGTAGTCCAAGTTGCTTACGTGCTGAGCGACGCGCGTTCATCCAGCTAAGCAAGGCAGCGCAAAGCTGCGTGCTGCCATGTTGGCGTTCGGCAACAGGAATAGCCTCTCTTAGCCTTCTAAGCCGCACTCGGAGCAGGTCTGCGCTATTCTTTGTCATATACCGTAGCAGTTGCTGACTCATTGTTGTAAATGTTGTTCAAGGGCATTGTATGCACACAAGCGCAAAATATCAGAATATTCGGTTTCACATCCGCGTCTGGGTGGGCGCATTGGCCTGTAGTGGAGCGTTTGTCACGGTGCCTGCGATGGCACAAACGCAGTCTAGTGGAGCTGAGCAGTTTGTGCTCAAGGCCGATGGCAGCATGAATCCGGTCGGCGCCTCTTCTCAAGGGGTTTCTGCTAAGACGGTTCCACCAATTGCGAATGTTGCAGAGAAGCCCTTAAATCGTGTAACAAGTGTGGCGAAAGATTCGGTGCGTCCGGCTCAGTCTTCGATTGCTGCACCGGAAAATACCCCAGCGGCTCAGGCTGTGGCCGCTGCGCGCAAAGCCGTCAGTAGCAAGCAGTTTGCTCAACTTGCAAGCTTTGTGCCTCAGGCCCGAGGCGATGTGTTGGCAACCTATCCTGAGTATTGGTTTTTACGCACCCAATTAGGTTTGTATGCACAGCCGGGAGTTTCCCAGAGCCTCGAACAATTTCTGACAAAAAATAATGGCGCATATCTCGCTGATCGTCTGCGTGGCGAGTGGATACTGACGGCAGCCAGACGCGGTGATTTTGTGACCGTGCGCAATTTTGGACCTGCACTCAATCCGAGTAACCAAGTGTTATGTGCTCAGCTCGAAGCAAAACACATGGGAGGCTCGCGTACGACAGCCGCAGAAGCAATGAAAGTTTTTGTGCCGTTTGGTGCCTGTTGGAAATTGTTTGATCAGTTAGTGGCAGATCGGGTGCTGACCAATGTCGAGTTGATTCCTTACCTCCACGATGCGATTGAGAACAATAAGCTTCCAGATGCGCGGCGTTTCGCAGCCTATGTGTTCAATACCAAGGAGCTAGCTGCATATGATGCGATGTTGCGTGGTCCGGCTGCTTGGTTGGCGACACAAACAGCTTTGGGTACCCCGGAGCGTAATGAGATTATTTCTATCGGTCTCGCACGCCTAGCGCGAACAGATCTGGCGGCTGCAGAGTCTTTAGTGAAGAAAAAGTGGAAAAATCTATTACCCAAGAAAGATGCGCAGTGGGTCTATGGTCAGATGGCTTTGGTAGCCAGTATGAATCTCGATCCGCGTGCCTATCAATGGTATCGCGAGTCGGGTTCAGTTCGCTTGTCTGATAATAATGAGGCTTGGCGCGTGCGTATGGCGCTGCGTCAACCTAAGATCGATTGGAAGTGGGTCATGCAAGGCATCGATACGATGCGCGAACCTCAGCGTAGTGATCCAACATGGGTGTATTGGAAAGCGCGAGGTCTCGCGGCCACGGGTAAAAAATCTGAGGCAGAAAAGGCCTATTTATCTATTGCAGCGGATTACAGCTTTTATGGTCAGCTCGCCGCAGAGGAGCTCGGCCGGACGATTGGCGCACCCAAGCGTCCGGATGCGGTGACACAACAAGAGTTGGCACAAGCGCGCGCCAATCCTGGCTTGCAGCGTGCGGTGACTTTGTTTAAAAGAGGCTGGCGGCCTGAGGCAGTGCCTGAGTGGAACTTTACGTTGCGTGGCATGAGCGACCGTCAGTTATTGGCAGCTTCGGAGCTGGCCCATCAAGAAAGTATTTACGATCGCGTCGTGGTGACTTCGGGGCGTACTAAAAACGAAGTGGACTTTACGCAGCGTTTTGTGGCGCCTTTTGAGGGTCGAGTCAGTGCCCAAGCGCGTGAGGTCAATGTCGAGCCGGCTTGGGTTTATGGCCTGATTCGACAAGAGTCGCTGTTTATTATGGATGCGCGCTCACACGTAGGCGCTTCAGGCTTGATGCAGCTCATGCCGGCGACTGCAAAGTGGATGGCCAAGAAAATCGGCTTGACTAATTTCACGCCAAATAGTGTGAATGATTTTGACATCAACACTAAGCTGGGGACGAGTTATCTGAGCATGGTGCAGTCCGATTTAGGTGGTTCTCAGGTGCTGGCGAGTGCAGGGTATAACGCGGGTCCAGGCCGCCCCATGTTGTGGCGTTCAAAGCTAGATGCGCCGGTCGAGGGGGCGATTTTTGCTGAAACGATCCCGTTTAACGAAACCCGCGATTACGTAAAAAAAGTGATGTCTAACGCGACGTATTATGCGGCAGTATTTTCTGGCACGCCTCAGTCGCTCAAGCAGCGCTTGGGACAAATTGAGCCACGACCTTATGGTCGTTCGCCTCTGCCGTGATAGTCTCTGTGGATCCTGCCTTGACGGGTTTGCAGGTCTATATCGTGGGCGGAGCTGTGCGCGATGCGCGATTAGGTCTGCCTGCAGGTGACCGCGATTGGGTAGTGGTGGGCGCGACGCCTGAGGAAATGGTTGAGCGCGGCTTCGTCCCTGTTGGTGGTGACTTCCCGGTTTTTTTACATCCTCGGACAAAAGAGGAATATGCGCTTGCACGCACTGAAAGAAAGTCGGGGCGAGGCTATAAAGGGTTTACCTTTTATACAGGGTCGGATGTCACCCTCGAAGAGGATTTAAAGCGCAGGGACCTGACGATTAATGCAATGGCTCAGTCAATGACTGGAGAGCTGATTGACCCACTGAACGGTGTGGCAGATTTGCAATCCCGATTGTTTCGGCATGTGGGTCCTGCGTTTGAAGAAGATCCTGTTCGAATTTTGCGACTTGCACGTTTTGCTGCTCGCTTGACGGACTTTTCTGTGGCGCCTGAAACACTTTCTGTATGCCAACGTATGGTGGCAACAGGCGAGGTCGATGCCTTGGTGCCCGAACGCGTTTGGCAAGAGTTGTCACGCGGGCTCATGAGTGATCAACCCTCACATATGTTGGCAATTTTGGTGGAGTCTGGTGCAAGTGCACGCGTCATGCCTGAGTGGCAAGACACAGCGCGGGTCGCGCAGTTGGTGGATGCTGCCGCAAGCTTGCCGCTGAGTGCACGCTATGCGTTATTTTGTCTCGATACAGAGGCGCGTGCCGAGTTGGCCAAGCGTTTGAAAGTGCCCACTGAGTGTGTGGATGTCGCGCGCTTATTGCCGCTGGTGTTGACGGGAATGACCAAGCGCGCACCCGAGGACCTCATGTCCTTATTTGAAATCTGTGATGCGATTAGAAAACCAGAGCGGTTTGGTTTGTTGTTAGAGACAGCAAGTCTTGTGCAGGCGTTTGATGCGCAATGGTGGCGACTCAGACTTCAAAAAGTCTTATCAGTCGATGCGGGTGCTGCGGCTAAAACGGCATTTGAGCCTGCTCAAATTAAACAAGCGGTACGTGCTGCGCGGCTAGCTGCCCTGAGCGATCGCTCAGATTAAACCCGCTGAGAGGTAACTGAATACCTCTGCCGATCGCGATGACTTTAAACAACTCTCCCATTTCCGCTTCTGAAATGAGCTTTTGCACGGCAGCATAGGTTTGCGCACGGGCTTTTGGATCTGGGTGCTCGAGTTGCTGTTGTGCATAAGCTTCAAGCAGCTGTGGGAGTCCGGTATTCAATAAGAAACGCGCTTGGGACGTATAGCCTAAGACTTCCAAGCCACTTTGTTGTGCAGCCTCGGCGATAGCCGTGAAATCTACGTGCGCTGTAATGTCTTGCAGACCAGGTGCTAAAAAAACATCGTCATGCGTACGGTGTTGAATATGACACATCAGGGTACCGCGCTGTCGCTGCGGATGGTAGTACTCATGACGCGGAAAGCCATAATCAATCAATAGGGCTGCACCGCGTGTGAGCCAGCGACCGAGGTCACGAATCCATGCTTCAGCCTGCAAGTTGACCTCGGAAGTGTAGTCTGGAAGTGCGGGCATGCGTGCACGTACGGTGTCGGCAAGCTGGGTTGAGGCAGGTTTGTCTAAAAAGGTAAAACCCGCGCCCTCCGACACTACACCACGCACCAGCACCTCACCTTGGTCAGACCAAGCAAAGAGCTCAACTGGCATGGCATCAAGGAGTTCGTTACCTACGACACAGCCGGCAAAGCTTGTTGGGAGTGTGTCAAGCCAAGAGACGCGGTCACCCCAGTCGGATAGACGTTGTTGCTGTCGTTGTTTGAGATCTGCCGAAACTTCGAGGATGGTGTAGCGCACCTCTAGGCCCTCAGCGTGTAATGCACTGAGGAGGTCATGGGCAAGTGCGCCACTGCCTGCGCCAAACTCGAGCACCTCGGAGGTATGGGTTTGGCGCAAAATTTCTGACACCTGTCGTGCGAGTGTTTGTCCGAACAAAGGTGTGAGCTGGGGGGCAGTGACGAAATCACCGCTGAGTGTTGTGGAGCTGGTGTTGGGTGCTTCGGCGAGCTTGGTGTTGCCGGTAGCATAGTAGCCAAGTCCGGGCGCGTACAGAACGTGGTGCATCCATGCACTAAAAGGCAGCCAGCCACCTGCTTGCTGGATCTGCAGATGCAAAAAAGCGCTGACGCGCTGAGTGTGACTCAGTGCGTCAGCGCTTACCGAGATCGATTGATTAGCGGCGACCACCGTCAAAGTTAAAACCACGACGTGCACCTGCCGCAGCGCGTGGAGCGCCAGGACGTGCTGCACCACCTGCACGAGCAGGACCATCACCGCGTGGGGCGAAAGTCTTACCACCAGGTGCAGCTGCACGCGGCGCAAACTCACGACCGGGGCGTGCTGCAGGCTTGCCTGCATAGGCTGGACGGTCTGAAGGTGCACGATCACTGCGGTGCTCAAAAGGACGACCTTCACCGCGTGTGCTGGCGAAAGGGTTGTCACTGCGAGCTGCCTGTGGACGATCGGAACGATCACCGCGAGGTGCGTAAGCGGGCTTGTCACCACGTGGGGCGAAAGTACGCTCACGGTCACCAAAGGGCTTGTCGCCACGTGGTGCGTAGGCGGGTCTGTCACCGCGGGGTGCGAAAGATTTTTCGCCACGATCTGCATAAGGTCTGTCGCCACGTGGCGCGCCACTTGGTGCATCTCCACGGGGAGCAAATGTACGTGGCTCGCTGCGGCCGGCTGAGTAACGGTCATTGCTGCTGCCGAAGCGGTCACCGCCTCGGTCACTGCTACGGTCATTGCTCCAACGATTTGGCTTTTTGCCGCCTGCACCGCGCGACCCGCCTTCGGGGCGTGCGCTTGGTGTGCGCTGTGGCTCAAGACCGGCGATCACGCCAGTAGGAATGGTGTTGCTAATAAAGTGTTCGATACGACGCACTTTATGACGCTCGCTGTGGACAGCCAAGGTAAAGGCTGCACCATCGCGACCGGCACGACCTGTACGACCAATGCGGTGCACGTAGTCTTCAGGCTGCATGGGCAAGTCGTAGTTGATGGCGTGGCTGATGGCCTGGACGTCAATGCCGCGCGCGGCAACGTCGGTGGCGACCAAGACACGGACACGACCGTCTTGAACTTCGGATAAGGTTCGTGAGCGCTGGCGCTGATTCATGTCGCCATGAAGCGCCATTGCTGAGAAACCGCTGTCGGCGAGGTGTTCGGCCAGATCGTCTGCACCACGTTTGGTCGCGGTAAAGATAATGGCCTGATCCATCGAGACGTCGCGCAAGAGATGATCAAGCAGGCGCAGTTTGTGGCCGGCGTCATCTGCATACAGCAGCGTTTGTGTGATGTTGGCGTGACGATCTGACTGTGAGGTCATTTCGATACGCTGTGGATCGCGCATCATGCGTGCGGCGAGCTTGGCAACTGTGCCGTCCAGCGTTGCCGAGAACAGCAAGGTCTGACGTGACTCGGGGCAACGGTCAACGATGGTGTTGATGTCGTCGATGAAACCCATGTCGAGCATGCGGTCGGCTTCGTCGAGTACCAAAGTGTGCACGGTCGACAAGTCAACGCGTCGGGCCTGCAGGTGATCTAAGAGACGGCCAGGTGTCGCCACCAACACGTCAACACGACGCGAGAGCGCTTTGAGTTGGGCGCCATAAGGCATGCCGCCGACAACAGTCGCGACACGCAGATCGTCTAGGTTGCTACCGTACATTTCGGTGGCTTCGCTGACCTGCATGGCGAGTTCGCGTGTGGGGGTGAGTACCAACACTTGGACGCCACGGCCTTTGTTACCAGGCTTGTGTGCGATTTTGTTCAGTGCGGGAAGCATAAAGGCGGCGGTCTTGCCGCTGCCGGTTTGGGCGGACACCATCAAATCGGCACCAGCCAAGGCTGCTGGAATCGCAGACATCTGGACGGGTGTCGGCGTGGTGAAGCCGGTACGTTCAATGGAAGACAACAAAGCGGGGACTAGCCCCAACGAATCGAAGGACATGACTTTCCTTTAGGCCAGATAGTGGCCATGTGACGCAGCCCGGAGAATTGGTAGACCGGCGGTCGTCGGTTGAATCGAGCATCGTGCCGACCGAATCAACCGAACGTCTGGGCTAGAGATCCATCTATCTGGATCACACTTGCTGCCCACGAAAGGAAAGGAGGTCAGGAATCGATGATGTGAAGCCGAAATCTAGGTTGTTTGCCTATTTTCAGACTTATGCACTTTCTTGTGCAGCGGTACGTTATACCAAGGATACGGTTTAAACCACAAAACCAACGGTAATTTATACAAATGCACTTTTTGTACAGAGCCCGAATACTAACCTATTTTTTGTTTCGGGTAAACCCTTTACAAAAAAATTTACAAAAAAATTATGCTTTCCAGTCAATTACTTGGAGATTGTGTTGCGCCAACCAAGCATTTGCCAGGCGAAAATGATCGCAGCCTACAAATGGTGTTGGGGGTCTGCGTGCCGAGAGTGGTGAGGGGTGATTAGCCATCAAAATCAGATGGTCGCCTTGTTCCGCGACAAGTGCGCGCTTGGCTTGGGCGTGCGCACCCCATAGCATGAACACTTTGGGAGAGGGGTTGCGGGCAACCTCAGTGATGAGTGCGTCCGTCACAGTTTCCCAACCTGCGCGAGCATGTGAGGCGGGCTGTCCATCCTCAACAGTGAGGCAGGTATTCAGCAGGAGTACCCCCTGTTGCACCCAGGGTGACAAATCGTTTTTAAGAAGGTTGGATGCCAGTACCAGTTCGGAGTGGTCAGTTGGATACTCGCGTTCAATCTCTTGCAAAATATTGCGTAAGCTCGGTGGTCGTTTAGAACCGTCCGGAACAGAAAAGGCGAGTCCTTGCGCTTGTCCGGGGCCGTGATAGGGGTCTTGGCCCAGGATCACGACCTTGACGGCGTTGGGTTGCAATGTATCCAGCGCACGAAAAGGACGCGAGGGATAGATGATTGCGCCTTGCGCGAGTCGCGTCTGCAGCATAGTCGAAAGACTCTCGAGTGCGGTACGCACAGACATCGACGCTAGGCATTGCTGCCAGGCATGAGGCACGCGTTCTAGATGTGCCCAGAGCAAGGCTGTTTGGAGCTGATTACTCGGGTGCGACATATTTAGGCAAACAATCGTGCAAGCTCTGCGCCGGGATTGGGTGCGCGCATAAAGGCTTCGCCAACCAAGAAGGTATTGACATCGTTGTCACGCATCAACTGCACATCGGCAGGTGCCAAAATACCGCTTTCGGTGATCACAAGCTTGCCGATTGGTATACGTTGTAACAAATCGAGCGTGTTCTGCAGCGAAGTTTCGAACGTGCGTAGATTGCGATTATTAATCCCAAGCAGCGAGGTATTCATGTCCAGAGCGATCTCTAACTCATCGGCATCATGTACCTCTACCAGCACATCCATGCCAAGCTCGAAGGCACACTCTTCAAACTCACTGAGTTGTGTGGGGCTCAAGGCAGAAACAATCAGCAACACACAGTCGGCGCCCATGGCACGGGCAGCAATGATTTGATAGGGATCGACAATAAAGTCTTTGCGTAAAACGGGGAGTGTGCACGCCTCGCGCGCTTGACGCAGATAATCATCGTCACCCAGAAAAAACTGTTTGTCTGTCAGCACGGACAGGCACGCTGCGCCATGCTCAGCATAAGACTCGGCGATTTCGGCAGGGATAAAAATCTCGCGCAGCACGCCTTTTGAAGGCGAGGCTTTTTTGATCTCTGCAATAACACCAGGCTTGCCCGCGGCGATCTTGGTTTCGAGTGCTTTGCCAAAGCCACGGACATCTTTACGTGCTTTGGCTTCTTTGAGGAGCTCGGCTTCGCTACGCACGTGGCGCTCTGCGGCGACTTCTTGGGCTTTGACGGCGAGGATTTTATTGAGGATGTCGCTCATGCTGCATATTTCCGTGTGTGTGCACAAAAGGCTTCGAGTTTGTCGCGTGCGGCACCGCTCGCGATCGCTTCAAAGGCCATCTTAATCCCGTCTTGGATCGTGGTGGCATGATTGCCTACATAAATAGCCAGTCCTGCGTTAAAAGCCACAATATCGCGGGCTGTGCCGGGTGTATTGCCAAGTGCTTGGAGCACGTAGTCACGCGACTCTTCTTTGCTGGAGACTCTAATGCTGCGATTGGAGGCCATTTGCAGACCAAAGTCTTCGGGATGAATTTCATATTCGGTGATCACGCCGTCTTTGAGTTCGCCGACGAGCGTTCCGGCGCCCAGCGAGGCCTCATCCATGCCATCCTTGCCGTGCACAATCATGACGTGACGTGAGCCGAGTGACTGCAATACGCGCACCTGTATGCCCACGAGATCCGCGTGAAAGACGCCCATCAGCTGATTGGCAGCACCCGCGGGATTGGTCAGGGGGCCGAGGAGGTTAAAAATTGTGCGCACGCCGAGTTCTTTACGCACTGGAGCAATATTTTTCATCGCGCCGTGGTGAGCGGGGGCGAACATAAAGCCGATACCAGTTTCAGAAATACAGGCTGAGACTTGTTCGGGAGTGAGTGACAAATTGGCGCCAAGTGCTTCGAGCACATCCGCACTACCGGATGAAGAGGACGCGCTGCGCCCGCCGTGTTTAGCAATCGGTACACCAGCTGCCGCAGCGACAAACATGGCCGTCGTGGAGATGTTGAAAGTGTTACTACCATCGCCGCCCGTGCCGCACATATCAACCATATCTTGTGGATTGGCGACGTGCACAGGTGTGGCGAACTCGCGCATGACCTGTGCAGCGGCGGTGATTTCGCCGATGGTTTCTTTTTGACACGCAAGCCCATCAGTAATGCCGCGGCAATGGTGGGCGACATATCGCCCCGCATCAACATCCGCATGAGATGGAGCATTTCATCATGAAAGATTTCACGATGTTCGATACAACGGTGAAGTGCTTCGCTAGGCGTAATCATGAGACGTTATCCTATTTGGCCGCAAGCGTAGTCGCAGGTAGTTCGAGAAAGTTACGCAGCATCGCGTGACCGTGTTCGCTCAAAATCGATTCGGGGTGAAACTGTACGCCATAGATGGGCAATGTTTTGTGGCGCACGCCCATGATTTCACCATCGGCGGTTTGGGCAGTGATTTCCAGACAATCCGGAATCGTCGCGCGCTCAATAGCGAGAGAGTGATAGCGGATCACGGTAAAGGGCGAAGGCAAACCTTTGAACACGTCGGAGTCAGTGTGTGTGATCTCTGAGGTTTTGCCATGCATGATTTGCTGCGCGCGGACAATATTGCCACCAAACGCTGCGCCGATGGCCTGGTGTCCCAGGCACACACCCAGAATCGGCACTTTGCCAGCGTAGCGCTTGATCACGTCGACCGAGACGCCTGCTTCGGCAGGTGAGCAGGGGCCTGGTGAAATGCAGATGTGATCTGGTTTGAGCACATCGATTTCATCGAGCGAAATCTGGTCGTTACGGTAGACGCGCACGTCTTCACCGAGTTCGCCAAAATACTGCACCAAGTTGTAAGTAAACGAGTCGTAATTGTCGATCATCAATAACATGTCATCAGTCCTGTTTTTGGCGAGTTAGAACGGATCATCGAGACCGTTTTGTACTTGTTCTGCGGCACGTAAAACGGCACGTGCCTTGGCTTCGGTCTCGAGCCATTCCATTTCGGGATCCGAGTCGGCCACGATGCCGGCGGCAGCCTGCACATAGAGCATGCCATCCTTGATGATGCCTGTGCGAATCGCAATGGCGACATCCATTTCGCCACCGTAGCTCAGGTAGCCTGCTGCTCCCCCATAAATACCGCGGCGCACGGGCTCGAGCTCATCGATCATTTGCATGGCACGTACTTTTGGTGCGCCAGTCAGTGTGCCGGCAGGAAACGATGCGCGCAGCACATCCATGTTGCTCATACCGGCTTCGAGTGTACCGGTCACGTTGGACACCAAGTGCATGACGTGTGAATAGCGTTCGATCACCATGGTGTCGGTGACTTTGACTGAACCAATTTTGGCCACACGACCGACGTCATTACGTGCAAGGTCGATCAGCATGACGTGTTCAGCGCGCTCTTTTGGATCGGCGAGTAGCTCTTCTGCGAGTGCGGCGTCTTCTTCTGGCGTCGCACCGCGTTTGCGCGTACCCGCAAGCGGTCGAATCGTGATTTCGGTTTCGGCTTGTGTGCCTGCGGGAGCGTCGTCGGCGACGGGCAAAGCTTCTTGGCGGACCAGAATTTCGGGGGACGCACCGACAACTTGGAAATCACCAAAATTCCAAAAGTACATATAAGGCGAAGGGTTCAGTGATCGCAAGGCGCGATAAAGCGAAAGCGGCGAGTCACTAAAAGGTTTGGTGATGACTTGTCCGACTTGAACTTGCATCAGATCACCCGCGGCGATGTATTCCTTGGCCCGTCTGACCGCGGCCAGATAGTCAGCCTTGGCGAAACTACGCTCTTCTTTGGTGATCACGCTTGCGTGGCTGTAAGGAATGTCGACAGGTTTACGCAGCTTGATCCGGAGTTCTTTGAGGCGTTTTTGTGCACGGCTAAAGGCTTCTGGCTCCGAGGGATCTGCGTACACCATGAGGTAAATACGACCAGCAAGGTTGTCGACGATCACGAGTTCGTCGGTCTGTAACAACAGGATATCTGGGGGGCCTTCGCCCATCCCGGCGGGATAGGGTTTGAGTGCAGGACCGAGTTTTGGCTCAATGTTGCGCACAGTATCGTAGCCAAAATAACCCGCCAAGCCGCCGGCAAAGCGCGGCATGCCAGGGCGTAACGCGACTTTAAATCGACTCTGATATTCGGCGATAAAGCTCAGCGGGTCACCTTCGTGGGTTTCGACAATTTTGTCGTCACGTAACAAGGTCGTTTTGTTGCCACGCGCTTGGATGACATTGCGCGCAGGCAAGCCGATAAAAGAATAACGACCAAAGCGCTCGCCGCCCACCACCGACTCGAGTAGACATGAGTTTTTGCCCCCCTGCGGTCCGGTGTGCGCCAGTTTGAGGTAAATGCCTAAAGGGGTATCCAGATCGGCATAGGTTTCAGCGATCAATGGAATGCGGTTGTAGCCTTGAGCCGCAAGGGCTTTAAATTCGATTTCAGTCATCTGTTCGGGCGGTTCTCGCAGTTAGCAGACCGGGTTTACCAAAAAAAAAGCCCGGCCATGGTTGGACGGGCTTGGTTTGTATTACTGGCTTGGAGGTTATAGCCTCGCGGCCGGAGTCAGACGAACCATCACCCGGAACACAAACGCCACCAGCGCCACGAGGCGCGGGGAATGGCTTGGATGTGAGCGGGTGTGTTCATCTGAAAATTTAAAATCTCAAAAGCGTAATCAATCCGTACTAGCGAGCTGCAACCCAAAAAGCTGCGGCATCAATGGAGTCTACTATAGCATCGACATCCAGAGTGTGCACGCTCTGACCCTCGTTGTAGCCATAGGGTACGGCCAGAACCGAGCAGCCCGCCGCCCGAGCCGATAGGGCATCATTAATCGAATCACCGACTGCGCATGTGCGGGCTGGCTGTGAATTTAGCAGAGAGCAGGCGTGCAGCATCGGGGCCGGGTGGGGCTTGCGCTCAGCAAGCGTATCCCCACAGACAACACCTTGCATAAAGCGCAACAGGCCCGTGCGCTCAAGCAGTGGCATGGTGAACTCGGTGTTTTTGTTGGTGACCACGGCCATGTTGAGTCCCATGCTTTGGATGCGCTCAAGCCCAGGGATGACACCGTCGAAAATAATGGCATTGTCGCCGTTGATCTTGTGGTACTCGGCATAGTAGATGTCGCGACCGCGTAAAAACAGCTCATCTGACGCAGGCTTGCCGCCCTGAGCGGTCGCCAGAATGCGCCGCATGAGATTGTCTGAGCCTTTGCCAATATAGGTCGAGATTTCTGCCTGTGGCATCGTCGCGAAGTCTAGTTCGGTCAGCATGGCGTTGACTGCGATCGCCAAGTCGGGGATCGTGTCCATGAGGGTTCCGTCCAGATCAAGGAGGACGGCATCATAGGATTTGGAAGAGGGCATTTTTTATTACCTAGGTTGTTGATCAGCGAGTGCGATTTGTTTGCGCATGTCTTGGATGACATGTGCGTAGTTGGGCTGACCAAAAATAGCAGAGCCTGCGACAAATGTATCTGCCCCTGCAGCTCGGATGGCGGCGATATTGTCCGTCTTGACGCCGCCATCAACCTCGAGAGCAATGGGTTGTCCACCAGCTTGGGTGTGGGCGTCAATGAGGGAGCGCGCCTGACGCAATTTGGTCAGCGTGCCAGGGATAAAGCTTTGGCCGCCAAAACCAGGGTTCACCGACATCAATAAAATGATGTCAATCTTGTGCATCACATGTGCGAGCCAGTCCAGTGGGGTGGCGGGATTAAAGACCAAGCCTGCCTGGCAGCCCTGGTCACGGATCAACGAGAGGCTGCGATCGACGTGACTGGAGGCCTCGGGGTGAAAAGTAATCACATTGGCGCCTGCTTTGGCGAACATCGGAATCAGGCTATCAACGGGTTCGACCATCAGATGAACGTCGATCGGGACCTGAACATGTGGACGAATAGCCTCACAAACCATAGGGCCGATGGTCAGATTTGGAACGTAATGGTTGTCCATGACGTCAAAATGAATCCAGTCGGCACCAGCAGCCACAACATTTCTCACTTCTTCTCCCAGTCGGGCGAAGTCAGCGGATAAAATGCTTGGTGCGAGACGGGCCTTCGGTAAGGCTGGAGTTTCTGGCATGATGGTCGAGTCGCGAGTCTAGGTAACCCTCATTATTGCAGTTTTCTATGGATATGCTTGTGAAACCTTTTGAGCTCTCAGTTGTGGTTGAGCCGCATTTTGTGCCGGAGCAGTCTGACCCGGGCAAACAGCAGTTTGTATTCGCCTACAAAGTTCGCATCACCAATATAGGTGAGCGCCCGGCACAGGTCATTAGTAGACATTGGATCATCACCGATGGCGAGCACGGAGAACATGAGGTGCGCGGCCTCGGAGTGGTGGGACAGCAGCCTTTGCTTGGGCCGGGGGAGGCGTTTGAATACACCAGCGGTTGCCCGCTCAAAACTCCAGTTGGAACAATGCGGGGTCGCTATCACTGTGTGGGGGAAAATGGCGTGCCCTTTGAGGTCGAGATACCGGAGTTTGTCCTAGCAATGCCTCGTACGCTGCACTAAGCTGTGATTTGATCGCTACACCAAACATTGATTGAGATATGACGATGCAAAAAATAGCTTTTCGCCTGGCTTTGGCCGCGCTTGTGGTCTTGGTTGCAGGTTGTTCGACTGTGTCAACGCCTCCCGACTCCACCGAACAGGTTGTCGCCCCTGGGCAGCCGTCTCTGAAGGTTCCAGGCTTGGGCGGCTTACCTGACAGCAAGGCACGTAAGCTACAGGGCCAATTTGTCGCGGCAAGCTGGTCTGATTTGCCCGGATGGAATAACGATGACTTGCGAAATGTCTGGACAACTTTTATTCAAAACTGCCGTGGTCTGATGCGGCCAACGTCCACTAATTTAGCTGGTCCCACACGGGCGACTCCACGGGATTGGCAGCCAGTCTGTTCTGCCGCCTTAGACCCCAAGCGCGCGCCCTCTGCCAAAGATCCTCAGGCCGTGCGACGCTTTATTCAAACCTGGCTATCGCCTTGGCGCCTGCAGGGTTCAGACGGTAAGCCAGCCAGCAGCATCGTGACGGGTTACTACGAGCCTTTGGTTAAGGGCTCCCGCACCAAAGGAGGCGCGAATCAGTGGCCACTTTATACCGTGCCTGCTGATTTGCTCACAATTGATCTGGGGCGGGTCTATCCTGAACTTGCAGGCAAGCGGGTGCGCGGCAAACTTGAGGGTAAACGTATCGTGCCTTATGACAGCCGCGCTGCGATTGAGTCTTCCGGTCGTCGACCGCCGGCGGTTGTCTATGTGGATGATCCCGTCGACAATTTCTTTTTACAAGTTCAGGGCTCAGGTCGCGTTCAGTTGCCGGATGGTAAAACGATTCGTGTCGCATATGCCGACCATAATGGTCACCCCTACGTGTCGATTGGCAAGTGGTTAGCTGACAAGGGTGAAATCCCTCTGGCCCAGACCTCCATGCAAAACATCCGAGCTTGGGCTAAGCGCAATCCTAATCGGATCCAAGAAATGCTCAACGCAAATCCAGCTTTGGTATTTTTTCAGGAGGAACCCGTTATCGATCCTGAGACCGGACCTAAAGGTGCTTATGGCATTCCATTAATGGCGCAACGTTCGATCGCCATTGATACCAATTTTGTACCGTTAGGTACACCCGTATTTTTGGCAACAACCATGCCGTCATCCAAAACCACCCTCAACCGTTTGGTGTTTGCGCAGGACACCGGAACGGCCATTCGTGGAGCAGCACGAGCGGACTTTTACTGGGGCTTTGGCGAAGCGGCAGGTAATCTGGCTGGCAAAATGAAGCAGCCGGGGCAGATGTGGGTGTTGTGGCCCAAACAAGCCGGCCAGCCTTCGGCTAGATAATGTGAAGACCTCTTGATGCGCACACCTATTGTTGTCTGTGGTTCGGGGATTGTTGGCCTAGCGACCGCGCTAGGCTTTGCGCGTCGAGGCGAGCGTGTGACGTTGTTAGGTCCTAAGCGGCGCATCGAACCAGCCCTTCCCGAAGTGTTTCACTCGCGTGTGTATGCAATTTCGCGATCAAGCCAACGCTTTCTGGCCGGGCTCGGGGTGTGGGATTTGTTGGATGTAAAGCGTTTGACGTCGGTCGAGGCCATGGAGATCCATGGTGACGGCGATGGCTTGCTCAATTTGAATGCTTGGCAGACGGCCCAGACTGAGCTGGCTTGGATTGTCGAAGCGCTCGAGATCGAACGCGTGCTGACACAAGCTGTGCAGATGTATGGCGTACCTTGGATACCAGAAAAATTTGCCAGCTATGAGCCAGGTCGAATGACCACTGAGCAAGGTACTTCTTTGGCAGCCGAACTGTTTGTTGCAGCGGATGGAGCGCAGTCTCCGTTACGTGCGGCGGCTGGCGTGCCTGTCACTGTTCGGCCTTATGGTTCGACCGGACTGGTCGCTCACTTTAATAGCGAGCGCCCCCATCAGGGAACAGCTTTCCAATGGTTTACAGCAGAGGGTGTATTGGCTCTACTACCTATGCCGACCACTTTAGACGGGCCTCAGGTGTCAATGGTGTGGTCTGCAAAAGAGGCGCTGGCTCAGGAGGTTTTGACCATGCCTATTTCGGAGCAGGCCCAATATCTCAGCGCGCGGCTCAACGAAATGACCGCCTCACGTCTCGGTAGGCTGAAGATGCGAGGTGAACTACAGGGATTTCCGCTTAGCTTGAATCAATCACCGATGGTGTCTGAAGGTTTGGCTTTAGCGGGAGACGCGGCCCATCGGGTGCACCCCCTCGCAGGCCAGGGACTCAACCTTGGTTTAGCTGATGTTGAGGCACTTGTTGATACCATAGCGGGTCGTGAGTCGTTTCGCAGTCCGGGGGATGCGATGTTGCTCAGACGTTATCGTCGTTCGCGCGCAGAGTCTGTGCTGGCAGTTCGCGCAGTAACCGATGGTTTGTTTCGTTTATTTGATGCGCCGCAAGCACCCATAGCATGGTTGCGTAATGTTGGAATGAACGTTGTTGAAAAACTTCCGTTTATCAAACGGTTTTTAATTGCAGGGGCCTCTCGTTAGGAGTCATGATGTTTGAGCGTTTTTTGTTTGGATTCACTGTTTTATGTGCGACGGTTTTCGGAGCTGCCGCGTTTGCACAAACTGCTCCTTCGGCCACGACGACGGATGCCAAATCACGGGAGGTGCAAAAGCTTTTTGCGCAGCGCTTTGATAATCCTGAGATTACGGCCGTTCGCCCGACGCCTTATGGTTTATTCGAGATCCAGTTGGGCCCGGATTTGGTTTACACGGACGAAAAGGTCACGTTCGTGTTTGATGGCACCTTGATTGATGCCAAAACTCGCAAAGACTATACCCGTGAGCGAATGGATGCGATTACGCGTGTGCCTTTTGATCAGTTGCCTTTTGAATTGGCTATGAAGCAGGTCAAAGGGGATGGCTCACGCAAGCTCGCTATTTTCGAAGATCCTAATTGTGGCTATTGCAAAGTTTTGAGAAAATCCTTGGCTGAGATCGATAATTTGACGGTTTACACCTTTCCATTTCCGATTTTGTCGCCTGATTCGACGAAAAAGGTCAAAAATGTCTGGTGTGCAAGCGATCGTGCTGCAACCTGGGATGCTTGGATGCTAGAGGGCAAGGTCCCTCCGACATTGGACTGTGAGGTACCAGTTGAACAGATGCTCGCTTTGGGGAGAAAACTGATGGTGCGAGGAACACCTGCGTTGTTTTTTGCCGATGGCAGCCGTGTCGGTGGTGCAATTCCAAAGGCAGAGCTTGAAAAGCGTTTGAAGTAATCAAAATCATATTGAATATTTAATTCAAGACATTCAACTGGAGATAAAAAAATGCGTATTGCCGTTCTCGATGATTATTTAAAAGTGGCACAAGGTCTGGCCAATTGGGGCACACTAAAAGCTGAGATCACCTTTTTCAATGAGTTTATTCAACCAGAAAAGCTGGCGGCAACTCTTGCGCCGTTTGATGTGGTGGTCGCCATGCGCGAGCGCTCGGCATTTCCTGCCTCGGTGATTGAGGCCTTGCCTAATCTCAAGCTGTTGGTGACAACGGGCTTGCGTAACAACTCGATCGACTTGGATGCTTGCCGTAAAGCAGGCGTGGTCGTGTCAGGCTCGCCAGGTGATCCGCTGAGCACAGGGGCAACGGCTGAGCTCTCTTGGGCCCTATTGCTGGCGCTGTTTAAAAAGATTCCCCAAGAAGATGCGAACATGAGAAAGGGTCTCTGGCAGACCTCAATGCCCCCTACGATCAAAGGCAAGCGTCTTGGTTTGTTGGGTGTGGGCAATCTGGGTCAGCAAGTGGGACGCGTTGGCACAGCCTTCGGAATGGAAGTTGTGGCGTGGAGCCCTAATCTGAATGCAGAGCGTGCGGCTGAGGCAGGCGTCAAGCTCGTGAACAAAGAGGAGCTTTTCAAAACCTCTGATGCGATCAGTATCCACCTTGTGTTGAGCGACCGTACGCGCAAGATTGTCGATGCCGCCAGCATTCAGTCGATGAAGTCCACCGCGTATCTGGTCAACACCTCGCGTGCTGGCTTGGTAGATTTGGTTGCATTGAAACAAGCGTTAGAACAAGGCAAGATTGGTGGTGCAGGTTTGGACGTTTATGAGTCTGAGCCGGTGTTGGCAAATGATCCTTGGCGCCAAGTTCCACGCACTGTATTGACGCCTCATTTGGGTTATGCCACGCCTGAAAATTTTGCGGTGTTTTACAAAAATGTCGTCGCCAATATCGAGGCCTTTGCTGCAGGCACGCCTACACGAGTGCTGACCTAATGCAGCCTGTCTTGCCGGTCCACATTGTTGCGCGAATTCTGCTGGTTTTATTACTGGCAGCAGGCGTTTATTTTTTTAGCGGCTTTGTGGTGCCGGTGCTGGCGGCCCTCATCGTGGGGTTTGCTAGCTGGCCGCTTTATTCCCGTTGGGTCGAGGCTTGTGGGGGACGCACGACAATTGCAGCAAGTGGTGCACTTGTTTTTATCACCCTCGTCCTGATTGTGCCGCTCTCTGCGGCACTTTATTACGCTGTCAACGAAGTGAGTTATTTATTGGCGTGGTTGATTGCTGCTAATAAAGATGGAGTGAGCGCGCCTGCTTGGATTTCAGCTTTACCCTTTGTGGGTGAGCGTCTTGGTGGATATTGGGACGAATATCTCGGTCAACCACATGCATTAGGTGGCATGGTTGAGCTCATCAGTGGTCAGCATATAGGCAACATCTACCGTTTAATTTTGTCCACAACGGGTAATGTGTTTCATATTTTATTGACTTTGTTGTTCATGTTGATCACGTTGTTGTTTGTCTATAAGGACGGACATCGGATGGTAGGTCAATTGGATATTTTGGGTGAACGTGTGCTGCCGATGCGTTGGCAACATTTGTCCCGCGTGATTCCCGCTACGATCAGTGCAACAGTGACAGGTATGGGTCTGATCGCGATCGGTGAGGGTGTTGTGTTGGGTCTGGCCTACTGGATCGCTGGCGTCCCCTCTCCGGTCTTGTTGGGCGTTATCACAGCTGTGATGGCCATGATCCCAGGGGGCGCACCCTTGTCGTTCACGTTGGTTTCGCTCTACCTCGTAGGTTCGGGTGAGCCTTTGACAGGAGCGGCACTGTTTGCGTGGGGCTCCATCGAATTGTTTATCGTAGATAAGACTTTGCGTCCGCGTTTAGTCGGCGGCCCCGTCAAGCTACCGTTTTTACCGACTTTCTTTGGTTTAGTGGGCGGTGTGACCACGATGGGTTTTGTCGGCCTGTTTATCGGGCCCGTTCTGATGGCTCTGATTGTTGCACTATGGCGTGAGTGGGTGTTTGAGGTGCAACAGAGTATAGAGAAACCACCTAATTGAGGCTTTTACTTACAGCCAATAAGTCAGTCCCTTCAAACATTGTAATTAAGTCGCTTAGGGACTTGGCTTGCATCTTGCCGAGCACACGTGCGCGGTGTAGCTTGATCGTGGCGGCTGCTGAGCCACTGAGCTCAGCAATTTCCTTGTTAGAGCGACCAGAGATGATTTCGCTGCAGACTTCTTTTTCCCGCGGAGTAAGCAATGCATAGCGCTGCTGAACGTTAAGCGATCGTAACAACACGGCGTGTTGCTCAGCGTCTTTGGCAAGGCCGCTATCAACAGCGCGCAGCAAAGACTCCATTGAGAAAGGCTTGAGCAGAAAGTCTGCCGCGCCTTGTTTCATCGCCCGTACGATTTGCGCAGGAAGGCTCTCTCCACTGATGAATATGATTGGCGTGTGCCATTTGTTGGTGATGAGTTCTGCCTGAACGTCTACACCAGACTTTCCAGGCATCCGCATGTCAAGCAATATGACAGCCGGAGAAACAGGGACTGCGCCTCTTAAAAACTCATCTGGGGACTCATAGACGCTGACTAAATAGCCTAAGCGTTCAAGGGTTCCAGTGAGCGCACGCCGAATGGACGCATCATCGTCGATTAAATAGATATGGCCTAAACCTGAAGTGTCACCAGAAGTATCCACGCTGCACCGAATAATTATTGTGATGAGTCTGAGTGGAGCAATGGGCGATATTGAAAGAGCTTTTGCGCCGACTGATCCGAGCACTTACATAATGCAAGCGAACGTTACAAAACTTTTCAATTTTTGGATATACGCCAATGGGATTATTGATTGTGGACCTTGGCTTGTCCAGCGTCAACAGCGAAGCGGGCAAGCGTCATGACCGCAGAGTTGGGGTCTCGAATATTTTTGACGGCGCGAAGTGTGGTGGTCAGATTCTGTGGCGTGATATCCACAATGCCATAGCCACGATATTCGGCATTAGCAAAAATAAAGTAAGGACTATGACGTAAAACCTTGGCGAGTTCAGCCTCTGTCGCGCGGTTGCGTGAAGTGATGCTGGTACCGCAAAACTCTACCCCAACTGCCTCGCTTTCAGGCTGGGTGTAGTTGGTCAAAATATGACCGACCCAATTTTGGTGAACATCCCCGCCCAAGACAATTGGATTGTTCAGGCGCGTTATCCGCATTGAATCAATGAGCCGTTGCCGGGCGGCGGGATAGCCCCCCCAGCCATCATTCCACACATTAGTCACTGCCGAACCAGCGTTGCGTGGCCCAAGCAGGCTTTGCTGACCAATTACATTCCATCTTGTCTGGCTCCGTTCGAATTGACGCTTGAGCCAACCTTCTTGTTGTTCCCCTAAGAGCGTCCGGTACTCTTGCGTGAGCAGTTCGCAACGCTCTGGGTTAATCCGCCCACCACCTGGTCGATCGCCCGGGGTGCAGGCCTGACGGTGCCGATATTGTCGATTATCGAGGTTGTAAAGCGTGGCGAGTTGACCAAATTGGACACTACCAAAAACCTGTACCTGATCACTTTGCTTGTTGAGGAGTTTGGCGAAGTCGGCGTAACGGACTGGCATGTTTTCATAAAAGGCTTGATAGGCGACTCGCCTACGCGCGGCAAAGTCTGGTACGGGTGCGCCAGAAAAGCCTGCATGTTGTTCTGCATAGTCATTCTGCACCTCGTGGTCATCCCAGGTCACAATCCATGGACAGGCAGCATGCATAGCCTGAAGATACGGATCGGATTTATGAAGCGCATAACGATCGCGGTAGTCGTCCAGAGTCAGCACCCAACCACCCGTTGTGACCCTGACGTCGCGTGAGGCAGAAGGGGGGTATTCGTAGATGTAGTCTCCCAAGAACATCACCACATCAAGATTTTGTTCGCGCATGTCACGATATGCAGTGTAAAAACCATCTCCCCAGCGCTGGCACGAGGCGTAGGCAAGACGCAGACGAGAAGCCGGCTGATTCGGAGCTGGAAAGGTCCGTGTTTGCCCAACTGGACTCGTAGCACTCCCTGTAAGAAACCGATAAAAATAAGTACGCGCAGGCGTGAGACCCGTCACCTCGGCATGTAAGGAATGACCCAACTCAGGAATGGCTGTGAGTGAACCTTGCTGAACGATTTGGGTAAATTTCTCGTCATGGGAAAGCTGCCAAGTGACGGGAACCGATTCTTGCGTGCGCCCGGCCTCT
This sequence comes from uncultured Burkholderiaceae bacterium, assembly GCA_963926265.1. Lineage (GTDB taxonomy): Bacteria > Pseudomonadota > Gammaproteobacteria > Burkholderiales > Burkholderiaceae_B > Zwartia. The sequence continues at coordinate 28,626 of CAWUWN010000022.1, forward strand.
GCGAGGGCGACTCGGCCCAACCGAGTCCAGAGCACCATAGACTGACTCGTCGGGGAGCCACTTGCCACCCCAAGTGTGAAGGGATCAGTTGACCAGCTTAGTCGTCCCCAAGTCGCCTGAGGCAAGCCGACTAAGGCCGCTGACGCAGCCGCCAAGCTCAGGAGTTGGCGCCGTTTCATCTCAACGTTATTTTCTTTCTGGCAGAAGAATGCTTTGATCGACAGCCTCTATGTCTGTTCGTCCACAAAACGCCATGGTCAGGTCGAGTTCCTTATGGAGGATTTCGAGCACTTTGGTCACCCCAGGTCCACCCATGGCGCCAAGGCCATACAAAAATGCGCGGCCAATATAGCAACCCTGCGCACCTAGCGCCCGAGCTTTGAGTACGTCTTGGCCGCTGCGTACGCCGCCGTCCATATGAATTTCGATTTGCTTGCCGACGGCATCGACAATGGCGGGTAAGCATTGAATGCTGGATTCGGCACCATCGAGTTGGCGACCACCGTGGTTGCTCACAATCAGAGCATCAGCACCACTATTGAGCGCCAAGCGAGCGTCTTCAGGATCTTGAATCCCTTTTAAGATAAGTTTGCCACCCCACAGTTTTTTGATCCACTCGACGTCGTTCCAATTGAGGCCGGGGTCAAACTGCGAAGCGGTCCACTCACTTAGTTTACTCATGTCGGACACGCCTTTGACATGTCCGACGATATTGCCAAACTGGCGGCGTGGAGTGCCGAGCATGCCAAGGGCCCAGCGAGGCTTGGAGGCGATGTTGATTATGTTGGCGAGTGTCAGTTTGGGCGGCGCACTCAAACCGTTTTTCAAGTCTTTGTGGCGTTGACCGAGAATTTGGAGGTCGAGCGTGAGCACAAGGGCTGAGCAATTGGCGCGCTTGGCCCGTTCGATGAGGCGCTCGATAAAGTCTCTATCTTTCATCACGTATAACTGGAACCAGAAGGGATGATGATCGGTGCCTTCGGCTACGTCTTCGATTGAGCAAATGCTCATCGTCGATAAAGTAAAAGGGACGCCAAAGTCTTTGGCTGCCTGGGCCGCTAAAATCTCACCATCAGGGTGCTGCATGCCCGTGAGTCCGGTAGGGGCGATAGCAACGGGCATCGCGACCTTTTGGCCGATCATGGTCGTCACGGTTGAGCGATTTTCCATGTTAACGAGGATACGTTGACGAAGTTTGATTTTTTGAAAATCGCTTTCATTGGCACGATATGTGCTCTCAGTCCATGATCCTGAGTCTGCATAATCGTAAAACATGCGCGGCACGCGTTTTTTAGCCAAAACGCGTAAATCTTCGACATTGGTTATCACTGTCATGGTGCAGGGTCTCCGGGCATGAGTACGCTAATTTAACGGGCGAAAATTATTTATTCAGGTTATTTTAAGGCTTGTCAGGTAGCTTGCGTGATGAAAGGGTTTTGTAGGAGCTTTATATGAAAAAGATACAAATGTACGTAATTGGCTTGTTGTCTGTCGTGAGCCTGCAGGCGAGCGCCCATCCTGGCCATGGCGAAAGTCTGATAGAGGAGATTTTCCATACCTTGACGGCCGCCGATCACTTTCCGATCACCATGGTCGTTGGTATAGCCTTGGTAACTGGACTGCTGATCTGGCAGAGCCGCCGCTAGGCCGATTCCTCAGTGCTGAGCTCGGCGTACTAGCCAACCTGGCCAAGAGGCTTTGTTGATGATGAGCACGCCCAGCATGGTGATAAAGATGCCTATTAGTACGGTGGGAGTCAAGGCTTCGTCGAACAAGACCCAAGCCATGATCGCTGTGGTGGGCGGAACGAGGTACATCATGCTGCTGACCTTGGTGGCATCACCCCGGCGTAACAAGATAAACCATAAGCTCATCGCGCCAATTGAGATCGCCACGATCCCCCATAACATGGCTCCAATCATCGGGACTGTCCACTGAATTTCGCGTGTTTCAAAAAGCAACATCATGATGACGCAGAGCAACGTGCTGATGGAAAACTGAATCACCGAGCCTGTCCGTAAATCAAAAGAGGGACAAAAGCGCTTTTGATAAAGCGTACCTAAGGTGATGGCAAACATACCGGCAAATGCAAGTAACGTGCTAGCTAGGGAGAGCCCCTCTAGCCGAATATTGGTAAAAAGCACGAGGGCGACCCCGGTGAGGCCTAGTATGAGTCCAAACCATTGACGGGGCGAGACACGCTCTGAGACAAAAGAAGCGAGCAGGCCAGTCACAATAGGTTGTAAGCCGATGATGAGTGCGGCCAAACCTGCAGGCATGCCGAGCTTCACTGCCGCCCAGACGCCACCTAGATAGCCAAATTGAAACAGCGCACCAGCGACTGCGATGTGCCAGACTTGGTGACCGCGTGGCCACGGGGCTTTGAGCCAGAGGACAATCGGGAGCATGCAAAGCACCACGGCTCCAAAGCGAATCGCCAAAAAGGTCATCGGTTCTGAGTAGGGCATGCCATAGCGGGCGATGATGAAGCCGGTGCTCCAGATCAGAATAAAAACCGGGGTAAACCAAAAAGTGCTTTTCATGAAAGAGAGTGTACGACTAGATGTAGGGCTATTGCAGCGATTTGAGTCATGTTACGCTGCATCGTCTTCCCAAATACTCATATGAACAACACTCCAGCACCTGCAGAACTAATCGATTCGCGCTATGCGTTTTGGCGCTTGGTGATTGCTTTATTAGCCATGCTGATGGGCAGCAGTTGTATGTTCGTAGTGGCGGTTGTATTGCCTGAAGTACAAGCCGAGTTCGGGGTATCTCGCTCTGATGCTTCTTTGCCCTATACGCTGATGATGATTGGATTCGGTGTGGGTGGCGTCTATATGGGCAAGATCGCTGATCGTTTCGGGGTCACGATTTCCTTGCTCATTGGCTCTGCCGGCATTTTGATCGGTTTTATTTGGGCGGGATTGAGTTCGAGCATCATGGGGTTTGCCATGGCACACGGGCTCTTTTTAGGCTTACTCGGCACTTCGTCGACTTTTGCGCCGCTGGTGGCGGATACCTCGCTGTGGTGGAACAAACGTCGTGGTATTGCTGTAGCGGTATGTGCCAGTGGAAACTACCTCGCAGGAGCGGTGTGGCCTTATCTGGCTCAATGGGGTGTGACCACGATTGGCTGGCGCGAAACCTATCTTTGGATGGGGGTGGTGTGTAGCATCAGCATGGGAATTCTTGCCCTGTTTCTGAGGCGCCGCCCCCCTCTTAATGCGGTCTTAACCTTTTCGGTGTCTACTGCATTTTCTTCGACACGCCCTTTCGGCTTGAGCATGGGGCAGGCGCAGACACTGCTGATCATCGCCGGGTTAGCCTGTTGCGTGGCGATGTCGATGCCACAGGTTCACATCGTTGCCTATTGCGTCGATCTTGGTTATGGGGCTGCGCGAGGCGCTGAGATGTTGTCGCTGATGTTGGCATGCGGGGTGGTGAGTCGCTTGATTTCTGGTGTGATTTGCGACAGGATTGGTGGTATCAGAACGCTCTTGCTGGGCTCATCTCTGCAAGGCATTGCATTGCTAATGTTCTTGCCCTTTGATGGCTTGGTATCGCTCTACCTCATCGCAGCGACGTTTGGCTTGTTTCAGGGTGGTATTGTGCCGTCTTACGCGATCATCATCCGCGAACATTTTCCGGCAGCTGAAACAGGGCGACGCGTCGGGGCGGTCATCATGGCTACGATGCTTGGCATGGCATTGGGGGGTTGGATGTCTGGAAAAATATTTGACGTCACCGGATCCTACAAGGTAGCGATGATCAACGGCTTGATTTGGAATGGACTCAACCTAGCGATTGCTTTTTGGTTGTTCTGGCGCCTGAGGCGCCAGAGTCTAGGCCTGTCAGGTAAAGCGTTTGGCTAAAACAAGTTGATAGCGATTTTCGAGCTCATCTGGGCAGGCAACGCTCACGCCTAGATCTCTAGCCAATCCGTCGTCGACACCATATACCCAGCCATGAATGGTGAGAGGTTGGCCGCGATGCCACGCGTCTTGAACACTCGTGGTCTGGCAAACATTAACAACCTGTTCGATCACATTTAGTTCACATAAACGATCAAATCGTTCAGTTTGTTTGGTGAGCCGACCGAGGTAGCTACCATGTTTGTCATGCACGTCTTTGACATGACGAATCCAGTTATCCGCCAAGCCGATCCGTACATTTTCCATGGCAGCCCGTACGCCACCGCAACCATAATGTCCGACCACGATGATGTGTTTGACCTTAAGCTGATCAATGGCGAACTGAATGACTGATAATGCGTTGAGATCGGTATGGACGACAACGTTGGCGATATTTCTATGGACAAACACTTCACCCGGTGCGAGCCCAGTGATTTGATTGGCGGGTACGCGCGAGTCGGAACATCCTATCCAAAGGTACTCGGGAGATTGTTGGTTGGCTAGGCGATTAAAAAACTCAGGGTCACTTTTGATGACCGACTCGACCCACTCTTTGTTCTTTTCAAACAGATGAGTGAGTTCGTGAGGGTTATTTGCTTTTGTTATAGGTGTATCAATCATATGCAGTAAATCTTCTCGAGAGTGCTCTCATTAAACGTTCAAGGCCGTGGGGCGCCCGCTTGCGTAAAGAGGGCTTCTAGCATTGAGAACGAAGCGTTGTCGAGAAGATTGATCCGTGTGATTTTGACGCCCGCATCCATCTCTACACCTAGGGGAGAAGCGAATTGGATGTAAGCATTCCCTTTGACTCGTACATCACGCCCTTCCTGTGCGATGACAAACTTAACGTTATCCGTGAGATTCTTTGCGTAGTCATCGTTCATGAGCGCCACCAACATGTTTTCACGTTCCTCGTTGAGTGTGTGGCGCACGCAGAGAACTTCGGATTGGTCAGGCAAAATACGCATGCGACTCTGAGAGCAAGCACTCATGAGATTGTTTTTGACCTGTACTGCTACCATGTTTCTAAAGATGACTTCTGCGGAGCGTTGAGGGGCAACCTTGACTTCCTTTTTCTGGTCTTTGTTAGAAGCGCCACAACCGAGCAGGATTGAAAGCAGCGCTACACCGAGGATTGTTTTAAAAGGGGTGCGCATGAAAAGTTCCATTCACTAAAGTGTTTGCCCGCCGTCGACGACGATGGTTTGTCCAGTAACCCATGAGCCTAGATCGCTGACGAGGAAAGCAACCACTTGGCCGATTTCTTCGGGTTTGCCATAGCGGCCAAATGGTATTTTTGCCAAGGTCGCTTCGTACAGTTTTGGATTGTCGCGTTTAACCTTGTCCCAGTTACCGCCTTCGAAAAAGACGGATCCTGGGGCAATACAGTTTACGCGTATGTTTTTCTTGGCGTAGGACAAAGCCTGTGTTTGCGTATATTCCATCATCGCAGCTTTGATCGCGCCATAGGGGACTGAGCGAACAGTGGCTTTGAGGCCGGAGATTGACGAAATGTGGATGATATTGCCACCTTGTTTTTCAAGAAAAGGCATAGCGGCTGCGCTCGCACGAACGGCTGCCATTAAATCGATTTGTACACTTGCAGCCCAATCTTCTTCGCTATCTTGGCGACCGAAGGCGGAGGCATTATTGACCAGAATGTCGATGCCGCCTAGTTTGGCGGCCGAGTCGTTGACCCAAGACTTGATGGCGTCGGCATCACCCAGATCACAAGCGGTCGCTAGCACATGACCACCATATTGGGAGAGGTTTTTTTGCGCCTCAGCCAGTGAGCTCGGTGTGCGCGCGCAGATCGAAACCGCGGCCCCCGCTTGCGCAAAACATTGAGCAATTCCTAGACCGATGCCGCGACTGCCTCCAGCGATCAGGGCGCGCTTGCCTTTTAAGTTGATCTGCATACTGCTGTTCCTTGAGAGATGTTAGGAACGAGTGTATAGCAGAACACTCTTGTAAGTGGGCAAGCGTACCGGACGAAAAAAATGGCCCCATTTGAGGCCATTTTTAAATGCAAACAGGCTCGTAGCCTGTCGATCTCAATGAGCTTGAGAGGCGGCTTTGGCTTTTTTAGCCTGCATGTTACCAACCAGCAGGACGCCGATGATGGCAATCACAATCACACCCCAATACAAGATCGTGGATGTGCTGGAGCCCGCCTTAAAAATGTCGCTCAGGAGCTGCTCGTTGACGATCATCTTGCCAGCAGTGAACGCCAAAACGGCTGCGCCCAAACTAATCACTATGGGGAAGCGCTCGACAATTTTAAGGACAATCGTGCTGCCAAGCACAACGATTGGAATGCTAATCAGCAACCCGAGTACAACCAAGTCAAAGGCGCCTTGCGCAGCACCCGCTACACCCAGAACGTTGTCGATCCCCATCAATGCATCAGCGATGACGATGGTTTTCATCGCACCCCAAAAGCCGTTTACTTGCATATTATCGTGACCGCCTTCATCACCTGTGTCAGCAAGCAGTTTGTATGCGATCCAAATCAGGCCTAAGCCACCGATCAGCATTAGTCCGGGAATCTTGAGCAGCCAGACGACCACAAGGGTCATTGCAGAACGGACCACAATTGCACCGACTGTGCCCCAAATAATGGCTTTTCTCTGCAGGGCAGGGGGGAGCTTGCGGGCGGCAAGGGCGATTACGATGGCGTTATCGCCAGCGAGGACGAGGTCAATAATAATGATGGCCAGAAGAGCGGACCACCAAGGAGCGGTGAACATTTCCATAGTTTTATTTTATGTATGCCTAAAGTGTGAGAACGGAGCGATGGTCTCGCTCAGCTGGACCAGAGCTACTCCCCATCAGTTGAGCAATGTACCAAAGTTTGTCACTTTGCGCACTTGTCAGTCGACATAGAGTTAGGCTTCAAGGGCTTTCCCTACATTGTGCGCTTAATCAAGTTTTAGCTTTACACCACATGCGCTGAAAGACACCATCCTTTTTAATCAGCAAGTGATGAAGTGCCGCACCGATGTGTGCAAGTGCGAGTGCTGCAAGCAAGAGCGCGAGGTTGCCGTGGATTTCAAAAAGTTGCTTAGCGAGTGCCTGGTCCTTAGGAATGCCAGGCATGGCAGGTAGGTTGTAGCCCCCAACGGTGATCAACGCTGGATAAGCGGTGACTCCTGCCCAGCCCAAAAGTGGCACGATGAGCAATAGTAAATAAAGTAAGCCATGTGCAGCGGCAGCTATTTTGATATTGCGGGGAGACACACTGTCAGGATAAGGGGGCGGTACCGAACGTAACTTGACGACGAACCTCACCAAGGTCAGTATTAAGACTACAAAGCCGATCAGTTTGTGCCATGCATACAAAGAATTGGTGAGTGCATCCCAGAGATTGGCAGCAGACCTTTCTGTCATCCAGATGCCTAATACGATGAGCGTCAACACACAAAAGGCCGTCAGCCAATGAAGCAGACGCGCAGAGAGTGAGTAGGCTGTGGGCATAGGCCTCTCCAGAAAACGAGTTGATTCAAACGGGGTGCAATGTGCTTCATCGAAATTATGCACTGCTTGTCTATAATTCAGACGATAATTTTCTTTAAGACCGTATACCGTATAGGGGCTTTAGATATGTTGCTTTGGTTAGTGATTGCTTATCTCGCCGTATCTGTTGCCATTGGGCTATATGGCGCCTCCAAAGTGCATAACGCACGTGACTACGTGACCGCTGGCCGAAATTTGCCGATGGCGATCGTCCTGGCGATGGTTTTTGCAACGTGGTTTGGTGCTGAAACTGTCTTAGGTATTTCAGCCACCTTTCTAAAGGAAGGTTTCAGGGGATTGATTTCGGATCCTCTTGGCGCTTCATTGTGTTTGGTGCTGTTCGGTTTGATCTTTGCTCGTCCACTTTATAGGATGAATTTACTGACTTTGGGTGACTACTTCAGAGTACGTTACAACCGACAAACAGAATTGTTGTTATCGATCTGCATCGTGGTGTCTTATCTCGGTTGGGTATCTGCTCAAATTACTGCATTAGGTTTAGTGTTTAACGTGCTGTCGCTCGATGTGATTTCTGTTACGCAAGGCATGTTGATCGGTGCAGGTGTTGTTGTTCTCTACACAATTTTTGGTGGTCTGTGGTCGGTTGCTTTAACAACATTTGTGCAGATGATTGTGATTATTATTGGCCTGCTTTTGGTGACGCATTTTGCAGCTGATCAGGCGGGTGGTGTATCAAGTGTTCTGGCCAAAGCATCAGCAGAAGGAAAGTTTGATTTCCTGCCTAGCTTTGAAATTTTCGACATGCTTGCTTGGATCGCTGCGCTCGTGACGATGGCGCTTGGCTCCATTCCTCAGCAAGATGTTTTTCAACGCGTGAACTCTTCACGCAACGAGTCGATTGCCGTATGGGCCACGACCGTGGGTGGCATTTCATATTTCTTTTTCGCAGCCGTGCCTCTGTTTCTTGCTTATACGGCCAATATCATTGACCCGCAAATGGTGGCTAAGTTGATCGATACAGACTCTCAGCTGATTTTGCCAACCTTGATTATGAATCATATGCCGTTTTATATGCAGGTGATTTTCTTTGGTGCTCTGGTTTCAGTGATTATGAGTACTGCCTCAGGAACCTTGCTCGCACCGTCGATCACCTTTACAGAAAATATTTTGAAAGGTTTTGCACCGCATATGACTGACCGTCAGCTTCTCGTGTCTACAAAACTGACTGTGCTGGTGTTTAGCTGTATGGTGACTTATTACGCCATTGCGACAGAGGCTTCGATTCATACGATGGTTGAAAACGCTTATCGCATCACGCTTGCAGGAGCATTTGTCCCCTTGGCAGCGGGTCTATTTTGGAAGCGTGCTAGCAACCTGGGTGCGGCCTTTGCGATTTTGTTCGGACTATCGACATGGATTATCTTGGAGATCACGGGAGTCGATGAGCCCGTGCCACCACAATTCTTAGGATTAATTGCGAGTTTGGTTGGAATGATTTTTGGCTCCTACATCACACCCAATAAAAAACACGTGTGCGCATAACAAAGGCACGTTTCTCCTGATGCCAGTACAATGAGGTCCGATAGAAACCACGTGGGAGTCAGGCCATGGGGACACATTTCGCGCGATTGTGGCGCTCACTTAGTCATTACTTGCTGAAGTTCAGGCAACTTTCACAAATAGATCGACTGCTTGGCATGTCATCTACTTCCGAGCATGCAGTACTCACAGTATCCGCAGAGGATGCTTTGGCTTCGGTCATTATCCCTGCGCTGAACGAAGAAAAGGCTATTGCCTCGGTGATTCAGTATGCCTTGAGTGATCCCGCAACAGGCGAGGTCATTGTTGTTGATGATAGTTCCATTGATGGAACTGCGGATATCGCGCGCGCAGCTGGTGCTGTCGTCATCACGAGCACAATGCTTGGCAAAGGCATCTCCATGGGAGATGGCGTTGGCGTTGCGCGCTACGAGTTTGTTGTCTTTCTTGATGGAGACTTGTCAGGCCTTCAGCCCAATATTATTTCCAATATGGTTGAACCGCTCCGCAAAAATGAAGCAGATTTTGTTAAAGCAAAATTCGGACGTGGTGGTGGACGCGTGACTGAGCTGACAGCCAAGCCCATGCTCAAAGTGTTTTTTCCAGAGCTGGCGCATTTCTCACAACCTTTGGGTGGCATTATTTCCGGCCGTGTCAGCTTATTTAAAAATTTGTCTTTTGAAGCGGGATATGGCGTCGATATAGGTTTGCTTATCGGTGCTTTTCGAAAGGGCGCAAGATTAGCCGAGGTTGATATCGGTTCGCTCGAACATGAAAGCCAGCCCCTGACGGACTTGACGTCGATGGCGTTCGAAGTTTCGCGTGTTATCCATCACTATTCACGTGAAGCTGGGCGACTCCACGTCGAACAAATCAATGAGATGTATGAGAGCCAGCGCCAGGCGGTTGCATCCTTTGAGTATGTGCTGACGAGGCAGAAAGACCGTACGAAGCTGCTGTTGCTTGATATGGACGAAACAATCACGGAGGGTCGTTATATCGAGGCATTGGCTGTTGCGACAGGCTCCGAAGAGGCGCTTGCGGAGTTGCAGCAAGATTCGAGCTTGAGCGAGACGGAGCGTTGTGAACGGATCACGGAGCTTTTTAAATTTGTTCATCGCAGTCAGTTTGAAAAAGTTGCGATGGGATTGACTTTAAAGTCTGGCGTGATTGAATTCGTGAATCAGATGCGACGTCAGCGTTTTATGGTGGGTGTGCTCTCGAATCATTATTTCGTAGGAACTGAAATTATTCGAAAGAGAATTTTCGCTGACTTTGCGCTCGCGCATGTCTTGCAATTTCAAAATGATATTTGTACGGGTAAGGTGCAATTTAACGAAGCGTTTCGTAAAGAGCACGACCGGTCTGATTTATCAGTGTGCAAGTCGCATGTCCTCGATCAGTTCAGAGCGAAAATCAATGTGCCTGTCTTTAAAGAAATATGGGCGATTGGTGATGGGTTAGACGACATCAAAATGCTGTCGTTGGCGAATCGTGCCTTTGTGGTCGATCCGAAAAGTGAGGATTATGTGCGTTATCCGCATATTCAGCGGGTGTCATCGTTTGGTGAAATCAAGATTCTTGAGGCTTAGCGTCTAAACCATATGCGTGGCGTTGTTGTGATCAAAATGACGCCACCGTATAACGCCATCGCCAATGCTGAAGCAGCAAAGAACCAATTGAGTGATTCGGTTAAGTGCAAGATCGTCCAGCCGCCCAGCACGGCGACGATTAGGCGTAGGACACCCGAGGCAAGTGGCCAGAAAAGAGTTCGAGCACCTTGGGCAGCAAAATAAAGAGTAAAGCCCATACCAAAAAAACCAAAAAAAGGTCCCACGACTCTTAGGTAAGAGACGCCCACCTCAATCATCTCGGGATCGTTGCCAAATAATCGCATCCAGCTGTATGGCCAGATTGCGGCAGCAAGACCGATGAGCTCTGCCACGATAAACGCCATTGCGCCGCCTGTTAAAGCGATTCTCAGAGCCCGTTCTGGCTGATTCGCACCCAAGTTGGAGGCGACCATGGCGACAAGAGGCGCGCCAATACCGAAGGCCACGGGAAAAATTAAATACTCAAGTCTCGCCGCAGTGCCATAGCCGGCAAGTGCTGCTGTGCCGAGATAGGCGCCGACAAGTGCTGTGGTGGAGGCGATTAGGCCATTTGTGAGAAGAGGATTGAGAGTGGCGAGGCCGCCCACGGCCAGGATGTTACGCATCGGTGGCCAGCTGAGTGATCCTTTCTGAAGGCGCGCGAGGTTGCGGCCAGAAACGACATACCACAGCAGAATCGTCGTGCCGCTGGCGTAATAGACCACCAGTGCCCAGCCTGCGCCCGCAATACCGAGCGCGGGAAACGGTCCCCAGCCAAAAATTAGCAGCGGTGAAATAGGAATCAGCAATATGGCGCCACCTGATATCACGATGCCGGGGGTAAACATATTGCCAGAGCCCCGGATCACACTTGCGAGTGCATTCATGATCCACATGAGGATTAATCCGGGAAAGGCGATATTTGCGTAGGCCAATGCAGCGGTGAGAGACTCGTCTTTGGCCCCCATCAGTTCGAAGAGGGGCGTTCTAAAAAAAATTAGTAGTGTCGAGCAGAGAATGCCGAGCGCTGAGTTGAGTACCACGGCATGGAGGGCAAGGCTGTTGGCTTGTGTGTAGTTGCCCGAACCCAGTGCACGAGCAACGGCGGAGGAGATACCGCCTCCCATTGCGCCTTGTGACATACTTTGCATGAGCATCAGAATAGGCAGCACAAGCGCCGCGCCGGCAAGCGCATCAATCCCCAGCTTGGATAAGAACCATGCTTCGATGAAACCCGTACTCGACTGTGCAAGCATCATGACGAGGTTGGGCCACGCCAAGCTCAGCAGCGTAATAAAAATGGGCCCTTTCAGCATCGCCTCAAGTCTTGCGTTGGCAGGCTGAGGGCTGGTTGTTGATTGAATGACCATACTAGATATCTAAAAGCTTCCGAAAGGTGTCGCAAGTGCAATGACGAAGCCTAGCATGGGTCGGTGCCGCAGTGGATACAGGATATGAAAGAGAGGTTACAAAAAATAAGGCGATCAACCGATCGATCGATTGATCACCTTTGAGCTATCTTCCGGTAAGAAGAATCGGCTTTGGCGCACGCATGACCCCGAAGAGTATGCCTGTTGAGGGTAGTCAACAGCTGCGCGCCAACAACCTGTGAAACCATTAGAGCTCAATATTTATTATCTGGATAATATTGTTTTAATCTACTAGTATATTTAAAACAGATGGAGCGGTTAAATGGAACTTAGGCAGCTGCGCTATTTTGTCGCGATCGCAGAGCATGGCACCTTTTCAAAGGCCGCTCATAAAGTACATATCGCACAGTCCGCGCTCAGTCACCAGCTCGCTCAGCTGGAGCAAGAGCTTGGAGCGGCTTTGTTTTTGCGCTCGCGTCGAGGCGTCACGCTCACGGAGGCGGGGGCACTTTTCCATGTTCATGCACTTTCGATTTTGAGGCAAGTGGCCGATGCGCAAGCGAGCGTTTCAAGCTTACTCAAGGCGCCATCGGGGCGTGTGATCTTCGGCCTGCCGCATAGCGTCTCGCATGCCTTGGCTTTGCCACTGATTGCGGCAGTGCGTCGTGACTTGCCATTGGTCAATCTGGAGCTAACTGAAGAGCTGACAGGCAATCTTGTGCAACAGCTGCAAACGGGATCGCTGCATTTGTCTATTTTGTTTGATGATGGACAATTGGACGATTTTCTCTATGAGCCTCTGGTAGTAGAGAGAATGTCTTTGATTTTCCAACCTCTTGACTCAAAAGCGTCGGGTAAAAGATCCGTGGGGTTTCGCGAGGCATTGAGTCGACCACTGATATTGCCAGCCCAGCCACATGGGGTGCGTCCAATTATCGTCGAGGCAGCATTAAAAGCGGGACTTCCTCCGCCTAATGTCACGGCGGACATTAGTTCGATTAGTATTTTGCGCAATTCGTTACTTGCAGGAATGGGGCAGACGATTTTGCCGGTGATGCCACTGAAAGCAGAGATTGAAAGTGGGGTGTTAAAAAGCCTCCCAATTCGTTCACCTGAAGTGACCCGGACTATTGCTCTGTGTCGTGCACGACACCTTCCGCTTTCTAATGCAGCTCAGGCGGTTAGTGCAGTGACAAGGCGCGTGATGCGTGAATTATGTGAAAATAAAACATGGCTTGATGCGACGTTTATTGTTGCAAAAGATTGATTTAAAACGCGACGGCGTAGCGCAAAATTACCCGTCTGGTCTCAGCAAATCCAAATTGTGTATCGAGGTTGGTACCATACTGCAGCATGAATCGACCCTTGCTGGTCGTTGCGATTGCACTCAGCAAATATCGATGGTTCTGGAGTGCGTTATTGTTCGACAGTCCATTGATGCTTGTTTCCGCACCCCAGACATAAAAATAAGTCGCTGCGACCGAGAAGGTTTCATTTATGCGATAAATAGGACCAAGCTGGCCTGTATACAGAGGCTTTTGAGTGAACTGTGCGTTGGTTTTGCCAAACTGGTTGTTGGGTCCGAACCACGCTGCATCAAAGGCGAGGAAGCCTGAGATATTTTTACTAAAAGCTGTTTGATATGCGACTTGGATGTCACCTGCAACGCGCTTGGCACCTAAGTTATATAAACGTTGATTAGAGTAGCTGCCCGTAGGTAAGGTCAGATAGCCGGCTACGCCAAAATATGTGCGAGTCTGTTTATTTTCGTACGGCCATAATACTGTTGCGAGGGTGATGTCGCCCGTTCCTGTATCAGTTGAATAGCTTGACGCAGCACCTCCTGGCCGTATGCTACCGACTGGAAGTTGTAGATAAGAGATGCCCGTGTAGTTGCCAAGACGGTATGAGCGACCCAATCTGAGTTGTAGTTGGTTAATAGAGAGTGTTGGTGTCGCGACAGACTTTGTGCCGTTGGTGTAGGTCCCCTTGAGCTCAGTATTAATCAAAGAAGCTGAGAAAAAGGTTTTGTCAGGTAATGGAGCGACGATATCTAAGGGGTTTAAATCAACCGCATCGCTTCGAAATGGCGCTAACAGAAGAACCATGAGCGCCACGCTGCTAGAACTCCGCAGTATGGCTGTTGGTCGTAAGCGCAATAGTGGCATGGGACGATTTAGACTCTTGAGGGCTAATTAAGCATTGGAAAAATTAGTGTTTTTATGACGAATAGAAGTAAATTTTCCTTATTGACTTATCTAGCTTAACTGTTACCTCGATTAATCTCAACTTGATTGTCATCATTGATCATTGACGCAGTAGTGCAGTGTGAAAAATGAACGGATGCGACGTTTATTGGTTGAAATATGCCCAGGGCCTTCTTTGTTTGTCAGCGCTTCGGAAATCTTCGATTTGCGGTGACTGAGAAAGTGTGAGGGTAATTTCATCTTTTCCGAACAAGAGCATCTCTCTCAGTGCGGAGGGGGCAGTGAAAGTAAACTGTTTGCCGCTCGGCGAGCGAACAGTCAGCGCTTCAAGATCGACGGTGACAACACCCTTACCTTGGGTGGCTGCCACCTCGTTGGCCAAGAGTTGAACATCCTCAATGGGTAATTCGACTGGGACGATCCCGTTACGATAACAATTATTGAAAAAAATATCGCCAAAAGAAGGCGCAATCACAGCTCTGAAACCAAACTCACGTAAAGCCTTAGGGGCTCGTTCTCTGGATGATCCGCAACCAAAGTTTCTGTCTGCCAGGAGGACTTGAGCGTGATCGTAGGGTGCTTGGTTCAAAATGAAGTCAGGATTTGGGCTGCCGTCTGAAAGAAATCGCCAGCCATGAAAAAGATGGGCACCATAACCCTTGGCGTCGGTGCCACCCAAGAATAGTGCCGGAATGATTTGATCGGTATCGATATTGATCCGCATGAACGGCGCAGCAATGCCTGATACTTTCTGAAGCGCTTCCATTAGGTGAACTCCCTAGCATCCGTAATGCATCCTTTTATAGCGGAGGCGGCAACTGTGGCTGGGCTCGCTAAATGTGTTCTGGTTTGGGGGCCCTGACGAGACTCGAAGTTTCGATTGGTGGTGCTAATGACGCGCAGATTGGCAAAACGGTTATCTCCGATATGACCGCAGAAGCCGCAGGCTGATTCATGCCATTCAAATCCTGCCTCTTGAAATATTTGATCGAGTCCCTCTGCTTCAGCAGCGCGTTTGACCGCCGTTGAGCCAGGTACGCAAATTGCCTGGATGCCTGCTTTGATTTTTCTTCCTTTGAGGATAGCTGCGGCAGCTCGGAGATCTGATAGCCGAGCATTCGTGCAGGATCCAATGTAAGCAACATCAATGGGCACGCCTTGAATCAGCGTATCAGCCTCAAGTTTCATATAACTTAACGCACGTTCTCCTAGGGCACGTGTTTCGCGATCGACCGCTTGAGCGGGCGATGGAATAAATGCACCGATCTCTCCAACTTGCTGTGGACTAATTCCCCAAGTGACTTGAGGCTCAAGCGTGCTGCAGTCGATTGTGACTTCATTATCGAAAATCGCACCAGAGTCGGTGCTCAGGGTGCGCCAATAGGCAACGGCTTGATCCCATGCTTTGTCTTTGGGTGAGAACTCGGCATTCTTCAGATATTGAAAGGTTTTATCGTCTGGAGGAACAAAACCATATTTGCAAGAAAACTCGATCGACATGTTGCACAGAGTCAGACGGCCCTCTACGGAAAGGTCTTTGACCGCTGACCCGGCAAACTCAGTGGCATATCCTATTCCTCCTTGCGCGCCGATCTTACCGATTAAAGCCAGAATCATATCTTTGGCATATACGCCTGGTTTAAGTGTGCCTTCAAAGTTGACGCGAAGTGTTTTGGGTTTGGCCTGAGCCAAAGTTTGAGTGGCCAGTACGTGCTCGGCTTCGGAGGCCCCAATTCCCCAAGCAAGTGCGCCCACTCCACCAATCGTGCTGGTATGGCTGTCACAACACACCAGCGTCGCACCGGGGAAGGCGATGCCAAGTTCGGGTGCGACGACGTGAGCGATACCTTGTCTAGGATCGTCATAGTCGATGAAGTGAACGCCCCACTTTTTCGATGCATCGCGAGTGGTTTGTATCATTTCAGGGCCACTGCTTGACACTGAGTCGCATGGACCTCTACCGGGTTGGGTTGAAATCAAATGTTCGATGATCGTGAACACTTGTTCACGGCAGGCAGGCTGACGGCCTGCCTCTTCGAGTGCCCGGAGTGCCTGACTCCCTGACAGCTCATGCAAAACAAGCCGGTCAATTTGCAGGAGATCAGAATTCGCATCAAGACTGTTGATAACGTGATCTTGCCAAACTTTCTCGAAAAAAGTACGTGGGGTTGGGCTTGTCATGTGTAGCGCTTTTCGAGTTCTTTAAAGTGATTGGCACCGAGAACGTCTTGTCTTTCTGCGAACATCATAAGCTTTGATTCAAAGCCTTGAATTGAACCGTGCTCCGCAAGATATTGCATCGCTTGTTGCATCGCCAGCATAGAAGCTTGTAGTGCAGCATTCGCATAGCATACGACTGCGTAACCTGCCTGAGCAAGCTCTTCTCTCGGGAGTAGTGGTGTTTTGCCGCCAATGACCATGTTGCATAAATGAATCCCGGGTACTGCTGCCGGAATCGCCAAGAGCTCTTCTCGGGTGAGGGGGGCTTCAATAAATAAAAAATCTGCCCCAGCTTCTTGGTAAGCGCGCGCACGGTCAAGCGCTGCCTCAAAACCCTCAACAGCGCGCGCATCCGTTCTGGCAAGAATCATGAGGTCCGGATCTTTACGAGCATCTACCGCAGCTTTGAGTTTGGAAACCATTTCTTGCGTCGAGATGATGTCCTTGCCTTCAAAGTGACCACAACGTTTAGGGTATGTCTGGTCTTCAAGCATGATTGCATTTGCCCCAGCACGCTCAAGGAGTTGAACGGTCCGACGTGCGTTAATGGCGTTACCAAAGCCGGTATCGCCATCTGCAAGAATGGGAATATTGACTACATCTCGTATGGCCGCGACATGCTCAGCAAGCTCGGTCACTGACACCAGCCCTAAATCTGGCACGCCGAGATAGTTGTTGGCGACAGCAGCGCCACTCACTAACATCATTTTGTGTCCAGCTGCTTCGATGAACCTTGCGGCAAGAGCATTGCCTGCTCCAGGCATCATGTGCCCAGCGCCAGCCACGAGGGCTTGGCGCATAACTTTATTTAGATTGGTCGTACTCATTAAAACTTCACCTGCGCGACCTCTATGACTTTTTTCCAGCGATCAATATCAGACACGATTGTACGCATCAGGTCCTCTGGCGTTCCACCAACAGCAGTGGTGCCTTCAGCCTTAAAGCGTTCTGAAACTGATTTGTGTTTGAGGACAAGATTGAGTTCTCGATTCAGAAATGTGATTGCTTCTTGAGGCATGCCTTTGGGCCCGGCAATGGCTTTCCAGTCGACTACGTTGTAGTTTTTAATGCCTTGCTCTTCAAAGGTCTTTACCTCAGGCAGGCTAGCCAAACGGGTCGTGCCTGCGATACCGATTGCCTTGATCCGCCCGCCTTTGAGCTGTGGTGCGGCAAATGTCGAACTCGTCAGCATCATATTGACGTTACCGCCTAGCAAGTCGCTGTAGGCCTGTGAGGAGCCTTTGTATGGAATGTGCGCCAAACTAATACCCATCAAATGCGCGAGTTCTTCCGTCCCTAAATGCGCGATCGAGCCTATTCCCGCCGAGCCATGTGTTAGTTTGCCAGGATTTTTTTTAGCTGCTGCGATCAGGTCCTGAACGTTGTTTAAGGGGGAGTCTATCCGTACCACTAAAATAGTGGGATCACGTGAAATCATGATGATTGGCTGCATGTCATTGATGGGATCAAAGTTTAGATTTTTACCAATCGCAGCCTGGATCGCATAGGTGCTAGACATGTTCAGTACGGTGTAGCCATCAGGGGGGGACTTTAAAACAAAGGATGAGCCAATGAGGCCACCCGCGCCAGCTTTGTTTTCAACAGCAACAACATCGTTGATTTGTTCGCTGAGTCGTTGAGCCATCATTCGAGCAATGGCGTCACCCCCACCACCAGCAGAGAAGGGAACAACAAAACGAATTTGTTTGTTGGGATAGGCTTTTTGCGCGAACAAAGCAGGCGAACTGAACGAAAGGCTCGCGGCCACGGTTGCACCCAGAAAATTACGACGATCCATGATGTCTCCTAATAGGTTTTATTTTGAGTAAGTATATGCGTGGAAACTGATCGCGAGTGAAAAAATTAAAACGCAATTGCGTCACACAAAAAGCTTGCTCAAAGTGATGAAGAGGCATCATTAGGACACAAGAAGGGTTCAGGCCTTGACCGCAAGTAGCGCTTGCACCGCAGGATTGTTGAGTTTTGGACGATCGACCAATGCGTAGTAGTTTTCGTACACATCCTCGACGAGTCCGAGTTGGATCACTTGGAATTGAGTGGTGATGTCTGCTGGATCAATGAACGGTGAAGGAAAAAATCCCTCGCCATGCATGCCAAACGTTTTCATTAGCGCTCCGTCATCAAATTCCGCGATCACGTTCACTTGGACACGGTGCTGCGTCAACCAGTCGTCAATTTGCGCACGCAAGACACTGCCATGGGTAGGAAGCAGCATAGGCTTTCCATTGAGGCATGCGGGAAAGGTGCCTGTCAGCCGAGAGACTAAGGCAGCATTCCCAAAAATAGCGACCGGACTTTTACCAAGCAGATGCGAACGGATCTGTTGTGGCCCGCCTTGCGCGTAGGGACGATCCGAGAGCACAAGATCGAGGCGGTGTAAAAGTAGCGAAGGTAATAGCTCCTCAAAACGGCCTTCGATGCACTCGATTTTGACTTGTAATTCGCCATGCAAAAGGGGTGCAAGCAAACGATAAGATGCAGTCTTGGGCAGTACATCGGAGACGCCGATAGTCAGGCGCAGAGTACGTTCTAAAGATTCGTCGGCGAGGCTATCGAGCATTTGCTCGCCTAAGCGAAAGATCTCATCTGCGTAGCGACGCGCCACGCGCCCAGCTTCGGTCAGAACAAGACGGCGACCTTCAAGTTGAAACAGGGTTCGACCAAGAGCACTTTCGAGCTTCGAAATTTGACCACTGACCGTTTGAATACTGACGCCCAGTTTTTCTGCTGCGCCAGCGAGGTTGCCTTCGGTGGCGACGGCCCAAAAATAGCGGAGATGATGATAGTTAAGCATTTATTAGTTCGAATAAATCATATTAACTATCAATTTATAGATCATTTTAATGTAATTGAATAGTCTTTAGTCTCTTAGTTATGTTTGAAATGAAAGGCGACGCAGTCTTTGTGTCCGCCCATGCGCATATCGGAGAGAGCAGATGGAAACAATTGGAAGTTGGTGGATGTGGACGGGCTTTGCGATCTTCGTCGTGGTTGCCTGTGCCGTAGACTTATTGGTGCTGCAGCGCAAGGGTGACGATAAGGTCTCTATTGGTCAGGCGCTTCGGTGGTCTGCACTCTGGGTCTTCTTGGCCTTGGTATTCAACGCATTATTGTGGTGGTACATCGATGGTCAGGCCGGTAGAGAGCTAGCCAATCAGAAAGGGTCAGAGTTTTTGACTGGATATCTGATTGAAAAGTCACTAGCAGTCGACAACATTTTCGTGTTTCTCATGTTGTTTACGTTTTTTGCCGTGCCACCTCATTTGCAAAAACGTGTGCTGATTTTGGGTGTGATTGGCGCGATCGTGCTGCGGGCGGTGATGATTTTGATTGGCGCCTGGCTGATCAAAGAGTTTCACTGGATTCTGTATGTATTCGGCTTGTTCCTGTTGGTCACCGGGATCAAGATGCTGGTCTTTGCAGAAGCCGAGGCAGATCTTGAAAAAAATCCAATCCTCAAGTGGATGCGCGGTCACATGAATATCTTGCCAAATTTTGAGGGCGAGAAATTTTGGACCTATAAAAATGGAGTGCGTTATTTCACTCCGTTGTTTGTAGTTGTGATCATGATCGGTATTACAGACGTCATTTTTGCTGTCGATAGTATTCCAGCTATTTTTGCGATCACAGAAGATCCATTTATTGTGATGACGTCCAA
>CAWUWN010000023.1:0-40430 GCA_963926265.1 uncultured Burkholderiaceae bacterium
TCGTGCCAAGACAAACATGCAAGTCGCGATGGTGCAATCGTTTCCCGTCGCAACAAAGACTGGTTTGATAAGCGACCATCATGTGCGATTGGTTGGAGTGTTGACCGCCACGCGGTATCCAGAGCTCCTTCGGCTCGTAACATTCTTCGACCGCGAAACAGGCAATACCTTCGAGTTTCTGACAAACAATCTCACACTGCCAGCCAACACTATTTGCGCACTTTACAAACAGTGCTGGCAAGTCGAATTGTTCTTCAAATGGATCAAACAGCACCTTCGAATCAAGAAGTTCCTCGGCAACAGCGAGAACGCCGTGAAGACACAAATCTGGTGCGCCGTGTCGACCTACGTGCTGATTGCCATCGTCAAAAAGGAACTTCAAATTAATGCCTCGCTATACACTTTGCTACAGATATTATCGGTGTCGGTATTTGAGAAAACTGAGCTTTCAAGCGCCTTTCAAGGCAATGATCTCACAACTGATTTACTCGACTCCGCTAACCAACTGAATTTATTCGGAAATTAACCGGACAGTACTGTTGACAAATAAGAATTCAAAACCGGCAAACGATTCCCGTATCACCTTAATATGCCAATTAGGCTAAATCGTAAGATTCGTAAATTCGGTGTCATGCAATCTCATTCTTAGTTCCTCAAAATTTTCAATCATGGCGGATAATGGGAATGGATTTGTCCTTTCCAAGTCAACCACAACATCACTTGTCTCTAAGCTAAAACCTTTACTGATGGCCTCCAGAGCTTTAACTACGCCACCATCTATGTGATCTTCGTAGAAAATCTCCAAACCATTTATTTGCCGAATCGCCTTGGCGTAGCGCTCTTCAACTATCACTGAATTTCGAAGCACATCTAAAATGCTTGCGCGAAAATTTAGATCGGCGTCTTCAAAATTATCTAAATCGATTAAAACTTTATTCGGTGCAGTGACTGGATTAACTACATGATATATACCAGTCTGTCGCGCGATAATGGCAGATAGAATCCGCCTCAATGAATTGCGCCTTCGCAAAAAAATAAACCTCGCCTCAGGGAAGCAGTTGTTAAGCGCATCTAACGACTCATCAATAGAGAACTTGAAAAAACCACATTCAAAGTGATAGCTTTTAACTTCACAGCCATAATGTAAAAATTTATTTCCTTGTGAAGCATGGGCGCCAATTTTTGCGACAACGACATACTCCAAAAACTCTTCCAGAGTAAAAAAACCTGCTCCTTGTTTTTTGGAAATATCAAGTTCTTGAAACCCCTCATAAACTGGCACTTGATCTGAGAATATCTCCCCGTGCCAGAAAACTCCTGGGCTATTAGATATTGCTCTCCCGAGCACAGTGCTACCGCAGCGCCCAAAATGAAACATAAAGACGTTCATACCCAACTCCTTGCTTAGTAAACGTCACTTGGCTAACACCAATTAACTCTTGGATGATCCTGCGCTCCTTTAATCCCGTAGGGTCATTGAAAGCAATTGACAAATCAGTAGTGTCCGGTTAAACCGGGTTGTTTTTCAGTAAAAGCCAATACTGGCGTGGCCTAACGGCTGATTTTATTTGGTGCCGACTTGAATACAGATTCTTCATTATTGGGTATTTTCCTAGGGGTTAGCCTCTGGGGGATCTCTCATGTATGTCGGCAAGACGCTTTTTGCGCAGGTTATGGAATTCGTGCCATGGACGAGCTTTGGTCGCATCGTCGATCGCTACAGAGGCAATGCGGGCGTTCGTCGCATGACCTGCGCCGAGCAGTTTCGCGTGATGGCCTTTGCGCAGTTGACGTGGCGCGAAAGTCTTCGCGATATCGAGGTAACGCTTGGGGCCAATGCGAGCAAACTTTATGCGATGGGATTGCGTCACAGCATTCATCGCTCGACGCTGGCCGATGCCAACGAAGCGCGCGATTGGCGCATTTTGGCGGACGTCGCTGCACTGCTGATTCGTCGCGCACGCAAGCTCTACAGCGACACGGACTTGGTCGGACTCGACTTGAAGAACACCGTTTACGCGCTGGATGCAACCACGATCGATCTGTGTTTGAGCCTGTTCGATTGGGCTCCGTTTCGCAAAGCCAAAGGCGCAGTCAAGTTGCACACGCTTTTGGACCTGCGGGGCGCAATCCCAGCGTTTATCCACATCAGCGACGGAAAGATGCACGAGGTCAACGTACTCGACTTCATGCCAGTCGAGGCTGGCGCCTTCTACGTGATGGACCGCGGTTACTTGGACTTCGCTCGACTCTATGCGATGCATCGAGCGCGTGGATTCTTTGTCACGCGGGCCAAAGTAAACATGAACGCGCGGCGGATTTACTCCGCACCGACAGACAGAACAACCGGCATCATTTGCGACCAGACGGTGCTGCTCAAAGGCTTCTATGCCACGCAACACTACCCAGAAAACTTGCGACGGATTCGATTCAAGGACCCAGAGACAGGCAAGACATTGATCTTTCTGACCAACAACTTTGTCTTGCCAGCACTGGCAATTGCAGCACTTTACAAAAACCGCTGGCAGGTCGAATTGTTCTTCAAATGGATCAAACAGCACCTGCGAATCAAAGCCTTTTATGGCAACACGGAAAATGCCGTGAAGACGCAAATATGGATCGCGATTGCGACCTACGTCTCGATTGCCATTATGAAGAAGCGTTTGAATCTGAAACATTCGCTTTACGAAATCCTAAGAGTATTGGACTTAAACATGTTTGAAATGACGCCTATAGAAGCTTTACTCGGCAAGCCCATTGAACCTACCGAGTTATCGGATTATCCTGTTCAACAAGATCTGTTCCGAACGTTGGGACACTAGTGTTTGTAGGTTAATCATTGGCATTCAGTCTAAGACTTACCCTTCTCTTTGTTTTTTTTAAATAAATTAAACTTTAAATGAATACTCACATCACCTCAAACTTTCTGAACAACGTAACTTTTTTAAATTCATTAGAACAGTCTGTTATTGACGCTCTGAGAGCTAAAGCAGAAATAGTAAATTTTGCATCTGGTGAGGTCATTCTTCGTGAGGGTGATGCTTCTGACGCAGCTTGGGTGGTCGTTGAGGGCAAGGTCCAAATCTATAAAGAGCGCCCAGACGGACAGCATCTATTTCTGCATACTGTTCAAGCTGGTGAGTTGTTCGGTGAGCAAGCTCTTATTACCGGAAATAAGCGAAATGCTTGTGCACGTGCTCAAACCTCTGTGGTTGCGCTTCGATTGCCAGAAGTAGCATTCCTTGCAGCTATTTCAACTCAAACTGGAATACGGGAAAAATTTGCACTTTTAGGCACTAAACAACTATATGAAAATATAGCCCTTGAATCGACCTTACTAAAATCTATGAGTCTGGATGGCGGTCCAAGCCAGTCGGGACGTGAACGAGTGCTGACTTCTGGGCAAGTGCTCTTTCGCGAAGGAGACGATGCTCAGCATGTTTACGTGATTCTTTCCGGAAAGGCTGCTGTCTATCAACATAAGGATACAGCTGAAGTTTTCGTGACCCACCTGACAGCTGGTCAAACGATTGGAGAGTTAGCACTCATTCGGAATGCACCTCGAGCCGCTACGGTGTTGGCTGAAGGTACGCTGCGGCTCTACGAGATTGATGCGAACTATTTCCGTGAGCTGACAGATTCATCCAAGCCCTTACGAGATCATTTACAGGTTTTAGAGAGCGTCTATATCTTGCCTCGCCGCGGTTTTGTGACGCAATACTCGGGCCAGTACCTAGGGTACGATGCCTTTAATACACTTTACGATTTGCGCGATGGCACTAGGCTGATCGCGTCTATCGTGGTGGGCGAGTCTGTCTGTAATCTCGAGCGGGTGCTGACAAAGCAGGAGCAAGCTCAGGCGCTAGTCCTCAATGTGGTGCGCTATGAGGATGTAACGCGTGGCATTCAACGGGAACTGCGTTTAGATGAAACGGGTCAAATTTATGGAGTGACCGTCTTTGGGACGTGGTCTGAACTGCCCGATCTCTACGCCATGGCGATGGATGGTAGTGCGATTGATGCGACACAAATCAAACAGTTTCTTCTGACAGGATCCATCGGCATACCATTGGAAACAGTTTCCACTACAGCCGGTGGAGAAATTGTCTGCCGATGCATCAATGTCAAGAGCCAAACCATCTGTGACGCAATCATTCAAGGTGCTGATAGTCTGCAATCATTGCAGAAATCGACCCGGTGCGGGACAGTCTGTGGTGCATGCATCCCCGAGCTGAAACAAATGCTAGGCGGCCCAGGCTCTGTTGCGGCCCGGATCAAAGAAACTATCGAGGTGTGCGAGGGCATAAAAACGTTCCGACTTGAGCCTTTAAACACTCAAACGCAGGAAAGTTTGCCAGGCCAGCACGTCGTTTTGGAAGGGTATATGGACGGCCATTGGGTCAGACGTGCCTACACACTATCAGCACCGGTGCGAGGTGGCTTTTATGAGGTGACGATTAAACGGGAAGAGCACGGTCTGTTCTCACGCTGGATGTTTGAGCAAAACCGCGAAAATATACTTCTCAAGGTATCGCCACCGCAGGGGGACTATTACTGGAAAGCCGGCCAGAACTCGGTCATTTGTCTAGTGGCAGGCATTGGTGTGACACCAGCACTCGCCATTTGCCGAAGTATTGCCCAGCAAAACCTCAGCAACAAGCTACACATTGATTACTCTGCCCGCGCCGCTCTTGATTTTGCATACGCAAACGAACTGACTGAATCCGCGCAACAGTATCCCAATATCTCCCTCAAGTTTAGAATAACTTCTGTTGAGCCACGTCTAGACTTGGCCGAGCTCGAAAGACTCGAAGCTACATCTCCTGGGGCTGACTATTATCTTTGTGGCCCACAGTCTTACCTTGATGGGATCAGTGACCTGCTCACACACATGGGGGTTCCCTCTGAGCGTATCCGCAGCGAAGTGTTCGTGCAGATCGGTGGGGCTCCACCGGTTGCAACGCCTAAGACACCTATTTCAACACCTAAGCGCGAGAGGAAACCCTCGGACGAGCTCGATTTGTCACTTTTCTTTGTTGCCCCTAAGGTACTACTTGCTCCAAACCAAGCGCACGGGCTGTTGCGATGGTTGGCTACTTTCGATCGTCGCTATACCTTGAATTGGACTTTTGCAGGGAAGAAAATCGCCCCCTTGAGTGCTTTTATCGACTGGGTCGAGTTAAGGTTAGGTGGTGTTGACCCCCATGTGCCGTCAGACCATTTGGCAATTGCAAAAAGTGCCGTTTTCGGGAGAATTCCAGCTTCCCATGCCACATACACAGAGATTAATAGTCGTCTAGGAGCTAATCGCGAACAAGGTCGTCAGGCACTCAAACAAGGCAAACCACTTGCGTTAAATACCCCCGATGGACTGACTTACTCGGTATCATTTCGCACGATGACATATCCTCAGCTTGAGTGGCTGGAACCCCGTATCGATACCGGATGGGTCAGATCATCAGATAAGCCGCTTAGCTGCGTCTACATGTCGCGTAGCCCGACTGTCATGCACACGGTACTTTGCGGGAAAAACTTCGACCGCGGTCCGATTTCAAATCATTACTGGCAAAAGTTTGTTGGGCGTCCAAACTCATCACCTCATGGAGACCATAAAGCGGGTGGATCGTTGATTGGCCAATACCATAACAATAAATCTTGGGAAATGGATCGTGATTTAGCGATGCGCTTAGTTGGCGCATCAGTGCTAGCAGAGCGATCAGGACAAATTGCTCAAGTGATCGAAGATGTTTTTGAAAACGAGATTCGTGTATTTAATG
The DNA here is from genome assembly GCA_963926265.1 of uncultured Burkholderiaceae bacterium. Classification (GTDB taxonomy): domain Bacteria; phylum Pseudomonadota; class Gammaproteobacteria; order Burkholderiales; family Burkholderiaceae_B; genus Zwartia. Next base: position 5,778 of record CAWUWN010000023.1, read on the forward strand.
AGAGCCACCCGGGTCAGGTCTTCGATAGTGGCGTTTTTATGGGGGAAATAGTACTAAGAGTAGTCTTGTTCACCACTTTCCCCGGTTTAGATGAGCAATTATTACGTCAACTTGGGGCAAAATATCTTCAGTTGGTGAATGCATCTTTCCCTGCTTTTTTTGCGCTTAGGGCTAATCCGAAGGGGCAAAATTCCTTCAAAGATGAAATATTAAAAAACGTGCCCCAAATCCGCGCTGTTGTGAGCGAAATCGCTTCCACGATTCGCGCTACTTATGCCCGCGGAGAACTCAGCCAGGATCAAATCGATTCGCCTATGATCCAATATACGATCTTCGGATTAGATGGACAAGCGCCCGATGACAGCGAACTGGTATCCATTTTTGGAACATTTCTGATTGGCGCTCACGAGACAACAGCGCATCTCTTGACCTGGGCTGTTTATGAGTTAGGCAGGAATCCATCCGTTTACAAGGCAGTACAAAAAGAAGTTGATGATTTTAAAGCGGCACACCGTGGTCGAGCCATTACACCTGACGACTACGATGAGAGGCCAATAACGCAAGCACTGTTGTTAGAACTCAACAGATTACACCCCGGCATTCACTTATTACCTCGTAGTGCCTTACAGGCTGGAACAATCCCCCCTGACCCCGTGACCGGCATTGGCGGGTTTGATTATCCTGCTGACGCTCTCTTTTTTGTTTCTATCCTAGAGCTTCATTTAGATCCGGATACGTATTTCAAACCTAAGGAATTCCAAATCGAACGATTCCTGAAAAAAATCAAGCCCGGCATGAGTTTGAACGAACAGGGTGCGCAGGTACGACAAAATGCCGTAGATTTAGAAAGGCAATTCCGATTAGTGACATTTGGTGCTGGCCCAGGTAACTGTCCAGGTCGGCATTTTAATATGATCGAGTTTTTTTTAGTCATCGACAACCTGATGCGACGTTACGACTTTATTCTTGCTGATCCGGATCGTATTCCAGATATAGACGAGAAGGGCTCTATCGTTGTTAAACCCACGGGCTCTATTGCAGTTGAGCTTCGTCCAAGGTAATGCCCTAGCCCCGCACCTCGGATGCGATGTACTTAAATATGACGCCAAGATAAAAAAATTAAATATTATGCAAAATCCTCAGTTCAAGCCCACATCGTCGCCTAACTCGGTTGGGATAATAATGACTGAACTCCCTCCTGGAAATTTCCAAATGGGGCGAGGTGATTTTGCTGTAGATGTGACTCTGACTCGACCTTTCGCAATTGGCAGGCATGAGGTAACCCAACAACAATGGAAGAAAGTGATGGGTACCGAACCCTGGACAAATTCCGGCGAAGTAGTTGGTATTGGTGCGGACTACCCAGCAGTATGCATTTCTTGGGATGATGCCAACGACTTTTGTCTAAAACTGACTGCCCTTGAACAAAAAAGTGGCCAAATATCCCATGAATCTGTATATCGCCTGCCAACAGAGTCAGAGTGGGAATACGCTTGCAAGGCCGGCACTACAACAGCCTATCACTTTGGTGATGATCCATTGCTTTTAGGTGATTATGAATGGTTCAAAGGCAATAGTGCAGGCCATGCAGAGAAAGTTGGCACAAAGAAACCCAACCCTTGGGGCCTTTGTGACATGCAAGGTAATGCCTGGGAATGGTGTTCAGACTTTTGTTTGTGGCCTGCGATGACTTTGCAAGGTGGAGTGGATCCAATGGGCCCAGAATTTGGGTCTTTCAGATCTCTCCGAGGTGGTACTTGCTGCTTTCCTGCAGATCTTTGCAAGGTATCAGATCGAAGTATGCTCCCCTCATATAATTTATACCTTATCGGACTCAGAATAGTTCGAAGCAAAGTTGTGATTAAAGATCCTACGCTCAAGCCTGTGGAACCAAGCCTAGAATCCGCATCACAATTTAGATTGGCGCCGCAGCTTCGATTTGAAGATATCGAAGTCACGAGAGATGTCGTTTATGGCCACAGGGATGGTATGGCTCTTACTTACGATATTTTTCACCCTAAGATAAATCCAAACAGGGCCGGAGTGCTCTGGATGAATACTGGGTTGTGGGTCTCAATGTGGGTGCCTACCGAATTAGCTATGGGATTCTTTAAGCCTTTGCTCGATGCTGGTTACACTGTTTTTTGCGTTCGCCATTGCAGTAGTCCAAAGTATATTGTTTCCGAAATGAATGCGGATACACATTTGGCTTTACAACACATCTATGCTAACGCCGAAGCAACCAAAGTTGATCATAATCGCTTGGGTGTATTTGGCTACAGTGCGGGCGGGCATTTATCTTTGCTGCTGGGATTAACCTCAGGAATTCATGATTCGAATGGCTCCAACGATATACAGCGGATCTGCGCAATTGCTGCCATATATCCGCCCACGAATCTGCAAGGAGTTGAAGATCCTGAAAATCCTTTACGAAATAAAATTCCCGCATTGCGTCTTAATGAGACGCAAGCCTTGGCTTGCTCACCTATATTGCTAGTAAAACCCAATAGTCCGCCCACATTACTGGTGCAAGGAACACTCGACAATTCGGTTCCTATCGCTATGACAGAAAAATTTCGAGACGTCCTAGTCAAATTCGGAGTCCCAAACGAGATGATTATTATCGACGGTGGAGGCCATGGGTTTGACTCCGTGGGTAACATGAGAATGTTTGAGGCGGTGATCAAGTGGTTTGACAAATACCTCGCCCCGCAACCTTAATTAATTTAGCTAGTCTAAGATTGATCCGGAAATTTCATCTGTCAGTCATATTTTAAGAAGCTTTCGCTATGAATAAACCCATTTCAGCCATACATCGAAAATTCGAAGCCGGTCTCTTCGGACTACTTCTTTTCCAATCTTATTTCTTCGATTATGCACGCCCTATTGTCAACGCACTTGCTCCGCCTGCCCCTCGCGGGTTACCAGGCTATGGCGATTTGCTTCATGCACTTGCCCCTATCTTCCTCGCCTTTATTCTGTTTAAGTTTTTTATGCGGGCGTTGGGTCATGGGGCGAAAATATCCATCACTCTGGTGGTTCTGCTCCTTTGTATTATGAGCATGGGACAGGGGGTTCACCTTTCAGCAGATTCCGTCGATGGCAGAATGCAAATGCGTCATGCTGGGCCAACGGATGTAGCGCCGGCAGATAACCCTGCTTTGCAGCAACTCAGTGAATCCGTCCGTGAACTTTTTCAGCTTGTTTACAATTACGATGAAATTATTGGCCATTGGATCTGGTATGCGTCCCTCTATATGCTTATCTTGTACTATGTAATTTATTGCATACAACCATCTGCCAGTCCAAACCCATCCCTCAGAACTAAAGTCTTAGCAGGAATTTTCGCGGTTCCACTAGGGATTTTTTGGTTTTACGGTGGAGTCGAGGCGGGTGTATGGCAAGGTACCATCCTACTTGCCTTTTCATTTATCCTTATTATGATATTCAACTTTTTTTCTAGCTCAAAGTTAGATTTAAATGGATATTGCTTGGTGGCTTCCTTTCTTTTGGCAGCAATTTTCATAGCTGCATGGGGCGCATACTTCAACGATATGCCCGGAGTTTGGGATGTTTGGCTCCGCTATTTTCCTTCTAAATAAATGAAATAAGAGTATTTTTTTAATCAATGTATTCTTGATTTATTTTTCTATCACTCATCTACAGGCGACGTATCTCCTTGGACGTCAACGCTCATTAAAAAGGCGATACAGCGTGTACTGAATATAATATACAAATAGAAGTTTTTTGAGATATATGATTTATGTCACTTAAGAAAAATCAGCATGGCATTATTTTCGTTGTTGGCGTTATCCTTATAGATGCTATTACCTTTGGGATCGTCCTTCCAATAATGCCCCACTTAATCTCTGTGGTTAGTGACACGTCCTTGTCCGATGCTGCTCGACTGGGAGGCTACTTGACTTTAGGCTATGCATCCCTAATGTTTTTTTCAGCACCTATTTTGGGTAATTTAAGTGACAAGTATGGACGAAGACCCATCTTGCTTTTTACCTTTATGGCATTATGCCTAACCAATATTTTGATGGCTATGGCATCATCAATCTTTTTTTTGTTTTTTGCTCGATTAGTTGCCGGTATAGCAAGTTCAACTATGGTAGCTGCAACCGCATATGTAACAGATGTAACCTCAATTGAAATGCGAGCGAAACGTTTCGGAATGATAGGTGCAGCCTACGGTCTAGGTGTGATCATTGGCCCTTCGATTGGAGGAATGTTAGGAGGCTTTGGGCTAAGAGTTCCGTTTATTACAGTAGCTACTCTTGGTTTAATGATTTTTATTTACGGCTACTTTTTTCTAGATGAGTCGCTTAAGCAAGAGTATCGACGAGCCTTTGATATTAGGCGATCAAATCCTATTAGTGCAATTTTGCTGTTAAAAACCAATCCTATGGTCGCAGGTTTCGCCGCAAGCAATTTTCTCTTTATGATTGGGCAGTTTGCTATATTCAGTTTTTATGCATATTTTCTTATTGAGAAATTTAATTGGTCTATTGGTCATATCGGCCTAGCTATCGCTTTGGCTGGAATAAGTGGATTTATTGTGCAGGGTATTGTTTTAGGAAAAGTTACTAATATTTTTGGTTCTCGCAAAATCACTATTTTTGGGTTGGTGTTATCAGTACTTTGTTATGTAGCTTTTGCTTTTGCCGAATCAGATTGGCAGATATATTTACTCATCATCATTTCAGGATTCTCAGGCCTTGTTGCACCCTCATTACTTGCTATGATGAGTGGCAAAATGCAAGCTAACATCCAAGGTGAACTGCAAGGCGCTTTGAGTTGTCTAAATAGTCTTGCTTTAATTTTGGGGCCAATTTCCATGTTGCATATATTTGCAAGCTTTACAGATGGAAACAAGTACTGGTATTTTCCTGGCGCTCCTTTCATTGCAACCGCTGTAGTTACAGGGATGTCCTTACTTGTTTTATTACTGGTATTGCGACGTAACTAAAAAATTTCATTAATTTACTATTTATAGCGCGTCTCAATGACCTGTGGATTTTTGAACTATTTCTATCTAGAAAAGTAGACTAAACTTGTTATACCTTTAACCCATCACGAATATACTTTGCCTTAGATCGCTCAAGATTAATGGAGATTGAGCGCAATGTTGGTCAATGTCACTTTAATGACTGATCTGATTCAGCGGGCGCAAGACCCAACAGCTCAAAGACCTCAATTGTAGACTTACGCCCTTTGACCGATACATGATCTAGCGCGCGTAGTTTTAGCCTCTCCCCTGCATCGCGGACTACGGTTTTGCTTATGCATATACGAGTGCCAAGCTCTTTGTTGAGCCCCTCCAATCGCGCAGCTATATTTACGCCATCACCCATAACAGTGTAAGACATGCGTTCAAGTGATCCAATATTGCCAACAAGAACTACGTCTGAGTGAATGCCGATCCGTACCTTTAGGGGCGGGAGTCCTTCGCTTTCCCATGCCTTATTGATTTCGTCCATTTGTTCTTGTATTTTCAATGCAGCTGCACAAGCCCTAAATGCATGGTCTTCGAGCGCGTTGGGTGCGCCCCAGAAGGCCATGACACCATCACCAATAAACTTATCAACGGTACCCATTTCTTTATTGATTTGACGGGTCGCAACTTGCAAATATTTTGAAACATGCAGTAACAGTTGTTGCGAAGGCATGTTTTCACTGAGTGTAGAGAAGGCCTCTAAGTCACAAAACATAATGGTGAGAAAGCGACTTCGCCCTCCAAGTTCTAGTTTCTTTCCTGACTTGAGAAGTTCACGCACAAGATCAACAGGAACAAAAGCAGAAAAAGAACCGATTGCCTTACGCATTCGATCGATTGATATCGACAATCGATCAATTTCTGTAAATGAAGAGCGAGGGATCGGCACATCTTCACTCACCTTGAGCTGCTCTATATCTTCTACTTGCCGTGCTAGCTGTTCAAGTGGGCGGGCAATGCGTTTTGACACGGCATAAATCACAAAGAATTGTGCAATCAGTGCCAGTAAACCGATTAGGACAATAAGATGGCTGGAATTGGTAATTTCCTTAAGAAAGTCTTGGTCAGGGGCGATGCTTAAAATGCGCCAATCGGCAGATACTTTAAGGTCGACTTTATTGAGACTCGCCATGTAATGAGTTTGTCCATCCACGCCGTCAAAGCGAAATACACCAAGAAATTGAGATGCAGGTAATGATAATAACGCCCGTCTGGGAAGGTCATTCGTCAACTCGCTCACTTGGCTCACCTTACCCAGTGACTCGGTGCCGTTAGATTTAGTTTCAGAGGATACGATAACCCTCATCTGAGAATCTAGAACAACACTTATTGCATTCGAACTAATGCGTTGGTCGTTTAAAAATGCTTCAGTAGAGGCCAACGATATGTCTATAGCTGCCACCGCAACTACTTGATCATTGACTAGAACTGGCGTTGCAAAAGTCAGCTCGGTCTGTCCAGTCGAAGCAGACCTAAGGGGACCATAGAAGATCGATTTTTTTTCTTGAACAGCTGCTTGGTACCAAGGACGTATGCGAGGATCGAAGGTCGAATTGACTTGACGAATTTCAATAATTTTATCGTTAGCTCCCATAAAAAACATCTGGTCGTCAACGATTTGATCGTCTTTCCTGTTGAGTCGCCGAAAGACATACTCTGTCTGAGGTGGAGATGGTTTGCCTAGAAACAGAGATTTCTCTGAGGCACGGTAGACAATTATTAAAGAGCCATCTGCAAAACCAAGGTATGCACTGGTAATAACTTTCGAGTGCTCAATGTGAGTTCTTAGAAGATCCCAAGACGCGTCTTTTTTGAAAAACTCTGGATCTATGGCTGCTAGCTTAGCTGCACTTTGAGTCAAAGAGATCACAGGATTAATTGTTTGTTCAACCTCTCTGACGATTTGGTTGTTAAAACGGTGCACCATTTCTTTAGAAGTTGTGTTGACCGCGAGTGAATTGGTCCAGTAGTCTATAGCAACGATAATGGCAAGGAATGGAAGCACCAAAGTTGTAAACAGCACGACCATACCTGGTCCCAGCCGAAACCGTCTATGCAATAGGTTCAGTCGCACTAGCGGATTCCTTGGAGATTACTCGAAATATGGGATTACGCTTGATTGCACAAGTTTTGTCTAATTCATTTAACGGACGTCAGGAGGAGAGCTGCTTAAAGTATAACCAATTGACATCGTACTGACACAAAGTTGAGGTTCTTACTTGAAACGATCCCGTAAGAGCACTAATTCCAAAAAAATAACAAAAAGGGTTAGCTTCTTGTGAAAGCTAACCCCTTGATATTACTGGTCGGAACGGAAGGATTCGAACCTTCGACCCCTTGCACCCCATGCAAGTGCGCTACCAGGCTGCGCTACGCCCCGAAAGAAAAAAATTATAACAGAGTCGGTACAACGCTTGATAGCAAGTCTTTGATACTCATTAGCTCTGTGCGTAGTGTGTTGAGTTCCACCGCAGTCAGACGAACTGCGGCATCAGGATCCTGCGGAGTTTCTCTACCTTCACTTAATCGATTGCGGGCGCCACTGATGGTGAAACCCTGCTCGTATAACAGCTCTCGAATCTTACGAATCAACAACACCTCATGGTGTTGATAATAGCGACGATTGCCGCGACGCTTAACAGGCTTGAGCTGTGTGAATTCTTGCTCCCAATAACGCAATACATGCGGTTTCACGCCACACAAATCACTCACCTCACCAATCGTGAAGTAGCGTTTTGCTGGAATGGGAGGAAGCACAACGGACTTATCAGAAATAGTCATAACCCAGTCGAATTGCTAAATACAGTGATGCCAGTTTATCGCTAACTGGCAGAAACAGGTTCACCTGGATGCTCAACCGCAGCTTTGAGCTTTTGGCTAGCATGAAAAGTCACTACGCGTCTGGCTGCGATTGGAATTGTTTCACCCGTCTTGGGGTTTCGCCCCGGTCGAGGTGGTTTGTTACGAACCTGAAAGTTTCCAAAACCGGAAAGCTTGACCGGCTCTCCTCGAGCAAGGGCGTCACGAATTTCTTCGAAGAAAGTATCCACGATGTCCTTAGCTTCACGCTTATTTAACCCCACTCGGTCAAATAACATCTCAGCGAGCTCAGCTTTGGTCAGCGTTCTTGGTTCTGTCATTTTTATCAACTTTCAATTTTGGGCAATTAAACCAAGACTAGCGCGGACGTGCCTGATGACCGACTTCAAGCGCCTCACGGATTTTACTAATGCAAGCATCTACACGCGCATCATCGAGAGTCACCTCATAGTCTTGCAACGACAACCTAAAAGCCAAGCTCTTTTCGTTGGAGTCATTCTTAGCAGGGTCTCTCCACACATCAAACAAACCAACATGCTGAACAACGGTCAAACTTGAATCGCTAGCAATCGTTACTGCTATGGTATCCAATAAGGACTGGACAGGCGTATCGGTAGAAACCCATATAGCCAAATCCCGTTGAACGAATGGTTGACGTGAAAGCTCTTTCACCTGTGGCATTGCGACTGCCATGAGTGCATCTAGTTGTACCTCGAGCAATACAGGTGCTGTGGTCAACTCTTGCTCCAGCACCCAGCGAGGATGTAATTCACCTATCCAACCGATATGCTGACCGTGCAACTGTATTGCAGCGCTCCGCCCAGGATGCAAAATCGGATTTTTTTCTACAGTAAAACGCAAAGATGAAGCCTGAATGCCAAAAAGAATTTCAAGATCATGCTTAACATCGTAGTAATCAACGGAACGAGCCTTTTCACCCCACTGCTCTTCGTTCAAGCCGCCCCAAGCGGCAAGGGCAAGATACTGAGGCTGATGCACGCCTGCCACCGTTAACGGTCCCTCTTTTACTAAGGCATCTCTCATAAAGACACGGCCAAGCTCGAAAATGCGCACACGCGACTGTTTGCGGTTAGCGTTGTATCGAATGTTGGCGATCAAGCCAGGTAACAAAGACGAACGCATCACCGCTAATTGACTAGCAATTGGATTGAGTAAACGGATTGGATCCGTTTGGCCACACATAGACTCTTCCCATGCAGCCTCAACAAAGGAAAAGTTAATGACCTCTTGATAACCTAATCCAGCCGCTTGATGACGAATCGTATGGGCAGAACGAGTGGCCTCAGGATCCATACGCATGCGTGCCGATGCAATAGGTGGGATCGCAGGAATATTTTCAAAACCAACTATCCTGGCAATTTCCTCGATCAAGTCCTCTTCGATCTGTATGTCAAAGCGATAGGATGGCGGATCCACCACAAAGACCCCATCCGCAACCGAATAGGAAAAACCTAAGCGTGTGAAGGTTTGCTCGATATCAGGTTGACTCACTTGCATACCCAAAATACGGCAGCAACGGTCTAACCTCATTTTGACCTGAGCACGTGCAGGAATATTGATATGCTGATCATCAATCGGCCCTGCCTGGCCTCCACAGATCTCAATGATTAAATTAGTAATAAAATCAATGTGTTCCGGGATATTGTTAAAGTCAACTCCACGCTCAAAGCGATGGCTAGCCTCGGAGTTAAGTTTGAGTTTTCGTGCACGACCAGCGATAGCCTCTGGGTGCCAAAATGCTGCCTCTAAATAAATATTTTGTGTATCCAGCGACACGGCTACACCAAGTCCACCCATAATGCCCGCCAAACTCTCAGGGGTACCTCCGCTCGCAATCACACCATAGGACTCGTCGAGTTCAATCGTTTGCTCATTGAGCAATGTCAGCGTCTCACCTTGACGGCCCCAGCGGATTTCCATCTTTTGTTCAGGAAGCTTATCCAGATCAAAAACGTGGGTCGGTCGGCCAAGCTCAAGCATGACGTAATTAGAAATATCGACTAATGCAGTGACGGAGCGCTGACCAGCACGCTCTAAGCGCTCAACCATCCAAGCAGGTGTCGCCGCACGCGCATTCACGCCACGCACAATACGACCACCAAAACGTCCACATAGATCAGGAGCTAACACTTCAACCGGAAGCATTTCGTCCAGAGTGACCTGCACAGGACTCATAGCAGGCATACGCAACTCTGCGCCTGTCAAAGCCGCTACCTCACGCGCGACGCCTAAGATCGACAAACAATCGGCACGGTTTGGCGTAAGTTTAAGTGTGAAAAGCGTGTCATCCAGATCAAGCGCCTCGCGAACGTTCACACCGACCTCTGCACTATCTGGCAATACCAGTAAGCCACCGTGATCTTGAGACAACCCTAGTTCACGTGCAGAGCACAACATGCCAGAGGACTCAACCCCTCGCATCTTAGCAATACCTATTTTCATGCCGCCAGGAAGTTGGGCACCCACAGTTGCGAGCGGAACTTTGAGGCCAGCTGCAGCATTCGGTGCACCGCATACGATTTGAATAGTTGAGCTTGCTCCCACATCCACCATGCAAACGCGCAACTTGTCTGCATCGGGGTGTGGTTCAGCACTCAAAATCTTTGCGACCACGACACCAGAAAACTCTGGCGCAACAGGATGGGTTTCTTCGACCTCTAAGCCAGCCATCGTTAAGCGATGCGATAGCTCCTCTGTAGAGATATCAGGATTAACGAGGGCACGTAGCCAGGACTCAGGAAATTGCATAGTGAACCGTCTCAGGTCTAAACTAAATTAATCGTTGAACTGGCGAAGAAAGCGCAGGTCACCCTCAAAGAATTGCCTGAGATCGTTGACCCCATAACGCAACATGGTCAGCCTTTCTAGGCCTGAACCAAAGGCAAAACCAATATAGCGCTCTGGGTCTAGACCAAAGTTGCGAATCACATCTGGATGCACTTGCCCTGAACCTGAGATCTCAAGCCACCGGCCTTTGTTAGGACCAGACATAAACATCATGTCGATCTCTGCAGAGGGCTCGGTAAATGGAAAAAAAGATGGTCGAAAACGTAGCTCAAGATCTTCAGTTTCAAAAAAGCAACGAAGAAAATTTGTGTACACACCTTTCAAATCTGCGAAGGAGATATTCTCATCAATCCACAGACCTTCAACCTGATGAAACATAGGTGAATGTGTCGCATCACTATCAACACGGTATGTCCGACCTGGTGCGATCACCTTGATCGGTGGTTTGTTCATACGCGCATAGCGAACCTGCATTGGACTGGTGTGCGTACGCAATAACAAAGGCAAGCCTTTATCATCTTTCATATCAACATAAAACGTATCCTGCATCGAACGCGCAGGATGATTTACAGGATTATTCAGCGCAGTAAAGTTAGTCCAATCATTTTCGATTTCGGGGCCGTCTGCCACTTCGAAACCAATCGACTTGAAAATCTCCTCTACGCGCTGCCATGTTCGAATCACTGGATGCACACCGCCAGCGGAAAGTCCGCGACCTGGCAAGCTTACATCGATCTTCTCTGCGGCAAGACGCGCCTCAAGCTGGGCCTGCGCCAGAGCAGATCTTCGCGCATTGAGTAAAGCTTCAATCTGCTGCTTGACAAGATTGATACGCGCACCTTCGGTGCGCTTAGCCTCGGCATCTAACTTTGCCAAGCCCTTCATCATCTCCGTCAGACTTCCCTGTTTACCCAAAAATCGCGCCTTGGCGTTCTCAAGAGAAGCAGCATCCGTTGCTTGGGCAAACTCCTGTTGGGCCTGCTCAATCAGGTCATTGACTATCTGAGTCATCGCAAAAAAACCTTAGAGAAACGAAGCTTAAAAAATGAAGCTTAAAAATGCAAACGGAGCCAAAGCGGCCCCGTTTACAGATACATCTAGTCAGCGCTTAGGCAGCCAACACAGATTTGACCTGATTGACAACGGCAGCAAAGCCAGCCTTGTCATGAACAGCCATATCTGCCAAGACCTTACGATCGAGTTCGATCGATGCTTTTTTCAGACCAGCAACAAACACGCTGTATGTGACACCATGCTCACGAACTGCCGCGTTGATACGCGTAATCCACAGAGCGCGGAATGTGCGCTTTTTGTTGCGACGGTCACGATAGGCGTATTGACCAGCACGCATGACTGCCTGTTTGGCGATACGGAAAACATTACCGCGGCGACCACGGTAACCTTTCGCTGCTGTAATAACTTTTTTGTGACGGGCTCGGGCCGTTACACCACGTTTTACGCGAGGCATTGTTTATCTCCTATCAAGCGAAAGGCATCATGGCTTTAACTGAAGCCACGTTTGTTTTGTCGACCGCAGCTGAACCGCGCAATTGGCGCTTGTTCTTGGTGGTTTTCTTGGTGAGGATGTGGCGTTTGAAAGCCTGGCCTCGCTTGATCGATCCGCTGCCGCGAACCTGAAAGCGCTTTGCAGCACTTTTCTTGGTCTTCATCTTGGGCATATCAATTCCTGTTACTTGAACTTGTACCCTGCAGGTGCCCTGAAAAGTTGATCTGACCATTTAAGTCAAACCCTGCCCTCAGTTCTTGTTAACCCCAGCGTACTTTTTTCACTTCACTATTATTTGCACTTCTTTTTACACTTTACTAAATTTCCCATAGATCTTTTGCGGGAAAGCCTTTGATTATATGACATATTTTATATTTTTGCAGTTATTTAGAAAGACAGCTTCAATCAGATGTCTCAGCGAACTTTGAATCTGTATTGAAATGCCTCAGCAAAATGCCGAGATGCAATTACCGGGTGAGCTTCGAGATCAGCGATGGTGCGGGCAACACAGCGTACACGCTGAATTGCGCGCGCGGATAAGTAATATCGGTCAATCAGCTGATCTAAGAGTGTTTTTGCTTCCAAATCCATCGCACATTGTTTATCAAGCTCACCATCACTCAGTCGCGAATTCAATACACCCTGCCGAGCCAGCTGGTAAGACCATGCTCGAGAAACTCGCTCACGCACGCGGACTGAAGCCTCCCCTATCGGCAAATCCATCCACTTTTCCTTTTCTTGAGATACATTAAGCTGAAGGTCGATGCGATCGGCTAATGGACCAGAAATGCGTGATTGATATGCCTGAATCTGCTCTGCTCGACACTGGCATGCGCGCTTCGGATGGCCACTCCATCCGCAAGGGCAAGGATTCATCGTCGCAATTAACTGAAAGTCTGCGGGGTATACGACCTTGAGATTGGCACGCGCAAGAGTAATGGCATGATTTTCAAGTGGCTCACGAAGCGCCTCTCGCACCCTTCGTTCAAATTCAGGGAACTCATCTAGAAATAAAACGCCTCGATGCGCAAGTGAGAACTCTCCGGGGCGTGGCTTAAGACCTCCACCGATCATAGCTGCGAGGGACGCAGAATGGTGAGGCGCTCGTAATGGCCGCTCCATACTCAGTGATTGCGAAACCCCTGCAAAAGCAGCAATCGATGCGACCTCTAATGACTCAGCCTCATTTAAGTTAGGCAATATGCCCAACAGGCGCCTTGCCAGCATACTTTTACCAACGCCTGGCGTACCCGAGAGAAGCATGCTGTGTCCGCCCGCAGCGGCGAGCTCAAGCCCTCTGCGTGCAAGCAACTGGCCTCGCAATTCGGACAAACACGGTTGAGAGGTGGGTCGCGCGAAAGGTTCAGAGGACACACACGGCTGAATAGGACTCGTACCATTTAAGTGTGCAACCACATCGGCTAAGCATTTTGCCCCTAGCACGATGAGACCCGGCACTCGCGAAGCCTGGAGAGCGTCTTGTAATGGCAACACCAACGTCGCGTGTCGTACAGTACGTGCAACAGCCAAAGCAATTGCCAATGCGCCACGGGTAGGAACCAATGCGCCAGTCAAGGAAAGCTCGCCAGCCAACACAAGATTTGCTAAGGCAGGCGCATCACTTTCGAAAGACTGATCCGATGTACTCAGGGGTAAATCTACCTGACCAGAAACCAAAAGAACGCCTAGGGCGATCGGTAAATCAAAACGTCCCGACTCTTTGGGGATATCAGCTGGGGAAAGATTGACCGTTAAACGACCAAGTGGAAACTCAAAACCACTGCTGAGGATTGCGGCACGCACCCGCTCTCGACTTTCGCGCACCTCAGCATCTGCTAAGCCAACGATACCAAAACTAGGTAGACCACGTGCGAGATGGATTTCCACTCGAACAGTGGGCGCATCTAAGCCCACCAAAGAACGACTCAATAAAACAGCGAGGGACATGATGTACACCAAACCATAAATTATGGGGTGCACAGCCTTTCAGAAGTAAGACTCGAGATCAAATGATCCACCTCGAGAAGTACTCATCTCGAAATATTTATCGAGGCATTTCTTAAAAAATCACTTTCGTTTACTCTGGTCTTTCTAGATCGGCAACGCGTGCCTCAAGGGCATGCATTTGTTGCTCGAGCGCTTCTATACGTACCTGAGCACGATTAAGCAAATCCGCCTGGACATCAAACTCTTCTCGGGTCACAAGATCCATTCTGTTGAAAGCCTGACCCGCGAAGGCCTTGACGTTTCGTTCGATATCGGCTGCTGGACTCTTGGCAATGAGTTCAGAAACATTTTTTTGAAACTCTTCAAACCACGCATTTGGTTTCATCATGAGGCAATCCTTTATAGGTTCAAATAGTTTAGTAGGTGTTGAAGCATTACTTCGGCTTAAATATTTAAATCATTATAAAAATGTGCGCTCTTAATATTCACTAGAATCAAACACAACACTGACGCACCAATACAGTGCATAAAAATCTGGGTGCACCAAATTCGACCCTTTATTGAGAGGAATGCAGGCAACCAACCGTTTCAATTCCCTTTCATGCATGGTTTCGTCCTCACCAATCCAGTAAAGCTCTGTTAAGTGAAAGTCTGGCATGAAATTTGCTTAAGACTCGACACACACCTTTCATCGAGGAAACACATATGAAGCTCATTATTGCCATTATTAAGCCATTCAAGCTTGACGAGGTCCGAGTCGCCCTCTCAACGTTAGGCGTTCAAGGCCTAACCGTGACTGAGGTCAAAGGTTTCGGTCGTCAAAAGGGACACACAGAACTATATCGAGGCGCTGAATACGCTGTCGATTTCTTACCCAAGTTACGTGTCGAAGCTGCCGTGGCTGATCAACTCGTTGATCAAGCAATTGAGGCAATTGAGCAAGCCGCGCGAACAGGCAAGATTGGTGATGGAAAAATATTCATCGCACCTCTCGAGCAAGTTATCCGAATCCGGACTGGCGAAACCGGCGAAGCCGCACTCTAAATTTATTGAATCAACGGAGCATTAAAAATGGATAAAGCCGATATCGCATGGGTAGGCGTTTCAACCCTGTTAGTTTTATTAATGGTGGTGCCGGGCTTAGCCCTGTTTTATGGCGGTTTGGTGCGGTCAAAAAATGTACTGTCTGTTTTGATGCAAGTCATGTGCACCTTTGCAGTAGCAGTTTTACTTTGGTTTGCTTACGGTTACTCGCTTACCTTCACTGAAGGCAACGCCTTTGTAGGGGGATTCTCACGCTCGTTCTTTAGCGGAATGTTTAATCCTGCAGATGGCAAATATTCGATGACGGGCTCTATTCCTGAGTTCTTGTATGCAGCATTCCAGGCAACATTTGCTGGCATTACCTGCGCGTTGATTGTAGGGGCATTTGCTGAACGTGCGCGTTTTTCAGCTGTGCTGATCTTCACAGTGTTGTGGTTCACTTTTGCTTACATCCCAATCGCCCACATGATCTGGTTCACGACAGATACATCAAAGGGATTGCTCGCTGCAAAAGGTGCGCTCGACTTTGCGGGCGGCACGGTTGTTCATATTAATGCCGGTATCGCAGCGTTAGTGGGTGCCTTTGTAGTTGGTAAGCGTTTGGGTTACGGCAAGGAAGCGATGCAGCCACACAACCTGCCCATGACAATGATAGGCGCCTCACTTCTGTGGGTAGGTTGGTTTGGCTTCAATGCTGGTTCCTCACTCGCTGCAAATGAAGTCGCTGCATTGGCTTTGTTTAATACGCTGATTGCAACAGTCGGTGCCATCATGGCTTGGGTCTTTACTGAGTGGGCAATCAAAGGTCGCCCATCGATGTTGGGTGCTGCATCAGGTGCCATTGCAGGTTTAGTGGGCGTTACTCCCGCGGCAGGTTTGGTCGGCCCAGTCGGTGCCTTGGTCATTGGCATTGCAGCTGGGGTGATCTGCGTCTGGGGAGTGAATGGTTTGAAACGTATGTTGGGTGCAGATGATACGCTAGACGTTTTTGGTATTCATGGCGTCGGTGGCATTGTTGGCGGGATCTTAGTCGGTGTGTTTAATGCCAAGGCTCTCGGTGGCCTAGGTCTTGACTCAGTTAGTCTGATTGGTGGACAGCTGCTAGTTCAACTCGAAGGGATTGTCATTACCATCATCTGGTCTGGAGTCGTTGCCTTTGTCGCCTTTAAGATTGCAGATATGTTGTGTGGTCTGCGTGTCAGCGAGGATATGGAGCGCGAGGGTCTTGACATCACCACACACGGCGAATCGGCTTACCATCGTTAATGTTTATTGATTATCCTACCTGTAAAATAACAATCGTTTGAGCGGGCATTAAAAACGCCGAATGTAATGAAATACATTCGGCGTTTTCTATTTTGATTGCTAGAAACTATTGAAGCACAGAGGGATCGATGGTGCTGTGACGATTCAGGGCTGTGGCCACTTGCTGACGCAGAGCATTGGAATGCCCACGTCGAATCTCTCTTTTGACATCAAGAATTTGCTGTGGATGCATTGAGAAATGCGTTAAACCAAGACCAAGCAACAAACGTGACAATGTAGGATCACCCGCCATTTCACCGCATACTGCAACCGGAATACCCGCACGCGTCCCTGCATTTATTGTGTTTGCAATGAGCTTGAGTACCGCAGGATGCAAAGGATCGTAGAGCGCAGATACTTCGTTATCAGCACGATCAATCGCAAGCGTGTATTGAATCAAATCGTTGGTGCCAATCGAGAGAAAATCTAAAGCATCAGCAAATGGATCAATAGCAATAGCCGTCGCAGGAATTTCCACCATGCAGCCGACTTCGATTTGCTCTGCGTAAGACTGACCTCGAACGTCTAGCTCTCTCTTGGCTGACTCAATCGCAGCTTTTGCAGCGATCACCTCATGCATATGCGCAACCATTGGAATCAAAATACGAACAGTTCCGTGTGCAGAGGCTCTCAGTATCGCTCTAAGTTGTGTCGCGAATAAATCGGGATGAGCCAGACAGTAACGAATCGCTCTTAATCCTAAAGCAGGATTCGTGGCAACTGTTGCCTCACCATCTAATGCTTTGTCAGCACCAACATCAAGCGTACGAATTGTAACGGGCCGATGTTGCATGGCTTTGACAACAGAAGCGTATGCAAGATATTGCTCTTCTTCACTCGGTAATTCAGTACGCCCCAAAAATAAAAATTCAGTGCGGAACAAACCGATCCCACTTGCACCATTGGCCAAGGCGAGGTCGACCTCATCTGGCAGTTCAATATTGGCTTGTAAAGAAATTGAAATACCATCTAAGGTTTCAGCAGGTACATCTTTAAGCGCAGCAAGAGTGATTCGATCATCTAGATAACGCTCTTGGAGTATTTTGTACTGCTCAAGAGCGAGCGGAGAGGGATTAACAATCAAAGCACCTTGAATACCATCGATTATCACCATATCGCCGTCACGCAATAAGCTACGGGCGTGCCCAAGCGCGACCACTGCAGGTACAGACAGACTACGAGCCACAATAGCCGTGTGTGATGTTGCGCCACCTAGATCCGTTGCAAATCCTGCAAAACGTCCCCCTCGCAAACGAATCATGTCTGCAGGAGAAATGTCATGGGCAATCACAATTAAAGGCTCATCCGCTTGACCCGCGAGATCAAAAGCGCTCAAGGCCCGTGAACCAGATAAAACGTGCAACACGCGCTCGATGACATGCCGGACATCCGCGCCTCGCTCTCGCAAATATTCGTCTTCCATTGACGCGAATTGTTCACCGAGAATTTGTCCTTGCGTCGTTAGCGCCCACTCCGCGTTGTAATGCTTATCCTGAATCAGATTTAACGCCTCGTCCGCGAGTAAAGGATCTGACAGCAGCATGCCATGCACACTCAGCAGGGCCGCTAACTCTCGTGGCGCATCCTCTGGCAAGGTCGCGGCTAACTCTAACATTTCTTGTCGTGTCGTCTCTAACGCTCGACTTAAACGTCCCTGCTCTGTTTGAATAGCAGACGGATGCACTCTGTAGTGAGCGACTTCAAGCGCAGCGGCACCCATAATGAGTGCTCGACCAATCGCATAGCCACGCGCAGCGCCTTGCCCATACAGGCAAAGCATAGGCGCCGGGCAGGTCTCGCTGGAGTGGCTATTCGCCTTCGCCGAATTTGTCATCGAACAATTTTTGAATAGCATCAAGAGCGCGTTCAGCATCACTACCGTTCGCTTCGACTTTAACGTTGGAGCGAATTCCCGCAGCCAACATCATGACGCCCATGATGCTCTTAGCATTGACACGCTGGGCGCCCTTGGAGATAAAAATTTCACTGCTGTATTGACCAGCCAATTGAGTGAGTTTGGCTGCAGCACGCGCATGCAAGCCAAGTTTATTGGACACGACGATATCGAGATCAGGCATATCGAGAAATGATGAAGATGGGTTAGCTTACGGAGATAGCGTCAGTCTACACGCAACACGGCTTGCGTGGCACCAGTAAGTGCTTTCTCTATCACCACATCTAATGCTGCATTGCGATAATTGATTGCTTTAAGCAACATCGAAGCATTGACGCCTCCCAAAACACTGCAAGAGACGCCTTGCGCATGCGCCAAGCTTGAAGCTTCGACAGCAATATTGGATGGGGTGGCGCCAGGCAAGTCCGTTAAAAGCAGAACGCCATCGCCTTGATCGGCAGCCACAATCGCAGCAGCCAAAAGAGGCGATGATTGTGATGCAAACTCGTTTGGCTCAATATCTAGCAAATGAAGCTGTGGATCTTTGCCTAACACGTGCCTGACGCAAGCATCTAAAGCCGAAGCAAGTGGCACATGTGCCACAACAAAAATAACAACCATAGTTTAAGTAGCCTGCTGAACAGCGAGTTCTAAGGCCTCGACAAAACGGGCACCAACGTCAAAGCCGGTTTGCTCCGTAATTTCTACAAAACAAGTGGGACTCGTGACGTTAATTTCAGTCACAAAGTCACCAATCACATCCAGCCCAACAAGCAACAAACCTCTTTTGTTAAGTTGAGGCGCAATTTCGCGTGCAATTTCCCAGTCCCGCTTTGAAAGGGGTTGCGCAACGCCTCTCCCTCCAGCGGCCAAATTACCACGTGTTTCGCCTGCCAAGGGAATACGAGCAAGGCAATAGGGAACAGGTTCACCACCAATCAGCAAAATCCGTTTGTCACCCTGACTAATCTCAGGGATGAACCGTTGGGCCATAATTGAACGCTGGCCATCATGCGTCAGAGACTCGAGAATCGCATTCAAATTAGGCTCATTTGCCGCTAATTTAAAAATCCCTGTTCCACCCATGCCGTCAAGCGGCTTGACAATGACATCGCGATGCTCAGCATGAAACGCTTTGATCCTCGCCATGTCACGCGTCACAAGTGTAGGTGTCGTAAATTGAGCAAACTCTGTAATAGCCAGCTTTTCCGGATGATTTCGAATTGCTGCACCACTATTAAAGACACGCGCGCCTTGTGCTTGAGCATAATCAAACATATGCGTAATGTAGACATACTCCATATCAAATGGAGGATCTTTACGCATAATCACCGCTGAAAATGCCTGCAAAGGTGTATCAATCACAGCGCCAAGCTCTTTCCACCAATGATGTTCATGTAAGTCTGCACCCGCGATTAACCCAATGGGTGTCGCACAGGCAAAGACTTGACCACCTTCGATGAAGACATCACCTTGCAATGCAACACTCAAAGAGTGACCACGCGCGACAAGCGCCCGCATCATCGCGACAGAACTATCTTTGTATGCGTTTAAACCTGGCAGTGGATCGAGAACAAACAATACATGCATGGCTTAAGCCGTAGCTTCTTTAGTCAGCGTTTTCTTCCGTGGGGAGAGAACCATGACCATTTGGCGACCTTCAAGCTTGGGCATCGCTTCTACCACAGCCATATCAGTCAAGTCATCACGTACGCGCTCAAGGACACGCATCCCGAGCTCTTGGTGAGCCATCTCGCGACCACGGAAACGTAGTGTCACTTTAGCTTTATCACCTTCTTCGAGAAAACGTTTCAAGTTACGAAGTTTGACTTGATAATCACCTTCATCAGTCGCAGGACGGAACTTGACTTCTTTGACCTGAATAATTTTTTGTTTAGAACGCGCTTCAGCTAGGCGTTTTTGTTCTTGGTATTTAAACTTGCCGTAATCCATCAAGCGGCAGACTGGTGGATCAGCGTTAGGCGCGATCTCGACCAGATCAATCTCATTTTCCTCAGCCATACGTACAGCGTCGAAAGTTTTAACAATACCGAGCTGTTCGCCCTCAATACCTAATAAACGCACCTCGGGAACGCGAATTTCACCATTGATGCGGTGTGGTTTTTCTGTTGCGATGTTGACGACTCCTAGTGATTAGGCCGACTGCGGTGCAGTCGAACCAGAATTGCGGCGTAATGCCACGTCTTCGTTTAGCAATGAAGCGAATTGAGCTGTTGGCATGACACCTAGCTCCACCCCACCACGTCCACGTACTGCGACAGTCCCCGCTTGGCGTTCTTTTTCACCGACCACCAAGATATAGGGAAGCTTTTGCAAACTGTGTTCACGGATTTTATAGGTAATCTTCTCACTACGTAAGTCTGATTCTACTCTAAAGCCTTGTTTCTTCAGGCTTTGTGTGATTTCTGCCGCATATTCGGCCGCGTGCTCGGAAATACAGCAGACGACGGCCTGAACAGGGGCAAGCCATGCAGGCATCGCACCGGCATGATTTTCAATCAACATGCCAATAAAACGCTCAAAAGATCCAAGGATCGCACGATGTAGCATCACTGGCGCTCGACGCTGGTCAGAAGCATCCACATACTCAGCGCCGAGACGCTGAGGCATAGAGAAATCAACCTGAATCGTGCCACACTGCCAGTGACGACCAATGGCGTCCTTAAGGGTGTATTCGATCTTGGGGCCGTAAAATGCACCCTCACCTGGCGAAACCTCGAATGAGCAACCGGTCCGCTTGAGACTTTCCATTAGTGCGGTTTCAGCTTTATCCCACACCTCATCGCTGCCAATCCGCTTTTCTGGTCGCGTTGCGACCTTGTAGAGCACCTCGGTAAACCCAAAGTCGGCATAAACCTGTTGAAGTAATGAGGTGAACGCTGCGCACTCATCCTGAAGCTGATCTTCAGTACAAAAGATGTGTCCATCATCCTGAGTGAAGCCCCGTACACGCATCATGCCGTGCAAGGAGCCGGACGGTTCATTGCGATGACATTGGCCGAACTCACCGTAGCGAAGTGGTAGATCGCGGTAGGAATGCAAACCTGAATTAAAGATCTGAACGTGGCCAGGACAATTCATGGGCTTGAGGCCATACACTCGATTTTCTGATTCCGTCGTAAACATATTTTCACGATAGTTATCCCAGTGGCCGGTTTTTTTCCAGAGGGAGATGTCGAGAATTTGTGGTGCCTTGACCTCTTGGTAACCGTTGTCACGGTAAACCGCGCGCATGTATTGCTCAACTTGCTGCCAGATTGCCCAGCCTTTGGGATGCCAGAAAATCAGGCCTGGGCCTTCTTCTTGAAAATGGAACAAATCGAGATCGCGACCAATCTTGCGATGGTCACGACGCTCTGCTTCCTCAAGCATATGCAGATACGCATCCTGGTCTTCTTTGGTTGCCCAAGCCGTGCCGTAAATCCGCTGCAACATTTCATTGTTGCTATCGCCACGCCAATAGGCGCCTGCGACTTTCATGAGCTTGAATACTTTTAATTTGCCGGTGCTGGGCACGTGAGGACCACGGCACAAATCGATAAAGTCGCCTTCGCGATAAAGACTGATCGCTTCGTTGCCAGGAATCGCACCAATGATTTCGGCCTTGTAAGCCTCGCCGATCCCTTTGAAAAAAGTGACGGCATCGTCGCGCAACCATTCCTCACGCGTCACAACCTCATCTTTTTTAGCAATCTCCGCCATTTTCTTTTCAATCGCCACCAAATCCTCTGGGGTAAAGGGGCGCTTGTAGGAAAAGTCGTAGAAAAACCCGTTGTCAATCACAGGACCAATCGTGACCTGTGCATCAGGGAATAACGATTTGACCGCATACGCTAACAAGTGCGCCGTCGAGTGTCGAATTAGATCCAAGCCCTCAGCGTCTTTTGCCGTAATGATTGCTAGATGCGTATCGCTCTCAAGAAGATGTGTGGTGTCAACTAAACGGCTGTCACCACCTTGGGTGATGCGACCACCGAGTGCGGCACGTGCAAGACCCGCACCAATCGATTGAGCAACCTCAGCGACCGAAACAGGACCTGGATATTGACGCTGCGACCCGTCGGGGAGCGTAATTGAGAGCATCAGCACTCATCCTTAAGAAAACGACAATCTAAAAGTTTACCATTTCAGCCACTTTGCACCGCTTAATTAAGCTTGGATTGACAGACTATCGCCATATACGAAAGTTCTGCTATTGTTCTCTCATAAAAACTTTAACAATATTCGGAGACAAATCCATGAAAATCTTGACAGAAATTGTTCTGCGTACCCTCTTGTGTGCGTCTGCTGCGCTACCGCTATCACTGCATGCGCAAGCCTACCCTTCCCGTCCAATCACAATCGTCGTGCCTTATGGGCCTGGCAGCGGAAATGACATGATTGCCCGCGAAGTCGCCCAGCAACTCACTCAAATTATGAAAACTACCGTTCTCGTTGAAAATAAAGCTGGTGCAACAGGCAATATCGCAACCAACTACGTCGCCCAGGCCAAGCCTGATGGCTACACAATTTTTCTGACAAGTACGAGTAGCATTATTAACCAAGTGACAAACCCTGCTGTGAAAACAGACCTGTCAAAAGACTTTGAGTCCATCGCATTTGCTGCCAGCCTGCCTTATGTGGTCGCCGTTCCACCGGGTTTCGCAGCAAAATCTTTAAGTGATGTTGTCAAACTAGCCAAAGCATCTCCTGGGAAACTGAACTACAACGGCCCCTCGGGAAGTGTTTCAGACTATCTGGGGACAAAACTCAAAGCGTCTAACAATCTTGACATGGTGATGATCCCTTATAAAAGCACCTCAGACGCACAGGTTGACGTGCTGGCTGGTCGCATCCAAGTCTGGTTTACGACTGCCGCATCCGCAGTCGGTCTAGCTAAGGGCGAAAAGATCCGAGTGATTGCCGTGACAGGTGATAAACGCTTAGCAGCTTTACCGGATGTTCCAACCGTCAAAGAGGCGGGCATCCCTGATATGTTCACCGAGGTTTCGTTCTTTTTTGTCGCTCCCGCTGGAACACCTAAAGAAATTATCGAAAAATTAAGCAAAAGTATTGATCTCGCTCTTCAAAGTAAAGATGTTGAAAATCGATTAGCGAATATGTCTGTTCAAGTTAAAAAAGGCCTCCCTATGGAGGTCAATAATCACATCAAGGCTGAAATGGCAAAGTGGTCAAAAAATGCGAATGCTATTGCCAAATAAATCAAACATTCCAACTCACCAAATACATTAGCAATTGGAAGCAAAGATGGACGGATGGCGCGCTCGGCTAGGGTTTTTAATCCCACCAGGAAATCCAAACATAGAACCAGAATTATTTGCCCTGAAACCTGCTGGGGTATCTGTACATTTTGGACGAATGATTGCTCGTGGTACACCAGGCGCGCATGATGGGCAAGATCAACGTTCTCGCTCGCAACTCGATCATATCGACGAGCCTACAGAAATGTTGTCGCACATCCGTCCTCAAGTCATCGCACTGGCGCACACTGCTTCGAGTTATATGTTGGGACGCGCTGGTGAAGCTGAACTGACGATAAGAATGGAACAGCAGTACAAGGTACGATTTACATCGGCATTTGTAAGTGTCATCAAAGCAATGAATCACCTAGGCGTCAAAAATGTCGCACTAGGAACACCTTATGCAGAAGCTCAAACGCTCGCAGGAAAAGCCGCGCTTGAGGACTATGGCTTAAATGTTGTGAGTGTGAAACGCCTCGAAAATGTCAGAAATATTTACGAGGAAACACCTGAACGCGCCTATTCTTTGGCACGTGCAGCGGATACACCCGCAGCTGAAGCGATATTTCTAAGCGGAGTCGGTATGCCCACCATTGAGGTCCTAGATGCGCTTGAGCGTGATCTTGGCAAACCAGTCATTTCAAGCGTCGCTGCCATGATGTGGCATTGTTTAAAAATTGCAGGGATTGAACCACTAGTTCCAGGTTATGGCAGACTTCTAGGTGGGCATTAACACGCGCAAAACACCCGGGGTGTTTCTGAGCGGCTTGATGCTCTGCACTTTACTGTGGCTTTCATCAAAAGCAATTGCAAATGTAAAACCTCATGATCAGCTAGTTTGTCTTTCTAACGCCTACCCTGACCATTTGGCTTCGCCGTCACACTCGAATTCAATCCGTTCACACAGCGGAAAACTTTATCCTTTCAATCCCGAAACAACCTACAGAAATTACGACGACGAACTCGACAAGGCCGATCTCTACAGTCAGTTGCGACAGCCTTATCAGGCTGGGTACTTAAAAATGCCTCCCTCAATAAACCAAGATCCGGGTCGACTACGTCACTCACCACTTTTTATGGATATGTATGGAAAGTCTTCCGTGGAAGTCTCTTCAAAGCTTGTGAGCGTTCGCTGGGCACCTTGTGATTGCAGGCTGCTATTTTCTAGTGTAAACGGCGCAGCAAAAGCTCTTGAAACTGTCGGGGACGAGATTAAACAAGCAGGGCTTTCCAATTACGTTTCGGAAAATATTGGCACTTTTAACTGGAGAATGATTGCTGGCACCAACCGCTTAAGCATGCATGCTTTTGGTATTGCAATCGATTTTAAATTACCAAAAATGATCGGGCGTTATTGGAAATGGGATGGGGGACAAATAAATAAATACCAGAAATTTCCAGAGGAAATTCTGCGCAGTAAAGACTTGAATCGCATAGTGTCGATTTTTGAGTCACAAGGCTTTATTTGGGGTGGTAAATGGTGGCACTATGACAGCATACATTTTGAATACCGACCTGAATTAGCCTTATTTAACTGTAGTCAGAATATTAATCAGAGCCAAAATTAAAAACCTAATAATCTAGATGAAGTCTGATCCGCTAAGCGCCTCAGATGTCTCTGGCAGTAAAGTGAAAGACGTAATATTATCAAGTATCGAGCAAATATTTCATTCAATCAAAAAGGAAAAATAGAAATGAAGACCGTCAAATACAAAGCTGGTGATGTGATCATTACCGAGGGTGATGAGGGTAACAGTGCATTTTTGATTATCAATGGCTCGGTCGAAGTGATCGTTGGCGAAGGAAAAAAAGCGAAGACTGTCGCTAGCTTAACTACGGATGATGTTTTTGGCGAAATGAGTTTGCTTGAACCTGGGCCGCGTTCGGCTACCGTCAAAGCGGTAACTGATACCGAATGTACCCTGACATCCTATGACGATTTTATGGCATCGATTCAGGACAACCCAGAGCAAGCCATCAAATTCATGAAAACGCTAGTTTTAAGGCTGCGTCAAATGAATGAGGTGATGGGTAGCATGGATCCCCAAAAACGCCGTGTTCGAGATATGTTTAGAGATTGGCAGGCCGCGAAAGAAAAGGCTCTGGTGGAAGAAGAAAAACGTTGGGCAAAGTTGACGCCCGAGGAAAAGGCGAATGAAATGATGTTCGTTAGCAGTCACTACGTTGCATTCTGATAGGAATTTGTAGGTAGTGTGAAAGCCACTGGATTTGCCTGTATAAAGCAGTCTCATTAGTATTAAGAAAACGAAAAAATGCCCCGAGTCCGGGGCATGATTTTCATTTACTGGTAGGCGGTACTGGAATCGAACCAGCGACCTCCACGATGTCAACGTGGCGCTCTAACCAGCTGAGCTAACCGCCTGTAAAGAACAAGATTATATCGGTTTTATCTGAAAGATGTCAAAACGTCTCAGGCATCTGCATTTTTGACAGCAGAGACAAAAGCAGCAATCAGTGCCGATGATTTAATACCTGGCGATTCCTCTACTCCACTACTCACATCAACGGCCCAGGGTCGAAGGCGACGAACTGGCTCTACAAGAGTTTGCGCATTGAGGCCTCCTGACAAAATGACAGGCGCTCGCGCAGCAGGGTCAAGGTCTGCGAGCCCCACCAAGAGTGAATGATCAAAGGTGTGTCCACTCCCCCCATAAGCCGGTGTATAGCTATCAAACAACCAACCTCGCGCTGACGCAAACTGTTGGCAAGACTGCTTTAGACTTTGGGCGGAATCCGTGCCTGGCGCACCCACACGAAATGCCTTGATATAGGGTGTTTCAAACGAAGCACAAAATTCTGGCGTCTCTTCACCGTGAAACTGTAGCAACGTTGGTCGCATTGTTTGAATCACTGAGCAAACAAACTGCGATTCGGGATTCACGAAAAGCGCGACCGAACTCACGAAGGCAGGCAAGTGACGCACAAGCTCAGCCGCATGCTCTGCCGTAACAAAGCGCTTGCTCGAGGGGTGAAAAACAAAACCTACGGCATCTGCACCTGCATCGACCGCACACGTCAGATCCTCGTGACGCGTAATTCCACAAATTTTGATTCTCGTGCGCATCGCTTTACCCTTTTGATTGTTGCTCCTGAGACATATTTCAACATATCCCAAGAAAATCTAAACTCACCGCATCGGTTGTCACTACAGGTAGCGAATATCCCGGATACGTAACATCCGTCAGGTACAAGCCGTCAGGGGAGAAAGTAGGTGCGCCCTGGGTGCGATCACGCGCCTCAAGAACCTTTGCAACATAGTCTACAGTTTCTCTTCCCTGTCCCACCTGGACGAGTGCACCCATAATATTCCTAACCATATGGTGCAGAAATGCATTTGCACGTAGTTGAACCACAATACGAGGTCCCTGCTGAGTAATATCTAGCTTGTGTATTGTTCTTACGGGCGATTTGGCCTGACACTGCGAAGACCTAAAGCTACTAAAGTCATGCTCACCAAGCAAGCAACGTGCTGCTTGCTGCATTGCCTCGATGTTAAGAGGTTGAAACACCCACCCTGCCCGGCCTTGCCAAAGAGGATGACGCACGCGTGTGTTGAGGATAACGTAGGTGTAAGCACGAGCAGTTGCTGAAAAACGCGCATGAAACTCGGCAGGTACGGCTTGAGCCCATTGCACTGAAATAGAGTCGGGCAGATGTGCGTTGGTTCCGCGCACCCAAGACTCAGTCGCTCGATGAACATCCGTATCGAGATGCACCACTTGGTTGAGTCCGTGCACTCCAGTGTCAGTGCGCCCTGCACAGACTGTACTAACGGGTGCACCCACGAAAGCTTGAAGTGCACGTTCTAGTGTGTCTTGGACAGTCTGTCCATGCGGTTGTTTTTGCCAACCTTGCCAGGGGCGACCATCGTAAGCAATGCCAAGTGCAATCCTATTCAATGCATCGTCACTCGTAATGGACTGAGAAAAGCCAACTCCTTGTGACTCTGCTGAGGCCGATACACCAGAATCAGACACCTGCTTTGCTGGATCCAGCCGTATTCGTCGGCTTGTCATCCGCGGATAAATTCAGATCAATTGACTGAAGTTTTTGATCAAAATCCGATGCGATTGCAGCACTGGCTTGAGGCAATTGATCTAATTCATCATTCCGCGCTTGTCGACCTGCTCGTTTTAATAGAAATGCAATGATCAGTGCAAGCAAAGCAGAAATACCGAGTACAACCCCAAGCACATGATCAGAAGCATATTGCTTCAATTTATCAATCCCGGTTTTCACTTCGCTAGCAGCCGCGGTGTCGGTATCTGTTTTAGACCCATTGGCTGAAGAACCCTCAGCCCCCAAAGCTCTTGGCGCTCCGGATGATCCGGCAGTTTCGCTCGCTCCAGAGGCTCCGGGCGTTCCAGATGCTCTCATTGTTCCGGATGAGCCGGTCGCTCCAGGTGTGCCAGGCGCTCCAGGAATGCCAGACGCTCCAGTTACTCCAGAAGGTCCAGATGTACCAACTGTCCCAGCCGATCCCGTTGCACCAACGGCGCCTGTAGCGGCCTGACTTTTCTGAAGTGCATCTTTTAAATCTTCGACATTTTTCTGCAGTGAATCGACGCGAGATTGCAATTCGCGCAGTTCGTTTGCTTTGGCCACAAGCAAATCTGCTTGTTGATCGGAGGGGTTCGTCGAAGCTAGCCTAACCTGATCACCAACCGCGGCTTGACCGGAGGCTGACTGAGGATTTGTGACAGCGCCTGTCTGCGCACTCGGAGTCACGACAGCCGGCACGGTCGACACCGTCGCCCCAGTTTGCCCTGGACCTCGGCGTGACCTAAAAGCTTGGTCGTGCTTGGCAAACATCGAACGCGCATACTTGGCATCGACGGCACGCATCGTTGCCGCATCCGGAATATTGAGCGACGCGCCAACACGAAGTAGGTTCATATTGTCGGCGATAAAGGCTTGAGGATTAGCTGTATAAATCGCCCACATGACTTGGTATATATCCGCACCACTGACAGCTTTTTCCAAAGAAATCGCGTACAAAGTATCGCCACGAGCGACACGCACCACACCTGACGATTTAGGTGAGGCGTCAGCGACCAACACCAAATAGCTGGACTGAATGGATGTAGTACCCGAAGCCGTCGTCAATCTAAGAAATACATCAATCACAGGGCGATCGAGCGCTTGAGTGGAGCGCAACACAAGATTGCGCGAAGTCGCGTTTACACCTGGCTCGACCGTGACAGATAAAGACTCAATTGAGGCGGGTAAAGACAAACCTGCTTGAGCCCAAGCCGCAGATTCAGCAACTGAAGCGCTTAAAACTTTGAGGTCATCCGCCGTCAATCCACTAATCGGAATGGATAACTGCAGAGGTGCGCCGGCAACTGAGGTCACACGACCGTGCCCTGCTTGTGCTGCTTGAGACACGTTCATTCCTGATAACGTCAGTCCCATGCATACAATGATTGGCGTGACCGCGAACCGCAAAAAAGTAGCTGGAATGTTCAATTGCCGTGCCATATAGGATGTTCCTTAACTTAGAGCTCGCCGAGCGTAATTCGCAACATACGACGCAGAGGCTCTGCAGCGCCCCACAATAACTGATCGCCAATCGTAAAAGCACCAAGGTACTCAGACCCCATTGAAAGCTTTCTCATCCGGCCGACAGGAATGTCCATGGTTCCAGTCACAGAAACGGGTGACAATGCACGCAGAGTATCTTCTTTGGTGTTGGGGACAAATTTTGCCCATGCCGTACCTTGAGCGATGATCTCTGCGATCTCGTCCATCGGAATATCACGTTTAAGTTTGATGGTGAGCGCCTGACTGTGGCATCGCATTGCGCCAATCCTCACACACAAACCGTCGATTGGAATCGGTGCAGAACCAAAACCTTCGCCACGGCCAAGAATTTTGTTCGTTTCAGCTTCGCCTTTCCATTCCTCGCGGGACATTCCGTTACCTAGGTCTTTGTCGATCCAAGGAATCAAATTACCGGCGAGTGGAATACCGAAATGCTCTGTGGGTAATTGTCCGGACTGCTGAGTCACCAGCACTTTACGGTCAATCTCCAAAATGGCGGAGGCAGGATCGGCGAGCTCAGCTTGGACGGCGGCATTGAGCACACCAAATTGGGTCAACAATTCACGCATGTGCTGCGCACCACCTCCCGAGGCTGCCTGGTAGGTCATGCTCGTCATCCAGTCGATCAAGTCATGCTTGAAGAGACCCGCTAGACCCATCATCATGCAACTCACGGTGCAATTGCCGCCAATGTAATCCCGCACACCGCGCTGCAACCCTGCGTCAATCACATCACGATTGACAGGATCCAGAACAATAATGGCATCGCTTTTCATGCGTAAGGTGCTGGCTGCATCAATCCAGATCCCCGTCCATCCCGCTGCACGTAGCTTTGGATAGACCTCGCTGGTGTAATCACCCCCTTGAGCGGTCACAATAATCGGTAATTTTTTAAGGGCTTCGATGTCGAACGCATTTTGAAGGGCCGTAGAACCAGCCCATTCAGGCGCACGCCCACCCGCATTGCTGGTGGAGAAAAAAACGGGATCAATCAGATCAAAATCACCCTCGTCACGCATACGCTGCATGAGAACGGATCCAACCATCCCGCGCCAACCCACTAATCCTACCGATTTTTTCATTTCAACCAAACCACAATGAGGAAACCAATTTTTAATATTTTAGCCCAGGGCTACAAAGCGACTAGGCGGGATTACAATTAAGCCAAGGCCTTAAGCACAGCGTCACCCATTGCGGCAGTGCCGACCTTGGTGGTGCCAGGCTCGTAAATATCCGCAGTACGCAGCCCTTGCTGCAACACTTTTTGCACAGCCTGTTCAATACGATCGGCAATTGCAGCGCTATCCAGCGAATAACGCAGCATCATGGCTGCGGACAAAATCGTCGCCAATGGATTAGCAACGCCCTGACCTGCGATATCAGGCGCAGAACCATGACTGGGCTCGTACAGACCTTGACCGGAGGCATTTAAGGAAGCCGAGGGCAACATACCGATTGAGCCTGTCAGCATCGCCGCTTCGTCAGACAAAATATCGCCAAACAAGTTGCCAGTGACGATCACGTCAAACTCACGCGGCGCGCGTACTAACTGCATGGCAGCATTATCGACGTACATGTGTGTCAACGCGACATCGGGATAGTCTTTCGCAACGTCAATGACAATGTCACGCCAGAGCTGCGAGGTCTCCAGCACGTTGGCTTTGTCAACGCTGCACAACTTGCCTTTACGCTTTTGAGCTGCTTGGAAACCGATGTGTGCAATACGTCGAATCTCAGGCTCGGCATAACGCATCGTGTCAAAACCTTCACGGGACCCTGCATATGGACCATCCGTCGCAGTACGAATACCGCGTGGCGAACCAAAATAAATATCACCTGTCAGCTCACGCAAAATCAAAATATCCAATCCGGATACGATTTCTGGCTTGAGCGATGAGGCATTGGCCAACTCTGGATACAAAATGACTGGACGTAAATTGGCGAACAAGCCAAGCGCTTTGCGCAGCCCTAAAATCGCTTGTTCTGGACGATGTTCACGTGGCAGCTTGTCGTATTTCCAATCACCCACTGCACCAAACAAAATCGCATTGGACTCTTGGGCGAGCTTCAGTGTCGAGGGTGGCAAAGGGTGGCCATGCAAATCATAAGCCGTACCACCTACGGGTACTTCGTTAATCTCTAAATCAGGAGCCACGACACTCAATACGCGAACGGCTTGCTCGATGATCTCTGAACCAATACCATCACCAGGTAAAACTGCAATTTTCTTAGTCATCTTTCACTCATCTAAAAAATAATGGGCCGGTGAACCGGCCCGATACATAGGTTGTACTTATCGCGCGCCAATTGGCACCACGTCCAGCCAAGGATGACGGGCAAGACGTTCATTTTCAAAATTACGGATTTTGTCTGCCTGACGCAGTGTCAAACCGATTTCGTCCAAGCCGTTCAGCAAGCAGTATTTACGATGTGCAGTGATATCGAAATTCATTGCACGACCATCTGGCGCAATCACAACTTGTTTTTCAAGATCAATGGTGAGCTTGTAGCCAACAAAGCCGCGCACTTCGTCAAAAATACGAGCTACCTCGAGTTCGGTCAATACTATTGGTAAAAAACCAGTCTTGTAGCTGTTGTTAAAAAAGATATCTGCAAAGGAAGGAGCGATCACTGCACGGAATCCGTATTGGGCCAAGGCCCAGGGTGCATGTTCACGACTCGAGCCACAGCCGAAATTTTTACGACCCAAAAGAATCGATGCATTTTGGTAGCGCGAATGATTCAGGATAAAGTCGGGATTCAGGGGACGCTTGGAATTGTCCATGCCAGGCTCGCCGTGATCCAAATAACGGATCTCATCAAACAGGTTTGGACCAAAGCCAGAGCGCTTGATAGACTTGAGAAACTGCTTGGGGATGATGAGGTCCGTGTCGACGTTTTCGCGATCGAGGGGAGCGACCAGTCCTTGGTGTGTTGTAAATGCGTCCATGTCTTTTTACCGGAAGTTACGTACGTCGACAAAATGACCAGCAATCGCAGCAGCTGCTGCCATAGCTGGGCTCACGAGATGGGTTCTTCCACCCTGCCCCTGACGGCCTTCAAAGTTACGATTGGAGGTCGAAGCACAGCGCTCTTGGGGCTCGAGTCGATCAGCATTCATTGCCAAACACATCGAACAGCCTGGTTCACGCCATTCAAAACCCGCTTCGATAAAGATCTTATCGAGACCTTCGCGTTCAGCTTGGGCTTTAACGAGCCCAGAACCTGCTACGACCATCGCTTGGCGGACGTTGCTCGCTACGTGCTTGCCGCGCGCGACCACTGCTGCAGCGCGCAAATCCTCGATACGTGAATTGGTACAAGAACCAATGAATACACGATCAATTTTAATATCTTGAATAGGAGTATTGGGCTTGAGGCCCATGTATTCAAGGGCGCGCTCCATACCGCTGCGACGGGCTTCATCCTTTTCGCGCTCAGGATCTGGCACGCGACCTGTCACAGGCAAAACCATCTCAGGAGAAGTGCCCCAAGTCACTTGAGGAACAATCTGACGCGCATCGATTTCTACGACTCGATCAAAATGTGCACCCTCGTCTGAGTGCAAAGTTTTCCAATAAGCAACCGCTTGATCCCAGAGTGCTCCACTCGGCGCAAAAGGACGTCCTACAAAATAATCAATGGTCTTTTGGTCAACGGCCACCATGCCAGAACGCGCACCCGCCTCAATCGACATATTACACAGCGTCATACGGCCTTCGATAGACAAATCACGAATGGCACTGCCTGCAAACTCGATGGCGTGCGCAGTACCACCAGCGGTGCCGATCACACCGATAATGTGCAAAATAATATCTTTGGCTGTACAACCTGCGGGCAAAGCACCCTCAACACGCACAAGCATGTTTTTATTTTTCTTGGCTTGCAGAGTCTGCGTTGCCATGACGTGCTCGACCTCGGAAGTCCCGATACCGAACGCCAACGCACCCATTGCGCCATGCGTGCTGGTGTGGGAGTCACCACAAACAACTGTCATGCCTGGCAATGTAGCGCCTTGCTCAGGGCCGATCACATGCACGATGCCTTGACGCAAATCGTTCATACGAAACTCAATCACCTGATGCTTTTCACAGTTGGCGTCGAGGGTATCGACCTGAAGCTTTGAAATAGGATCGGTAATGCCCTGGGCACGATCAGTCGTCGGAACGTTATGGTCTGCCACAGCCAAATTGGCATTGAGGCGCCAAAGCTTGCGCCCGGCCAAATCGAGACCCTCAAAGGCCTGAGGACTGGTCACTTCATGTAAAAGGTGACGATCGATATAAAGAATAGCGGTGCCATCTGATTCTTCGTGAACCACATGCGCATCCCAAAGCTTGTCGTATAAGGTTTTTTTCATGACGCTGTCTCAGCCACATTCATTAGATAGGTTTAGCTCTTGATTATGCCATAGCAGGCTAGCTATTAGTCCCTGCTCGGCGGGTCACCGCACTGCGCGCGATGGCGCAGTGCATGGTCTGCCAAAATAATCGCTAATAATGATTCGGCGATGGGCGTGGCTCGAATGCCAACACAGGGATCATGACGACCCAAGGTCTGGACGGAGACAGGATTACCCTCCCGATCGATCGAGCGACGTTCAATTCGAATACTGGAGGTGGGTTTAATTGCCAAACTGACTGTAATTGGCTGTCCAGTTGAGATGCCACCTAAAACACCGCCAGCATGATTAGTTAAGAAACCCTCAGGGGTAATCTCATCACCATGCTCAGAGCCACGCTGAACGATGCTGTGAAAGCCAGCACCAATCTCAACGCCTTTGACAGCATTCAAACCCATCATGGCGTGGGCAATATCCGCATCCAGACGATCGTAGATGGGTTCTCCCCAACCTGCCGGGAGTCCCTCGGCGACCACTTCAATCCGCGCACCGGCTGAGTCCCCGTCTTTGCGTAACTGATCCATATATGACTCAAGCTGGGCGACGACTTCAGCGTCTGCAGCGTAAAACGGGTTGTTGGGGACGTGATCCCAACTTTTGAACGGCATAGGAATGGTTCCGAGCTGGCTCATATAGCCACGGACAGTGATCCCGTACTGCTCAAACAGCCATTTTTTAGCGATTGCTCCCGCGGCCACCGTTGGGGCCGTCAAACGTGCCGAAGAACGTCCGCCGCCTCGGGGATCTCGAACGCCGTATTTCTTAAAATAAGCATAATCAGCATGACCAGGTCGGAAAGTATCCGCAATCGCACTGTAATCCTTGCTACGTGCATCAACATTTCGAATGAGTAAGGCTATCGGCGTTCCTGTTGTCTTACCCTCGAAAATACCAGACAAAATTTCGACCTGATCCGATTCTTGGCGCTGCGTCACGTGCCTTGAGGTACCTCGACGACGTCGATCAAGCTCAAGCTGAATGTCTTGCTCGCATAAAGCTATACCTGGCGGGCAGCCATCAACCACACAACCGATCGCAGGTCCGTGGGATTCACCAAAATTAGTGACGCAAAATAAGGTACCGAGAGTATTGCCAGAC
>CAWUWN010000024.1:0-9932 GCA_963926265.1 uncultured Burkholderiaceae bacterium
TAGTATTTTAAGTCAAAACCACCAACAAATGGGCGATAATCCCTACATGACTTGGAACTTTACAAAAATGCACGGCGCCGGCAATGACTTCGTGGTCTTAGATGGGGTTCGCCAACCTATCGAAATGACCCCAGAGCGAGCTCGTGCTTTGGCGCACCGCCAATTCGGTATCGGTTGCGACCAGATATTGCTGGTCGATACCCCCTCGCATCCCGAGGCAGACTTCCGCTATCGGGTATTCAATGCCGACGGCAGCGAGGTCGAGCACTGCGGCAATGGTGCACGCTGCTTCGTTAAGTTTGTCCATGAGCAAAAACTGTCCTCGCGCAACCCCTTGCGGGCAGAGATCTCGACCGGACTGATAACACTCCAAGCCATGCCCAACGGCGAAGTGGTGGTCGATATGGGTCAGACCCATTTCGACCCTGAGGCACTCCCTTTTGATGTCACAGGCCTAGCCACTCGTTTCGAGGGACAAGACACTCTCTACGCGCTGCCTCTGCAGACCCATAGCGGTCTCGGCGAGGTGACCGTCTGGCTGTCCGCCGTCGCGATCGCCAATCCGCATGCTGTGCAGGTCGTGGAGGATGTTGACACCGCAGCTGTGTCCATCGTCGGTCCCTTGATCGAATCGCATCCTCGTTTCGCTCGCAGGGTCAACGCAGGTTTTTTGCAAATCGTGGATCGTCACACGGCCCATCTGCGCGTCTATGAACGTGGTGCCGGCGAGACACTCGCCTGTGGCTCGGGTGCCTGTGCAGCGGTTGCAGCCGGCATTCGTCGAGGTCTCTTGGACTCTCCCGTACATATTCGCACTCATGGCGGTTGGCTCACAATCGCGACGCATGGCGATCAAATGCGTATGACTGGTCCTGCTACAACAGTCTTTTCCAGCACAATCGATATTGATCAGCTGGTTGCCTCTATTCCCACTTCACTTAGTACCAAGCCATGACAGATTCACTGCACCCACAAGCTGTTGCCAAGTTTCTTCAGGAGCATCCTGAGTTTTTTATTCAGCATTCGGAGTTGTTTTCTACGCTCGAAGTCCCCCATCCGCATCAAGCGCGCACGATTTCCCTTGGTGAGCGTCAGATCATGACCTTGCGCGAGCGACTACGTGACTTTGAATTCAGACTCGCTGACTTAGTGCGTAATGCCGCGCTCAATGAGATCACCACAGACAAGCTCAATCGCTGGTGTGTGCGGATGCTAGGCGAGCCATCGACCCTGCGCTTGCCCGGCGAAGTCGCATTAGGCCTCGCCGAACAGTTCAACCTCCAAGAGGTCGCCCTTCGCGTTTGGGGCTTGGATCTGCCTGCCGAAGGCGTGGGTGCCCCTGTTGATGAGGAAGTGCACACTTACGCAAATAGTCTTGTGAATCCTTATTGTGGAACAGATACGACGTTGATGCCCGTCAGCTGGCTGCATGCCAAACCTGCGTCACTCGCCATTCTGCCGCTACGCTGCGCAGTGGGTCAACCTGCCTTTGGTCTGTTGGTCTTGGGTTCAGACGATCCCGAACGTTTTGGTCCTGACATGGGTGTAGCGTTTTTGCAAACTGTCAGCATCCTGGCGAGTTCCACGCTATCACGTCTCAAACCCGCTGACACGACCTTGCGTGTTGCGCAAGACACTTAGAGATCTCACCCACGTATGTCCGATCCCGTCGCGACCTGGCTCAAACACCTCGAAGTCAACCGTCGTTACTCCGGACATACCCTCTCGGCCTATCGACGCGATCTAGACAAACTTGCCACACTTGCGGATGGCAAACCCCTCGATCAACTCGTCAATGGAAATATTCGGCACTTTCTCGCCAGACTGCATGGCCAAGGGCACAGCGCACGCAGCTTAGCGCGCATGCTCGCCGCCTGGCGAGGCTTTTATCACTGGTGGGCACCTCAGAGCCAAATGGCCGCGAACCCTGCCGCTGATGTGCGCGCACCCAAAGCTTCGCGCGGCCTACCTAAAGCCTTGTCGGTCGATCAGACACAGGCACTACTAGAGGCCCCTGCCCTCGTCACCCAGACCGATCCTGCCTCGCTGCGTGACCGCGCCATGTTTGAATTGTTTTACTCGAGTGGGTTGCGTCTGAGCGAACTGGTCGGACTCGACGTCTACTACACACAAAATAAAAGTTACACCTCAGCGGGCTGGATCAACTTAGTCGATCGTGAGGTCAATGTTTTAGGCAAGGGCGGTAAACGTCGCAGCGTCCCGATCGGCAGTCAGGCGCTTGCGTGTCTGACACGCTGGCTCGAAGCCCGCCCTCTGTTTGTGCGTCCTCCAACATCCCTGCCGGCAAGCGAAACCGATGCTGCTGCCTTATTTATTGGCGTTCGCGGTGCACGGATTAGTCCGCGCGTGGTGCAAGGACAGCTCACGAAACTGGTCAAACTGGCAGGTTTACCTACGCACGTACACCCCCATGTGCTCCGCCACAGTTTTGCCAGCCACGTTTTACAGTCTGCGCAGGACCTCAGGGCAGTT
Organism: uncultured Burkholderiaceae bacterium; assembly: GCA_963926265.1. Taxonomy (GTDB): domain Bacteria; phylum Pseudomonadota; class Gammaproteobacteria; order Burkholderiales; family Burkholderiaceae_B; genus Zwartia. The sequence goes on from CAWUWN010000024.1 coordinate 2,494, forward strand.
CAAGAAATGCTTGGCCATGCCAATATTTCAACAACTCAGTTGTATACGAAGCTGGATTTCCAACATTTAGCCAAAGCTTACGACTCTGCACACCCGCGCGCGGGAAGAAAAAGCAAATAAAAACAAACAGTTAGCAATCCTCAGCTTCTATTTTTGACGCGTGAGGACTTGAAATCTAAGATGTCAGCCCCATATATGTGCTTGTTGATTAAATTACCCATCACATTGTGATGACATTTTCATGTCAAACTGATTCTCTACAATGTACTGAGAAAGTTTGCCCGATGGCCTAGGCTGTGATGTAATCCGACGTTCGCCTTGGTTCTGATCATCGACCCAATGCCCTGCTTTTTTACACGTTTTTGAAGTCAAACTGATCATGAACTCCCCTCGCAGTCTGGACCAGATGGTCCCTGTCACCATCCTCACCGGCTTTCTCGGTGCAGGAAAGACCACGCTTTTGAAACGTATTCTGACGGAGTATCACGGCAAGCGTATCGCGGTCATTGAAAATGAGTTTGGGCCCGAGAGCATCGACAATGAACTGCTCGTGCAAGATCAGGATGAAGAAATCATCGAGCTGTCCAACGGCTGCGTGTGCTGCACGGTCCGTGGAGATCTGATGCGCACCTTGATTGATCTTCGCAAGCGTCACGAAAGCGGTGAGTTAAAGTTTGAGCGCGTAATCATTGAGACGACTGGCATGGCCAACCCAGGTCCGGTTTGCCAGACGTTTTTCATGGACGATGACATCGCCGAGTATTACCGCTTAGATGCGGTAGTCACGATTGTCGATGCCAAACACGGTATGGATACCCTTGATGAGCAAGAAGAAGCTCAAAAGCAAGTTGGCTTTGCGGATCGCATCCTGATCTCCAAAAAAGATCTAGTCACCGATGCCGAGTACGCTGCGCTGCGTCGTCGTATTGTCCACATGAACCCCCGTGCTGCCATCGAGGCCGTCAATTTCGGCGATACCGATCTGAAAAAGATCATCGATATCAGCGGCTTTAATCTCAACACTATTTTAGATATTGACCCGCTGTTCCTGGCCGATGATCATCCCGATGCCGCGCACGATCATGACCATGATCACAGCCATTGCGACCACGATCATGGGCACTGCGATCACGAGCACGGACATGACCACGGACATGATCACGCACACGGGCATGCCCACGATCATGATCCCGCCACCTGCACCAATCCTGATCACGACCATGGTCACGCGCACAAGCCTGCGCACGACGACAGCATCGGTGCATTTGTCTTTAAATCTGACAAACCCTTTGATCCAGAGCGTCTCGAAGAATTTCTCGGTGGCGTGGTCCAGGTCTACGGACCCGACCTTCTGCGCTACAAAGGCATTCTGTACATGAAGGGCATCAATAAACGGATGCTCTTTCAGGGCGTCCATATGTTGATGGGCGCCGAACCCGGCAAACCCTGGCTGGCGAACGAAAAAAAGACTACCAAAATGGTCTTTATCGGACGCAAACTACCCCAGGAAATCTTTACCAAAGGACTGGAGCAGTGTCTGGCCAAGTAGTCCCTCTGCGCTCGTGCGTAGAGCTTAATTAATGGAGTGTTTTTCATGGTAACCAAGGCAGCAAAACCCGCAGCAAGCAAGGCGACTGCAGCAAAAGCCCCCGTATCCAAACAGGCCGTGGCCGCTAAAAAAGCAGCGCCCGCGCCGGCAAAAACACCAGCTGTTGCCGCCAAAGCGGTACAGAAAAAACCGCTCAACTCTGGTGATCTGTCTGAGAACAACCTGCCCACCGAAGCGGAGTTGCTAAAAATGCCAGAGTCCGAATATATGAACGAGCGTCAGCTCGGATTTTTCCGAGACCGTCTCAGACAACTCGAGCAAGAGATCCTCAGCAACGCAGGCGCCACGACAGAAAATTTGCGCGAAACGCAATTTGTACCGGACCCGGCAGACCGCGCCACAATCGAAGAAGAACATGCGCTCGAATTACGTACCCGAGATCGTGAGCGCAAGCTGCTGAAAAAAGTCCAGCAATCCATCGCTCGCATCGATGGTGGAGAATACGGTTGGTGCGAAGAAACTGGTGAGCCGATTGGCTTGCGTCGCCTGCTTGCACGCCCCACTGCAACCCTCTCCCTAGAAGCACAAGAGCGTCGGGAAATGCGACAAAAAATGTTTGGTGACTAAATAATCGTTCGCGATTATCACGACACACATAACCTAGGGCACACTTGCTTCACCACGAGTGTGCCCTTGTTGACTTTAAGCTCGACTCTCACTCAAAGTACGTATATGGAACAATTTCACGGCACCACTATTGTTTGCGTCCGACGTGGCAACCGCGTCGCACTTGGCGGAGATGGCCAGGTCACCCTTGGCAACATCATCATCAAAGGCACGGCACGTAAAATCCGTCGTCTTTATCATGACAAAATTCTCGCTGGCTTTGCCGGTGCAACGGCTGACGCCTTTACACTCCAAGAGCGTTTTGAAGGCAAGCTCGAAAAGCATCAAGGCAACCTGATGCGCGCTGCAGTCGAGCTCACGCGCGACTGGCGGACCGATCGCGTGCTGCGTCGCCTCGAAGCCATGCTGATCGTGGCAGACCGCGAACACACGCTCGTTCTGACTGGGAACGGTGATGTACTCGAGCCCGAAAACGGCCTCGCCGCAATCGGCTCTGGTGGCGCTTTCGCCCAATCTGCCGCGATGGCATTGCTGCGCCATACCGAACTCGCGCCCGAGGTCATCGTCAAACAGTCACTTGAAATCGCCGGCGAGCTCTGCATCTATACCAATCAACAACACCTGATTGAAACACTGGAATAATCATGTCAGCATCCACAATGACACCTAGCGAGATCGTGTCCGAACTGGACAAATACATCGTCGGCCAAAATCGTGCCAAGCGCTCTGTCGCAGTTGCCTTGCGCAACCGCTGGCGCCGTCAGCAAGTCGCAGAGCCCCTGCGCCATGAGATCCATCCAAAAAACATTCTGATGATTGGCCCCACCGGCGTGGGAAAAACCGAAATCGCGCGCAGACTCGCCAAACTCGTCGATGCGCCGTTCATCAAAATCGAAGCCACCAAGTTCACTGAAGTAGGCTACGTCGGCCGCGATGTCGACACCATCATCCGCGACCTGGCTGAGATTGCAGTCAAACAAACGCGCGAACAAGAAATGAAACGCGTACGCACTTTGGCCGAAGACTCGGCAGAGGATCGCATCCTCGATGTGCTCCTAACGCCCCCACGTGCGGCCGACGGCTCTCCGATTCGCGAGGAAACCGCCACTCGCCAAACTTTTCGCAAACGTTTGCGCGAAGGTCATCTCGATGCCACCGAGATTGATATCGAAGTCGCACAGCCTACGCCGCAAATGGACATCATGACGCCCCCCGGCATGGAAGACATGGCCGAACAGCTCAAAGGAATGTTTGCAGGACTGTCACGCGACAAAACTAAATCACGCAAAATGACCGTCAAAGAAGCCTTCAAGCTATTGGTGGACGAAGAAGCTGCTAAACGTGTCAACGAAGAAGACATCCGAACAGTGGCGATTCAAAAAGTTGAGCAACACGGTATCGTGTTTCTCGACGAAATCGACAAAATCGCTGCGCGCCAAGAGTCAGGCGGCGCCGATGTCTCACGCCAAGGTGTGCAGCGCGACCTGCTGCCCTTAGTCGAAGGTACGACTGTCACCACTAAGTACGGCATGATTCATACTGATCACATCTTGTTTATCGCCTCTGGTGCTTTTCACCTCTCGCGCCCCTCGGATCTGATTCCCGAGCTCCAAGGTCGCTTTCCAATTCGCGTCGAGCTCGACTCGTTGACTGCCAAGGATTTTGTACAGATTCTTTGTGATACCGATGCCTCCTTGACCAAGCAATACACCGCGCTTCTGGCTACCGAGTCCGTACATCTGAACTTCACCGACGAAGGTATCGCCCGCTTGGCGGAGCTCGCCTTCGAAGTCAACGAGCGTACCGAAAACATCGGTGCCCGCAGACTCTATACGGTGATGGAAAAGTTGTTAGAGGACTTGTCCTTTGATGCACTCAGTAGTAGTGGCCAGACGATCGTGATCGATGCGCGCTATGTCAACGACAAGCTCGCAGAAGCTGCAGCCAGTCAAGACCTCGCCCGCTACGTACTGTAACAACGCGTTATCAACGCCTCTCACTCCCCTAGGACGCCAATGAGCACTCGACTCTCGATCATCGCAACACGTACTGGAGATGATGGCTCCACGGGCCTGGGGGACGGCACGCGCGTTCTAAAAGACAGCGCGCGCGTACAAGCCATGGGCGACGTGGACGAACTCAATAGCTGTCTGGGCGTGTTGCTCGCCGATGACGTGCCCGCAGACATCGCTTCGGCAATCGCCCCCGCGCAACACGTATTGTTTGACCTCGGAAGCGAGCTCGCCGTACCGGGATATTTTTTGATGAAAGTCGAACAAGTCGCGTATCTGGATGAACAGCTCAGCGTCTTTAATGCGCGGCTTGCGCCACTCAAGGAATTTATTTTGCCAGGTGGCACACGCGCTGCCTCACTGGCGCACGTTGCCCGTAGCGTCTGCCGACGCGCTGAGCGCTCGGTCGTAGCCCTCCATCACGAGACATCGCTAGGCCCCTTGCCACAGCAGTACCTCAACCGACTCTCGGACTTGTTGTTTGTTTTGGCACGTTGCTTGAATCAAGCTGCGCAGCATCCTGATTCGCTTTGGAAGCGTGACTAATTACTTTTCATGCAATCTAAGGCGCTTTAACCGAGGCCCAGCATCTTGTGCTTCTTTGAGCAACTGTAGCCAATTGTCTGGGGGGTGCCCGCTCTCAAGCATTTTGCGAAACACTAGATAGGCGTCATCACTGCTTTCATACGCCCGCTTGGTATCGTCATCGTTGACCCACACATAAACAATCACTTTTGCTTGTGCGTGATAACGAAAAAACAAGCGATACTGTTGGAAAAATTTAGCGCGAAACCAGTGCTTGCGATCCTGCCCAAGGGTTGCGCCCTGCCGATACTCGGTCCTCGTCGGATCTTGCGGTATGACTTCAAATGCCAGCTTAATAATTGCTGCTAACCGTTTACTTGCATTTTTCTTTACATATCCGACTGGATCTCTTTTTTTAAGACTCTCAACTTGACTGACGAGCTGTTCAAGCTGACTTAAGAAAAGTGGATGCGCAAAAATTGTCCATCCTTGGATAGTCAGTCCTTCACCAGATGCTTTGTTCACTCATCCTCTGCCGATAAGGGCTGATCCAAATCAACGTGGACACCCTCAACAAGAGACTGCATCCTTTGAATAAAAGTAGGGTCCATCGCCACTAATCGCTCAGGATGGTTCGCCAGATCACGGGCGAGGAAGCTCAGAAACGGATCAAGTGCGGGGTCGTTGATTTCAATGGTGTCGGCACGCGTGAGCATCACGCCGCCATCTGGAAGAATGGTGTAGTGAATCTTGTCGCGTTTACCCAAACGCAAGGCACGGCGAACCGTTTCGGGCACCGTCGTTTGATAACGATCTGTGAGGGTGGATTCAACTTCAAGGGTGATGGGCATTTGGCGAGTGAGGCAAAGCTTCAATAACACATACGGTAATGCATTTGCATTACCTGTGTCAAGAGATGAAACACTCCCTTGCAAACCCCTTTAACTCTATTTCTCTGATAACAATCCTGTGCGCGTGCAGATTAGCGCTCGCGCAACGCAAGAAATAGTCTAATCAAAATCAATGTCTCCGGGATCCCTGAGAGATACGCATCGTAGTAATCAAAACTCGACTCGGCAACGCCCGGATCAAAACCCGACAAGCCATCAAGATACGAATACACATGCCAGGCAATGAGCGGCAACAGCCAGAGTGTGCGACCTTGATCGACGGCTTGCTTTTTGATCAGCAAGAATGCAACTCCTAGATACGCAACCACAAACAGCACAAAGATGCCCATGAGGACCGTCAAGAAACCACCACTTTCCGATAGAAACTCTGCAGCTGAGTTTGTCAGAAAATACGCCCCAATATTGAAAAAAGAGACGTAAAAATACATTTTCCAGAGCTCAGCTGGATTGTCGAAAGCCTTGAGTCTGACTGGTGCAACAGCCGAGACGGACGTAGTAGTGACACTGGGCTCTTCTGCTGGCGGAGGTGTTACAGGCGTGCTCGGTGCAGCTGATGATGCAGCCGCTGATGCAGCATTCGGCGCTGCCATTGCGTGACCACAGGCATGACAGAAACGAGCATCCACTGGATTTTGGGTGCCACACGCGGTGCAAAACGACATCACTTACCTCTTATTAGATCAAATCAACGCAATCAGCGAAACTTTAAAGCACTCAGCTCAGCATGCTTAACCCACCGCGCGACGCACCGAGTCGAGCGACATCAGTTTGAGTCTTGGGCCGGCCTTCATCATCTGACCAGGCAATTGACGTCCCATCATCTGCTCCACCTGCTTGGCGACGCCGATGAGTTTCTCCAGATCGATTCCCGTCTCGTAACCACACTCTTCGAGCAGATAGACCAAGTCCTCGGTGCAAATATTGCCCGTCGCGCCTGGTGCAAAGGGACAGCCGCCTAAACCGGCGATCGACGACTCAAACTCACGCACGCCGAGTTGCAAGCCATTCATGACGTTGGCCAAACCCACTCCGCGCGTGTTGTGGAAGTGCAAGGCAATTTCCATGTCTGGGTATTTATTCCTTACAGCATCCACCACCCGTGTCACCACAGGAGGTGTGGCCATGCCGGTCGTATCACCGAACGTGATGTTACGAATACCGTGTGCATCGTAGGAGCCGACAATCTTTAAAATATTGTCGAGTGACACCTCGCCCTCAAAGGGACAACCAAATGCCGTCGCCACCGCACCGCGCAATTGGATATCCCACTGACGGGCAATCGGCACGACCTCAGCAAAATCCGCAATCGCCTGATCAATCGATTTGTTGAGATTCGTCTTACAGTGGCTTTCGCTGGCGGAAATAAAGCCCACCATCATGTCGGCCTTGGCTGCTGCGGCACGCTCAGCGCCACGCGCATTCGGCACCAACACGGCGAGACGCACGTTTGGGTTGCGATGCACCTGAGCCAACACCTCGGCCGCATCGGCTAGCTGAGGGAGCGCACGGGGTGAAACAAACGACGTTGCCTCAATGCTACGCACCCCTGCATCGATGAGTCCGTTGATCGTCGCGACCTTGTTGGCTGTTGCGATGAATTCTGGCTCGGCCTGAAAACCATCACGGGTACCGACTTCGGTGACCGTCACAAAATTTTGGGATTGCGTTGACATAATGAGTCTCGTAAAAAAGTCGAATGCGTTGGTGAATAACTACTGAGCTAAATATTACACAATGGCAGGCTCAACTGATACCTCTGTGCAGCCACAACCGCGAGATAGGCGTCAAGGTTCGACTGTACTAAATAATCCCGCG
>CAWUWN010000025.1:0-14657 GCA_963926265.1 uncultured Burkholderiaceae bacterium
GCCCGGGTTACTACGCAACCACTGCACACACTGTTGAATAATGCGATTACTTTCACGCATTTCAGCAACGCGCACTAAGTAACGATCATACGAATCGCCATTGACGCCGACGGGTATCTCAAACTGCAAGCGGTCATACACCTCGTAGGGCTGCATTTTGCGCAGATCCCAGGCGACGCCTGAACCACGCAACATCGGGCCCGTAAACCCGAGGGCCTTGGCACGCTCTGGGTCCACGACACCAATACCGACTAATCGCTGTTTCCAAATACGGTTGTCAGTCAACAAAGTTTCGTATTCGTCCACACAGGCCGGGAAGCGATTAGTAAAGTCCTCGATAAAGTCCAGCAAAGAGCCCGAGCGCGCATCATTCATGGCCTTGAGGTCTTTGGCAGAGCGGTACTGGCTGGACTTGCCATACTGAGGCATGGCATCAGGCAAGTCACGATAGACGCCGCCTGGACGATAGTAGGCTGCATGCAAGCGAGCGCCCGAAACTGCCTCATAGCAATCCATCAGGTCTTCGCGCTCGCGGAAAGCGTACAAAAATACCGCCATCGCGCCCACATCCAGAGCATGTGAACCCAAAGACATCAGGTGATTGAGCAGACGGGTGATTTCGTCAAACATCACACGAATATATTGCGCACGCAGAGGCACCGTGACGCCCATCATCTTTTCAATGGACATCACATAGGCGTGCTCGTTGCACATCATCGACACATAGTCGAGGCGATCCATATATGGCAAGGCCTGGAGATATGTGCGTTGCTCAGCAAGCTTTTCCGTACCACGATGCAGCAGTCCGATATGAGGGTCTGCGCGCTGAATGACCTCACCATCGAGCTCAAGCACCAAACGCAACACGCCGTGTGCGGCAGGATGCTGTGGGCCAAAGTTGAGTGTGTAGTTTTTAATTTCTGCCATGATTAACGCCCCACTCCATAGCCATCCTCGCGGATCACACGCGGGATGACTTCACGCGGCTCGATCGTCACAGGCTGATATACCACGCGCCCTTGCTCGGGGTCATAACGCATTTCGACGTTACCGTAGACAGGAAAATCTTTACGGAAAGGATGACCGATGAAACCATAATCGGTCAAAATACGACGCAAGTCTGGATGACCTTCGAACACAATACCAAACAGATCAAAAGCTTCACGCTCAAACCAATTGACTGATGGCCAAACCTCTACAAGCGAATCCAATACCGGAAACTCAGCATTGACGGCATAAGTACGCACACGCAAACGCCAATTGTGCTTCAGCGACAACAAGTGAGCCACAACAGCGAAACGGGCTTGCGGCGCGACGCACTCAACTGGGGTTTCTCCGACACGACCAGTGCCGTAGGTCAAATAATCCAAACCACACAAATCGATGCATGTTTCAAAATTCAAACTTGCCTCATCGCGCAAGCGCTGGCAGGAAGACTGCCACTGCTCTGGCGCGAGTTCGAGCGTGATCTCATCAGTTGAGAGAGTGATCTTGGCTTGTTCACCGAACAAAGCGATCAATTGTTGTTGCAGGTTTTCTAGCCTGGACATGTCTTAAGCCTGAATAAACCGTTGAGGCACCACAAAAGCACCATCAACGCTTTGGATTTAACGAGCAATCGTATTAGTCTGACGAATTTTGTTTTGCATCTGTAGCAGGCCATACACCAAGGCCTCTGCAGTAGGGGGGCAACCCGGCACATACACATCGACAGGCACGATGCGATCACATCCTCGCACCACCGAATATGAGTAATGATAGTAACCACCACCGTTGGCACACGAGCCCATCGACACCACCCAACGAGGCTCAGGCATCTGGTCATACACCTTGCGCAAAGCGGGCGCCATTTTGTTGCAAAGCGTCCCCGCCACGATCATCAAATCAGACTGACGTGGACTCGGTCGAAAAATAATACCGAACTGATCAAGGTCATAACGTGCAGCACCTGCATGCATCATTTCGACTGCACAACAGGCCAGACCAAATGTCATTGGCCACATCGAACCTGTCTTGGCCCAATTGATGAATTTGTCAGCACTCGTGGTGACAAAACCTTGTTTCAAAATACCGTCAATAGCCATAGGTGTCTCTCGGCAACGATTGGGTTATTCCCAGTCGAGCGCGCCTTTTTTCCATTCGTAGATGAATCCAACGGTGAGCACAGCCAAAAAGATCATAACTGTTACAAAACCGACCATACCAACCGAGCCGTTTGCAATTGCCCAAGGGAATAAAAATGCAATTTCGAGATCAAACAAAATAAAGAGAATCGCTACCAAGTAGTAGCGCACGTCAAATTTCATTCGGGCATCACCAAAAGCCTCAAATCCACATTCATAGGGAGAGAGCTTTTGGGCATCGGGCCGATGAGGCCCAATCAGAGAACCAGCCGCTATCAGAGCAAAGCCAATTGCTGTACCCACCACAATAAATAACAAAACGGGGAAGTATTGTTCCAGATTCATTGAACGTTTCCGGCTGTTGCACAAAACCTCAAGATTGTATCATCTTGCATCAGGGTTTTACCTCAAAAGACCTATTAAAAAATAAGCGAGCCACCCAAAAGAGTGGCTCGCTTTTACTTATTTATTGCAACAACCTAACCAAGGTTAGGTTGCCATTCTAAGCGATTGCTTAGAATGAGTGACGCATACCCAGACCAACAGCTGTTTGCTTAGCTGTATCAACTGTACCGACGTTATCCATCATACCGACATAAGCGTACATGTTTGTGCGCTTAGTGAAGTTATATGTATAAGCCAAGTTGTAGGCTGACTGGTTTTTTGAGTTGTACGAATCTTGCATGTTGCTGTTAGGAGTCAACATTGTCCATGAAATCAGGACCTTTGCAACTGGGCTCACAGGAATTGTTGCACCAACGAGGTAGCTGTTTGTACCAGCGCCTGGAGCAAAGACGTTCTCGCCGTTAGCACCGATAGAGTTGCCATTCAATGTTGCACCTGTTCCGCCACCACCTTGACCCAAGATCACGCCACCACGTGTCTGACCGTAGCCAGCTGCGATTTTGACGACTTTGAAGTCATATGTAGCACCGAGGTTCCATGAATCGATCGAAGCGTTTTGACCCTTAGATTCAGGAGAAAAAACCTTGTCGTACGATACAGCTGCATAGAAAGGACCGTTTGCGTACTTAGCACCCAAAGTCAACTGACGTGTGTTGTTTGAAGTTTTAAAGTTGTAGCCTGTACCGCTTGTGCCGCCACCAGCATCAGCTGAGTAAACGCCAGTTGCGCCGTTAGCAAACGAGTAGCCAACACCAGCTGTGAAGCCAGACAAGTTAGGTGTTTGGTAAGCGATCATGTTGCTGAGACGGTCTGTGTTAGCCACACCAAATGCGGCACCCATGTTCAATTGACCGAAGCCGCTACCAAATGGATCGGTTGCATTGCCGATGTACTGAGTTGCAAAGTTGGTATTACGACCGATGCGGACTAAGCCCCATGATTTGTTTTCAAGACCGAGCCAAGAAGCGCGACCGAACGAACGACCACCTTGCTGACCTTGACCGTTACCAAATTCAAAGCCGCTTTCGAGTTGGAAAATAACTTTGTTACCACCACCGATGTCTTCGACGCCTTTCATGCCCCAACGGTTGCCAGACTGTTGGCCATATGCAAGACCAAAGTTGGATTGGCCTGTACCGTTAGAAAGACTGGCTTTTGTGTACTTTAAACCACCGTCAAGAATACCGTACAAAGTAACTGAGGACTGGGCCGAAGCGGCACCAGCAAAGCCGGCTAACAGGGCGGCGGCGAGCAGAGTCTTTTTCATTTAAGAAATCTCCGTAGATTTGAGTGACAAGAGCAACAAACAACCATTTGTCTGCCGCCCCCCTAACTCCGCTAAGGGAAGTTGACGCTATTGCATCAAAAATCGAGGGCTCTGGCTATGAATCTGTATAGAAAAGCACTCAAGGCACTGTTTTTTGTTGGGTTACCGCAACACAAGCCCATAATTCCAGCAAAATGTCAGGGTTTACCCTCATAAAAATGTCGCGCTTACACAACACCATTTTTACATCAATCAACCGGCTTTTTAATAAAAACGAGCCGGAAACAAGTATTTCTGACCCGCTTTTACTGACCTAATTGCTGAGTACTCCATCACTACTTTTCCGGAGTCCCAGTTTGTATTACTTCACCAAGACCACTGGCTGCTTGGCCTGAGTCAACACACGTTGCGCAACAGAGCCCAACAACATATCTGCGATCGCGCTCCGCCCCTTGGAACCCAAAACAATCATGTCGAACTTTCCTTTTTGACTCTGTGAAACGATTTCCTGTGAAGGACTGCCCACAAGCATAACCATGTCGTGCTTGATGCCTTGTGCATCTAGCACCTTCATGGCCGGCTTGAGTTCTTTTTCGCTAAGCTCACGCAGATAGTCTGCAACAACATCCTTACCTACGAATGCCTTAGCATGACGGAGTCCAGCGTCATCGTGTACGCTTATTAGCGTAATACTCTTGACCTTGTCATTGCTATGACTGAGCAAATCAGCAGCGTACTTCACCGCACGCAAGGCATTTTTGGAACCATCAGTGGCGACAAGAATTTTCATGATTTAGTCCTTCGTGGTTGGTCATCAATGATTCTTGCTATGGCCCGCTGCATATCTGGTGCTAACTATTTTCTGTGCATCACATCAGTGCCGCGAGCTTTTTAGCGTACTTATTTAGCGTACTTGATAACACAATATATCTAAAAGAGGTGCTATTGAGATACATGCTAAAGAATTGGTCGGGAAATAGAAAGGAAAGTACTTTTGAGACGTCAGTGCAGTTACCTAGAGGCACAATGCACTGAGTGGAAGATGAGATGCTGAATAAATAGGAAATGCAGGTGGAGCCTGCAGATATTAGATGGTGCCGACGGCGAGACTCGAACTCGCACAGCTTTCGCCACTACCCCCTCAAGATAGCGTGTCTACCAATTTCACCACGTCGGCTTGTTATGTGGTCTTGATCAGCCAAAGATTGTAGCACGTAGCCACAATCTTTGATTTGAGAAACAGAGCTTATTTGCCAGCTGGCGCAGCAGGGACTGCCGGTGCGGCAGGCACTGCTGGAACGCTTGGAACCGCATTGGAAGGCAGGGCAGGCACCGCAGGGATGTTGGGCGATGCCGGGGCCACACCAGGCACTGCTGAACCCGCAGGAGGTGCAACTGGAGCAGTCTGGGTAAAGTTTTGCATAATGCCTGTGTCTTGCCCCGTGTTGCCACGATTTGCCACATACGCCAAGCCGATGGTGGAGATAAAGAACACCACAGCCGCCCACTTGGTTGCCCGGGACATAAAGTTGGCCGCGCCTGTTGCACCAAACAAACTTCCCGCTGAACCACTGCCGAAGGCGGACCCCATGTCAGCGCCCTTACCCTGCTGGAGCAAGACTAAAGAGATGATGGCCAGTGATGACAGGATCTGGACAACGAGTAAAAGATTAAACATCCAAGACATTGAAACGCTCCGAAAACTAAACAGCGAGGAAAAACTTCAAATCGTCTCCGCCTCAGGCGGAAATCGCCAGAAAATCCTCTGCAACTAAAGACGCCCCACCGACCAACGCACCGTCGATGTCAGGCATGGCAAACAAACTGGCAGCATTTGCCGCTTTCACGCTACCACCATACAAAATCTGAACTTGCTGGGCACCGATTCCTTGAAGGGCCACACGAATCGCTGCATGCACTTCCTGAGCTTGCTCAGGGGATGCTGTACGACCAGTACCAATCGCCCAAACAGGCTCATACGCCACGACCATTTTTCCAACTGCCTCGGCACCTAAGGCTAAAACAGGCGCGAGCTGACGCGCAATGACCTCAACTGCCTGACCCGCATCACGCTCAGCCAGAGACTCACCGACGCAAACAACTGGTGTAATTCCAACCGCTAAAGCCGCCCGCGCTTTGTCCGCGACAAGCTGGTCAGACTCGGCATGCAGCGCACGACGCTCAGAATGCCCCACCAGGACAAAGCTGCAAGAAAAATCAGCTAGCATTGCACCCGAAACCTCACCAGTGTAAGCGCCTTGGTGATGGACGCTGATGTCTTGTGCACCCCAAGCAACTGCTGAGCCTTTCAATGCAAGCGCTGCCTGCGCGAGATACGGGAAAGGTACACACACACCCATTTGGGTTAGAGACCCAGATCGGGAGGGGGCTAAAAGCGCAGCAATCAACTTGGCATTTTCAGCCAGATTGCCGTGCATTTTCCAGTTACCTAGTACAAGTCTAGTACGCATTGCAGTCATTTTTGAGCATTAAAGAGAAGGCAGCAAACCCAGAATTGTATCCTGTTGGCCTCAATTAAGGGGAGCTTGAACCACTCGCGGGAAATATCTTGCTAAATCGTTTATGATTCAGCCCTTCTTGATGGAAGCGTGGCCGAGTGGTTTAAGGCACCGGTCTTGAAAACCGGCGAGGGTTCACGCCCTCCGTGAGTTCGAATCTCACCGCTTCCGCCAATGCAAACAAGTAGCCTCGGCTCTATCCCATTAAAGGCGTTTGAGCAGCAATCATCAAACAGCAGTTGCCCATTCAATACGCCAAATTCTGCAGCTTCAGTCGTACGAGGCCGAGTATTGAGCGACCCCTCAACTGCAACTAATGAATGACATAACGTATAAATTTGGATTGATAGCGGCCCTCCTTTTAATTGGGATTTCCCTTACCCCATTAGAAGTCAATGCTCAAACCTCTAACTTCACTGGTTTAACCATTGAAGCGGCATCTGGTTATCAGAGTATGCGAATCAGTCCAAAAAATTTAATGTTCAGTAATTCTGCGTTGCGTATAAATAATCGGAGTATTCCTAACAGTATTGCCCCGAAAAATATTAGCGGCGTTCCTTATGCACTGAATGTGGGCTATATTTTTGGAGTTGGGGATTACACAACGCTTGGGGTGAGGCTTGAATACAATCCACTCTCTAGTCGTTATGCTGCAGTCATTCTGCCGGGATACGTATTAACCGAACGAACTCAGGCTTACCTTCGGTTTGGCTGGGCATACATGGCTTCAAAAATCAGCGCGACTTTTCCCAATGTCCCATCGCAAACTCAAACTGCTTTATTTCGTGGGCCCACCATTGGCATCGGTGCAAAATATAAGCTGATCGATAAGTTTTATTTGTATAGTGAGCTAAATTATTACCAATACAACGATGTAGCTTTGAAGGCTAATGTATCTAACTCTCGATTTTCAGGGAAAGCTTCTTCTAAAGCAGCAAATATCCTTGTGGGTATTGGGTACAACTTTTAATGAATTCAAATAAATACTGTGCTGATTATTAGATGATGACGAACGAAATTAGTGATATACAAAGAATGGTTTTTGTATGTTCATTTGGATTTTTTTCTATATTGATAGTGACTTATCTATTGAGCACCAGTGGGAGACTCATCCGCGCTGGGGCCATCAATTTAAATTATCCATTTTGGCCCGCAACAATTATTAGTTTTTTTATATCCATGATTTTCTATGGTCTTGGCTTTGAAACTAGTGATATTTACCTGACGATTGCTAATTGTTTATATATCGCCTCTGCGATGTTAGCAGTGATGGTCATTCTAAACATAGCCGAAAAAAAATCTCTAACGATTGCTATTTTTTACAGCGTGTGTATTGCCTTTTGCGTGATCTTTTATGATCAGGCACGGCGCTTGGGTGAAGTTCAATTGCGGCTGTCGATTGTTTCCTGGGCTCTAGCTGGCATTTACTGCCTTGGATTTTTCATGACGATGAAAATTTTTTGGGGGAAAAACGTCCTGCCCAATTTAAAATTTATATCGATTACGTTATTTCTTTCTTTAGTTTACTGGGGTGTTCTTGGTTTTGTTTCTTTGGTGGCACATCTTTATACTGACTGGACTTCAATCTCAGAAATATTATTCAGCAAGGGAATGCGTATTATCGCTGTTTCATTAAATATATTTCTATTTTTATTGATTGGAAATTATTTTTTCGAACGAGTCGTGGAGTTAGAAACCAAAAAATCCATTAGCTCTGAAAAGACAATGCTTGATACATTAAATGCATTGGCTCTTGCTAGAGATAATGAAACTGGTAACCACATTATCCGTACTCAAAAGTATGTCAATAAACTTGCATTACGCCTGAGTGGGTTCAAACACTATTCTGAAACACTTAATGCGCAAACAATTTCACTATTAACCAAAGCTGCATCACTTCATGATATCGGTAAGGTTGGAATACCCGATAGCATTCTTCTAAAAACATCCAAGCTCACGGATGAAGAATGGGACGTCATGAAAACCCACACAACGATCGGCGAGAACGTTCTAACGTCCGTGGACGTGGAGTCCCATAATAAAAATAATGTTCTGTCATTCGCTATTGAAATCGCGGGTGGCCATCATGAAAAATGGGATGGTAGTGGTTATCCAAGAGGTCTTAAGGGCTCAGAAATACCTTTGTCTGCTCGCATCATGTCTTTGGCTGATATGTATGATGCTCTGTTGAGTGAGAGGGTTTACAAAGAGTCCTGGAGTCATGATGATGCCGTCAGAGAGATTCAGTCTAAAAGCGGCACACACTTCGACCCCGAAATTGTTGATGCCTTTGTTGCTGAGATAGAGGCCTTTAAGGAAATCACCATTCAATACCGTGACAGTTGATCTCTGCTGTATGGCTGCAGAATTTCATATACCTCTGTAGTTATTACCTCACCCATACTCGCTAGTACCTGGTTGCTCACGTTGCAATTAAGATAGAACATGGCCCAAAATACTCCTAAAAAAACTGCGCTCAAGTCTGTTGAGACGCCTGACACTCCTTTAGCTCACTACTCAAGCGCTAAAGAGCGAGCCGCTCAGGGGAAAAGCCTGCGCAATAAAGTGCCCCGCAGTGCACACGCGGGGTGGCATGCCCAAAAAAATCGCCGCGACCCAGTTGCGACCCTTTCCGCTTCAAACGCCGGCCGGATTGAGCACCTTGTCCCCATTCGCTTTGGACGTATGTCACAGTCTCCCTTTGCGTTCTACAGAGGTGCAGCAGCAATCATGGCCTCGGATCTTGCACAGACACCCACGAGCGGGATCTATGTTCAGGCCTGTGGCGATGCGCACCTCATGAATTTTGGTGGATTTGCGACACCAGAAAGAAATATTGTTTTTGATATCAATGATTTAGACGAAACATTGCCAGCGCCTTTCGAGTGGGATATCAAGCGGCTCGCAGCAAGCGTTGTGATCGCGGCCAAACACATTGAACTAAAGACGAGCGAAGCTGCAGGTCTTGTCATCGACCTTGTGGGTGAATACCGTAAAAAAATGTCTGATTACGCGGGGATGCGTGCACTTGATGTCTGGTACGACAAAATTGACTTGCAAACCCACACACATCACTCGACAGACCCGGAAGTGCTCAGACAGGCTCGCAATCGTCTAGCCCAGCGCATTGAGATGGAAAAGCGCAAGTCCCATCCGGACATCATGTATCCGAAATTCGTTGTCCACGAAGGGGGTGCACCCAAAATCAAGGATGAACCTCCACTGATTTTTCATACGTCGGAGCTACTGATGCCCGGTTCTAAGTTTGACTATGCGACCGTGATTGAAGCCTACCGTCAAACTCTGCCAGAACATGTCCGCATGCTTTTCAATCGCTTTCACTACCGCGATCTCGCTCTAAAAGTTGTCGGGGTCGGCAGCGTGGGCACAATGTGTTGTGTGGCCTTATTTATGGCAGATAACAAAGACCCTCTTTTCCTGCAGGTCAAAGAAGCACGTCAGTCTGTGCTTGAGCCTTACGCAGGCAAGAGTGCCTATTCCAATCAAGGTCAACGCGTGGTCCATGGCCAACGCCTGATGCAAACGGCCTCGGATGTATTTTTAGGGTGGACGCGCGGTATCAATGGGCGCGATTTTTATATACGACAGCTTCGCGACCTAAAACTTTCCGCGATCATCGATGGCTGGGATATTGAAACGCTGCGACTTTACGTAAAAATGTGTGGCCATGCCTTGGCCCGCGCGCATGCTCGATCGGGTGATCCCGCCATGATTGCCGGTTACCTTGGAACAAGCAAAAGCTTTGATCAGGCGATCGGGGAGTTTGCCGTCCAATATGCCGGCCAAAACAGCTTGGACTACTTAGCGTTTATTGAGGCGATCCAGCAAGGCAAGATCCAAGCCCAAAGGGATGCCTGAGGTGCCAAGCCTATACCCCACTTGCTGACATGGCAGTTTGCAAATTATTCTCAAAATAAGAGTACATTAAGTCTAAGTATAAGAAACTAGGCCTGACCGACGCACTTGTGATGACGCAGATAAACTCACCCCTCATTGATCGCTTTGGTAGGAGCATTGAATATCTTCGTCTGTCCGTCACGGATCGGTGCGATATGAAGTGCACCTATTGTCTGCCCAAAAGCTTCAAAGGCTACCAAGAACCCAAAAACTGGCTCACTTTTGACGAAATTGAACGCGTCGTCGGTGCATTTGGTCGCTTGGGTACTTCGCGAATTCGTCTGACGGGTGGAGAGCCGCTCCTGCGCCGCAATCTGCCAGATTTAGCTGCACGAATCAGTACCCTGCCCGGCATCAAAGATTTATCCCTGTCGACCAATGGCACTCAACTACCCAAACATGCTGCGGCGTTGCGTGCTGCTGGGGTGACGCGTCTCAATATCAGCCTGGATAGCTTGGACCGCGAGTGTGTGACTCAAATTACCGGCCGTGACACGATTGACGATGTGATGGCTGGCCTGGATGCAGCTCAAGAGCATGGCTTTTCACCGATCAAGCTCAATATGGTGGTGATGCCTGGCGTCAATGAACATGAAATCGAGGCGATGACAGAGTTTTGCATCAACCGCGGCTTTATTCTGCGCTTGATCGAGACAATGCCCATGGGCAGTACAGGTCTGGCCTCTGGCTATACCCCGCTCGGACCTGTCCTTGAGCGCCTGCGCGAACGTTTTGACCTCATCCCTGAAATAAAAACAATGGGCGGAGGACCTGCACGCTATTGGCGCACCGCCGATGGTCGTGGACAAATTGGTCTCATCACCCCGATCAGTCAACATTTCTGTGAAACTTGTAACAGAGTGCGTCTCTCCGTAGATGGCACACTCTACTTGTGTCTCGGTCAAGAAGAAAAAGTGGAGCTCAGACCTCTATTACGTGCGGGTATTTCTGATGCGGAGCTTGAGCAAACGATTCGTGAAGGGATTGAACTCAAACCCGAACGGCACGAATTTCTCGAAGCGCCCACAAAAATCATCCGCTTTATGTCTCAAACTGGGGGCTAAGGTTCCCTGCAGGTAGGTTAAAGTCTGGATTGAGTCTCACCAAAGCGACACAGCATGAAACCCAGAGCCAACCTCCTGAATTTTGAAGACGCACGCCAGACGTTGCTGGCAAGTGCAGTCCCCCTGACCGCCACTGAAACATTACCGCTGTTGGCGGCGCTTGGACGCACACTAGCTCAAGTTATCCCGTCGCCGATGAACGTCCCAGGTTTTGATAACTCCGCGATGGACGGCTATGCGCTCAATGTGCAGGACGTGCAAAAGCCGCCAGAGCATTTTCCAGTCACCCAACGCATCGCTGCCGGTCAAACTGGCAGTTCACTCGCCCCAAATACTGCGGCACGTATTTTTACTGGCGCCCCCGTTCCCGAGGGCGCCAACGTTGTCGTGCCGCAAGAGCACACGCAGGACCGTGATGGTGCAATTTCTATCACGCATCCAATCGAACGCATGCAACACATTCGTCTCAAGGGTGAGGACATCGCAGCAGGCAGCTTAGTGTTGGCCACTGGACAACGTTTGGGTGCTCCTCATCTTGCCATGCTGGCCTCGATTGGCGTGGCCAGCGCGACGGTTTTCAAATCACTCAAAGTGGGTGTCTTTTTTACTGGCGACGAGCTCACCGAACCCGGTCAACCGTTGGCACCTGGCGCGATTTACAACAGCAATCGCTATGCGATCAATGCCTTGTTGGCGCAATTGGGTTGCATGGTCAACGATTACGGCATTGTGCGCGACTCGGCCGAGGCCACCCGTAAGGCGCTTAGCAAAGCCGCAAACGAAAACGATGTCATCATCACCTGTGGTGGTGTGTCGGTTGGCGAGGAGGATCATGTCAAGGCCGCTGTGATGGCGCTGGGCAGTCTTGATCTGTGGCAGATCTCGATGAAACCCGGCAAGCCGCTTGCCTATGGTCGCGTTGAGCAAGCAGACTTTATTGGCCTACCTGGCAACCCTGTCAGTGCTTTTATAACTTTTTTATTGATGGCGCGTCCGTTTTTACTTAAACGCATGGGAGCAACCGACACAGCGTTGAAATATCTCACGGCTACTGCGAATTTCGATTGGTCAAAACCTGATCGACGCCGCGAATTTTTGCGTGTCAAAATTACATATGATGCCTCTGGCTCGCCTGTTCTAGATTTGTGGCCGAATCAAGGCTCTGGCGTGATGAGTAGTCTTGCTTGGGCAGATGGTTTGGTCGATCTGGCCTCCGAGACGAAAATCGCACGCGGCGATACGCTACGCTATCTGTCTTTGTCAGAACTGCAATACTGACGCACACTGAACAACTCAACATCATGCACATCAAGGTTTTATATTTCGCGCAATTGAGAGAGAAGTTCGGACTGTCAGAGGAACGTCTACAGATACCTGCTTCTGTTCGAACAGTCAAAGACCTGATCGCACTTCTCTCTGATCGTGGCGGTCTCTGGGCCGAGACCTTTGATGGCTCTCAGGCCTTTCGGATCGCTATGAACCAAGAAATGATTGCACTCGACACGGCTCTCGTCGATGGCGCTGAACTCGCCATTTTCAGACCTGTGACGGGAGGCTAAATGACCGCACATTTGTCCGCGCGTTTATCCGTCGCCGTGCAGTCTGAGGATTTTGATTTAGGTCGAGAGTATGCCGCGCTTCTTGCGGATGACCGCAGCATCGGTGCCGTTGTTGCTTTTGTCGGAACGGTACGCGATCTCAACCTTGCTGATGATGTCGTGGCGCTCGAACTTGAGCACTACCCCGGCATGACTGAAAAGTCATTGCACACAATTTTAAAGACCGCCTCTGAACGCTGGTCATTACAAGGCGCACGTATCGTGCATCGGATTGGAAAAATGTATCCTGGTGATCAAATCGTTATGGTACTGACCGCCAGTGCGCACCGTGGTGACGCCTACGAAGCGAACAACTTCATGATGGACTATTTAAAAACCGAAGCACCCTTTTGGAAAAAAGAATGGACTCCCGATGGTCCGCGCTGGATTGAAGCGCGAGATAGCGACGACAAGGCGGCAGCGAGATGGAAATGAAACAAGAATATGACGCACTGATCTTGGCTGGCGGCCGTGGTGCCCGGCTTGGTGGCAAAGACAAAGGCTGGGTTATGTGGAATGGTTTGCCGCTCGTTGAGCACGCACTTGCCGCGCTCGCTAAGCAATTACCGCCCCCTGCTCGCATCCTTATCAGCGCCAATCGAAACGTAGACGCTTATCAACAGACGGGACACGTTGTCGTCACGGATGAGCGTCCTGACTACTCGGGACCCATGGCAGGTATCGAAGCGGGACTGATGCGTTGCAAAAAAAATAATCTTTTGGTGATTCCCTGTGATGTGCCCCTGCTACCTGAATACTTATTTGAAAAGCTTCAACAGGCTCTCACAGACCAACCCGAGGCGGTGGCTGCCTACGCAGTGACGTCTGAAGCCGCGCAACCGTTATGCTGTCTGCTCAAACCCTCTGTTGCAGGCTCTCTAGGCAAACAGCTTGACCTCGGGCACAGTGAAATCCTCGCTTGGCTCGAAGCCATTCAGGCAATACCGGTGCGCTTTGAACATGCTGCGTCGTTTACCTATTTCAATACACCTGAAGCCCTTAAGGCTCAGCGGAATCCTTCATGACACAAAATCTCACGCACTTTGACGCCTCCGGTCAGGCCCACATGGTGGACGTCTCCGCCAAAAATGAAACACATCGCCGCGCAGTTGCGCAGGGACGCATCACCATGCAGCCTGCCACCTTTGCCAAACTGTCACAGGGCGATGCGAAAAAAGGCGACGTCTTGGGTGTGGCGAGATTAGCAGGCATCATGGCGGCTAAGCAGACCGGTTCACTGATTCCTCTTTGTCACCCTATTCCACTGACAAGCGTGACGGTTGATTTTGTTTCAGACGCCGGAACCTCCTCTGTGACGTGCACTTCGGTTTCAGAAACGGTCGGTCGCACCGGGGTGGAAATGGAGGCGCTGACCGCAGCCTCCATTGCTTTACTGACGATTTACGACATGCTCAAAGCGATTGACCGTGGCATGGTGATTGATGGCGTCAAACTGTTGGAAAAGCATGGTGGCAAGTCTGGCTCTTGGGTCGCTGAGACACGCTAACTCACCCGAGCCACTTATATGGACTACCACTTACGCATCGTTTCATCCATGGGAAGTTTATTGGTGCTGTTCTGTCTGGCGATGGCCTTTAAACGGTCAGGCCTGCTGAATGATGATCACGGCAAACTTTTCTCTAAGCTGGTCACCCAAGTGACACTTCCAGGCTTAATCTTTTTTTCTCTTGCTCACTCAAAACTGCTGTGGAGCGAAGCAGAACTTGCCCTGATCATGCTGATTGTGACGCTGATTTGCCTAT
>CAWUWN010000026.1:0-166964 GCA_963926265.1 uncultured Burkholderiaceae bacterium
AGTACACCAAAAAAAACCGCGTTGTCGCCAGTTAAGTTACCATCGAGCGCCATAGGTAGAGAAAGACTACTAACCCGTTTGGGTAGCGTGAGGAACTGCCCAGTCTCGTCAACATCGAGCCGGTAGATTTGGCTGAAGTTATCTATCACTCCTGAGACAGAAACATACAGCCCATCGTCTCGCCACACAAAATCGCGGGCATTCCATAATTGAGAATAACCAGCCAAGAGATCAGGTGATGGTGGTTCAAGCCACTCAATGGAACCGTCTGACTGAATGCTTCCAAATTGCAGCCCTACGCCATTAGGCGTGTAGGGGCCGTAGTTTGATGAGTTGCCCATCCCGACTGCAATCATGTTGCCGTCAGGTGAGAGAGCGAGAGCACCTATACCTTGATTGCCTTGAAAGCCATCTGCAGAACCGGATGGCTGACTGAGCCAAGTCCATTGTGTGGCCCAACTATCAGTGCTGTAGTCATAATTAAGCGAATACAAACCGCCATTGGTTGTGCCTGCATATAAAACGGCATCACCTTCAGTGGCTGAGCTGTCTATTGCGTTTTGTTTGAGCACAAGTGCCTGAGTCGCACCTGAAACATAGGTCGTTCCAAACTGTTCTTGAAATCCAAGGCGCCCACTGATGGCATCACGTATGACGGAGGGAGAAAAGATAGACCATTTGCCTGCTTTAGTTGATGGCATTGTTCGATCCCTATCCTAGTATTGTTAACAGTTGCGGACTTTTTCACAGTTTAACTATTGAGCATTTTTTTCATTCATTACCCAGTGAGCTTGACTATAAACCATGGGATGAACGCTCCCACCTCAAGCGGCATCAAATGTGCCAAAGTGGAGTTGTTAATAAAACATATGGTAACTAAACGCTTTATATCAATTGGCACCTCAATGTGCGAAAACCCTTAGAGCCGCGCCATGAAGAACTCACTCTCAGCTTGCTCGATCTTTTAGAAGCCAATAGAACATCGTCTAGGGGGGTTACTGCACAACATCGAGAAAATGAGCGCCAAGCGGTTAGCTGGCTCATAGAAGCGTTATTTCAAGCTTTACAACATATCCCAGCACTACCTCTGGCGTTACCGTTAAAACACGAGTTTTACAAACCTTCTTACCCTCACCCCGTCCCTCTCTCTTATTCTGCAGTAAACAAGGTAATTAGTATTGCTGAATCACACGGCTGGATCAGAGTAGTTCGGGGTAGCCGTATGAGCGGCGAGGTAACTAGAATCTGGCCAGCAGGCCCACTATTAAATGCTCTGCGGTCAGAAAACTCTCAATGGTGCTTATTCTCGGCGATGCCCAAAGAGTCTCTGGTATCAATGACTGTCAACAAAGTTACCGGTGCCAAACGCACAGTTGAGTTATCCGAACATCACTCTATAGCGCAATGGCGCGAAGATTTAGTCAGTATCAACGCCTTCTTACGCGAACAGTGTATTTTGTTGGACATGCCAAATGAAGCGCTTAAGAGGCTTGGCCGTCGGAAAAAACTCAAAGAGAGGTTCTGGTTCGCCAGGGTAGAACTCAGGCGCATCTTCACCAATGAGAGCTTTGATTATGGGGGTAGGTTTTACGGCGGCTGGTGGCAAAACGTTCCCAGCTCAACTCGTGATTTCATCCAGATCAACGGAGAGCCTACATCAGAAGTAGATTTCAGCGCCATGTCAATTCGCTGTCTTTATGCTCGACAAGGATTGAATCCGCCAGATGATCCATACGATGTTGGGTATGAATTCAAAAACTCCAATGAACCAAGGCGAAGAATTGTGAAACGTTTTTTCAAAGCCGTTTTAAATGATTCCACCAAACGTTTTCAGCTTTCTAAGAGTGTTTTGACCATACTCGGTGAAGAAAATATGAAGTCCCTTAAACAACGTATCCTCTTTTATCACCCTATTTTGGAACAATGGCTTCACTCGGGGGTTGGAGTTGAGCTCCAGTTTCTCGACTCGGAGATTGCTAAGCAAGTGGTACTTTCCTTGCTCAGGAAGGATGTTGTCTGTCTACCGATTCACGACAGCTTTGTCGTAACAAAAAGCAACAAATTGCTGTTGGATGAAGCCATGCACCAGGCATTCAAGCTCCTCACTGGGCAGCGAGCCCACACCAAGTCCGAGTCGGAGTACGCCAAAGAAGGAATGTGGCTATTGCCAGAATCGCGTGATCAAACAGAGGAAGCAATTCTAGACGCATGGACTAGTCATACTGAAGAGCGATACAGCATTGCGATGAACTATCTTATATCCTGGCATATGGCTACTCAGTCACCCGAGCAGATCAACGCGAACTTTCACGCAGCTACAACTTGGTTTAACACGCGGTATCACCAGAGCAATTAGTTTTTTTGTTTTTTGGTCACGGCCTACCTAGTGACATCGTCTTTCAGTTAACTCATATCTGTTCACGCTCCCGCCTGGTCGTTCCGTATCTATCCATTCCGGCGGGTTAATTGTTATTCCATAAACGGAAAACGAGAATGGTTAGGATTTTTTGCACCAAGGTTTTTCCTGCAACTGATGTGTTGCTCATGGGAAGAAACTAAACACTTAGTGGAGTACTTATGAAACATGCAATTGGATTGGCAGCGTTTTACCTTGTGCTCTACATTATTGTGGAAATTATCGTAGCAAGCACGGGGGTTTCTTACAAGATTGCGGGGGCACTTGTGGTCTTACCTCTTACGGCAATTGTAATCACGGTCATCGTCATGAACACTAACAACAAAAAACAAAAGTAACGCTGGGCGCCTGAGCACTGATTGTTGAAGCCCATGCGATCAGAGTAATAGTGTAGCTACCACTTTTTATGCGAGTAACGAGAATGGCCATTTCAGGGTCACAAACCAAATGGTGATTACCCCGTTAGCGCTGCCTCAAGAGCTTACCAGTCAGCCACGGAAAACATTCGGATCGCCGTCTAGGGGGTTGTACGCGAGGCTGAGAAGGTAGTACTGGAGTCCTCATACCCCGGGTATGTTTCTGAGTTTAGTCCCGTGGGGGGGGTATCCAAAGTCAAAGATGCTGACACTGTAGAGGTAGTATTTTCTATATAGCAATAGCTATTCGACCCAAGAACTAGCTGGCAACTATCTGCGGCAGAAGCTTTAACCCGGAAATCTGTGTACGTGTACGTGTACGTGTGACGTAAAAAACAAAACGGGTTACAGACTTTTGATCTGTAACCCGTTGATTTTACTGGTCGGGACGGTAGGATTCGAACCTACGACCCTCTGCTCCCAAAGCAGATGCGCTACCAGGCTGCGCTACGCCCCGAAGACCGCTAATATACCAGAGATTTAGAAGATCAGCCAAATCGGCCGGTAATGTAGTCCTCGGTTTCCTTGCGCTTGGGTTTAACGAAAATCTTGTCTGTCTGGCCAAACTCGACCAGCTCTCCCAGATACATAAAAGCCGTAAAGTCTGACACTCGAGCGGCCTGCTGCATATTGTGCGTCACGATCGCAACGGTGTAATCGGACTTGAGCTCATGGAGCAATTCTTCAACTTTCGCAGTTGATATGGGGTCGAGCGCCGAGGTTGGCTCATCAAACAAAATTATTGAGGGTTTGACCGCCACTGAGCGGGCAATACACAGACGTTGCTGTTGTCCCCCAGATAATGACAAACCGCTTTGGTTGAGCTTGTCCTTGACCTCGCCCCACAAGGCCGCCTTGGTCAGCGCCCATTCAACCCGAGCGTCCATGTCGGCTTTATTCAATTTTTCGTAGAGACGCACACCAAAGGCCACGTTATCGTAAATCGACATCGGAAACGGCGTCGGCTTTTGAAATACCATGCCGATTCGGGCACGCAACATATTGAGATCCTGCTTGGGATCTAGGATGTTTTCACCGTAAAAATTGACTTGGCCTTCAGCACGCTGTCCAGGGTACAAGCTATACATGCGATTAAGCGCGCGCAACAGTGTAGATTTTCCACAACCAGAGGGGCCAATAAAAGCGGTGACGTGATGTTCAGCGATGTCCAGATCAATGTTTTTCAGGCCTTGGAATTTGCCGTAGAAAAAGTTCAGACCGCGCACCTCGAGGGCATTTTTCAGGGGAGCTGCAGTAGCTTGAGTATTCATAAAGGATTCCAGACAGTTAACCAGAAGATCTTTCGCGGAAGAGAACGCGCGCGATGATATTAAGAACCAGAACAGTCAGCGTGATGAGTAAGGCACCCGTCCAGGCCATACTGATCCAGTTGTCATAAGGACTCAATGCAAACTGGAAAATCACCACAGGCAGATTTGCCAAAGGCGCATTCATATTGGTTGAGAAAAATTGATTGTTGAGGGCAGTAAACAACAAAGGTGCTGTCTCGCCACTGATGCGCGCCAAAGCTAGCAATAGGCCCGTCATAACACCAGCACGTGCCGCACGCAAGGTGACATAGTTCGTGACTTTCCAATGCGGAGCACCCAGAGCAAAGGCGGCTTCGCGCAGGCTTCCTGGCACCAGGCGAAGCATATTTTCAGTTGTACGAAGCACGACAGGGATAGCAATCAGCGCAAGCGCTAAAGAGCCCGCCCAACCAGAGAAGTGTTTAACCTGTGCCACCAAAATCGCATAGACAAACAAACCCAGCACAATTGAAGGCGCGGACAACATAATGTCAGTCACAAAGCGCGTAAGAGAAGCCAATTTGTTGTCATCGCCAAACTCGGCCAAATACACCCCGGCAAAAATACCGATAGGCGTTGCAATCAAAGCAGTCACACCAATCATCATGAGACTACCCACAATTGCATTAGCCAAACCTCCACCAGGCGATCCAGGGGCTGGGGTGGACTCTGTAAAAATAGCTAAGTTCAAGCCCGCAAAACCATTTTTAAACAGGACAACTAAAATCCAAAGAAGGACGAAAAACCCGAGGGCCATCGCCAACATTGAGAGTGTCAAGCCAAGCGTGTTGACGAATTTACGGCGTCGGTAGAGGTTGCTATTCATTTTTCCGTTCATCAGGTCTTCGCCCCTTGTGCTCTTTCGGTGCGCAAAATCATAATCTTTGCAAATGCCAACACAACAAATGTAATGACGAACAAAAGAAAACCTAATGCGAACAAGGCTGACAAGTGGAAATCATCCGCCTCGCCAAACTCATTTGCCAAGGTCGAGGCAATCGAAGTGCCTGGTGCAAATAATGACTCACTGATGCGCTGAGAGTTACCAATCACAAAGGTGACGGCCATCGTTTCACCCAACGCGCGACCCAGGCCTAACATAATGCCGCCCACCACACCCTTTTGGGTATAGGGCAGCACGATAAATCGCACCACCTCCCAGGTCGTACAACCCAGGCCATACGCAGACTCGCGCAGAATTGGTGGGACAATCTCGAATACATCCCGAATCACAGCTGCGATAAAAGGTAAGATCATAAAAGCTAAGATAATGCCTGCGGCCAAGAGGCCGATACCATTCATCGCTCCACCAAACAGTGGGCCTATCAGGGGCATTTTTCCGAGTGTTGACTGTAAGGCAGGCTGACCATAATCCGCGAAGAGAGGCGCGAAAATAAACAAGCCGAACATGCCATAAATGATTGAGGGCACTGCAGCTAATAACTCAATGGCTGTACCAAGTGGGCGACGCAGCCAAGCCGGGCACATCTCGGTTAAAAACAGGGCGATTCCAAAGGCGAGAGGTACGGCAATCAAAAGTGCGATTGCTGAGCTTACCAGCGTGCCATAAATGGCAATCGCTGCTCCAAAATTCTCGTTAACTATATCCCATTCATCTGTCCAGATGAAACTGATCCCGAACTTTTCAAAAGCCGGCCAAGCACTGACAAACAGCGATACGAGAATGGCCGCTAAGGCGACTAACACAAATATTGCAAACAACATCGTGACTTTGTGAAAAAGAAAGTCCTGAATACGCTGCTTTTTGACCACCGCTATCATGCGCGGGTCCAACATACCGCTTGTCGTTGGGGGCGTACCCATCTAGCACTCCTTAGAGCCGAATGTCCAGACCCACCGGGCCTGGACAAACTGATTGAGACCTAACACTTCATCTCTGCTTGAACAGAAACTTACTTAACGCACTGCAGCTTAGTGCTTGATCTGCGACCAAACTTTAGCAGCGATCTGTTGTGTCAAGACGTCTGGCAATGGCACATAGTCCAAATCCAGCGCAAGCTGCTTGCCGTCTTTAAACGCCCAAGTAAAGAACTTGATGACGTCTTTTGAAGCTGCCTTGTCAGTTGGCTGTTTGTACATCAGAGCAAACGAAGCGCCTGTGATAGGCCAAGCAGCATCGCCCTTTTGTTCAACCAAGGAGATACCCATACCTGGTACGCTAAACCAATCTGCACCCGCAGCGGCAGCAGCAAACGTCGTCTCGCTAGGATTGACGTACTTACCATTTTTATTCATCATCTGAAGGTGTGGGATGTTGTTTTTCTTAGCGTACGCGTACTCGACGTAGCCAATTGAACCCTTCACACGTGTCACATTAGCTGCAACACCTGCATTACCCTTACCACCAACCGAGCTTGACGCAGGCCACTTCACTGCAGCACCTTTGCCAACCTTGCCAGCCCAATCCTTGCTTGCTTCGCTCAGATAGTCGGTGAAAATGAATGTTGTGCCAGAACCGTCAGCACGGTGAGCCACAGTAATTGACTGATTAGGCAATGTTTTGCCAGGATTCAGCGCAGCAAGCTTGGGGTCATTCCACTTTGTGATTGTGCCCATGAAGATGTCGGCCAACACTGGACCTGTTACTTTGAGCTCACCAGGCTTGAAACCCTGGAGGTTGATGATTGGGACCACGCCACCAAGAATTACCGGAAACTGAACCATGCCGTCTTTTTCGAGACGATCGCCCGGGACTGGTGCATCCGAGGCGCCAAATGTCACGGTCTTAGCACGAATTTGACGCAAACCGCCAGAAGAACCAATCGACTGATAATTCAAGCCAACATTTTCGATCTTCTTGTATATTTCAGCCCATTTGGTGAAGATTGGATATGGGAACGAGGCGCCAGCACCAACGATATCGGCAGCTTGCACTGACAGAGCCGCAACGCTCAAGGCGAGGCCAGCTGTCACATAAGTCAGAACGCGTTTGATCATTTTTAATCCTTAACAAATCTATAAAAGAAGATACTCATCTGCTACAGAAGTGATATTAAAGACCCAACATGACGAATTGATGACAGCGTAAATACCTGATTTAAGTGCCTGAGATCGCTTAACCTAATTTTTCCATTAAGTACTGATGAAGTGAAAAAGGCACGCGGCGATTGCGAATCAGTTCATACGTGCCGTCTGGCTGCTGCAGCCAAGCGCGCTGATTATCCCGTAAAGCTTCTGTAAACGCCTCATCGATTACACGTTTTTTGAGGGTAAGATCATTCACAGGGAAGGCGATTTCGACACGCCTAAAAAAATTACGGTCCATCCAATCGGCTGAGGACAAGTAAACGGATTCTCTACCTTGGTCATAAAAATAAAAGACCCGTGAGTGCTCTAAAAAGCGACCTACGATGGAGCGAACCGTGATATTTTCCGACAATCCCACGACGCCGGAACGCAGCGCACAGACCCCGCGAATGATCAAATCAATTTTGACACCCGCTTGGCTTGCTTTGTAGAGCTCTTGTATGACTAGAGGCTCTAGCAGAGAGTTCATTTTTGCCATGATCCGCGACTTTTTACCTGCACGTGCCGCACGTGTTTCAGCACGAATCATGCTGATGACCGAGCTGTGCATAGTAAACGGTGATTGCAACAACATTTTTAATTTACGCCGCTCTCCAAGCCCGGTCAGCTGAGAAAATACCTGATCCATGTCCTCACAGAGCTTTGGGTCAGCCGTCAAGAGACCGAAGTCGGTGTAGAGACGGGCTGTGCGCAAATGATAATTACCTGTGCCCATATGCCCGTAGCGACGGATGCGTCCTTTTTCACGTCTTAGCACTAAAGCCATCTTGGCGTGCGTCTTGTGCCCGACGACACCATAGACCACATGGGCGCCGACTTCTTCGAGGCGGGCCGCCCAATTGATGTTTGTTTGCTCATCAAAGCGTGCCATCAACTCCACCACGACCGTCACTTCCTTGCCAGCTTTGGCTGCCGAAAGCAGCAAGTGCATCAACTCAGAGTCCTCTCCTGTGCGATAAATCGTCTGTTTAATCGCCACCACATCAGGATCAATCGAAGCGGCGGTCAAAAAGTCTAGCACCGGCGTAAAGGACTGATAGGGATGGTGCAACAAATGATCTTGTTTAGAAATGGCCTCAAAAATCGCTGAAGCTTGATTGGGTAAATGATCGAAAGGCTTAGAAACCCTCCCCTGAAACTCCGGGAACAACAATTCAGGAGCTTTCACGACATTACAGATCTGCATCAAACGCGCAACGTTAGCGGGCCCGTTGACGTGATAAGTATCCTCCGCCGCCAGCGAAAACTCTTTTTGCAAAAAAGACTCAATGTGTGGCGGTGTGTTGTGGTCTATCTCCAAGCGTACGGCTGAACCAAAATTGCGCTGCGAAAGCTCGCCCTGCAAGGCCTGGCGCAAGTTTGTGACCTCTTCTTCATCGACAAACAAGTCACTGTTGCGCGTCACACGCCACTGATAGCAGCCTTCCATGTGCATGCCCGGGAATAATTCTCCGACAAAGGCACGCAAAAATCCCGTCAACAAAATAAAACCATGAGGGTTGCCAGAAACCGCAGGCGGTACTTTGATCAGACGCGGCAAGGCTCTAGGTGCCTGCACAATCGCAATCGTCGCTTTGCGGCCAAACGCATCTGCACCGGATAAGGGCACAATAAAATTAAGACTTTTGTTATAGACCCTAGGAAAGGGGTGAGCAGGATCCAAGCCAATTGGCGTCAATAAGGGCATCACATCGCGATGAAAGACCTCGCGGGCCCATTTTTTTTGGGGAGCATTCCATTCAGCTGCTTGGTGGAGCACCACTCCTTCGGCCTTGAGGGCTGGGAGGACTTGCTCATTGAGGAGGGCATATTGTCTGGCGACTAACGCATGCACAGCCTGTTGAACGCGCTCAAAAGCTTCTTCGGCGGTGAAACCAACTGGCCCCAATAAGTGAGGATGTTGCGCAATTTGCGCTTTAAGGCTCGACACCCTGATTTCAAAAAACTCATCGAGGTTGGAACCCACAATACAGACATAACGCAAACGCTCAAGCGCGGGGGTGTCGGGTCGCTCAGCCATCGCTAAGACACGTTCGTTAAATTGCAACAAAGACAATTCACGGTTGAAATAAAGAGGCTCGGCTTTTTTTCTAGCGGGCATGTGGGAAAAACCTGTCAAGGTGTAAGGAGCGGTGCTGTTCACGGCTATTTAGCACATGATAGCGGCATTTTCGTGGGTAAAGCTTATCTCTTGTTCATGACAAACTTTTTACAAGATACCCTTTTATAATGAGTACATTGCAATTTGGTTAAATTCTATGAAACACCTGTTGGCGGCAGTCGATTTGGGATCCAACAGCTTCAGGCTGTCAATTGGACGGGTGTCCGAACAAAATGGCGCCAAACATATCTATCAAATCGATCGCCTCAAGGAAACCGTGCGGCTGGCCGCCGGTCTAGATGCCTCTAAAAACCTCAACAAAGAAGCCATCGACCGTGCCGTCGAAGTGTTACAGCGCTTTGGCGAACGTTTACGTAGCTTTCACCCTGATCGCGTGCGTGCGGTCGCCACCAACACCTTTCGCGTCGCCCGCAATATCGCAGACTTTCTACCGCTCGCCGAAGCTGCACTCGGTTTTCCGATCGAGGTCATTGCAGGTCGCGAAGAAGCGCGTCTGATTTATACCGGCGTTAGCCACACGCTCCCGATCTCCCCTGAAAAAAGACTGGTCATTGATATTGGTGGGGGTTCGACCGAAGTGATTATCGGCAAAGGCGATGAACCGATCCTCACTTCCTCTCTCTATATGGGCTGTGTGAGCTTTAGCCAAAAGTTTTTCCCTGGCGGTCGCATTGACGCACAGGCAATGAAACAGGCCGAGCTTGCAGCCCGACGCGAAATTGAGGTCATCACCAAACCCTATAGAAAAATGGGGTGGGATACGGCGTATGGATCCTCGGGCACGGCTAAAGCACTCCTCGCCATCTTGACCGACGGAAAATTGACAGCAGGTGGCATCACCCGTGACGGTCTCGATCGTCTCAAAGCCAAGCTGATTCGCGCAGGTCGCGTCATCCCAAGCGAATTGCCCGGCATCAAAGTCGACCGAACGGACGTATTGACCGGTGGCCTAGCGATTATGAGCGCATTTTTTGATGAAATGCATGTCGACACCATGACAACAGGCGACGGTGCATTGCGTCTAGGTGTACTGGTCGACATGGCTGGGCGCGAAGAGTCTCACGATCGACGAGACGAGTCAGTCACCGCCTTTATAAAACGCTATCACGTCGATACCCGACAGGCGAGTCGAGTTAAACGCACCGCACTGAGTCTTTTTGAAAGCTTATTTCCAGACCGTGGAGAACAAGACGAGCTCAAACATACTCTCAGTTGGGCCGCTGATCTCCATGAAGTCGGAATATCGATCGCTCAAGCCGGCTATCACAAGCACAGCGCCTACATTTTGAACAATGCCGACATGCCTGGTTTTTCTCGGGTCGATCAGTTGCATCTTGGTTTATTGGCACTTGTACATACTGGCAAGCTTACAAAAGGTCAGTCGCTTGTCAAAAACCGTGACCAATGGCTCGCGATTTTATGTTTGCGCCTAGCCGTTTTGCTATGTCGCCGACGAGAGGATGTGACGCATTTACCGCTCTCTGTCAGCACCCAAGGGAACTCGATCCTCTGCAAGGTCGACAAAAAATGGCTCGCTACGCACCCATTGACAGACTTTTCTTTACATGGCGAAGAGTCAGAGTGGAGCAAAGTCGGCTTTGACTTTGAGCTCGTCCTAGTCTGAGACCTGCTTAGCTCAGTTTGACAGCCGTGAGAATGGCAATGCCCTGCTCGACCAAGTTGTCGTTCTCTGCCTCAACCATCAAACGCAATTTCGGCTCTGTACCAGAGGCACGAATCAGGACCCGGCCGCGCTCTCCAAGCATGCTTTCAACCTGTTCTTTGGCAGCAACTAAACCCGTATGCTCAGCCCAACTCTCGCCAGGCACCCAAGGGACATTGACCATCGTCTGTGGATACATTTTTAGAGCCTGTAACCACTGAGACAAAGACTCTCCACTGCGCTGAAGCGCAGCGAGTACCTGCAAGGCTGCAACAATACCGTCACCCGTTGTGTGCGAATCTAGACACAGAAGATGACCGGAGCTCTCGCCACCATAGAGCCAACCGCGATTGCGCAATTGCTCGAGCACGTAGCGGTCACCGACCTGGGCACGTTCGAAAGGGATGCCAAGAATTTTGAACTGCTTCTCGAGCCCAAAATTGGTCATCAAGGTACCGACGACTCCCGCCACTGGACCCCGCGCTAAACGCTCGCGCACCACTGCATACAACAACTCATCGCCGTTAAAAATACGTCCCGACGCATCGACCATTTGCAAGCGATCTGCATCGCCATCGAGCGCAATGCCAAGATCAGCGCCACGTGCCTGAACCTCGGCTGCAAGGCCTTCTGGATGCAGCGCACCAACATTTTTATTGATGTTAAAACCATCGGGCGATACGCCAATGGCGTGAACCTCGGCTCCCAATTCACGAAAGACGTGAGGTGCAATGTGGTAAGCCGCACCATTGGCAGCATCAATCACGAGCTTGAGACCTTTTAAATCCAAGTCCGAGGGAAACGTGCTCTTGCAAAACTCAATATAGCGACCCGGCGCATCGTCAATTCGACGTGCACGACCGAGCTTTTCAGAAGGGACACACACCATGGGCTCATCAATTGCAGCCTCAATCGCAGCTTCAGTTTCATCGGGAAGCTTCATCCCATTAGAAGAGAAAAACTTGATGCCGTTGTCATGATAGGCATTGTGTGAGGCACTGATCACGATCCCCGCCACTAAACGCCATGTCCGTGTCAGATAGGCAACAGCAGGCGTTGGCAGAGGGCCGGCCAACAAAACCTCGACACCTGCGGAGGCAAAACCCGCCTCCAGCGCAGACTCAAGCATATAGCCGCTGATACGGGTGTCCTTACCAATCAATACGGTCGGACGACCCGCGCGTCCACTCGAGCTGACATGCGCTTGGGACAGCACCTTGCCGGCTGCATAGCCCAGACGCAAAGCAAATTCAGCATTGATGACAGGACCACCTGCGAGACCGCGCACGCCATCTGTACCAAAATATTTTCTTTTAGACATTCTTATTTTCCGCATCCTGAACTGCGTGCCAAACCGCCAACGCATCTCGCGTCTCTCTCACATCATGCACCCGCAATACACGGGCTCCGCGCAACACTCCAGCGAGGACGGCTGCGATACTACCAGACAGCCTGTGCTGCACTAGCTGCTCTGTCACCGCACCGATCATTGACTTGCGCGACACGCCCAATACGAGAGGATAACCCGTATCCACGATAGATTTCAAATTGGCGAGCAATTGATAGTTTTGCTCGACGGTTTTACCGAAACCAAAGCCCGGATCAAGACTGATTCTCGAGGATTGAATACCTAGAGACTCGAGTAATTGTGCCTGTTGCAATAATTCGGCTTTGATGTCTTGAACGACATCGTTGTAATGCGGATGAACCTGCATGCTCCGGGGCTCGCCTTGCATATGCATCAAGCAGATGCCGCAATGGCCATGTCGTGCGACGATCCGCTGAGCCGAAACGTCACGCATGCCGGTTACATCATTAATAATATCTACGCCGAGATCCAAGACAGCTTGCATGACTTCGGGCTTGCATGTGTCGACTGAAATCGCGATACCGCTGTGCAACAGGGCCTTGATCACGGGCATGATGCGGCCGAGTTCGTCCTGTACTGAGACAGGCAAGGCACCCGGGCGTGTGGACTCGCCACCAATATCCAGGATGTCCGCGCCCTCTTCAATGAGTGTCTGTGCATGCCGAATTGCCGACTCTGTCCGAGCATGCAGTCCACCATCGGAAAATGAATCCGGCGTGACATTGACAATGCCCATAAGAATCGGGCGCTTGAGGTCAAACTCAAAGCGCCCGCATACCCATCTTTCAACTCTTGTGCTTAGCACTGCCTACCTTAGACAACTGCTGCCGGATCGGTCGTTGTACCCGGGGCGGTTCCACTAGGAGGTGTGCCCGTGGAATCCATCGGTGCTTCAGGCACTTTAGGCGGACGAGGATCACGACCTTCAATGATGTCATTGATTTGATCAGCGTCAATCGTTTCCCACTCAAGCAAGGATTTGGTCATGACTTCAACCTTGTCACGGTTGTTTTCGAGAATCGTCCGTGCAACGTTGTACTGCTCATCAATGATTTTACGAATCTGATTGTCGACCTTTTGCATTGTGTCTTCAGACATATGCGTGGTCTTGGTCACACTGCGGCCGAGGAACACTTCGCCTTCGTTTTCAGCGTAGACCATTGGACCCAGCTCAGTCGACATGCCATAACGCGTCACCATATCACGCGCAATCGCTGTTGCACGCTCAAAGTCATTGGATGCGCCTGTAGTCATCTGATTCATGAAAAGCTCTTCGGCGATACGACCACCAAACAACACGGCAATCGTGCAGAGCAAGCGTTCTTTATCCATGCTGTAGCGATCGCCTTCGGGCAATTGCATCGTCACACCCAAGGCTCGCCCGCGAGGAATGATAGTGACCTTGTGGACAGGATCTGTTTTGGGGAGCATCCGTGCAACCACCGCATGACCAGACTCATGATAGGCCGTGTTGCGACGCTCTTCTTCGGGCATCACGAGCGAACGTCGCTCTGCACCCATAATAATTTTGTCTTTGGCCTTTTCAAAATCGGACATGTCGACAGTGCGGCCATTACGACGTGCTGCAAACAATGCGGCTTCGTTGACCAAGTTTGCCAAGTCAGCGCCGGAAAAACCGGGGCATCCACGGGCCAACACGTGTGCATTAACGTTTTGCGCCAAAGGAACCTTACGCATGTGAACGTGCAAAATTTGTTCGCGACCACGGATATCTGGCAGAGGAACTACCACCTGACGATCGAAACGACCAGGACGCAGCAAAGCGGGGTCCAACACATCGGGGCGGTTGGTCGCAGCAATCACGATCACCCCTACGCCTGTTTCAAAACCATCCATCTCAACTAAGAGCTGGTTCAAGGTCTGTTCGCGCTCGTCGTTTCCACCGCCAAGGCCTGCGCCACGTTGACGACCGACCGCATCGATCTCATCGATAAAGATGATGCAAGGCGAATGCTTTTTTGCGTTTTCGAACATGTCGCGTACGCGGGAAGCTCCCACACCTACAAACATCTCGACGAAATCAGAACCGGAGATGCTAAAAAATGGGACTTTGGCCTCACCAGCAATCGCTTTGGCAAGCAGAGTTTTACCCGTACCTGGCGAGCCCACCATCAACACACCACGCGGAATATGACCCCCCAGCTTTTGAAACTTGGTGGGGTCGCGCAAAAAGTCGACCAGCTCCTGTACGTCTTCTTTGGCCTCATCGCAACCAGCCACGTCTGCAAACGTCACGATATTGGTGCTCTCATCGAGCATCTTGGCACGAGACTTACCAAAACTAAAAGCCCCCCCCTTGCCGCCACCTTGCATCTGGCGCATGAAAAATACCCATACGCCAATCAGCAACAACATCGGGAACCAGGAAACGAAAATGCTCATCAGGAATGAAGGCTCTTCGCGTGCTTTTCCTGAGACCTGAACACCCGCTTTCATCAAGTCCGACACCATCCAGAGATCACCGGGCGAAGTCAACGTATAGGGACGGCCCGCATCTGGCGTGACATAGAGCACATCGCTCTGCACGTCTACCTTACGGATTTTGCCGGCCTTGGCATCATCCATAAACTGGGTGTAACTGACCGAGTCTTGAGCAGGCGCGCGGCTATCGAACTGTTTAAAGACTGTAAACAGAACGAGCGCGATCACCATCCAAACAGCTACTTTAGAAAACGAGTTATTCAAGGACGATCTCCTGCTTGTGATTCGCACAAGCGTTAACCCTGATGTCTTACAGGGAATTGCACAACTTATCAATACTTAATTCTACCCCGATCTGAGCAGACTCTGACTACATTCCCTACAGATAAGAGGGATCAAAAGTTGAGCAAAATCAAAAGCGGCATAAATAAACTCAGCGCCAGCACACCTTAAGCTTGCGAGACCATTAAACACACTATTTTTTCAGACCCTTGGCAATCAAAAAAGTTTCAGAAGATCGATCGCGCGAGGCCTTGGGTTTACGTTCCACCACTCTCTTGAAATGGCGCTTGAAACTCTCCACCACCTGAGAAAAACCACTACCGTGAAAGGCTTTAACGATAAGTGCTCCCTCAGGTTTGAGGTGCATTAGCGCAAATTCAAGAGCCAAATCGATCACAATTTGAATACGCGCAGCATCTGCCATGCCGACCCCTGATAAATTTGGCGCCATATCCGACATCACCAAATCTACCTTAGTTCCTTCTAGCATCTTGTTTAGAGTGTCCAGCACCTCATCTTCACTGAAATCACCCTGGATAAACTCCACGCCAGCAATAGCTTCCATAGGTAATAAATCCAGAGCGATGATCCGTCCATCGAGCACGCCAGCCTTGCCGACTAATCTTTCGCGCGCGACTTGGGACCAGCTGCCAGGCGCGGATCCTAGGTCAACAATCACATCCCCGCGACGCATCAGCTTCTCGGCATCTAGAATTTCGGTTAACTTGAATGCCGCACGGGCACGATAGCCCTTTTGCGTCGCTAATTTGACGAATGGATCGTTGATGTGTTGCATCACCCATTCTTTTGAAAATTTGTTCTTTGCCATTCCCGTACAATCTACCTTATGACTATTATGGAACTTACCCCACGCGAACGCAGCGCCCTTCGTGCTGCTGCCCATCCACTGCGCCCTGTCGTCCTCATCGGAGACAACGGCCTGACTGAGGCAGTACTCAAAGAAATCGACCTAAACCTGTCGGCCCACGAGCTTATTAAAGTCCGTGCCGGGACTACAGATCGAGAAGCGCGCGAGGAAATGCTCAAGTCGATCTGCGAAACGCTTTCCTGCGCCGCCGTTCATCATTTGGGCAAGATGCTGATTTTGTACCGTTACGGCGCGAAAGGCACTTACCTCAAGACTACTCCTGCTCCAACTTCGCCCGCAAAACGCAAACCCTCCGAACCACATACGCCGAAAAAGCTCGCAGCAGAAGGGAAAAAGGTTGAAAAGCCCTCTCGTCGTACGCGCGCTGAGCGTGATGGCGAAGAAGATTTGGATCGCCCTCGCATATTTTCTGGTGACCGTCCGGCGCGTCCAAGCAATCGCGCCGCAGGCTCCAAGGATACCCCACATGGGATTCCACGTCGCAGCGCTATGTCCTTGAGAGCGGGTGCTCGTCGAGGTGCGGCAGGCCTCACTAGCCGCAAACGCCCTGCTCCTAAGCGTTAAGTCGATCAAGACTTTCTTGTAAAGTGGCTCAATCATGCGATTGAGCCACCGCCCCGTGTCACACCAGTCAGATTAAAGATATTGGATACTGACAATCTCAAACTCGCGAATTCCCGAGGGCGCCTGCACCTGAACGACATCACCCTCGTACTTGCCAATCAGCGCACGCGCAACCGGACTAGAAACGGAAATGAGGTTGGCGCGAATATCGGCTTCTACATCACCTACGATCTGATAGGTCACCTTTTCTCCTGATTCGAGGTCTTCGATCCCGACTGTCGAACCAAACACAGCACGACCATCTGCATCGATCGCGCTTGGATCGATCAACTGCGCATTAGACAAGGTGCCATCGAGCTCGCTGATGCGACCTTCGATAAAACCTTGACGCTCACGCGCAGCATCGTACTCAGCGTTTTCAGATAAGTCGCCTTGCGCACGAGCCTCAGCAATCGCATTGATCACTGCAGGACGTTCAACGTGCTTGAGGCGATGCAATTCGGCTTGCAAGCGCTCGGCCCCGCGCACGGTTAGGGGAATAGTGGCCATAATATTTTTTCCAAAAAAGCAAAACCCCGGATCGATGCGAAGCCGGGGTGGTGATCAAGTCTCTATTGTGGGGAAAGTTTGCAGCAAAAGCAAGCGACCTGACAAGAAGCTTTCAATCTGTTTGCATCCAGACACGCTTACATAGTCAAATAGTCCTGTTTAACCTGCTCCAATTGATCGAGCTCGGTCATCGTGCCCGTAAAGCGGATCTGTCCTTTTTCGAGCAGATAGACGCGATCACACACCAAACGCGCGAAATGCAGATTTTGTTCAGACAACAAAATACTGACGCCCTGACGTTTAAGCGCCAAGATCATCTGCACCATTTGCTCGACAATAATCGGCGCCACCCCCTCCGAGGGTTCATCCAACAATAATAAAAAAGGATTGCCCATTAGCGTCCGGGCAACGGACAGCATTTGCTGCTCCCCGCCACTCATTTTTCCACCTAGCCGCTGAGGCATTTCGCCTAAATTTGGGAACAACTCGAACAAGTGCTCAACAGTCCATTCGGGAGCCATAGTTCCATCAGGCCAACGGCGAGCGGGTTGGCGTCCCACAACAAGATTTTCAAGTACGGTCAGGTCTGTAAAAATGCGCCGATCCTCCGGCACAAAACCAAGACCAAGCGCAGCAATACGATAGGTAGGGAGTGTGGATATATCACGTCCCATCCAAGTCACTCGGCCTGCACGCTGCTCGAGCAGACCCATCAGAGTCTTGATCATGGTCGACTTGCCAGCACCGTTACGACCCATTAAGGCCACAACTTCACCGCGTCTGACTGCAATATTTACATTAAATAATATCTGTGCGGAACCATACCAAGCGCACAAATCCTCTGTCGCTAGCAGCACAGACTCTTTAGCAGACGAATTATTCATGTGAGCTCTCGACCCCCCCATAAAAGGTCGTTCCTGTGCCGAAGTAAACCTCTTGAACGAGTGAGTTCATTCGGACCTGAGCAGGTGAGCCTTGCGCAATGAGTTGTCCACGCGCCAACACGATCACACGATCTGCGAAAGCAAACACAACATCCATACTGTGCTCAGTAAAGAGCACCGCTATATTTTTTTCAATCACTAGGCGCTTAATGAGCGCCATCAAAGCATGCCGTTCTTGAGGCGCCATCCCTGCCGTCGGCTCATCCATCAACAATAATTTTGGCTCGTTCGCAAGCGCCATTGCAAGCTCGACACGCTTGACATCACCATAAGCCAGTTCACTACATGCACGTGCAGCCTGATCAGCCATGCCGACTTGCTCAAGCAGCTCTTGAGCACGCACCTGATCGTAATCTCGCGCAGGCTTCAAAAAAGAAAACAATCGACGGTGATGGGACAGCAGCGCCATTTGGACGTTTTCAATTGCGGTGAGTGAAGAAAAGGTTTCTGCGATTTGAAAGCTACGGCCAACACCTAGTCGCCAAATATCGCGAGGTTGTAAGCCAAGCAACTCATGACCGGACAAACGCACAGAGCCTCGGTCGGCACGCAACTGTCCATTGATCATATTGAACGTTGTCGTCTTACCTGCACCATTCGGTCCGATCAATGCCAACAACTCTCCAGAGCGTAACCCAAAGCTCACGTTATCGACAGCGGTTAATCCACCGAAAGACTTTCCTAGATCGTTGACATGCAGCAAACTCATCGCGCACCTTGTGGAGTAAAGAGGCGACGGGCTGCACCTGCAATACCTTCTGGAAACAGCAACACTAGCAGCAAGATGATTGCGCCCAACATGGCGCGCCAGTATTCTGCATTGCGTGCCACCGTATCATGCAGCCAGGTAAATGAAAATGCACCGACAAGGGGTCCTGCGAGTGTTTGAATTCCGCCCAAGAGGACCATGACCAGACCATCGACTGACTTGCTGACGTGTAAGACCTCAGGCGAAATACTACCCTTGGAGAACGCATACAGCGCACCCGCGAGACCTGCAAAACCCCCAGCGATCACGAATGCACACCATTGCATACGTTTGACGTTGATCCCAATCGCATCCGCCCGTAAAGCCGAGTCCCTGCTTGCCCGTATGGCATAACCAAACGGGGCATGTAGGATTCGACGCAGCAGCCACACAGCAATCACAACCAACGCTAATGTCAGCCAGTAATAATGTTGTTTATCTGTTAACCACTGCGCAGGCCACACGCCGGTCAGGCCGTTGCTGCCGCCAGTGAAACCATCCCACTGAAATACGATAGCCCAGGTAATCTGCGCAAAGGCAAGCGTAAGCATGGCGAGATATACGCCCGACAAGCGGACACTAAACCAACCAAACACACTCGCACCCAGCACCGCCACAAGGGGGGCAAGCAGCAAGGCTCCCTCCATCGGTACACCGGCATACTTTAAAAGCAATGCCGCCCCATAAGCACCCAAACCAAAATAGGCTGCATGCCCAAAAGAGTGCATGCCAGCCGGGCCCATGATGAAATGCAAGCTCGCCGCAAATAACGCAGCCACAAGCAAATCAATACTCAGAATGATCACGTAGGGTGAGGTTTGTGTGAGCCAGGGCAAAGCGACGAGCAAGGCAATCAACACAAGCCAAAAGCGCACACTCCAGACACCACCTGCGCGCATAGGGGCCTCAGCGTGCGTCGTATGCCGCGCAGGCGGCTGCGGACGACCCAATAGCCCCCAAGGTCTCAACATGAGCACCGTCGCCATCACTAAGAACTCAACCACGAGCGTTAATTTGGAAAAAGAGATTTCCACACCAAAAACTGTCACAACTCCCAACCAAATACAAATAGCTTTAATTTCTGCAATCAACAACGCGGCGACAAAAGCTCCCGTAATAGATCCCATCCCGCCGACCACGACCACCACAAAGGCAGCGCCAATGATGTTGAGATCCATTTCTAAGCTAGCGGGTTCACGGGGCAACTGTAGTGCACCTCCTAAGCCTGCAAGAAAAGCACCCAGTGCAAACACGCTCGTAAATAACCAGGCTTGATTGACGCCAAGCGCGGAGACCATTTCTCGATCTTGGGTCGCCGCACGCACATAGGTACCCCAACGCGTGCGGGTCAACAACAGCCATAACAAACCTAGCACCACTGGACCCAGCACAATCAGTAGCAAGTCGTAAGACGGGAAGCTTCGCCCTAAAATCTGCACCGCCGATTTCAATCCCGGTGCACGTGGCCCGAGCAACTCTTCTGGCCCCCAAAA
Organism: uncultured Burkholderiaceae bacterium; assembly: GCA_963926265.1. Lineage (GTDB taxonomy): Bacteria > Pseudomonadota > Gammaproteobacteria > Burkholderiales > Burkholderiaceae_B > Zwartia. Next base: position 20,256 of record CAWUWN010000026.1, read on the forward strand.
CCAAAGAACGGCATCTTTAATGACGAGGACGAGCGCGAAGGTTGCTAATAACTGAAACAACTCTGGCGCACGATAAATACGTCGCATCAGTGTCATTTCAACCACGGCACCGAGCACGCCGACGCAAAGCGCCGCCGCAATCATCGCAGGCCAAAATCCAATCGTGGCCGAAAACTTTGTCACTAGGCTATAAGCGAGATAAATACCCACCATGAAAAAAGAGCCGTGGGCAAAATTCACGATGCGTGTCACACCGAAAATCAATGACAGCCCGGCCGCCACCAAAAACAAAGAAGAGGCACCGGCCAGGCCGTTTAAAAGCTGAACAATGAAACTTGCTAGATCCATATGATGCAGTCAGCGGACTCAGTTCGCCGGTCGAAGCTTTTTAACCTCGGCAGCCGAAGGTAAAAATTTCGTGCCATCCATGAAGCGGAAATCCACCATCACACCTTTCCCCCCCTGGTTTTTAGTACGGCCGACAAAGGCACCCATCGTCGACTGGTGATCTTCAGGACGATAGGTAATCGGTCCAAAAGGTGTCATTAATTGCAAACCGCTAAAGGCAGTGATCAACGCTTCAGTCTCGGTACTTTTCGCTTTTTTAATACCTTGGGCGAGAGACATGATTGTGCTGTATCCGATGACTGAACCGAGTCTTGGATAGTCTTTAAAGCGCGCTTGATAGGCCTTGAGGAAAGCCTCATGTTCGGGCGTCTGAATGCCATACCAAGGATAGCCGGTCACCAACCACCCCTCTGGCGTCTCATCCTTGAGAGGGTCTAGATACTCAGGCTCACCCGTTAACAAGCTCACAACCTCGCGCCCCTTAAATAAGCCACGGGTATTGCCCTCTCGCACGAACTTAGCCAAGTCTGCACCAAACAGTACGTTGAAAATTGCATCGGGTTTTGCATCCGACAAAGCTTGCACAACGCTACCCGCGTCCAGTTTACCCAAGGGCGGGGCTTGCTCTGCCACAAACTGCACGTCAGGTTGTGCAGCTTTGAGGAGTGTTTTAAAGGTTGCCGCAGCAGACTGGCCATACTCGTAATTAGGATAAACAATCGCCCAGCGTTTCTTTTTCATCGCCGCCGCCTCGGGCACTAACATCGCAACCTGCATATACGTGGAGGTGCGCAAGCGATAGGTGTAGCGGTTGCCGTTTTGCCAAACGATTTTGTCGGTCAAGGGCTCGCTTGCCAGAAAAAATACCTTTTTCTGTTTAGCGAAATCCGTCAGTGCCAAACCGATATGAGACAAAAATGAACCGGTTAATACATCAACCTTGTCTCGCGAAATAAGCTCTTCGGCTACCCGCACAGCATCGCCGGGATTGGCATTGTCATCACGCGTGATGAGCTGGACTTTTTTACCGTTGAGTCCACCCGCTGCGTTGATCTGCTCAACGGCTAATTCCATGCCCTTTTTATAAGGTTCTAGGAAAGCGGGCTGCGCTTTATAGCTATTGATCTCACCAATTTTAATCGTACCTTGCGCGAGCGCGGCAGGGGCAAATGCCAACACTGCGGTAGTTTGCAATACCAAACGGATCCATTTTGAAGGGGCCTGAACACTCATGACAACTACTCCTACAACATTTGAAAATCGCGACGACACATGACAGCTAACATCCACTATAGCCTTACTGACAAAACACTTTAACCAAATTGAACGTTAAGTGCGACTAAAACAGAGATATCGATCAACTTGGCTCAGGATCACCGTCATATTTGTTATAGTTTTTTTTTGTTAGTCATAAAGAAAATCCGCATGAGTGCCTTTAATGAAGAAAAAGTCCTAACTGTCCATCACTGGACAGACCGTCTCTTTAGCTTTACGACGACACGGGATGCTTCTCTTAGATTTAGTAACGGTCATTTCACGATGATCGGTTTACGAGTGAACGACAAGCCTCTCTTGCGTGCTTACAGCATTGCGAGCGCCAACTATGAAGAGCATCTCGAGTTTCTGAGCATCAAAGTCGAAAACGGACCGCTGACCTCCCGTTTGCAACATATTCAAGTGGGCGATTCCATCGTTGTGGGGCGCAAACCCACCGGCACGCTACTGATCGATTATTTGTTGCCAGCTAAGCGACTATATATGTTTGCCACCGGCACAGGCTTGGCGCCTTTTTTGAGTGTGATTCGAGATCCTGAGACCTACGAAAAATTCCAAGAAGTGATCTTGGTGCATGGCGTGCGTGAAGTCGCCGAGTTGGCTTATCAGCAATATCTGACTCAAACATTGCCCCAACACGAGTTTTTAGGTGAGATGGTCAGCAATCAGTTGCGCTACTACCCCACCGTCACGCGCGAGGCTTACACTCACACTGGGCGTATCACAACGCTCATTGAGAACGGTCAGCTCTTTGCGGACCTGGGTGTCCCCGCCTTAAACCGCGAAGAAGACAGAATCATGATTTGTGGCAGTCCAGGCATGCTACGCGACCTCAAAGTCATGCTCGAAGCTCGCGGCTTTAACGAGGGCAATACAACACGTCCTGGGGACTTTGTAATTGAGCGTGCTTTCGCGGAGCAATAATCACGCGCAGTACACTGTTCACTCTATTTTGAAAATGAATGCATAACATGACTGAAATCTGGCTCGTTCGGCACGGCGAAACACCCTGGAACGTTGAACGACGTGTGCAGGGATGGGAAGACATCGGACTGAATGAAACCGGTATCGAACAAGCACAAGCATTGGCGCGTCATATGAAACGCCTGGACGATGATGGTACGCATCTTGATGCGATCTACAGCAGCGACCTCAAGCGCGCGCATCATACCGCCAGCATCGTCGCGGAGAAGCTTGGGCTGCCCCTCTCGGTTGAGCCAGGTATTCGCGAACGTCACTTCGGTGTGCTTCAGGGCTTGATTTTTCATGAAATGGATCAGCATGAACCAGAGGCTACTAAGGTCTGGCGTAGCCGTGATCCCGAGGCTGAACTACCAAAAGGAGAGTCCTTGGGCGCCTTTCATCATCGGGTCATTGGTGCACTCAATATTCTGGCTGAAAAACATCCTGGAGAACGCGTGATGGTGGTCAGCCATGGTGGCGCTATGGACATTATCTGGCGACATGCGAGTCAAGTTGGACTTCATGCCACACGCGAAGCACCCCTTCTGAACGCCAGCCTGAATCGCCTGAGTATCTCTCCTGACCATTGGGAAATCTTAAGCTGGGGTGATGTATCGCATTTAGGTGGCGCTTCGCAAAGCGACGTCACGCCTTAGGCGCTGTTAGTCTGTAATCAAGGGACTGCGTATTGTTAGTCCCGTCTTGGTTTGCGAGGTGCGTTGACCGCCAGCTTGTCATAGAGCCAGTTCGGGAGTGCACGCATGATTTTTCCAACAATACCCATCTGCCAGGGAATCACGATGTATGAATCCTCGCGCGCAATCGCACGGGCAGCGCGCGTGGCAAACACGTCCGCATCGAGCAGAAATGGCATGTTGTAAGGATTTTTTGCAGTCATCTCTGTTTTGATATAACCCGGGGCGATAGTTACCACGCCCACATCAAAAGGCTTGAGCTCTAGCCTCAAACTTTCGCAATAGTTAGTGATTGCGGCTTTAGATGCACTGTAAGCCCCTGCGCCTGGCAGACCGCGCACCCCCGCAACCGAAGCTATACCAACAAGCGTGCCTGATCTGGCCTGTTGCATGTGGGGCACAAAAGGCTCAAAGCTTGCAACGGTTGCTAAAACGTTGGTTTCAAAAATCGCGTTGAAAACTTCAAAATCATCTTTTTGTTCAGTCAAGGTTCCGGCACTAATGCCGGCAGAAGCGATCACGATTTCGACGCGTCCGACCTTTTGTATGAAATCCGCTGCAGCGGCATGTAAAGCCTCACGTTCGCAAACATCCACCACGTAAAGATAATGTGTGCCGGGCAAGCTTGCAACGAGCTCTTTTAGGCGATCGCCACGACGGGCAAGCAAGCCCAGCACATGACCTTGAGCGGCGTAGTGACGCGCCAAGGCGGCGCCCAGACCGCTACTAGCCCCCGTAATGAAGACGGCCACCGCTTAACGGCCAGCCTGTTTAACGACACCAGAGGCGATGAGTTGCTCGATCGACTCGGTGGTCAAACCCATCTGCTGCAGAATCTCGACTGAGTGCTCACCAATCCGTGGTGAGCTGTCCACAGGTCGTCTGTGAGGATGAATGGGCAAGCCAATGTATGGAAGGACTCCTACACCTTGTTGCTCCAGTTGCTGAGTCAGTTGAAGGTGTAGCGCTTGGGGATGATTGAGCACACCCTGATAATCACGCACCACAGCATGCAATACATCGTGTTTTTTAAACAATGCTGTCCAATGCTCGGCTGAATGATGACGCAACTGTTGATTCATGGCCTCGTGCAAAGCTGCTCTATTGTCAAAACGGATTTGATTATCAAGAAAACGCGGATCAGTCTTCCACTCCTCACGACCCATCGCATCGCAAATATTGTGGAAGTGCTCCGTATGAACGGTCACAACAGAAATTTTGCCATCTAAGGTGTCAAATACGCCGTTCGGCGCGCTGACCGAGCCAAATGGACGTTTGCCAGCCATTGCTTCTTCGATAAAGCACATCCCCTGAAACGAAGCGCAAGCCTCGAAGAGGCTGACTTCGACATGAGTACCTTGCTGATGAGCCAAACGTTGATACAGCGCCGTCGCGGCCCCTTGTGCGGCATATAGACCGGTCATGACGTCCGCAGCTAGCAACCCGATACGACGAGGTGTGCCGTGTTCATCCTGATTGGAAAACATCAACCCGCTATCGGATTGCATCACGGAATCCGTCGCAGGTGCATCGGCGTAAGGGCCATCTGGGCCGTACCCACTGATCGAGACGTACACAAGATCCGGCTTGATGAGAGCAAGCTCCTGATAGCCCACACCAAGGCGCTGCGCGACACCAGGACGGAAGTTTTGCACGATCACATCGGCGCGCATCGCCATATCGAACAAAATTCTCTTGCCTTCTGGGGTGCGTGCATCCAAGGCCAAGGCTTTTTTGCCCGCACTGTGTTGAATACCATAGGCGCTATGTTCGCCCTTTGTCACGCCAACAAAACGAATCCAGTCTCCCGCAGGCGGTTCGACCTTGATCACCTCGGCGCCTTGCTGCCACAGAATATGTGCGCAGTATGGCCCTGCGATGCCCTGGCTGATGTCTAAAACACGTAATCCGGCGTAGGGAAGCGTCATCTGCCAGTCTGCCTTAAAAAGAAATTAAGAAGCGAGTGAGCGGTGCAAGTCTTGTAATGAGTACACCTTAATACCGAGACCTTCACGCAGATACTGCATACCCTCGACCGCCGCCAATGCACCGGCGATGGTCGTGTAGTAAGTCACGCGTGCGGCTAAGGCTTGAGTCCGAATCGCGCGTGAGTCAGTAATCGCGTTACGGCGCTCCTCGACGGTGTTAATGACGAGTGAAACTTCGCCGTTTTTGAGCATGTCGACAATATGCGGGCGACCTTCGGCCACCTTGTTGACCAAGGTCACAGGAATTCCTGCTTCTTGGATTGCTGCAGCCGTGCCGCGGGTCGCGACAACCTTAAAGCCCAACGCATGCATACCGCGCGCGACCTGAACGGCCTTGGGCTTATCGGCATTTTTTACGCTGATAAAAACTGTCCCCGACTCAGGCAAATTGATACTCGCAGCCATTTGTGATTTGACGAAGGCTTCACCGAAGGTCTCGCCTACGCCCATCACTTCGCCGGTCGATTTCATCTCTGGACCGAGAATCGTATCCACACCTGGGAATTTCACGAAAGGAAAGACAGCTTCTTTGACTGAGAAGTAATGCGGCACGACTTCTTTTGTGATGCCTTGTGAGGCTAAGGTTTGGCCCGCCATCGCGCGTGCAGCGATCTTTGCGAGCTGCAAGCCCGTTGCCTTTGAAACAAACGGCACGGTGCGTGAAGCGCGAGGATTGACCTCAAGCACGTACACATCGCCATTTTGAACGGCAAACTGAACGTTCATCAAACCCTTCACGTTCAGCGCGCGCGCCATCAAAGCAGTCTGACGCTTGATTTCTTCGGTCATCTCTGGAGATAAAGAATAAGGCGGTAAGCAGCATGCAGAGTCACCAGAGTGCACACCCGCCTGCTCGATGTGTTCCATCACACCACCGATAAAGACCTCTTGACCGTCGCACAAGCAATCAACGTCGATTTCAATTGCGTTATTTAAAAAGCGATCCAGCAATACTGGAGAATCGTTACTGACTTTGACCGCCTCACGCATGTAGCGTTCGAGATCGATTTGCTCATGCACGATTTCCATGGCACGACCGCCGAGCACGTAGCTTGGACGCACGACCAAGGGATAGCCGATCTCCTGGGCGTGATTCAGTGCTTCACTCTCAGTTCGCGCAGTACGGTTAGGCGGCTGACGCAAGTTGAGTTTGTTGAGGAGTTTCTGGAAACGCTCGCGATCCTCTGCAACGTCGATCGACTCAGGGCTGGTACCGATGATCGGTGCGCCGTTAGCCTCGAGTGCACGGGCGAGTTTCAAGGGAGTCTGGCCACCGTATTGGACAATGATGCCCACCGGCTTTTCCTTGTGGACGATTTCAAGCACGTCCTCAAGAGTCAGTGGTTCAAAGTACAAACGATCCGAAGTATCGTAATCGGTTGAAACAGTCTCTGGGTTGCAGTTGACCATGATGGTTTCGTAACCATCCTCGCGCAACGCCAACGCCGCATGCACGCAGCAATAATCAAACTCGATACCCTGACCGATACGGTTAGGTCCACCACCGAGCACCATGATTTTTTTACGGTCGGTGGGCGCGGCCTCGCACTCTTGTTCGTATGTTGAATAGAGATAAGCTGTATCGGTCGCAAACTCGGCCGCGCACGTATCGACACGTTTATATACAGGACGTACGTTGTACTGGTGACGCAACTTACGTACTTCGGCTTCGACTGTGTCGAGCAAGAATGCCAAGCGACGATCTGAGAAACCGCGACGCTTGAGCTGCAAGAGCGTTTCAACGTCAAGGTCTGCCAACGTGCGCTGTTCGAGCGCGAGTTCGATATCGACGATTTCCTTGATCTGCGCAAGAAACCACGGATCAATCTTGGTGAGTTGGTGCACTTCGTCAAGACTAAAGCCCTGCGCGAACGCATCGCCCACGTACCAGATCCGCTCGGGGCCAGGCTCGCCGAGTTCGATTTGGATCTTTTCGCGATCAGTTGTTTTTTGATTGAGGCCGTCGACACCGACTTCGAGACCGCGCAGTGCTTTCTGGAAAGACTCTTGGAACGTACGTCCAATCGCCATCACCTCGCCCACCGACTTCATCTGTGTGGTCAGGCGTGCATCAGCGGTCGGGAATTTTTCGAAGGCGAAACGTGGCACCTTGGTGACGACGTAGTCAATCGTCGGCTCAAAGGAGGCAGGCGTCGCACCACCGGTGATTTCGTTTTTTAACTCATCGAGGGTGTAACCAACGGCTAGGCGAGCTGCAACTTTGGCAATGGGGAACCCCGTTGCTTTGGAGGCAAGCGCCGAGGAACGTGACACGCGTGGATTCATTTCGATGACGATCATGCGACCATTGTCGGGATTGACGGCGAACTGAACATTAGAGCCGCCGGTATCCACACCAATCTCGCGCAAGACCGCGATCGAGGCGTTACGCATGATTTGATATTCTTTGTCGGTCAAGGTCTGTGCTGGCGCAACCGTGATGGAGTCGCCAGTGTGCACACCCATCGGATCGAGGTTTTCGATCGAGCAAACAATAATGCAATTGTCGGCGCAGTCGCGCACGACTTCCATTTCAAATTCTTTCCAGCCAAGCAGTGATTCTTCGATGAGCAACTCGCTGGTGGGCGAGGCCTCAAGACCGCGACGACAAATGGTTTCGAACTCTTCGGCGTTGTAAGCAATACCGCCACCGCTGCCGCCCAACGTAAAGCTTGGGCGAATTACAGCTGGAAAACCGGAGGTCCCAACTTCAAGCGCAATGCGCTTTTGAACTTCCCACGCTTCTTCGAGGGTATGGGCGACACCTGATCGTGCGGACTCGAGTCCGATCGCAGACATCGCGACCTTGAATTTTTGACGATCTTCGGCTTTTTCAATCGCGTGCGCGTTAGCTCCGATTAACTCCACGTTGTATTTTTTAAGCACACCGTGCTTGTCGAGATCGAGTGCGCAATTGAGCGCTGTTTGCCCACCCATGGTGGGTAAGACTGCATCGGGACGCTCTTTTTCGATGATCTTTTCTACGACTTGCCAAGTAATGGGCTCGATGTAGGTGACATCGGCAGTCTCTGGATCCGTCATGATGGTTGCAGGGTTGCTGTTAACCAAAATAGTGCGGTAACCCTCGGCTTTCAGGGCTTTGCAAGCCTGGGCACCGGAGTAATCGAATTCGCAGGCTTGACCGATGATGATCGGGCCTGCGCCAATAATGAGAATACTTTTTAGATCTGTACGCTTAGGCATGGTGACTCTTTATTTTTTACCGGCCATCAGGCTCATGAATTGATCGAACAAGACCACGATATCGTGTGGTCCAGGGCTGGCTTCGGGGTGCCCTTGAAAACAGAATGCTGGGCGGTCCGTGAGCTCAAAGCCCTGCAAAGTGCCGTCAAACAATGAGATATGTGTCACACGCGCATTGGCGGGGAGCGTGTTGGCGTCAACTGCGAACCCATGGTTTTGTGCGGTGATGAACACGCGTCCAGTCGCCAGATCCTGAACAGGATGATTAGAGCCATGGTGGCCTGTTTTCATCTTGACAGTCTTAGCACCCAGTGCCAGGCCCATGATCTGATGTCCGAGGCAAATGCCAAACGTGGGGAGCTTGCGCTCGAGAAAAACCTTGGTAGCGGCAATTGCGTAATCGCAAGGATCTGGATCGCCTGGGCCGTTGGAGAGAAATACCCCATCTGGATTGAGTGCTAAAACCTGCTCGGCAGTTGTCTGGGCAGGCACCACAGTGATGCGGCAGCCGCGTTCGGCGAGCAAGCGCAAAATGTTGGATTTGACGCCAAAATCATAGGCAACCACGTGGGGTGTCTGACTGTCATTTTTACCAAAACCTTCGCCTAACTGCCAGGTGGACTCGGTCCATGTGGCGTTTTGGGTAGCCGAGACAAGCTTGGCCAAATCCTGGCCAGACATACCTGGAAACGCCTTTGCAAGCTTGAGTGCTTGGTCCGCATCATCGCCAACAAAAATACAACCCCCTTGTGCACCACCCTCTCGAAGGATGCGTGTCAGCTTGCGGGTGTCGATCTCGGCGATCGCGACAATGCCCTGTGATTTGAGGTAATCGGGCAAGGACTGAGTCGAGCGAAAATTGGATACGCGTGCTGGGCAGTTGCGGACAATCAGACCGGCGGCATGGATTTTGGTGGACTCGACGTCTTCGAGGTTGACGCCGGTGTTACCAATGTGAGGATAGGTTAGCGTCACAATCTGGCCGCTATAGCTCGGGTCAGTCAAAATTTCTTGATAACCTGTCATGGCGGTATTGAAGACCACCTCGGCGACCGTATGCCCTTGGGCACCTATTGAAATTCCTCGAAACACGGTACCATCAGCCAACGCTAGAATGGCAATTGTTTTAGTAGCAGTTGATTCAACATCAGACCCTGGGTTCTTAAGCTCTATTTCAGTAAATATATTTGGCAGCACAATTAACCCCGGCAACAAATCTTATAAGCAAACCTTGGAAGTATAACCCGATGGCCAGCCTTCTCGAATCTTTACGCATACACACCACTGTTGTAGCAGACACGGGCGACTTTGAGAGCATGAAGCGCTATCAGCCGACCGATGCAACGACCAACCCGTCACTGATTTTAAAGGCCGTCCAGCAGGATGCCTACCGCCCGATGCTGGCACGCTGTGTCAATGCCCACCCTAATGCAACAACCGAGGACTTAGTTGATCGGTTATTGGTTGCGTTTGGAAAAGAAATACTTAGCATTGTACCAGGACGTGTTTCGACTGAAGTGGACGCCCGACTGTCTTTTGATACACGTGCCACCATCGATCGGGCACGTCAGATCATGGCGCTTTATGCGATTGAAGGTATCGGGCGCGACCGCGTCTTGATCAAAATTGCTGCGACCTGGGAGGGCATCCAAGCTGCACGCGTGCTCGAGTCAGAAGGAATCCGCTGCAACTTAACCTTGCTTTTCTCACTTTCTCAGGCCGTGGCCTGTGCCGATGCGCGTGTTCAGCTGATTTCACCTTTTGTGGGTCGTATTTACGATTGGCACAAAAAACAACAAGGCAGCGCATGGGATGAGTCTACAAGCAGTGGTCTCAATGACCCGGGTGTCCGCTCTGTTGCCAAAATTTACAATTACTACAAGTACTTCGACATTCCTACTGAGATCATGGGCGCAAGCTTTCGCAACGTGGGCCAGATCCTGGCGCTCGCAGGATGCGACCTCTTGACGATCAGCCCCGAACTTTTAGGAAACCTAAACGAATCGCAAGATAGCCTGTCGGCCTCGCTCACTCCCGAATGTGCCCGCGCCAGTCAGCCACAAGCCTTACCCTGCGATGAGCAAAGTTTCCGTTTTCTATTAAATGAAGATGCGATGGCAAGTGAAAAGCTCTCTGAAGGCATTCGGGCTTTTGTCTCGGATGCTCGTAAGCTAGATGCGCTGATCGACGCACAACGCTGAGGACTAGGTGGGACGTCGCTCCATCAGTGCCCAGGCAACGGTTCCGGCATCGACGTATTCGATTTCGCTCCCGGCGGGGACACCACGGGCCAGACGCGTCACCTTGATACCGAGCGCACGAAGAGACTCGGACAAATAGTGCGCGGTGGTCTCGCCTTCGGCGGTAAAGTTGGTGGCGAGAATGACCTCACTCACGATCCCGTTACCCGCTCTTTTGAGAACCCGCCCAAAATCTAACTCATCAGGACCTCTGCCCTCCAGTGGAGCAAGACTCCCCATCAACACGTAATACAAACCGGTGTAACCATGGGTCGCTTCGATCGAGTTTTGATCAGCAGGCGTCTCAACAATACAAAGCAATGTTTGATCCCGCTCTGAATGCTCGCAAGTCGCACACACAGGAACCTCGGTAAATCCATTGCATTGTTCGCAGTGCTGAAGACGCTCGACCGCCTCAGTCAATGCTTGACCAAGCTGCTCTGCCGCCTGCAAATCGTGTTGTAACAGGTGGTACGCCATGCGGCGCGCCGTTCTGACACCAACACCCGGGAGGCGTTTCAGCGCGTCCACGAGTGCGAGTAGCGGTTGCGGTTCAGAGCCGATTTTTTCCATATTAGAAAGGCAGTTTCATTCCGGGTGGCAAAGGCATACCGGCGGTCACAGATGACATTTTTTCTGACGATGTGGCCTCAGCTTTGCGCAAGGCATCGTTAAATGCAGCCGCCACGAGATCCTCTAGCATGTCTTTGTCGTCGGCGAGCAAAGTTGGATCAATCGACACGCGTTTGACATCATGACGGCAAGTCATCGTGACCTTGACCAAACCGCCCCCAGAGCCGCCTTCGACCAAAATATCGGCCAAGGCGTCTTGGGCCTTTTTCATATTTTCCTGCATCTGTTGTGCCTGACGCATCAGACCAGCAATTTGTCCTTTCATCATGATGGGATTTCCTGAATAAAAATTAAAGGGTACCTGCTGCCAGCATCCTAATTGAGCTGACTGGGTCGTATCGAACCTGGCACCACCTTGGCACCAAAATCTTGAATGAGTGCTTGAACAAAAGGATCCTGCTCAATCGCGACCTCTGCGGCGTCTTGTCGTGCTTGTTGCGCCACCAAATCAAGTGCGTGCGCAGAGGAACCCTCACCCGCTCCGATTTCAAAAACCAGCTCGACCTTACAACCAAAATAATCATTGAGAACTGTCCGCAAACGCTCGACAGGCGCTCCCTCTGTCAGCGCCTTACTTGGTACACGCAAGGTCAATTGTTGCTTGGCAATCGCCACGCACTCAGACTGCCGAGCAAGCTGCTCAGACAATCCTGACAAGGGTAACTTAGCAGCAAATGCAGCCCATGCTTCAGGCAGAACGATTGTGCCTGGCGTTGCTAGAGGAGCGGGTGAAGAAACGACTGGGTTGAGGCCGAGAGTCACATTGTCCTCAACGAATGGCATTCGTTCGTCATCTTCGCCGCTAAGTAAGTATTCGTCTTGCTGCGCGAGGCTCTGTGCACCGAACTGGTCGTCTAGTTCTGGCTCTGGTTCTGACACTGAGGCGCGCGCTGGCTCTGCTGACGCGACAGGCGCGACAACAGCGGGGGCGGAAGCAGTTACAGGTGCAGGGGGTGCTGCAGTCACTGCTGGAGAGGTTGAGTCCGGCACAGGCATTGGCACACCTGAGGCGCCACCTAAAGATAGCATCCGTAAACACGCCATCACAAAGCCCGCATATTCGTCTGGAGCAATCGCGAGTTCGGAGCGACTATGCACAGCAACGGTATAAAACAACTGGACGATGTCAGGATGTAAGGTCGTGGCAAACCGACGAATATCAATTGCGACCGGATCGGCGTCATCGACTGCTGCGCTCACGCGTTGAGCGATGGCGATACGGGATAGCAGCACAGCAAGGTCGGCCAAGGCCGCCCGATAAGACAAGCCGCGCGTGGCTAGTTCATCGGCTATTTCGAGCACTGCAGGTGCTTGACCAGACTGAAGCGCATCCAGCAGTCGAACGAGGTGCCGTTGATCGATCGTACCAAGCATGCCACGCACAGCCTCCTCTGTCAGGTTACTGGCGCTATAAGCAATCGCTTGATCGGTCAAAGAAAGCGCATCGCGCATCGAACCTGCTGCAGCTTGGCCGAGCAGACGCAAGGCTGGCACTTCAAAAGGGATTTGTTCTTGCCCAAGGACATTTTCGAGATGACCGACGATTGCCTCGCCAGGCATTTGCTTGAGGTTGAACTGCAAACACCGCGACAACACCGTAACTGGAATTTTCTGAGGATCGGTCGTCGCTAGGATGAATTTGACGTGAGCAGGAGGTTCTTCGAGTGTTTTGAGCATCGCATTGAACGCATGACCGGTCAGCATGTGAACTTCGTCGATCATGTAAACCTTGAAACGGCCTGCACTAGGCGAATAGACTGCCTGTTCGAGCAATTGGGTCATCTCATCGACGCCACGGTTTGACGCTGCATCGAGCTCGAGGTAATCGACAAATCGTCCTTGATCAATCTCAGTACAAGCTTGACAGACACCACAAGGCGTCGCGGTGATCCCTGTTTCACAATTGAGTGCTTTAGCCAAAATCCGCGAAAGCGTTGTTTTACCTACTCCGCGAGTGCCGGTAAACAACCAAGCATGATGGAGTCGCTGTGTCGTCAGGGCGTGCGTCAAGGCACGGACAACGTGATCTTGACCGACCAGCGTATCGAACGAGCGAGGGCGCCATTTACGCGCGAGGACCAAATAGCTCATAAGTTTTACCGACCACAGACAGAAATTAAAGAGGCGAGCCTGACTTCGGCACTGATTCTGCACGGCTGTGGCTGCTTCGTTCCCGACCTGACCAGATTGACCGCCGAACCATGCGAAGGGGCCCGCCAACGTGGATTTTAGCAGGGCTAGCCTTAGATATCAGGAACATACTCAAACCAGAGTTGATCGCGAGGAAAATACAAGGCTGCTCGGGCTGGAACGCCATCAAAAGCGTGTAATTTTTCGCAATACCTTGCCAATTGGGGCATGTAGCGCGACATCATCCGCTGACCAAAGACCTCTGGGGTCTCTGTTGGCTCTGGTCGCCCAGTTTTGTAATCCACGACTAGCCAGCCCTCGTCGTCTTGAATCGCATAGTCTAATACCGAGCGCTCTCCAGCCTCGTCTAGCAAAGTCCATTCACGCCGGGCATGGGTTTGACTCAGCAGCCACTGTCCTCGTTCACTGTTCAACATGGCCGTCAAGGTTTCGATCACCTCAGTGGTCGCCGCCACACTCTCCTCGCCGATGACGCCCATTTGCGTCAGTTGTAGGTGAATACGAGTGCGTTGCCGATCAATCCTTTCGACTGGCCACAGCGATGCGCCCTGCTCACCTATATGCGCTAACCAACCATGCACCAAAATACCAGTCAAACGCTCGTAGCCCGACTCCGCTCGCCAGCTATAGCTCAAACTTTCTGGTGCAGCGGGTTCAAAACGGTAGGCCTGTCTGACTTTTAGTCGACTCAGGCGCGACATCATAAAAGCAGGTACCACTTGATCTGGTTTTGCAACAACCTGCACATTATTAGGGATTTCAGGCATCTCAATATAAGGAAATAGACGTGATAACAAACTACCCGAACGCGCCGGCAGCGCTTTGCCAGTACCGGGTTCAAGCTGCAACTCAGCCACAAGATGCAAGCTCTGCTTGGCACGAGTAGCGGCTACATACAGCAATCTGTCGACCTCGAATTCACTTCGTCGTTTGTCGCGTTGAGCCAAGTATTTGGAAATTACGTCCTGCTCATCGGTCACGCGTGCTTTGATCGGCCCAAGCATGACCTTGCCTGCAACTTGCTCAATCCGCACCAACGGTGCGCGATCTGAAGCAGGTGAATGATGCAAACCAAACAGAATCACAGATTCAAATTGCAGGCCTTTCGCCTTGTGCATCGTCATGACTTCAACTGAGCGCGCGCCGGTCTCGGGAGAGGCAAACAAACGCTTCAAGCGAGCATCCAACACGTCCACATCAAGCCCACCATAAGGCGCAATTTTCTCGATCAGTGCAAAAACACTTTCAGCATCTTGCAAGTCAGAAACGTGACGCGCTAAAGGCACGCCCCCCAATAAACGCCAGACGCGCTCGACACGCTCTGCGAGCGGAGCGGCATCATCTTCAGAGAGCGCCTCCAACAAAACAGGGGCAACGCTGCACAGCCTCTGATACTCATCAGGGGCGAGTATTTTTTCGGCCTGACAAATTGCCTCAGATGTGGTGCGGCGCAGAGTTTGTTCGAGCAACGTAGGTACAGCGCTGCGGCGATCCCAACCAAATAATTTGTGCAGACTTTCCAGACGCAATCCACAATAAGGTGAACGCAAGACTGACAGCCACGCCGCACGATCGCCAGGGTGCACCAGCGCTCGAATGATTTGAACCAAATCCACCACATAGGCACGCAGATGCAGGGGCACGAGCTCGACCGCACGGCAGGCGATTCCTTCTTGCGCGAGCAGTTGGGTCACATCTTTGAGATGTGAGCGCGCACGGACCAAAATCGCAACCGGGTGATCCGCCTCGGGAAAATCAGTCAAGGCTTGTTTAACGAGCTCTAGCACGATGTCTTGAGAGCGTTGACCGAGCTGTGGACACGCCGCATGAAAACGAACAGCGGGTGTGATTGTTGGGTCTTTAAAAGCAGTCGAACTGGCATAAGCGATCGCCCCTGCAGACGGATCATCGCGCATGGGGAACATCGAAGAAAAGGCATGATTGACCCATTCGACAATTCCGCGTTGGGAGCGAAAGTTATCGGTGAGCGTTAAACATTGAGGACGAATCGTACCAAGCCCTTGATCACGCACCTGTAAAAACAACACGACGTCGGCTTTACGAAAACGATAAATCGACTGCATCGGATCACCAACCAGAAACAATGTACGTCCGTCTCCTTGTTGCCAACCTGCCGTAATTTTTTCAATCAGCGCAATCTGCGATTGACTCGTATCTTGAAACTCGTCGATCAAAAGGTGGCGGATATTGGCGTCGAGTTTGAGTAACAACTCGGTCGGTTCCTCCGCGCGACCGAGTGCCTGATCTGCTCGTCGGGCGATTTCGATGAAGTCCACCTCACCCGCTTCCATAAAACGCAGCATCAATTGAGCAGCCGCGATACGCAAACAACTCAACTGGGCCTGCAAAATATCCCATTGTTCAGCCGTAAATACTGGCTCTGGGGTATGCACAATGGAATGCAATCTCAGCACCCATCCTGCAGGCTCAAGCGACTCATGGCTGCGCAACCATTGAACAAGCTCTGTTTTATGAGGCGTTTGTGGAGGAAAGCCTTGCTGAATATTGACCGTCTTACGCAAGCTACCAGAGCCTGTTAACAAGAGCGCAGCCAAGCCCTTCCAACGTTCAAGATCGAAGGCCTCGGTTTCAAAGTTTTGCCCATCCCAATCGAGCAGAAAAACAATTGGATGACTAGACTCAGCTTGTGATAACACCTCTGCTGCCATACGCGCGATAGGCGCTAACTGCTGCGCCCAACCAACCGGCATTAAATCGTGGAGACTTTGTAAGTCTTGTGACACAGCTTCGCGAAAATTGTCTTCTAAGACCGCTCGGTCATCGCCGTCGGGCAGCAAAGGCAACCATTGATCGCGCTGAGCTAACATATCGGCGAGCGCCTCACAGGTTTGCCCGACATCCAAATCCATGTGCTCAAGCAGACGGGTCACCGCATCAGACTCACCCACCATTTCAAGCGTCTGGTGAGCGGCCTCTAAATAATGGGCGCGGGCATCATCCACCAGCTTGGGTACACCACCCATTGAGGAGAGCCATGGCATGTTGCGCACCAACGAAGCGCAAAACGCATCAATTGTTCTAATCGATAGACGTGCAGGATGCGCGAGTAGTTCCCAACCAAACGTGCGATCACGTTCGAGCGCGGCTCTAGCAAGCTCCCAACTTTTATGGGCGTGCGTAGTCTCTGGCGGATTGGGATTCTGGGCCCGTCGCAATTTTTCAAGCACGCGCTCGTGCATTTCTGCTGCAGCCTTGCGCGTAAACGTAATCGCGACGATCTCTTCTGGACGCACGACTGTCGCCAGCAATGCAAGAATCCGATCCGTCAATAATTCTGTTTTTCCTGAACCTGCAGGCGCCTGGACAAGAAAGGAGTGCTTTGGATCAGTGGCCCGCTCTCTGACAGCCCAGTCGCTTGGTTGTTTATTGACCATTTGACTCTCCACTCACGAGAAGAATATCCATCTCCGACAGAGCATCCATGGTTTGTTGCTCATCGTCATAGCACCGCAGCAACGCTGGCACATCGCAATATTGCAAGTCTGTCCGAGACCAAGACTGATTGAGCGCAACGCCAGAAATAAACTCAGTAGCAAGCGCATACACTACATCCTTCAGTCGACACATCGCCGACGACCAGTCTGCATCGGGATAATCTGCTTTTTCGATCAGCGTAGGACCCTCCAATCCAATATCGCGGCGCAAGAGCCCGACGGGCAGCTGCGCACCAGAATGCAAGTGAACAAGAATCAAACCAGCGATGCTGTCAAGTAGGCCAGCTTGCTCCAGCACTGCGGCATAGGCGGGCAATTGAAGATGAACAGGACGCATACGTTGCCAATCGGTGAGGACCTTGGATAACTTTGCGCCACCCTTGTAATCGATCACTACCCGGCTGCCATCCTCTAATTGATCCATCCGATCCAGACGGACGTTTAAATTTAAGCCTGCAAAAGACAGCGCATGCTGCTCCTCGATCTGAACAGCCACAAAAGGTGCTCTCTCGCATTCGAGCGCCAACCAGACTGTCACAATTGCGAGGGCTCTTTTTTCCTCAAGTGCTCGCAACGCAGGGTTCAATGCATTGAGTTCCTTGTCCGCAGCAGCGCGAATCGATTCGACGAGCAAGACATGAATTTCGCCTGTTGATGTGAGACGCTGACACTCAGCCTGAGTACGCAAGGCCTTCCAAACAATTTCCATTACGCGATGAAGAAACATCCCTCGCGCAGACGCGGGTGCCAAATCTGAATAAGCTGGCAGACCATAAGCCCCCAGTCTGTAGCGCACAAAGGTCCAGAGTGGATTGCGGGCCTGTGTTTCAAGCAGCGCCACACCACCGGTGACATTTTCCTCGGCACTTAAGACTGGGGCCTGAGCATCCTCAATCGACTCAAGCGCAGCACACAATAGCCCCTCATCTAATCGCGAAGGTTCTACCACCATTGCAGGAATGTGCTGAATCAGCGAAGAAGGCCGAAGACTACGCTCTCCTTCGTGCAACGCAGAACTCATCACGACCTCAGGCGCGAGTATGCACAACTGTCGGAACATATGTGTGGCCCACTCACGTTCACGCTCAGGCGTTGCACGCGGGGCACCCACGCGACGTAATTCCGATAAGGGTACGAATGGATTGGGCCGAGCGACCGCTGGGAATACCTCATCTGTCAAGCCTAAGATCCAGACTCCATCCCAACGCCCGCCTTCGGCTTCGAGCATCCCCAACACATCTAGACGTGCACTCGGATCACGCTGTGGCTGAAAGGGAGTACTGCGCGCCAAACGTCCCATGATATTTAATGCTTCAGACGCCGACAAACGATCTAAGACTGGGGACAAGGCGTCAAAGCGTTCGAAAAGATGATCTAGTGCTTCCATGACCTGATAGACAGTCGAGCTTTGCCTGGGGCGGCCAGGAAAGCCAAGCGTGAGCATGGTTTGGCGAAACGTGGTCGACCAAAATCGCAGCAAAGCCTTGCGTGGCAATTCAGCCCATGCCTGCCAAGCCAGATGCCATGCCGGCGAAAGCTGATTCAGCCCCTCAATCGCTTTAGACCACCCCGTCACACTGAGATCCACAATCTGATTGCGCCGCCATCCTGCATCGACATTGGCTCTGGCTCCTTGCTCAGAGAGGTCTCCCGCACAATATCCTGCGAGCAAGGCCGCGCCGAGCTCACTCGCTCTAGCTTTATGTTGTTCTTTGAGTAGGACAAAAACTCTTAGCCAGGCCAACAAAGCGCGAACAGCCTGCCACTCAGACAAAGGACGCGCAACCGCAACGTTGAATGCATAGCTCTGAGCGGTTTGTTCCGTAAACTCTGGTCGTTCCTGCAGTACCCGACTCAAAGTTCGCCTGGCAAAAGCGACCTCAGTCTCTAGGCTGACGGCAACGATTGCATATCTTCCATTGGGATACCGCTCAAGCTTTGTCCGCGCCCAATGAGCCGCAGCCGTCCATTCCGCTTGCGAAGTTTCAGCCACAGCACGAGAGAGACTTGCCTGATGTGGCTGCTCTTGTTCTAAGACAGAAATGGATACACCCTTTAATTGCAACGCCTCAAGCAATTGCGACATCCGTGGCGTGATTTCAGAAAAACCAGCCAACAAAAGTATCGGTCTGACGGGTAGGCCTGCATGAATATGTTCGATCACACGCTCAATGGCGAGATTAGGATCCAGAGCGTCAAGACGCTTAAGTTCTTGATGATAAAAATCGCGCCAGAGCATGAAATGCGTATGCTCCTCGGTGCTTGCTGAAGGGTCAACCTCAATCCTCCACTCATCGATGAGTTGATCGGCTTGCTGCGCAGCACTCGCTGCCTGTTGAGAGTCCAAGAGCGGATCATCCACCTCAAGCGCATTGATGACACGCCCCCATAACAGTTGAGAGCCAAAAGCATCCAAGAGCACTGTGTGCGTTCTGAGCGACTCTTGAAACCCAGCCTGTGAGAGTTGCTGCGCAATCCAACCCGACCAAGGGACTACGAGGGGCATCTCCCCCACGATATTGCACCCGAGGGCGTGCTGAGCAAACTCTTGAACAACACGTCTCGCTAGGCGATTATTAACCGTCAGGACAGTAGTGTGTGCTGCGTTGAACTGTGCCAAAGCAGCAAAAGAAACGCGAGGACACGCATCGAGATTGATCATAAGTCCTAAGTGAAATACTAAAAGGCTCGAAGACTTCGGTGTTTAGAATCCGCACATGGAGGCAACGGCCTCCCAACTCACGCGCATTGCGGGAGTGAGATAGCCCATAAACCCCACCACGAGCACAACAACAAAAATAACGGCCAATGAAAGCTTGAGCCACTTTGAGGTTCGCTTTTGTTGCTGCGCTTGCTGCAAGAACTGAGTCATGACGCTTACTCCAAAAAATGCGGCAAGTGATTAAGGAATGGCAAACGCTCAGTCAATATTTAGCTAGCCTGAGGGCTCACCATACCAGGCATCTTGATAGCAATCGGTTTTTCGCGAACGGGCAAACACAATGCCGCAGCGACAAGCGACAAGGCAATCGCCATCCACCACACCAAATCGTAGCTACCTGTGACTGACTGCACCTGACCACCTAACCAGACGCCGATGAAGCTGCCAAGTTGATGGCCCAGAAACACCATGCCAGACAAAGTTGCAGCAAAACGTAAACCATAAATCTGCGCAATCAAACCTTGAGTCAACGGAACGGTACCGAGCCAGAATACGCCCATCCATGCCGCAAAAATATATAAAACCAAGGGCGTTGTAGGCATCCATAAAATCCATATCAAGCCCATTGAGCGCATCGCATAAATACCAGCCAACAAATTCTTTTTGCTATAAATGCCACCGAGCTTGCCAGCGGTAAAGGAACCAAATACGTTAAACAATCCAATCAACCCGATTGCAATCGCACCCGTGCCAGCGTTGAGCCCCTTGTCTACGACAAATGAAGGTAAGTGCAAAGTAATAAAAGCTGTGTGAAAGCCACAGACAAAATAGCCCCAAAACAGAAGATGAAAAGTCGGATAACGTAAAGCCTGAGCAATGGCAGAAAACATCGACTGCTGCGGACCTGCTGTTGCATCTGGCTTGCCACGTAAGAACCACACCAAAGGAAGCGTCGCTGCGAACACGGCAGACATAACCCAATAGGCGCCAGTCCAATTGACCGTATCAATCAATAACTGTCCTGCAGGCACGACCAGGAACTGACCGAGCGAACCACCCGCGCTCGCAATTCCCATTGCTGTGCTGCGGTGCGCCAAGGGCACAGTACGCGCGATGACAGGCAAAATGACCGCAAACGTCGTACCCGCTTGACCCAGACCAATCAACACACCTGCAGTGAGATAGAACTCTATCTCCGTGCTTGCTAAACGCGTTCCCACTAAACCCAGCGCATACAAGACAATCGACAATGCAATCGTTCGTCCCGATCCCAAGCGATCAGCCATCATGCCCGCACCGATTGCACCAAAACCCCACACTAGATTTTGAACGGCAAAAGCAAGAGAAAAAACCTCACGACCCCAGCCTCTCTCCAGGCCCATTGGTTGAATGAATAAACCGATCGTGGCGCGAATCCCCATCGCTAACAACACGATGAATGTTCCCATCAGGATCGTTCTGAACGCGAGTGGGTTATCCAGCAATTTGCCTGGATCATTAACAGTGCTGTGAGTTGACGTCATAAAAGCAATAGGCAAAAAGTATGAAGTGGCGCCGCCGAGACGAATCGAACGTCCGACTCCCTTCTTAGGAGGAAGGTACTCTATCCACTGAGTTACGGCGGCATGTTGTGTAGTTTAGCAAGTGTTGAGCAAGCACCTCATCCGCGCGGGTGATGCTGAGCATGGAGGCTTTTTAAACGCTCGCGTGCGACATGGGTATAAATCTGAGTAGTTGAGATATCTGCGTGGCCGAGCAACATTTGTACCACGCGCAAATCCGCACCATGATTCAGCAAATGGGTAGCAAACGCATGGCGTAGCACATGAGGCGAGAGCGGCGCGCGCACGCCCGCTAGCACAGCATATTTTTTAATCAACAGCCAAAACGACTGCCGCGTCATCGGTGTGCCACGAGCCGTCACAAACATCGCAGGGCTTGTCCGCTGTCCGAGTAAGACGGGACGTGCATCTTTCATATAGGTTTCAATCCAATGCGCAGCTTCTGCACCAAGTGGCACTAAACGGTCCTTACCACCCTTACCTTGCACCACCCTTAGTACACCATCAGACAGGCTGATTTCCAATACACCAATATTGACCAACTCAGATACACGCAAACCTGTGGCATACAACACCTCGAGCATGGCTCGATCACGCAAACCGCGAGGCATATGAACGGGAGGCTGATTGAGTAAGGCTTCAACCTGCCCTTCCGACAGAGTTTTGGGCACACGCAAAGGTTGGCGAGCAGTCATGAGTTGCAAGCACGGATCGACAGAAACGCGCTGGTGACGGATCGCCCAGAGGTAATAACGACGCAGTGTTGCGAGTCGTCGGTTGGCCGTACTGGGTTTGCTATTGGCATGTAGTGCAGCAAACCAAGATTCGATGTCCGTGCCAGTGACCACATCGAGTGCGATGCCACGCTCTGCCTGAAGCCATTGTTCAAACGCACTCAAGTCGCGACGGTATGCCGCAAGCGTATTGGCCGCCAAGCCGTCTTCGAGCCAAACGGCATCTATAAAGGCGCTGACTGCGCTTGATTCCTGGGCACTCATGAAGGGGACCATGACGCGAAAAGAGAAAATGATAGTAGCATTCAGTACCCTCAGATTTTGCTCGCTCAGTTGCGATTTAAAAGTTTAAAAACAATGTTGTTCTGATACGACCCAGATGCTCCCAACTCCTTTGAAAACCCTCACGTTTTCGCTAGCAAAAGAAGCCGATACCGATCGACTCGGTCAAGCGCTTGCATTTGTTGCGGCAGATCTTCAATCGACGCTGCACGGGCACACTCCAGGCCCAGAGGCAGGCGGACGCATGCACCTGCAAGGTGACCTAGGCGCAGGAAAGACTTCCTTAGCTAGAGCTTTTTTACGACAGTGTGGTGTTTCAGGGCGAATCAAGAGCCCAAGTTATGCTTTACTTGAATCTTATGAAGTTTCTAACTTATACTTGTATCATCTTGATTTTTATAGATTTAGCGACCCTGCAGAATGGTTAGATGCTGGTTTCCGTGATTTGCTCAATAACCGAGCACTTGTTCTGATCGAATGGCCTGAACGAGCAGGCGATTTGCTAGGGCATCCGGATCTACTTATTCAGCTGGTATATGCCGGCCAAGGGCGTGTTGCGACACTCAGTGCTTTCACAGCAAGAGGGCTTAAATGGATCGACGCTTTGCCTCAGACAGAACAGGATACTCAGCCGGGCTGAAAGCGCCTGCGCGTCGTCGTCTGTTAGGCGCTGCAACGATTTTACTTTTGCCTGTGATCCCTCGTATCGCGATGGCAGCAAAAATTCTCGCGGTGCGTACGTGGCCCGCGGATGATTACACCCGTGTCACGCTTGAACTCGACAGCGAATTACGTGCCGAGCACTTCACTCTTGAAAATCCTCACCGCATGGTGGTGGACATCCAAGGTATGGAGATGAATTCAGCTCTCAACGACTTGGTTCGCAAAGTCCGCCCTGACGACCCCTACATCAGTTCGCTTCGGGTCGCGCAAAATCGAGCAAATGTCATTCGGATTGTTTTCGATTTGAAACAGGCGATCGCGCCACAGGTTTTTACATTGAAGCCTGTGGGTGATTACAAGTTCAGACTGGTGCTAGATCTATATCCAAAAGTGGCTCAAGATCCTCTGGCTGCTTTGCTGAAAAAAATGCCGCAAAAAAAACTGGATGAAGATCCACTTGCGCGGGTGCTCAGCGACATTAGTCGCAACCCTAAGGGAACTGGCATGGCAGCCCTCCCCGTGATCCCCAATTCAATTGCGCCACCGATCGCCCCAATTGGTCCGAACACAAGCCCAACGCCGCTTGGTCGGCGTCGCATGGTGACGATCGCTCTTGATGCAGGTCATGGTGGAGAGGATCCTGGCGCGATAGGCAAAGGTGGCACGCGTGAAAAAGACGTCGTACTTGCCATTGCAAAAAAACTTAAAGCTCGCATTGATGCTACACCCGGCATGCGCGCCTATCTCACCCGAGATGGGGACTATTTCGTTCCGCTTCATGTACGCGTTGAAAAGGCCCGACGGGTCAAAGCCGACCTGTTCGTCTCCATTCATGCAGATGCTTACCCTCGACCGACAGCGGGCGGGAGCTCTGTCTACGTGTTGTCAGACCGTGGCGCTTCAAGTACGACAGCGAAATGGTTGGCAGAAAAAGAAAACTCTGCTGATTTGATCGGCGGCATCAATATTCATTCGCAGAACAACCAAGTCGCAAAGATCTTGCTCGATCTCTCGACTTCAGCTCAAATCAAAGACTCGACTCAGTTGGCTTCTACCATGCTGGAGCAACTCCGTAGTGTGTATCGTTTGCACAAACCGCAGGTTGAAAATGCTGGCTTTGCTGTTTTGCGTGCACCTGATATGCCTTCGATCTTGGTCGAGACAGCCTTTATTAGTAATCCGACCGAAGAGCAGATGCTGCGCACCTCTCAAACACAAGAACGGTTCGCTATTGCAATGCACAATGGAATTCAGCACTTTTTTAAAGTCAACCCACATCTAGCCTCCGTCGGTTAAGAAAACTTTACGAACATCTGCTCAAACAAGCCTCTAGAATAGGGGCTTCTTTTTGTTCGTACTAAATATGCCCATGCGCCGCCCCATTTGTGCACTCCCCGACCTGCTTGTCAGTCAAATCGCTGCAGGCGAAGTCATTGAACGCCCCGCCTCCGTTCTCAAAGAGCTCGTTGAGAATGCTGTCGATGCAGGCGCTCAAACAGTTGAGATTCGGCTCGAAGCAGGTGGCATCAGACGTATTGCCGTCATTGATGATGGCAGCGGTATTGCAAAAGAAGAGTTGGCACTTGCATTGACGCGTCACGCGACGAGCAAAATTAATTCACTCGAAGAGCTTGAGTCCGTCCACTCTATGGGGTTTCGAGGTGAGGCACTCGCCTCTATCGCCGCGGTTTCCCAGCTGACGCTCATCTCGCGTCCCAAAGAGGCTGATCACGCTTGGAGCTTGGAACCTGGCGCGCGCGAGGCCACGGCAGCCTCTGGAGCCCTTGGTACAACAGTCGAAGTCAAATATTTATTTGATCGTGTGCCCGCAAGACGCAAGTTTCTCCGTGCGGAAGCGACTGAATTTGGTCACTGTATCGATGCCATCGAACGCATCGCGTTAGCATTTCCTGAGGTTGGTTTTCGTGTTTTTCACAATGATCGGGCCGTGCGCCAATGGTTACCTACCTCTGCACTTAAACGTATTAGTGACGTACTTGGCTCAGAATTTAACGAACATGGGATCGAGGTCAATGCACAAGGCGGCTTGATTTCTCTCATAGGTGTCGTGACGAGACCAACAGCGGCACGTGCCCGCGCAGATCGGCAGTTCTTATTTGTCAATGGTCGTCACGTGCGCGACCGGACTGTCTCGCACGCGCTTCGCAGTGCATATGCAGATGTCTTACACGGAGATCGTCAGCCTGCGTATGTATTGTTTCTTCATGTAGATCCCACCGCAGTCGATGTCAACGTCCACCCAGCTAAACACGAAGTGCGATTTCGCGACTCCGGGGCTGTTCATCGCTTTGTTCAACAAACGGTTACTCAGGCCTTGGCAGGTGTTGCAGGTGCTCAGCAAGTCTCTGCTGCAGGAACGTATATGGATGCCGCGACACAAACCATGCCTGACACTGGAGTAGGCTTTATGCCTGCTGCGTTTGCGAGCACTGGCTCAACCAATCGTTCCGCTGCGTTTGACCATCGTAGTCAACCAAACTCCTCTTGGAACACAACAACGCAACAATCATTTCAGTTACGTGAAGCTGGGCCAGCCAGTTCAATATCCTCCGATGCATGGAAGACGCTCTATGCCCCCCTCGACGAGCCCACTCCAGCCTGGCCACTTGGACGCGCACTCGCACAAGTACATGGTATTTATATTTTGGCGCAGACCAGCTCTGGACTGGCTCTGATCGATATGCATGCAGCCCATGAACGTGTCGTATATGAGCAGCTGAAGAAAGCGCTGGATACGCACACTCTTCCTCAACAAACACTGCTGGTCCCTGTTGTGTTTCGAGTCACGGAGAAAGAAATCGCCCTTGCCGAAGAGTATCGCGCACAAATCATCGAGCTAGGTTTTGAGATGGCGACCGTAGGGCCTCACGACATGGCACTGCGGGCCGTCCCTGCGATGCTTGTACGTGGCGACCTAGAAGCGCTTGCACGAGGCGTCTTACGCGATCTTGAGCATTTAGGCGCCAGTCAGCTTTTAACCGAACAGCGCAACACCTTGTTGGGCACAATGGCCTGCCACGGTGCTGTTCGCGCCAATCGTCAACTTACGATCGAAGAAATGAATGCCCTGCTTCGTCAAATGGAGCAAACTGAGCGTGCAGATCAATGTAATCATGGACGTCCGACCTGGATTCACTGGGCCGTCTCAGATTTAGACAAACTTTTTTTACGCGGTCAATGACAGAGAATGCTTTCACAACGCAGTCATCCAGCGTGCCCACTTTATTGTGCATCGCAGGCCCCACTGCAAGTGGCAAGAGCGCGGCAGCCCGCGCGATTGCACAAAAGTGGCCCTGTGAAATTATTAATGTCGACTCAGCCACCATCTATCGCGGAATGGATATTGGCACTGCCAAGCCCTCAATAGAAGAACGTGCCTCAATCCATCACCACTTGCTAGATATTTTGGACCCGATCGAGTCTTACTCGGCGGCAGCCTTTCGACGCGATGCGCTTGCTTGTGTCGAAAAAATTCGCGCTCGCGGACGCTTGCCTGTATTGGTTGGAGGCACGATGCTGTACTTTAAAGCATTGCGTGAAGGACTCAATGATTTGCCCACTGCAGACCCTGAGATTAGAAAAGAACTCGAGTCGCGCGCAGTGGAGATAGGGTGGCCAGGGATGCATGCACAACTCCGCATGATCGATCCTTTGACCGCAGCAAGACTAGCTCCTCACGACAGTCAACGCATACAAAGAGCGCTAGAAATCTGGCGCATCAGCGGTAAGACTATGTCTGAACTTCTAAGTGCTCCCGAGCAAACAGACAAGCCGCTCGCAACCGTGACACTGAGTCTTGAGCCCACAGAACGCAGCAATCTGCATCAGCGTATTGCGTCGCGCTTTGACCAAATGTTAGAGGAAGGCTTGGTGGAAGAAGTGCAAGCCTTACGCGCGCGCGGCGATCTGCATCAGGATCTGCCTTCAGTCCGCTGCGTGGGTTATCGTCAACTTTGGTCCATGCTGGAAGGCGATGTTACGCCCGTGCAGGCCAAAGAGCAGGCGGTCGCAGCCACTAGACAACTCGCAAAAAGGCAGCTCACCTGGTTACGAAGCCTACCCGACAGAATCACTGTAGAGGCAGACACAGACGCTACGCTTGATCAGACGCTCACAATCGTCGGTCGGCTCATCGACGACCGAACGATCATCGAGTAATTTAGAGTACGACAGTTTGCGCGTCAGTCTCTGCACACTCAGCAATTTCGCCGAGTCGATAAACCGTCTCGCCCTGCGCTCTGAGTGCTTGGCTGATGGCATCTGCTTGAGCAGCAGGCACCACAGCAACCATCCCAATGCCGCAATTGAATACACGATGCATTTCGGTGTCGGCCACCCCGCCCTGCTCCTGAAGCCAGCTAAACAACTTTGGCATTTGCCAGGCATCGCGGTGCAGACGCGCCTGTAAACCAGGCTGCAAAATACGTGGCACGTTGTCAAGTAGGCCACCACCAGTGATATGCGCCAACCCTTTAATTTCCTTACCAAAGTCCTTGAGCACAGCTAGCACGGGCTTGACATAGAGATGCGTGGGCGCCATCACAACATCACCCAAAGATTGACCGTGAAAGTCTTGGTCAGGATGAGCGTTAGCGCGCTGCAAAATTTTGCGCAACAAGGAATATCCGTTTGAGTGGGCGCCGCTCGAGGCGAGTCCCAACACCACATCGCCTGGCTGGATGGATTTACCATCGATAAGCGCAGACTTTTCGGCGGCTCCTACAGCAAAACCAGCTAGGTCGTACTCGCCGTCGGGGTACATGCCAGGCATCTCAGCCGTTTCGCCACCAATCAGGGCACAACCTGAGAGTTCGCACCCTTTGGCAATTCCGCCCACCACCTGCGCAGCAACGTCAACGGACAATTTGCCGCAAGCAAAATAATCCAAGAAAAAGAGAGGCTCAGCGCCTTGGACCAAGATATCGTTCACGCTCATCGCGACAAGATCAATGCCGACGGTATCGTGGCGCTGCCAATCAAAGGCAAGTCTGAGCTTGGTGCCGACACCATCCGTGCCAGAGACCAAAACAGGCTCCTTGTAGCGTTTTGGCACTTCAAATAGTGCGCCAAAGCCACCAATACCTGCCAGGACACCCTCGCGCATTGTGCGTGCTGCTAGGGGTTTAATACGATCGACCAGGGCATCGCCCGCGTCAATATCGACGCCAGCGTCGCGGTAAGTCAGAGGTGCTTGAGGTTGTGTCATGGGAAAAAGCCGTGGTTGTGTGACAATTGTGGACTTTCGTCCGTATTTTTACCAATTTTACGATGAGTCGATGAATCGGCAGTTACTTCTAGAGATCACCCCCACCCAAAGTCCAAGTTTGGACAACACTGTGGTGGGTGCAAATGCTGCCGCAATTGATGCAGCCAAAGGCTTGTCACCAGGTCGGGCGCTGTATTTATGGGGGCCACCAGGCTGTGGGCGCAGCCATTTGCTGCATGCCATGACCAAAGATAAACAGGCTTATTTTCTCAATATCGCGACCCTTTCTGACGAAATCATGGCGCTCGCGACCCTCCCCGCAGAGCAAATTCAGGCAGAAATAGTTGCAGTTGACGATATTCAGGAGATGACCACCGATCAGCAGTCCGCGATATTTGCCCTGTACAATCGTTGGCGAGAACTCTCCGCGACCGACCAAGCTTTCGGACTGGTTGTCACAGGCGATCGTGCACCGATGATGATGTCCTTGCGTGAAGACTTGCGCACCCGCTTAGGTTGGGATTTAGTGTTTCGTCTTGAACCGCTGTCCGATGCGGAAAAACTCGAAGCGCTAACTGCGTATGCACTGAGGTGCGGGCTGCCACTCTCCGAAGAGGTGCTTGACTGGATGTTTGCGCACTACACCAGAGATATCCGACAACTCTTTGCCTTGGTGGATGCGCTAGACCGTTACTCCCTTTCTAAACATCGTACTGTGACCATTCCCCTTGTGCGCCAAATGCTGTCAGACCGAGAATTTTTACAATCATGACTTCAAAACGACTCGCACTCTTTGATCTCGACCATACCTTGCTTCCACTCGATAGCGACTATCAGTGGGCTGTTTTCATGGCGAAATCTGGTCGGACAGGCGACCCGACTCAAGCCCTTCGGCGTAATGAAGAGCTCATGGACCAGTACAACGCAGGTGCGCTGACAGCAGAACAAGCGGCCGAATTCATGTTGGGTTTACTGGCTGCGCACCCTCCCCATTTACTCGCAGCGTGGCACGAAGAATTTATGCAAAAAGTGATTCGGCCGGCCATGACCCAAGCCGCAGTGGACTTAGTTCACAAGCATCTTGCAGCAGGCGACCTGTGTGCCGTGGTTACGGCTACCAACAGTTTTGTCACCGCACCGATTGCACGTGCGTTTGGTGTACCCACACTCATTGCGACAGATCCCGAATACATCGCCGGACGCTACACAGGTAAAATTTTGGGTACGCCCAGCTTTAAACACGGCAAAGTATTACGCGTTAACAGCTGGCTCGAGGGATTGCATCAGCGCTTAGAAGATTTTGACGCGTCTTATTTTTATAGTGATTCGATCAATGATCTCCCTTTACTCGAGGCCGTCACACATCCAATCGTGACCAATCCAAGCGAAAGCCTGCTGGCCATTGCACATCAACGCAAGTGGCCTATTTTGAATATTTTTAACAAGCTCGCTGACGATAAATCCTGATGCTTACAGACACCATTAAACGCTTTGTCGGCCAACTCTTTGGCCAACGCTCACAGGGTTTACGACGAATCAGCAAAGATAAACACGGCATTGACCGCCGTTTCGTTTCACGTCACGCCGTCAAGGTCTGTGAGGTCTTGCAACACGAAGGGTACCAAGCCTATATCGTTGGTGGAGCCGTGCGGGATTTGATTATCGGCCTTGAACCCAAAGACTTTGACGTGGCGACTAATGCAACGCCAGAACAAATTCGCCCGCTCTTTAGGCGCGCCCGCATTATTGGACGCCGCTTTCAACTTGTTCATGTTGTGTTTGGACAGGAAATCATTGAAACATCTACCTTTCGAGCGCCTGCCTCAGAGTCACAATCAACAGATGATCATGGTCGAATTCTGCGTGACAACGAATTTGGTACGCATGCTCAAGATGCTGCACGACGCGACCTCACCATCAACGCGCTGTATTACGATCCCAGCACTGAAGAAGTCATCGATTATCACAACGGCGTCGATGACCTCAAGCATCGGATCATCCGGATGATTGGCGACCCAAGCATCCGTTATCGCGAAGATCCTGTCCGCATGCTGCGTGCGGTGCGTTTCGCAGTTAAAGTTAAAGGAAGGATTGAACCTTCCACCAAAGAGCCTTTAGCATCGCTTGCTAATCTACTCGGAAATGTCCCCGCTTCACGTTTGTTTGATGAAATGCTCAAACTACTGACCTGCGGTCAAGCGATGGAGTGCCTGAAGCAGTTGCGACAAGACGGCTTACACCAAGGGATTTTGCCCCTGCTAGACGTTGTCCTTGAACAGCCTGGTGGTGAAGCCTTTATCGAGCTCGCACTCGAACGTACCGATCAACGTATTCGAAGTGGAAAAACAGTCAGTCCTAGCTTTCTCTTCGCTGCACTCCTCTGGTATCAAGTTGATGTGCGCTGGAAAAAACGTATTGCAGCAGGCGAACCGTCGATTCAGGCCATCATGGAAGCGGCTGATTCAGTGCTCGATGAACAAACTGAAAAACTCGCGATTCAAAAACGCTTTAGTGCGGACATGCGAGAAATCTGGTTTATGCAACCGCGCTTTGAAAAACGTCTGCCTAAATCGATTTGGCGTATGTTCGAACAACCGCGCTTTAGGGCGGCTGTTGACTTCCTTCAACTGCGTGCTGCATCCCATCAATTCGACAGTGTTTTGGCGCAGTGGTGGATGGATCTCGCAAATGCGGACGATGATGGTCGCGCTGAAATGCTCGAAGCCTTAAGCAAACTACCGCGCGAATCCGGTGCAACAGGTCCGCGCACACGAAGCCGTCGCAAGCGCAGCCCAAGAGCAGCCGCTGACACTCCCCGTACCTCGCCTACTGATGCCACCTAAGTCTTGGAGATCTTTTCTGTGCGTGCGATGATCGGTTTAGGCGCCAATCTAGGTCAAGCACGCCAGACCATTGAGCGCGCGCTTGAGACACTCAAAAATACGTCTGGCATTGAGTCACTCGTTGTCGCCCCCCTTTACGGCAGCGATCCGGTTGACGCCAATGGTCCTACTTTTGTGAATACCGTTGCACAAATCGATACGAATCTCGCCCCATTGCCTTTGCTCGATGCTTTGCAAGAGATTGAACACGCTCATGGACGTGAACGTCCGTTTCGCAATGCACCCCGCACGCTTGATCTCGATTTACTCTGGTATGAAGACGTGACAATGGAAACACCCAGGCTGACCTTGCCTCACCCACGCATGCACGAGAGAGCATTTGTACTCAAGCCAATGAGTGACCTGGCCCCCGCACTTACCCTCAAACAAGGCAGCATTGCACAGTTACTGAAGCAGTGTGTTGATCAGAAACTCTGGCTACTCTAAAGCGTCTGAAAAAATTTAAATCGCTTTGTCTGCTGTGAGCTTGGCGATGATCTCAGCACTCACACCTAAAGACTTGAGAATCGCTAAGGTATGCTCGCCAATGTCGGGGATCGGATCCATCCGTGCTTCAAAAGCACTACTGGTCGCTGGTGGCAGCAATGCTGGCAAGACGCCGACTGGGGTCTGGACCTCAGTCCAGCGTTGACGGGCCTTGAGTTGCGGATGCGCCCACACATCTTTCATTTCATTGACACGGGCATTCGCGATTTGGGCTTTTTCAAGCGCCTCGATTACCTGATCAATCGTCATCTGTGCAAATGCGCCCACAATCAAGCCACGCAAGCCATCGCGGTTGGTAACGCGCTTGGAAGTTGAATCGTAGCGAGGATCTTTCGCCAACTCGGGTTGATTCAGGACTTTTTCACAAAAAATCTGCCATTCGCGCTCGTTTTGGAGACCCAACATTACGTTGCTGCCATCTCCCACAGGGAATGGGCCGTAAGGGTAAATAGTTGCATGTGCGGCACCCGCGCGTGGAGGGGGCGTCTGCCCCTCAAATGCGTAATAAAGCGGAAAGCTCATCCATTCGACCATACTCTCAAGCATCGACACGTCGAGATGACTACCCAAACCCGTTTTGTGACGCAACAGCAAGGCATTCAAAATACTAGAGTAAGCATAAGAGCCAGCTGCGATATCCGCAATCGAACAACCTGCTTTGGCTGGTGCATCTGGCGAACCTGTCACAGAAATAAAACCACTCTCACTCTGAATCAGCAAGTCATAGGCTTTCTTGGTTTCGTAAGGACCACCTTCGCCATACCCCGAGATATCACACACAATCAGTTTGGGAAAGCGTTCGTGCAAGGCCTCAAAAGACAAGCCCATCCGCGCGGCTGCACCAGGTGCCAAATTTTGAACCAACACATCCGCTTCAGCGAGGAGCTCGTTCAGAATCGGACCGGCGTCCTCGTGCTTCAGATCCAAGGTCAGGCTTTCTTTGGAGCGATTAGTCCAGACAAAATGCGACGCCATACCGCGTGTGCGCTCATCGTACTTACGCGCAAAGTCTCCGACGCCCGGACGTTCAACCTTGATGACGCGTGCGCCATTATCCGCAAGTTGGCGGGTACAGAATGGGGCCGCAATCGCATGTTCAAGACTGACAACGGTGATCCCATCGAGTGGGCGTGGACCTACCTTCTTCATTATTCAAACCTCAGTTCAGCTTGGTGAGCGAGCGTGCCATCTTGCTCAGCCCAGAGTTTGGCCTCGCCTGGCGCAGCAATCACGCCTGCAACAGAGAAAGGTGTGGGTGCGATAAGTGGTCGCAGACCGCGATAAGCGAGATGTCGCACCTGAGCATTAGGATTTGCATTGACGAACGCCCTGCACATCAGCGTCGCAATCAAAGGACCATGAATCACAAGCCCCGGGTACCCTTCGGTCTGCGTGACATAAGGGTGGTCGTAATGAATACGGTGGCTATTGAATGTCACAGCCGAATATCTGAACAACAACACTGGACTAGGATCAACCGGCTCACTCCACTGGGCTGGCGGCGCAGGCTCAGTCCCTTGTAATTTTGGAGGACTGGGTTCGCGATAGACAATATCCTGCTCCTCGCTGACGACAAGCACACCCTCCTGAACGATGTCGTGTTTAACCGTCACGAAGAGCAAAGAGCCAGTCCGTCCTTGCTTTTCTTTGATCGCCAAGACAGTAGAAGTTTTGTGTGCCTCGATGCCAACACGTAATCCTTCATTGAAGGTCACTCGACCACCTGCCCACATACGATTGCGATTGTCTGCGGGCGGAAGAAAACTGCCGCGCGCGGGGTGACCATCGAGACCAGTTTGCGCAATCGGGACTGTTTCAAGAAAAAAAGCCCAATGCCACAAGTGTGGTGCAACTTGACCAACTTGCGGGCAAGGTTCGCCTAAAGTCGCCGCAATGCACGCGGCGTGACCTGGATCCATACGATCCACGACGGTTTGCGACTTACCGAGCCAAGCATTTAAATCTGTCGTCGACATCTACACAATTCCTTTTTTATGCTTCAAGATCTTGCATTCGCTGCAAGTGATAGTTAGTGTCACCCAGCAACATGTCGACATAGGTCAAGCGTTTGAAATAGTCGCCGACTTCAAGTTCGTCTGTCACGCCCATACCGCCATGCGACTGCACTGAAGCCTCACCCACGAAACGGGCAGCCGCAGCCACTTCGACTTTGGCCATCGATACCAAGCGACTTCGTTTATTTTCATCGGAGTCACCCAATGCAATGGTCGCCACGTAAGTCATTGACAAACCCATTTCCGATTGAATGAGCATTTCGCCTAAACGGTGCTGAAGTACCTGGAAATTAGCCAAAGGCTGTCCAAATTGCTTGCGAGTTTTGAGATACTGAATTGTGCTGTCCGTTAGATAAGCCATTGCACCGCATGCCTGCGCGCACAACGCGACAATGCCAAAGTCTATAGCTTTGCGAAGCGCACCTTTTGCTCGATCTCCTTTGGCTAGTAAGTTTTCGACTGGCACCACGACACGTTCAAACGTGACGGTCGCCGCGCGCGAGCCATCAAAGGTCGGAAAATCAGTCACTGTGATGCCTGCGCTATTTGTCGGCACCAAAAGAATAGCCGTTTCGTTCTCCAGCACAACTGAAACGAGTAAGGCATCAGAGCCTGCTGCGTGCCAGACTAGAATTTTTTTGCCGTCCAGTTGGTAAGCACCTTGATGAGCGGTTGCTCGCGTTGATAATGGTCTTTGCGCATCGCGCTCTCCCTCTTCTTGCCATGCCACTGCAAGAATCGCTTCGCCCTCGGCATGAGCGGATAACCACTGCTGCTTGAGCGTCTGATTATCACTCTCACCTAACAACGTGACACCCATTACTGCACTAGAAATCACCGGCTCGCTGACCAAGCCACGGCCGAGCTCCTGATGCACAGCTAACATCGTTGCAGGCGTCTCTCCAAAACCACCGAACTCCTCTGCAACCAGCAAACCGCCGATCCCAAGCTCAACCAAACTATTCCAACCCGCTTGGTCAAGCTTGCCCGTATCTTGACGCGCCCGACGCTTGGGTCGAGTCCAGTTGTCTGCGACTAAACGACGCAGACTATCTGTCAACATCCGTTGCTCTTCTGAATATGAAAAATCCATGATGTTTCCTAGACCCCAATAATTTGCTTGGCGATAATGCCTTTTTGAACCTCGTTGGTGCCACCGTAAATAGCTGTCTTACGCATATCAAAGTAAGCAGCAGCCGAGGCGGCAGAGTACTCAGGACCAGGGCCATGAAACTCCGACTCAGCCAGCATCCACTCAGGATCGTAAGGCCAGGCATCAGCGCCCGCGATTTGCATCTGCAACTTGGCTAACTCCATCTGCAGCTCAGAGCCGCGGATTTTAAGAATAGAGGCTTTGGGTCCTGGATCGCTTGACTCATCGGCAGCCACGCGCAACACCATCATTTCAAGTGCCAATACTTGCGCTTCAACACGATTGATACTGTCCCGCACGCGGGAATCAAGGCTCAAGGACTCGCCGCTTGCCACCGTGCGCTCTGCGAGCGACTTTAAGATCGCCAGTTCACGATGACAGTGACCAATGCCGGCAATACCGCTACGCTCATGGCCCAACAAGTATTTTGCGTAAGTCCAACCGTTATTTTCTTCACCGATGAGATTCTCTAGAGGGGCCTCAACGTTTTCAAGCCAAACCTCGTTGACCTCGGCACTACCATCCAGTGTTTTGATCGGTCTGACCTCTACCCCAGGCTGGCGCATATCAATGAGAATCATAGAGATGCCGCGCTGGGCCTTGGCCGACGGATCTGTTCGAGCCAAGCAGAACATCCAATCGGCATAATGCGCCAAGGTCGTCCAAGTCTTTTGGCCATTGATAATGTAGCGATCTCCCACCCGTTCGGCACGGGTGTTCAATGAAGCTAAATCCGAACCGGAGCCTGGCTCTGAATAGCCCTGGCACCACCAGTCATCGACATGGATGATGCGTGAAAGAAAACGATCTTTTTGAGCCTGACTGCCATATTTCATTAGCACTGGGCCAATCATGCCTAAACCAAAGGGCAACAAACGCGGTGCGCCTGCTTTGAAACACTCAATTTCAAAAATCATGCGCTGCACAGCGTTCCAGCCTGTGCCCCCAAACTCCTTTGGCCAGCTTGGCGCACCCCAACCCTTTTCTGCGAGGATGCGGTGCCAGCGCAAATAGTCATCGCGCTTTAGGCGGTGATGCGCAAATGTCTTTGCGCGCAGATCAGCCGGTATATTTGCCTGCGCGAACGTACGCACTTCTTCACGAAAGGCGCGTTCTTCGGGTGTCCAAGTCAAGTCCATACGTTTTCTCCTGTACCCGTTATCTTAACGCCCCCTAGACAGGGAATCATCTTTCATTTTGGAAGTCCGTATTCCGCAAGTGAAAATCCATACCCACTTACGCAAATTCAAAATCCCCCTACAATCAAAAAAAGAATCGCCGAGACAGCATTCGTACTAACGAAAACCCTAATACAAGCCGCAACTGCGTCTTGTTTGAATAAACGTATTACCTGGAGTCAGCATGCTCGACAAAGTAAAAGAATCCTTGCAACAAGCCATCGAGCCGATCAAAGATGGTGCAGCCATCATGGTGAGTGGCTTTGGCGATGCAGGCATTCCTTTTGAACTCATGAGCGCTGTCCTCGACAAGGGGCTTCGCGAACTCACCATCATCAGCAATAACGCGGGCACTCACGAAACGGGGATTGCCGGACTGATCAAAGCAGGCAGAGTACGCAAAGTCGTATGCTCCCACCCGCGCCCCGCCAACTCGGATGTCTTTGCGAACGCCTATAGAGCTGGCCTGGTCGAATTGGAGTGCATGCCACAGGGCACCCTTGCCGAGCGCCTGCGAGCGGCAGGATCTGGCCTAGGACCCTTTTTTACTCCCACTGGATATGGCACTCTCATCGCTGAAGGGAAAGAACAGCGTGTCATCAATGGCAAAGGCTATATCCTTGAACAGCCTCTTTCCGCGGATGTTGCCTTGATACGCGCTCACTTAGGAGACCGTTGGGGCAACCTCACCTACCGCTGGGCCGCACGCAACTTTGGACCGGTCATGTGTATGGCAGCTAAACACACAATCGCTCAAGTGAATCGTATCGTGCAACTCGGAGAGCTCGCGCCAGAACATGTCATGACCCCCGGAATTTTTGTTCAATCAGTTGTTGCAATCGGAGGCGAGCGATGAGTACAGTAGCCAGCATTTTCAAGCCCCTTTCACGCGCCGAAATTTCCTACCTTGTGGCGCATGACTTTCCGGATGGCTCCGTGGTCAATCTTGGAATTGGGATGCCCACACAAGTTGCAGACTATTTACCCAAAGACCGTGAAATTTTGCTGCATAGCGAAAATGGCATTTTGGGAATGGGTCGTGCAGCAACTGGAGATGAAATCGATCCCGATTTGATCAATGCCAGCCGCACACCAGTCACGTTACTCGACGGGGCTTCAATTACCGAGCACACGATATCTTTTGCCATGATGCGTGGCGGACACCTTGATTATTCAGTGCTTGGCGGCTTTCAAGTCGCGGCAAACGGTGACCTTGCAAACTGGATTACAAGTGGCCCTGATGCGATCGCTGCAATCGGCGGCGCGATGGATTTAGCAATTGGTGCACGAAACGTCATCGTTATGATGGAACATGTCGCGAAAGACCAGACGCCCAAAATGATGAAGCAATGCACATACCCACTGACGGGTGCAGGTGTAGTCAATCAGGTCTACACGGATCTCGCGATCATCGATGTCAAGCCAGATGGTTTTGAAGTGCGTGCGATCCTCGATGGCTTGTCAATGGAGGTCTTGCAGCAAAAAACCGGCGCTCCACTCAAGCCCTCAGCCACGCTTTCAGTGATTCGCCGCGACGCAGACGGTCATCCAATTTATATTTAATTTCCAAGATCACTGGTATTTACTTTTAATCATAATAATTTACGGAGAACTTTCATGAGCGGAATGTTAGAAGGTAAAGTCGCAGTCGTGACAGGTGCAGGTGGTGGAATCGGACGTGGCATCGCTCTGGCGATGGCCGCTGCCGGCGCCAAAGTTGTTGTCAACGATATCGGTGCAAGTTTAGCGGGCGAAGGCTCAGGCGCCGGTCCGGCCCAACAAGTGGCCGATGAAATCATTCAAGCTGGCGGACAAGCTGTCCCCAATACCGACAGCGTCGCCACACGTGTCAGCGCCCACAACATCATTGAGACCGCCGTACAAGCTTTTGGACGGATCGACATCGTTGTCAACAACGCCGGCAATCTGCGCGATCGCGTTTTTCACAAAATGAGCGAAGAAGAGTGGACACAGGTCATTGACGTCCACCTAAACGGCACTTTCTTTGTCAGTCGCGCTGCGGCCAACTACTACCGCGAGCAAGAGTCCGGCGCATTCGTGCACATGACTTCGACTTCAGGCTTGATCGGCAACTTAGGTCAAGCCAACTACTCAGCAGCGAAGCTCGGTATCGCAGCGCTGTCTAAGTCTATCGCTTTGGACATGCAGCGCTACAACGTTCGCTCCAATTGCATCGCACCTTTTGCCTGGAGCCGAATGACTAGCTCAATTCCCGCGAATACGGCCGAGGAAAAAGCGCGCGTCACCAAGCTACAAAAAATGGAATCCAGCAAAATCGCTCCAATGGCGGTCTATCTCGGCAGTGAGCAAGCCAAGGAAGTGACTGGACAAATCTTTGGCGTGCGAGCGAACGAAATTATGTTGTTCAGTCAGCCACGCCCTATCCGCTCTGTGCACATGAGCACAGGCTGGACCCCTGAGTCGATCGCAGAGATTGCGGCACCCGCTATGCGCCATCACTTTATGGCACTCGAGCGCTCACCTGACGCCATTGACTGGGATCCAATCTAATCATGGACTATCAGCTGATCAAAAATTGGGTGTTCCCCGAGGTCGATCGTACCTATACCGAGAACGACAGTATTTTGTACGCGCTTGGTATTGGCTTTGGTCAGGAACCCACTAATCCGAACCACTTAAAATATGTCTACGAGCAAAACTTGCAGGCATTTCCAACAATGGCGGTTGTGCTTGGCTATCCTGGTTTCTGGATGAAAGATCCTAAAGCTGGGATTAACTGGGTCAAGCTGGTCCATGGCGAGCAACGCCTGACAATCCACAAACCCCTACCTCCGGCCGGACGCATCATCGGCCGCACACGCATCACGCATGTGATTGACAAAGGGGCGGAAAAAGGTGCGCTTGTTTTATCCGAGCGTACACTGCATGATGCTGCCGGCACTCTTCTAGTCACCATCGGCTCAACGACTTTTTGTCGAGGTGATGGCGGACTGAGTCACTCCGACGAAAGTCCACCCGCACTTGAAGCGACTCCCGAGCGTGCGCCAGATATGACTTGCGCGTTGCCCACATTGCCACAAGCGGCTCTGATTTATCGTTTATGCGCAGACAACAATCCATTGCATGCCGACCCAACTGTTGCGGAGCGCGCGGGCTATCCACGGCCGATCCTGCATGGGCTGTGCACCTATGGTGTCGCAGCCAGAGCGATTGTTCAAGCCGCTTGCGATAACGATGCATCAAAACTGACTTCCCTACACACGCGTTTCTCATCACCTGTGTTTCCTGGCGAGACACTAGTGTGCGAGATTTGGCGCGATGGCAAGGATGCGGTACGCTTTAGGGCAAAGGTCGCAGAACGCGACATCGTCGTTTTAAGCCACGGCTTCGCGGGAATCAAAGCATGACCTCAGATGTAAAACAGCAAGATCCTCAAGCACGCCGTGCCCCCCTCTCAGGGATACGTGTACTGGACCTCTCCCGAGTACTGGCAGGCCCGTGGTGTACACAAAACCTTGCGGATCTGGGGGCCGATGTCATCAAAGTCGAGCGGCCTAAGCTTGGCGATGACACCCGTGCTTGGGGTCCGCCGTTTTTAAAAGATCAGGATGGCAACGACACGACTGAAGCTGCATACTATCTCAGCACAAACCGTAACAAGCGCTCAATTGAAATTGACTTGGCGAGCGCAGAGGGCATCAAGCTTGTCAAAGAGCTTGCGAAACACTGCGACATCCTAGTTGAAAATTTTAAAGTTGGCGGGCTCAAGCAATATGGCCTCGACTACGAAAGCATGAAGGAGGAATATCCTCGGCTGATTTACTGTTCGATCACAGGGTTTGGTCAGACAGGTCCCTATGCTGAGCGTCCTGGATACGACTTTATGATTCAGGGCATGGGCGGTTTAATGAGCATTACAGGTGAGCGCGATGACCTCCCGGGTGGCGGGCCTCAGAAAGCCGGCGTCGCGGTAACGGACATCATCACGGGCATGTATGCATCAGTCGGCATTCTTGCTGCACTTCAAGAGCGTAATCACAGCGGTCTGGGACAGCATCTCGACATCGCCTTACTCGATTGTCATATTTCAATGCTGGCAAACCAAAACTTGAACTATATGACGACGGGTCAGGCACCTGTTCGCGCAGGCAATGCGCACCAAAACGTGGTTCCTTATCAAGTATTTAAGACATCGGATGGCTTCATGATTGTGGCCGTGGGCAACGATTCGCAATACCGTTCATTTTGTAGTGCGATCGGTATTCCTGAGTATGGCACCGATCCAAAATTCGTTACCAATCGCCAACGTATCATTAATCGAAACGAACTGATCCCCGTTTTGGAAAAAATTATGGCCTCGGGCAAGCGTGATGAGTGGATCTCGACGCTTGAGGCTGTGGGTGTGCCTTGCGGTCCGATCCAAACGATCGACCAAGTGTTTGATCACCCCCAGGTCAAGGCACGTGACATCTGGAAAAACATTCCACATCCTACAGGTGGAAGTTCTCCCACAACAGCCAGCCCGATGAACTTTTCTGCCACACCTGTGCAGTACGCCCGTGCAGCGCCTTTGCTTGGCCAGCACACTGACGAGATCCTAAAGGAGTTGTTGGGTCGAACACCTTGATCATTGGTACTGACTTAACAATTAGAGTACGGCACTATAAAAATTAACAGTTAATTGATAAACCCGGAGACAAAAAATGAAGAAGCTACTTGTTGGTTTAACCCTTTTACATGCTGCGCTAGCTACACCAGCACTTGCCAAAGACTATGTCATTGGTGCGGCGTTTCCCTTGAGCGGCGCCAATGCCGAATACGGTCAGGTTTTTAGCTCCGCAGTGAATCTTGCTGTTGACCACATCAACGCAGACAAAAAACTGTCAGGCAAACTCACTGCAGTGTACGAAGACAGCCAGGCGCTCCCCGCTCAAGGCGTCATTGCAGCCAACAAACTCGTTAACGTCAGCAAAGTGCCCTTTGTGCTCTCTGCCTTTACGGGCGTATCCAAGGCAATGGCACCGATCGGCGCACGAACCAAGACCGTGATGGTGAACGGTGGCGGCGTAGGTCCTGACTTGGCCACGCTCGGCGACTACTTCTGGAACACTATTCCTTTGGCGAACTTCGAAGTCACTGCGATGGCGCCTTACCTTGTCAAGACAAAGGGGTACAAACGGATCGCTTTGATTTATGTGGACGATCCCCTCGGTCAGGCTATTCTGAAAGATCTCACTAAAGAAGTGAAAGCAGCAGGTGGCGATGTAGTAGGTTCTTTCTCCATTCCTACGACCGCTCAGCAATTTTCTGGTGTCGCCGCACGCGTACGTGACACAAAACCTGATGCTGTTTACATCGCAACCTATGGCAATCAGCAAGTACAGTTGGTTAAGCAACTCCGTGACAACGGGGTGAGCCAACCTATGGCCAGTTACTCAGCGATGTCCCTGCCATCAATCCTGAAACTTCCGGAAGCGAAAGGTCTGGTCTATACCAGCCAACAAGTCACGCTCAATAAGGATGATCCACTCACCAAACGTGTGCAAGAGGACTACAAAAAGAAATATGGCAAAGAGCCCAGCATGTACGTGCTGAACTACTACAACGCTGTATTGACGTTTGCAGAGTTAGCCGCAGCACTTGAAAAAGCTGGCAAGCCCGTCACAGGTGAAAACCTGCTCGCACAACGCAAGGCCACAAAAACCTTTCAGTTTGTGGGCGCAACCGTCTCTTTTGCTGCCGATGGCACTGTTAAGTCTCCCATTCAGATTAACGAAATTGTGGGCGACGGTTCCAGCAAGCTGGTCCCCGCAAGCAAATAAGTCAAGCGAGTCAGTCAACGCGTGGGCAAGGCCCACGCGTCCTTCCGTTGTTTGAATAGGAAACTGTCCCATGCTGTTTGCCCAATTGTTAGCCAATGGGCTGCAAACCGGTGCGCTCTACGCACTCATTGCAGCTGGGTTCTCGCTGATTTTCGGCATGACCCGTATTTTTCACGCTGCGCATGGCGCGACTTTCACGATTGCTGGATTTATTTTTTATGAATGCTATTCCGTGCTCGGCTGGGCATGGCCCTTAGCAGCGCTCGCTTCTGCCGCAGCAGCAGGTCTTTTTGGTGTTCTTTTAGATCGCTGGGTATATGCCGTCATTCAACGGCACGAAGGTTCTTTCTTTACTGTATTTGTTGCATCTTTTGGTGCGGCCATCGTCGTACAAAACATCATCTCGATTGTCTTTGGTCGTGGCATGGTGACCGTGAGCACCTCACTGAGCAAAAGCATTGAGGTCGTTCCCGAAATCTTTATTGCCCCTATTGCTGGCGCAGTTTTTATCTGCGCCATCGTATCTTTTGTACTCTTGCAGTGGCTACTGACTCGAACAAATCTGGGTATTGCGCTACGTGCCTTAGGAGAAAATCCTGCGCTGATTGAAGTCTATGGACTCACGCCACGTCGTCTTTCACAGTATGTTTTTTTGATCGGCTCCATTTTGGTTGTCCCCGCAGCCATATTGACCGCTGCCACCTCAGGACTCAATCCATCCATGGGCAACCACATCATGCTGATCAGCATTGCCGCGACTATCGTTGGCGGCGTGGGTAGCCTGAGAGGAGCAGCCGTGGCAGGCATGCTGCTCGGACTCGCAGAAAATCTTTGTTTGGCCGTCATCGATCCTCAATGGAGCGAAGCGGTCACCTTCGTCATCTTGTTTCTGTTCATCCTGTTCCGTCCTGGTGGCGTTTACGGTCGAGCTACGATTTCTTAAGGAAGGACACAACATGATTGCCTACCTACAAAATATTGCAGTTCTCTTTTGTATCAATGGAATTTTGGCGTTGACGCTGAATTTTATTATGGGTTACGCCGGGATTTTTTCTCTTGCTCACGCTATTTTCTTTGGTGTGGGTGCCTATGCGACCGCTTATCTCGCATTGAATTTCACCGACTCGCTGCTCCTCTGTCTATTGGCCTCAGCGCTTATTTCGGCAGTGCTTTCGATGGCGCTTGCCCTACCCGCTCTGCGCGTAAGAGGTGAGTATTTTGTTGCTGCTTCGCTGGGGCTGCAAGTCATTGGTGTCACTATTTTTTCAGAATGGAAATCCGTAACAGGCGGTCTCGGCGGGATGATCGGTATTCCGCGTCCTAACCTGTTTGGTTATGTATTTAATGACGACACCGCATTCCTCGCGCTCTCTGTGGTGATTCTTTTGTTAGTCCTCGGCATCACTGCACTTTTAGTGAGAGGAAGTTTTGGACGCAGTCTCATGGCGATTCGGGATAGCGAATCCGCTGCACAAACGTATGGTAAGTCCGTCAATGCGGTCAAAACACTATCCGTTGCTGTCTCGGCCGGACTCGCAGGTGTGGCGGGTTCACTCTATGCCTTTTACATGAGCTTCATTAATCCAGAAAGCTTCATGCTGGAAATGTCGATTCTCTTAATGGCGATGGTGATCATTGGCGGAACAGGCACTTTATTTGGGCCTATCGTCGGTGCGGCATTGCTCATGTCTTTACCTGCAGCCCTGACGTATCTTCCCTTTCTCCCGCCATCGGAACTCGGCACGATTCAGCAGATCATTTATGGTCTCGCGATGGTACTGCTAATGATGTATAGACCTGGTGGCATTGTCGGTGGACGCACAAAGGGGAAGTCAGCATGACTACAGCAACCGAAACATCTGCGTCGAATTCTCCTCAAAGCGTAATGTCATCTAGCACGTCTTCACACGAGATTCTTCTTGAAATGCGTGGGCTCAATAAAAACTTTGGCGGTCTGCAAGCGATCTCTGATGTCACGATGGACTTGCCCTCAGGCGTCATCACCACCTTGGTGGGGCCCAACGGCGCAGGTAAGACAACTTTGTTTAATCTCATTACCGGCCACTTAGTTCCTACGAGTGGGACGGTGCACTGGCTCGGTAAACCTCTCAAGGGAATCGAGCCTTGGCGAATTGCCCGCATGGGAATCGCCCGCACCTTTCAGGATCTGCGTCTCTTTAATCAGATGACAGTAGAAGAAAACATCATGACGGTCATGGAGCGGAGCAGCTGGCTTTGGCAAGGTGGTAAAGCGGTTGCAGAGCAGCGCGTCACTGAAATTCTTGAAGAAACTCAACTGAGCGACAAGCGTCATGAGCGTGCGGTTGATTTGGCTTATGCAGAAAGAAAATTCCTAAGTCTTGCTCGCATCATGGCAAGTGAAGCCAAGCTTTGGTTGCTTGACGAGCCTGCCTCCGGACTCGATCCTCGATCGTTTGAAAGATTTGTATCGCTTCTGCGCGGCTATGCCTCACGCGGCATCACCATCTGCATCATCGAACACAATCTCGATATCGTGATCAAGCTCTCGGACCGCGTGGCATTTCTGGATCAAGGCAAACTTCTCGCGCAAGGGAGTTCACAAGATATTCTGAAAGACCCGCATCTTGCAGCCATTTATTTTGGAGACCGCTCATGAGTCAGGGTCCATTTCTCGAAGCAAAAAATCTGCGTGTTGGCTACGGTGGTCGCCCTGTTCTTGAAGACTTTAATGTCAGCCTGCAATACAACGAAGTCTTGTGTTTAATCGGTCACAATGGAGCAGGCAAATCTA
Source organism: uncultured Burkholderiaceae bacterium (assembly GCA_963926265.1). Taxonomy (GTDB): domain Bacteria; phylum Pseudomonadota; class Gammaproteobacteria; order Burkholderiales; family Burkholderiaceae_B; genus Zwartia. The sequence goes on from CAWUWN010000026.1 coordinate 64,671, forward strand.
CGCTCCTTAAAGCCTTATTTGGACTGGTTCCACTAGAGCAAGGCTCCATCACACTTGAAGGTCAATCGATTTCCAAACCTGATCCCCGAAAACTGAGTGCGGCCGGTATCGCACTCGTCCCTGAAGGTCGCGGAGTCTTTCCTGGCTTAACTGTTGCTGAAATCATGAAGCTCGGCTTTTGGGCCAACAACATCCCGACTGGCGAGCAAGCGGCCCGACTCGAATGGGTGATGGAAGTCCTGCCGATGATCAAGCGTTTTTATACGCAACGCGCTGGTACCCTTTCTGGTGGGCAGCAACAGATGGTGTCACTCGGTCGTGCACTCCTGAGTCAACCTCGTTGCTTGTTACTCGATGAACCCTCAATTGGCCTAGCTCCTAAGCTATTTCAAGACTTGGCGGGGCCCATTCGTGCGCTCCAGCAGGAAAGAAAAATGTCGATTTTGATCATTGAGCAAAACGTCCGCGAAGCGCTCAAAATCTCTGACCGCGTCATTGTGATGAAGTCTGGTCAAATCATTCGCGAAGGTCCGCCAGACGCATTTAACGACAACACTGCACTCATGGATCTGTATTGATATGTCGCATTCGGGTACGCTTTTTTCAATCTATCAACCACACCTAGAGCGCACCCCGAACGCCACGATGCTCATTCAAGAAGGTCACCCTGTGACCTATCAAGAGTTTGAGCAACAGGTAAATGAAGCGGCCATTTGGTTGTTAAAGAAAGGCATTCAACCCGGTGACCATATCGCAGTGTGGTTGATCAATCGAATCGAGTGGCTCACCCTACTGTTTGCACTTGCCAAAATCGGTGCGACGCTCATCGCCGTCAACACAAAATATCGTGCGCATGAATTGCAATACATTTTGGCGAACTCTCAGGCGACGACACTCATTCTGCAGCTCAATTTTAAAAAAATTGATTTCTCAGCAATTGTGAAAGATGTCGATTCGCAAAGTCTCAAGCACCTCCAGCGCGTCATCATGCTTGATGCGGATGCCTCGTCACCTGAGCGCTTGCTTGATCGGCCTGTGATCGCCTTTAAAACCCATTCTCAAGATAATGCGCCACTGGCCACCGGTGCCAAGATCAAATCTCAGTTACTTGCTGATCAAAATATTGCATTCTTTACGACCTCGGGGACCACCAAGGGACCCAAGCTCGTCATCCACACGCAACGTACGCTGAGTGAGCATGCTCGGCATGTCGCGGCAGGCTATCAGTTTGACGCGCCAGGCAGCAAGATGCTCTCAGCCCTACCGCTTTGCGGTGTCTTTGGTTTAAATAGCGTACTGGGCGCAATCGCTGCGGGTATGCCCGTCGTCCTAATGGATTTCTTTGATGGACACACCGCTGCTAAGTTGATTAAAAGAGAGCACATCACGCATATTTTTGGTAGCGACGAAATGTTGCGTCGTATGACTGAGCAAAGCGATCCGATCCCCTTTCCGTCATTAAAAACATTTGGTTTTGCCGCCTTCAGTCCTCGATTCATCGACTTGGCAAAAGCACTCATTCCACGCGGCATCCCGATGCGAGGCCTGTATGGCTCGAGCGAGGTGATGGCGCTTTTCTCGCTTCAGGACGCGACTCTTCCAATTGAAGAGCGCGGTCTCGGTGGCGGACGGCCCGCAGCTGGACAACTCGCTTCTGTTCGCGCACGCGACCCAGTTTCTGGAACACTTTGTGCGCCAGGCATCTCGGGTGAGCTAGAAATTCATTCACCGACATTATTTATAGGCTATTTCAATAACCCACAAGCAACCCAGGAAGCCTTTACGGAGGATGGCTTCTTTAAAACAGGTGACTGGGGCTACGTCAGAACGGACGGTAGCTTTGTTTATCAGTCTCGAATGGGGGACACCATGCGGCTAGGAGGTTTTCTGGTCGATCCTACGGAGATCGAGCAGCTATTAGCCGAGCAACCAGAAATCATGAGTGCGCAAGTCGTTGCGGTTGAAATCAAGGGGCAACTCAGACCGGTCGCCTTTGTCATTGCTTCAGAAAATCACACCATTAATACCCACGACGTAGAAGAAAAAGCCGCAAGCATCCTCGCCAGACTTTCCACCACACTAGCCGCCTTTAAAGTCCCTGTGCACCTCTGGTTCATTGACGTGTTTCCCGCTACAGCGAGTGCAAACGGCGACAAGTTTCAACGCGTCAAACTCAGAGAAATGGCTCAAGCGAGCATTGCAGCAGATCAGTAGCAGATGCAAACAAAACTCGAAAAGCCCCTCTCTTCTCAGAGAGCACCAAGCCGAGAAGCACCGAAAGGCTCGGTGCTTCACGGACTGGCGCATCTATACGCTAAGCAGCCACCACAGGAATCCCGGCAATCTTAGCCGACCACTCTTTAGGCCCCGTCGTATGCACAGCCGAGCCCTTTGAGTCCACAGCCACCGTTACAGGCATATCTACGACATCAAACTCATAGATCGCCTCCATACCAAGATCCTCAAATCCAATCACCTTGGCACTACGAATCGCTTTTGAAACCAAGTAAGCCGCACCACCTACCGCCATCAAATAAGCAGACTGATGCTTGCGAATAGCATCTACCGTTGCAGGACCGCGCTCAGCCTTACCGATCATCGCAAACAGACCGGTTTTCTCCAGCATCATGTCGGTAAACTTATCCATCCGTGTAGACGTTGTTGGGCCCGCTGGTCCCACCACCTCATCTCCCACGGGATCCACTGGTCCAACGTAGTAAATCATCTTGCCATGGAAATCGACGGGTAAAGGCTCACCCTTAGCCAACATATCCTGAATACGCTTATGTGCCGCATCCCGACCTGTCAACATTTTGCCGTTGAGCAACAAAGTCTGACCCGGTTTCCAGCTAGCAACTTCTTCGCGCGTTAGCGTGTTGAGATCGACTTGCTTAGACGACTTGTAGTCAGGCGCCCAATGCACATCTGGCCAGTCTGACAAGGATGGACGATGTAAGTGAGCGGGACCCGAACCATCCAAGACAAAGTGCGCATGACGTGTCGCGGCACAGTTTGGAATCATAGCGACAGGAAACGAAGCAGCATGGGTAGCAAAGGTCTCGATTTTGACATCCAGTACAGTCGTCAAACCGCCCAAGCCCTGTGCACCAATGCCGAGCGCGTTGACCTTTTGATAGATCTCAATCCGTAACTCTTCAAGCTTGTTACTGGGGCCACGCTCAAGCAACTCATACATATCCAGATCTTGCATGAGCGAGTGTTTGGCCATCAGCACAGCTTTTTCAGCTGTACCACCTACACCAATTCCGAGCATGCCTGGTGGACACCAGCCCGCCCCCATTGTCGGCACTGTTTTGAGAACCCAGTCTACGATCGAATCATTGGGATTCAACATGGCAAGCTTAGACTTGTTTTCTGAGCCACCGCCTTTAGCTGCAATCTGTACATCTACGGTATTACCCTGAACCAGTTCGACATTGACGATACAGGGGGTGTTGTCCTTGGTGTTTTTACGCAAGAAAATAGGATCGTCCAGCACCGACGCACGCAAAGGATTCTCAGGATTCAGATAGCCGCGGCTGACACCCTTATCGCACAATTCTTGAATGCTCAACTTGGAGTTGAAACGAACATCCATACCTATTTTCAAAAAGACGTTGACGATGCCAGTGTCTTGACAAATAGGGCGACGTCCCTCAGCACTCATACGCGAGTTTGTCAAAATCTGCGCAATCGCATCCTTAGCAGCAGGACTTTCTTCACGCTCATACGCCCGGGCCAAATGCTTAATGTAATCGGCCGGATGGTAGTAGCTAATGAACTGAATCGCATCGGCGATCGAACTGACGAAATCTTCTTCTTGAATAGTGATGGACATGGAGAACCCTATCTGTGTTTCGATGTATGAAAGTGGTATTGCAATATAAAAATGGAGTGGGCTTTATTTGCCTCGCCAAACTGGCTTGCGTTTTTCAGCAAAGGCTGTCGCACCCTCTTTGGCGTCTTCGGACATAAAAATGTGTTCGATCAAAGGACGTTGCAAATCAAACATATCGGCAGCGGGAAAATCTAGCCCTTTGTTTACTACACGTTTCACGGTCTGAATCGCTAAAGGACCATTTTCGCAGATTCGGCGAGCCAGAATGATTGCTTCAGATAAAGCCTGACCAGGATCGGTCATCACATTGACGAGCCCAAACTGATGGGCGCGCTGAGCAGACAGCATATCGCCAGTTAGTAAGACTTCCATCGCAATATGGTAAGGAATCTGTCGAGGCAAACGTACCAAACCGCCAGCACCCGCGACCAAACCGCGCTTAACCTCAGGCAAGCCAAAATTGGCATTATTGGCCGCCACGATGAGATCGCAGGCCAGCACCATTTCAAACCCACCTGCAACTGCATAGCCTTCGACGGCAGCGATCAAGGGCTTTTGTGGAGGAGCCTCATTGAGCCCCCCAAACCCCTTGCCTTCAACCGCAGAGCGCTTACGCGTCTTGGCGAAATCCTTTAAATCCATGCCTGAGCTAAACGTACCACCCGCACCGGTCAAAATGCCGATACGGACATCCTCTCGGGCATCCATCTCATCAAACGCAGCAGAAAGCTGCTGAGCGGTGTCGAAGCTGATGGCGTTGCGCGCCTCGGGGCGATTGATCGTGATGATCAGAATACCGTCAGTGAAATCCACGCTGACCAAATTTGACATGACTGCTCCTTGGAGAAAAGGCGAAATAATCAATAAAAGTGGCTGTATTACTCAAATCATAGGCGATTCACGTCCAAACAGTCTCCAGAACACCCGCCCCGTCACCATACACCCCGCCCCCAAGCTAAAATGCAGCCTTATTTCGCTCTTATTGCGTTCAAATTTTCATGATCACTTTTCAGCAAATTATCCTTCGCCTGCAGGAGTACTGGGATCAACAGGGATGTGCCCTGCTCCAACCTTATGACATGGAGGTTGGTGCCGGCACCTCCCACACGGCGACTTTTCTGCGGGCGATTGGCCCCGAGCCCTGGCGCGCAGCCTATGTGCAGCCCTCTCGACGCCCCAAAGACGGTCGCTATGGCGAAAACCCTAATCGCCTACAGCACTATTACCAATATCAGGTCGTGCTTAAGCCTGCACCGCCAAACATATTGGACCTCTACATCGGCTCACTCGTTGCTCTAGGGATTCGTCCGACCGAGCACGATATTCGCTTTGTCGAAGATGACTGGGAAAATCCCACCCTAGGCGCCTGGGGTTTGGGCTGGGAAGTCTGGCTCAACGGCATGGAAGTTACTCAGTTCACCTATTTCCAACAGGTCGGCGGACTAGATTGCACTCCGACGACAGGCGAGATCACCTACGGACTCGAACGTCTGGCCATGTACTTGCAAGGGGTCGAAAGTGTCTACGATTTAGTCTGGACTGATGGGCCAAACGGGCGGGTACTTTATCGCGACGTCTTTCACCAAAACGAAGTTGAGCAATCCACCTACAACTTCGAGCATTCCGATGCCGAGACGCTTTTTAGACATTTCACGGATTTTGAGACCTTAGCCAAGCGCCTCATGGAAGTCCCGCTCGCATTGCCCGCTTACGAGGCAACACTTAAAGCCGCGCATACCTTCAATATGCTCGATGCACGTGGTGCGATTAGTGTGACTGAACGCGCCGCCTACATCGGACGTATCCGCAACCTGTCACGCGCCGTCGCACAAGCCTATTACGACTCACGCGAAAAATTAGGTTTTCCAATGCTGCACTCAATCAAAGGGGCTCAGCAATGATGACGCGCCCCCTACTTGTTGAGCTCTTTACCGAAGAGCTCCCACCCAAAGCGTTGCCAAAACTCGGACAAGCCTTTGCCGAGGGTCTCTGCAATGCGCTTTCACAGCACGGGCTCATTGGCAAAGAAAATGCGATCGTGCCCTTTGCTTCGCCGCGCCGTTTAGCTGTCAGGCTGACACAAGTGCTTGACGTGGCGCCAGAGCAGTCTTTTTCTGAAAGGCTCATGCCGGTCAAAGTCGGCTTAGATGCCGCGGGCGCCGCAACGCCTGCCTTACTCAAAAAACTCGCAGCAAAAGGCTGGGAACATCTGGATGTCAGTCAGCTGGGACGCGAGTCCGACGGCAAGCAAGACTACTTAGTTGCCAGTGGCACAGCAGCCGGCGCCAAGCTCGTCGACGTACTGCAAGGCGCGATCGAGTCAGCGATCGCAGGACTGCCGATCCCCAAGGTCATGAAATACCAATTGGCGGATGGTCAAACCTCGGTCAAGTTTGTCCGGCCTGCACACGCATTGATCACGCTCTTTGGAGACGAGATCATTCCTGCACACATTCTTGGCCTAACGGCTGGGCGTGTGACGCACGGACATCGCTTTCTACATCCGGGTGCAATCAGCATTACAAACGCCGAGAGTTATGAAACTCAGCTCGCCCAAACCGGCCATGTTGTCGCTTCGTTTGAAGAGCGACGCTCACAAATTCAAGCCATGCTTGATGCACAAGCCAGTCAGCTTGGCTTCTCGCTCGGCCAAGACCCCGAGGTTTTAGCCTTGCTGGACGAGGTGACTGCCTTGGTCGAGTCCCCAGTCGTCTATATCGGCACCTTCGAGGAACGCTTTCTTGCCGTCCCGCAAGAGTGTCTGATTTTGACTATGCGTCTCAACCAGAAATACTTCCCTCTGTTTGATCCTGCGACAGATAAGCTCACGAATCAGTTCCTGATTGTGAGCAACATGCCAACCGACAAGCCCGTTGCGATCATTGAAGGTAACGAACGTGTCATTCGTCCCCGCTTGGCAGATGCAGAGTTCTTTTTTGAAACCGATCGCAAGATGCCGCTTGCAGCGCGCGTCGAGCAACTTGGCTCCATCGTGTATCACAACAAGCTCGGTACCCAGCTTGAGCGTACCAGCCGCGTGCAAAAGATTGCCGCATGGTTAGCGCGTACTCTTAGCGCGAATGTTGACGAATGCACACGTGCCGCCTTACTTGCCAAGGCTGATCTCAATACCAATATGGTCGGCGAATTTCCAGAGCTACAAGGCATTATGGGTGCCTACTATGCTCGTGCAGACCAAGAATCCTCACGCGTTGTCGAGGCACTCGCCGGTCAATATCGCATCAGACTCGACTCCCCCGTCAAACCTGACGATCTGACAGCAACCGTATTGTTTATGGCAGAACGCGCAGAGACGTTGGTGGGTATTTGGGGCATCGGACTCGCTCCGACAGGCGAACGCGACCCCTTTGGATTACGCCGTGCTGCACTCGGCCTCATCAGTGCTTTTGAACAATTGACAGCCGGTGCGGTGCTCAATATTCAACAAGACGGACCCCTGACCTTATTAGGTTTGTTGCAAGCCTCTGCAGAGGCTTTTGCTCCAGGCGCCTTGCAAGCCGATACGGTCCCGGAGGTACAGACCTTTATTCTCGAACGTCTTCGCAATCAGCTTATTACTCAGCACGATCGCAACGCTGTCGAAGCTGTACTCGCGATCACGCCTCCCCTGCATCAAATTCCTGCACGCGTGTTAGCGGCCGAAGCCTTCGCTCTCAGTCCCGATGCAGCAAGCCTTGCCGCTGCCAACAAACGCATCGGCAACTTGTTGAAAAAAACAGAAGAAACCTTACCAGCGGTGAACGTAGCCCTGTTAACCGAACCAGCTGAGCAAGCTCTCGCCCAAAGCATTGCAGCCGTTCAACCGAATGCTCAACAACAGTTTGACTCGGGCGATTACAAGCAAGCCTTAGCGACTCTGGCGCAAACTCGTACAGCAGTGGATGCGTTCTTTAATGACATCATGGTGATGGCGGATGACCCAGCGGTGCGTCTCAATCGACTGGCATTGCTTGCGCAACTGCATCGGATGATGAATCAGGTCGCTGACATTTCCAGATTAGCCTCATGAAACTCATCATTCTTGATCGCGACGGCGTAATTAACGAGGACAGTCCGGACTACGTCAAAAGTCCGGACGAATGGCAGGCAATTCCTGGTAGTCTTCAAGCCATCGCCCGCCTGCATCAAGCAGGCTGGAGAGTGGCGATCGCTTCCAATCAGTCAGGCCTAGCTCGCGGACTATTTGACATCTCAGCTCTGACAGCCATCCACTTGAAACTACGCAAAGAGCTCGCGCTGTTGAGCGGAGCCGTCGATTCAATTTTTGTCTGCCCGCATGGGCCAGATGATGGTTGCGTATGTCGCAAACCTTTACCAGGGCTTTTTCAAGATATTGCCAGACGCTACGACGTTGACCTCAATAATGTCCCCGCTGTCGGCGACTCACTCAGAGACCTGCAAGCCGGTGCGAGTGCCGGTTGTCGTCCCTGGTTGGTACAAACAGGCAACGGACCTAAAACACTCAAACAAGGGAATCTTCCCTCCGGTACGCAGGTTGTTCAAAACCTAGCTCAAGCAGTAGATAAGATTCTCTCTCATGCTGAATAAACTGCTCCTGATTATCCGTGCGACGCTGTTCACCTTGCTGTTAGTCGTGACAGTAATACCCTACGCATTTGCCTGTATGGTGTGGTCGCCGCTGCCTCTAAACTGGCGTTACAAGCTCACCATGGGCTGGCCAAGACTAGCTGTATGGGGAGCAAAAGTTATCTGCGGCGTGCGCTGGCAGGTGCAAGGTTGGGAAAACCTTCCCGAGGGGCCAGGCATTGTGTTATCCAAGCATCAGTCCGCCTGGGAAACTCTGTTTCTGCCGGCCTACCTTCCACGTGAAGTATGTTTTGTCTACAAAAGAGAATTGCACCGCGTACCTTTTTTTGGCTGGGGTTTAGCCCTGCTCGCTATGATTCCAATTGATCGCAGCAAAGGGCGAGATGCTTTTGAGCAAGTCGTAAAGGTTGGGCAACAACGACTCGACGAAGGCCGTTGGCCGATTTTGTTTCCAGAAGGGACAAGAATTGCGCCAGGCAAGGCAGGACGTTTCAAAATGGGCGGGGCGTTGCTTGCCATTCGCACAGGTGCACCCGTCATTCCTATCGCACTTAACGCCGGTGAATGCTGGCCGCGTAACGCCTTTATTAAAAAACCTGGCTGCATCACCGTATCGATTGGGCCAGCTATTGCTTCTGTTGGCCTCACCCCAGAAGCTCTCAACGAACGCGTACAAGCTTGGATTGAAGGTGAGATGCAACGCCTCAATCCAGAGCGCTATCCACCCCAGTCATGAGCCAACTCGAGCTTGGGCTTTCAGATGCAGACACCCCAAAGCCGGGCTGGACAATTGCACCCGAAACCCTTCCGCTCGGTGCCAAATGGCGCATTGTCCGACACGGCGATCAAGCAGTCGGCTTTAGTTTGTTGCGATCACGTCGACGCAGTATCGGCTTTGTCATACAAGACGAAGGTCTGCGCGTCACCGCACCCAACTGGGTCACACTCTCACAGATTGACCAAGCTGTGATTGAAAAGATGGCTTGGATTTTGGCCAAACTACAAGACTGGCAGGCCCGGAAAGAGCGCCTAGCCATGGCACATACCCGTTGGCAATCTGGCGGGGAATTGCCCTATATGGGTTGCAAAATTATCTTGCGTAGCGGCACACCTGGCAACCATGTCGCCCACGGCACTGCTTATTTCGAAGGGGATGCAGATGCACCCGAGCATGGGCAACTCCTCTGGCTCCCCCTGCCCAATGATGCCGATACGCACCGCATCCGCGATATGACACAAGCTTGGTTGCAAGGTCGAGCACGCATTTGGTTTGACCAACGGCTCAAACACTTTCTGGATAAAACAGGCTTGTCGATTAGTCGTTGGCGCTTATCTTCTGCGGCAACGCGATGGGGCTCGTGCACCAGTGATGGCAACATCATGCTGAACTGGCGATTGATTCATTTTTCACAGATGGTCATCGACTATGTCATCGCACACGAGCTCGCCCATTTACGTGAAATGAATCACAGCCAGGATTTCTGGTCAGAGGTACAGCAACTGTACCCAGACTATCAGCAAGCCAAGAATATATTAAAAAGTCACACCCCTGATCATGTTCCTGAACTCTGATCGTTTTATTTCAGACCATTGGTATGATTGATAGATCAAATCAAATCCTTGCTCCCCTTTAAAAGGTCTCCCCATGAAAATTTTGCACACAATGTTACGAGTCGGCAACCTCGAACGATCCATAGATTTCTACACAAAAGTACTTGGTATGCGCGTCCTACGCAGTACAGAATACCCAAGCGGCCGCTTTACCAATACCTTTGTTGGCTATGGTGACGAAAGTGACGGTGCGACATTGGAATTGACCTACAACTGGGATACGACGGCTTATGATCTCGGCACTGGCTATGGCCACATCGCACTATCCGTTGACAATGCCTATGAGGCCTGCGATTTGGTTCGTGCGCGCGGCGGCAAAGTGAGTCGTGAAGCCGGTCCGATGAAGCATGGCACGACAGTGATTGCCTTTGTTGAAGATCCAGACGGTTACAAAATTGAATTGATTCAAAAAAAGACTGCAACCTAATCGTATGAAAATCGTGATCGCTCCAGACTCGTTCAAAGAGTCGCTATCCGCGTCTGCTGTGGCTGCAGCCATCGCGTCGGGGCTTCGCCAGGCTGCGCCAGACGTAGAGTGCCTCTGCATACCCATGGCCGACGGAGGGGAAGGAACAGTCGATGCGATTTTAGCTGCAACAGGTGGACAACGTCGCACTAATCAAGTCGAAGATGCACTGGGGCGTCCAATTCAAGCGCAATGGGGTTGGCTCCCTGGCAAGGTTGCCGTCATCGAAATGGCTTGTGCAGCAGGCCTGGAACATATTGACGTGGCTGAGCGTGACCCTTTACGTGCTAGCAGCTTTGGTGTGGGCCAACTCATCCGTCACGCCCTCGATCTCGACGCAGAAAAAATTGTCTTAGGCCTGGGCGGATCAGCCACCAATGACGCGGGTGCAGGCATGCTACAAGCTCTTGGGCTTCGATTGATGGACGCAGAAGGCCGTGCACTGCCCCCTGGTGGTTCAGCACTTGCCCGACTCGCCAAAATAGACCATACGCAATTCGATCCAAGATTGAGTCAGGTTGAATTCACGATTGCCTCGGACGTCAATAATCCACTTTGTGGTCCTAATGGAGCGTCGGAAATTTTTGGGCCTCAAAAAGGTGCGACACCTGAGCAAGTCAAGCTCTTAGACCAAGCTTTAGAACACTTTGCAGAGATGTGTGCCAACGTCCTTGCTCAGGATTATCGTCAAGTGGCCGGTGCGGGTGCCGCGGGTGGTTTGGGTTTTGCCGCCCATGGATGGCTGCATGCGCATTTCCGACCAGGTGTCGAGGTGGTTGCAGAGCTCGGTGGTTTGGCACATGCCATCGAAGGGGCGCAACTCGTTATCACTGGCGAAGGTCGGATGGATGCGCAGACCCTCCAAGGTAAAACCCCGATGGGGGTTGCAAAAATTGCTCAAGCTGCAGGCGTTCCAGTCATCGCAATCGCTGGATCCTTGGGAAATGGCTATCAAGCCTTGTATTCGACTGGGATCATTGCAGCGTTTAGCTTGGTTTCAGGCCCAACAACGCTTGAACAAGCATGCGCCAACGCTGAGGAACTTTTGCAAGACCGTGCACAAGATATTCTCAGACTCTGGCTTGCAGCCAAATCTACCAACTCGCAAAACGTAGGTGCTTGAGAGCCAGTAAATTCGGCATCAGATCGCGCTCTTTTATCGTATCCCAGCCTGCCACAAAGCGTCCGTCATACCGACAAAGCCTTCAACAGACACTTGCTCCGCACGCCACGTCGGCTCAATACCTAAGCGCTCCCAAGGGATCGAGGCCGTCCACTCTCCCAGAACGCCACGCAACATTTTGCGACGCTGAGAAAAGGCACGCTGAACCACTTGGCCAAACAAGTTATCACTCTGAGCGCGTAGCCTTTGAGCACCGAGCGGGATCATACGCACAATAGATGAGGTCACGCGAGGTGGAGGATCAAACGCATCGGGGGATACATCAAAGAGTTTTTGAATACGATAGCGATACTGCAACATCACGGATAAGCGGCCATAGTCTGACTCCCCTGCGCGCGCTACCATGCGATCCACAACCTCTCTTTGCAACATGAAATGCTGATCAATAACACGCTCAGCACAAACCACTAAAGCAAAGAGCAAGGGACTCGAAATGTTATATGGCAAATTACCTACAATTCGCAGCCGATCACCGAACTGTGCAAAGTCAATTTGAAGCGCATCGCCTTCGATGATGTTGAGTCGTTCCCCCGGAAAACGTTCGCGTAAGCGCTGAGCAAGATCACGATCGATCTCAACCACGGATAAACTTTCAAGACGCTCAAGCAAAGGGGCGGTCAGCGCAGACAAGCCCGGACCAATTTCAACCATATTGTCGAGAGGCTGTGGCGCAATCGCACGAACGATAGACTCTACGACAGCGACATCGACCAAAAAATTTTGGCCAAATCGCTTGCGCGCCTGGTGCGTTGGAAGATTGTGATGAGTCACCACGCCTTAGCGACCAGACTGACGCAGATTTTTTTCAAGTCTGTTATCGATAAACGACTGACTGCGCACGCTCTGTAACCAAGCTTCAAAAGCCACGCTCGAACGCTGTTGGAAAATTTTCTCGCGCGCCTGATTTCTGATGAACTGATTCGCCATATCCTGCGTGCGACGTCCATCCACAACGATGAGATGCCAGCCAAACTGACTTTGAACGGGAACGCTAACCTCGCCTTCTTTGAGCCCATTCATCGCGCGCTCAAAAGGCGGGACCGTCTCGCCCGGATTCAACCAACCCAAGGCACCCCCTTGTGGTGCGGAGGAATCATTTGAAAAGCGCTTAGCTAAATCTGAAAATGATTCCCCGCCCTGCACAATACGCTGCCGGATTTGCTCAAGTCGCTGGCGGGCACTCTCATCAGTAACCACCGCTGTGGTCTTAATCAAAATATGTCTAGCCTGAGTTTGTTGAACAGGCATTGGGCCTTGTGGTACGGGACCACCCGGCATTCCGGGCGCTGGTATCGCTTGAGGCTGAGGCTTAGGTTGAGGCGGTGGCGCACCACCTGCACGGCCAATGACTTTTAAGATGTGAAAACCATTTGGACTTTGAATGATATTACTGACTCTCCCGTCGGGAACGCCCGCTACACCTTTGGTAAACAAATCAGGCCAGTCAGTCACCAGGCGCACGCCCATGTCTCCACCGCGACTCGCCTCAGGACCATTAGAGGCTTCTTTTGCAACAGCCTCGAAATTTTCGCCACGACGGACACGTACCAACAAAGCTTGCGCCTTAGCACGGAGAGCTTTGACATTTTCTTCACTAGAGCCTTCAGGCACCTGTATCAAAATTTGCGCAAGTCCCATGATGGCCGGCTTGACTTCCTGAGGCTTCGGTTGAGGCCTTGGTGCAGGCGGTGGCGTTGGACGGGCGGACAAGGGCAAGTTTCCTTCTTTGCGCGCTTTTTGCTCACGAAGATAAGCATCAACATCCGCATCGCTGACAAAAATAGTGCTGTCGACCACCTTTTGTCTCAACTGCTCGATCAAAATCTCTCGACGGATCATGGCGCTGTAATCTGTCCAAGGAATACCCCCGGCCTCGATTTGTCTACGCATCACAGCGACGGTTGTATTGTTACGCTTGGCTACAGTTTCAAGCGCATTATTTAACACAGCATCAGTCACCTGAATCCGCTGACGACGGGCTTCTTGTTGTTCCAAAGATTCGGTAATCAAACGCTGCAATATCTGTACTTCGATGACTGAGTTCGGTGGTGCTTGAACGCGCTGGGCTGCCAGCTCACGCTTTGCAATACGTACCCGTGCATCCAACTCGCGGCGTGTGATCACTTCCTTGTTAACGACCGCAACGATTCCGTCTGCATCACGTTCTACAGGTGCATTTTGTGCGGTGTTTGCACGTGTGGCCGCCGGTTTCCCGAGTTGAGCCAAGACTGGCAAAGCCAATGTCGTCAGACCGATCAAGGTTATTGATGCCAGACAATGCCGAAAACGAATCGCACTTTTCATTGAGCTTGCCATTATTCGTACCTTTCAAATTTACTGATGCCTGGAATCGGGGGATTGATCGGCTGATAGTCAGGAATACTACGACCGATGACACCCATTGGATTCTGACCTAAGTTACCCAGTCCGCCGAGTTCGAGCTGAAAAAATACACCTGTGTTGGTTTGGTCCACACTTACCACGTAGCGTTGCAATACCACCCGCCCTGTCCAACAACAATCCCCTTTGTACTCCAATCCCATGACGGCTTGGGTGACCTTGGGAACTGCCTTGATCGCAGAGGGGTCAATCAAACTCGGCGCCGTAGCGTTATTTAGAGAATAATCTACCCGTCCGATCGAGTACCACTTTTTGGTCAAGGGCCATTGAAAGGCTGCACTCACTTGATTTTGACCTTGAGACTGATACAGACTCAAGGCAGGTGGATTGACCTGATAGCGGTAGGAGAGCGCCAAGGTCGCCAACCTTTGTGGTCGCCATCGGCTCGTGATCTGCGCACGACTGATTTGGCTTGCATAAGGGTTGTATTGCACTAACGAGGTCAGATTCAGGGTATCCGTCAGAGCAGCACTACCTCCAAACAAGAACTGAGATTTAGTATTGGTGCGAGGAACCTGACCGGGTAAGGTCACCTGCTGATCTTCAAAATAAAATTGCTGCGCAACACTGAGTTGCAGTCGTTCAAAACCGGAGTTGGCATCGAGCCAGCGGGTCGTCAAGGCAAAAGTAGCTTGGTTGGCGTTGGCGATCCGATCAAAACCTGCGAAGATATTTTCTTGAAAAGCCGAGGAAAAACTAAAGTCTGCGAGAGTCGTATCGTAGACCGGGAATTGAGACTGATCGCGGTAAGGCACTCGCAAATAGTACGCGCGCGGTTCTAAAGTTTGAAGTGCCCCTTTACCAAAGAAAGTCGTATCACGCTCAAACGTCATACCTGAATCGATCGACATGATCGGTAAGGCTCTTGAGTTTGATGCCTGGCCATAGCCAAAGGTCTGTTCCAAACCATACCAATTGGTTTGATACTGTGACAAACTCATTGCGATTTTGGGTGTGATGTACCAACCCGGGCGAACAATAGGATATGCGATCGAGTTGTAGGATAACAAGCGCTGGCCATCTGGACGCCAACGCAAGCTTCCGCCTGGTCCATAAGCAAAACGTTGATCGATCGGAGCCTGAAACTCCGTCACTGTGTTCAAGCTTTGTACATCAAACCCACCAAAGTCAAAACGCGAGGCATTGACCGCGTACTCAGGTACTTTGTTGTATTGGGGAGTACCCGCTAGAGTTTGAAAAGTCGAGACTTGCACGCTCGTATTGACATACTGATTGGCCCATCCGCCACCCGCCTGGCGCGGCAAAGCGCTAATGACTGCTTGGTTGACTCCTAAGCTAGCAAAATCATCGAAGTATTTGCTATCTGAAACGCCATTGACATTGTAGCCAGCATAAAACCCACGTCCAAATCTTTGGCTATGCTGAGCGCTGTATAACCAACGGTCTTCGCCAGTTTGAAGGTCTTTGTTCAAGTAAGTGCCGGCCATTTTGCCACTATAGGTCGACCCGAGATAACGAAACTCGCCGCCTAACTGGATCCCGCGCTTGGACATCGCGCGAGTTTGTAAAGTGGCATCGTATTCAGGAGCGATATTAAAGTAATAGGGCTGCGTGTAATCAAAGCCCGTATTAGAGGTGTTACCGAACGTTGGCAGCAAAAAGCCGGATTTCCGTTCTTTTTTAATGGGGAAAGTCAGATAAGGCGAAGCTAAAATCGGGACGTTTTTAAAGTACAGCACACCATTGCGTGCGACGCCTTCGTTTGCGGCGTAGTCTAAATCTAGTTTTTCCGTCTCGATATACCAAGCCGGCTGGGGGCAAGGACAACCGCTGTAGGTGACGTCAGTCAAGCTCATCTGGTCACGATTGAAGACATCCGCCCAAGAGCCAACGCCGGCGCCACCGTTATCCACCCAAAAGTTAGGCTGATCAATACTGGCCGTGCCATCTTCAGAGTTATAGATAATGCTTGTACCAGTGATGACGTTGCCATCTCGGATTAAACGCGCGTTAATTTGGGCATCCATGACGCCAGTACGTTTGTTGTAATCAATGATATTGGCTTTCAAGACTGAGTCTTGACGTCTGATCGTCGCTTTGCCTCGTAATTTGGCGTTGCCCAGCCCATTACCCTCGATTTGTGCGCCTTCAAGAAAGGCTGGCATTTCTTTTTCTGGCAGCGTGCTGCGCTCAAGCAACGGAGAGACCCTCAAGCCAGGGCCAACAACCTTTTGAGACACAGAAGCGGAAAGGGGAGCAGGGGCAGGCTGGGCATGCGCTGCCGCAATGCCTAGCCCCAACAACACCCATAACGAATAAAAGATACGCACGCTCTAAAAAATCACCTTAATACAAATACTTAGCAAAAAAACAAAAATCTGTTTGGTGTAAAAATATCTTTAAGAATATGTTCAGACCTCCCGCTATTATAGAGAAGCTCCTTATCTTTGCAGCGATCCATTTAAGCTTCTTCTTTATTCACTTTTTAATTCAATTTTTACGATGACCTCAATCACAACTTCTGAACCCCGAATGGCAAGACTTCTTGAGTGGCTCAGCACATGCCCAGCTTCACTCGGTCTCGCTCCAGCAAGCCTGGCCCCTGCATCCAGTGATGCCAGCTTTAGGCGCTATTTCCGGATTGCAGGCACTCAAGGCACACTCGTCGTGATGGATGCGCCGCCTCCTCAGGAAGATTGCAGGCCCTTTGTCGATGTCGCCCAAAGACTCGCCAACGTTGGCCTGAATGTTCCCAAAATATTGGCTCAAGACCTCACTCAGGGATTTTTACTGTTGACAGACCTCGGTCCAACCACCTATTACGACAGTATTCAGTCTGGGATCGACGATACACGTTTGCAAAAAATGTATCGCGACGCTCTTTGCGCCTTAGTTCAAATGCAAACGGCGAATCCCTCCGGACTCCCCGTCTACGATACAGCCCGACTAAAAGACGAGCTCGGTCTCTTTATCGAGTGGTACGTGACCGTACATTGCAAGGTCAGCTTGGCCCCCTCCGCCATCGAGGGTCTCAATCAAGTGTTTGATTTACTGGTGACACGTAACGCCGCCCAACCGCGCGTGCTTGTGCATCGCGACTTTCACTCCCCCAACCTCATGCTCTGTGAACGCCCCGAACATGGAGCCAACCCTGGAATTCTTGATTTTCAGGATGCTGTCTCAGGGCCGATCACCTACGACCTCGCCTCTTTGGTGATGGATGCCAGGACAACATGGGAAGAGCCACAACAACTCGATTGGGCAATCCGCTACTGGGAACTGGCACGTAAAAGCGGCCTACCGGTTCCGGCCGATTTTGCCGACTTTCATCAGGATTACGAATGGATGGGACTCCAGCGCAATCTTCGCATCCTAGGCGTATTCGCCAGACTCAATCATCGTGATGGCAAAGCTGGCTATCTGGCGCATATCCCTCGTGTCAATCAATACGTCCGCCAAGTCGCTGGTCGCTATCTTGCCTTTAAACCACTCCTACGCGTCCTGGACGAGCTTGACCAAGTGCACACCAAGGTTGGATACACTTTCTGATGCGCGCGATGATTCTTGCGGCCGGGCGGGGCGAGCGGATGCGCCCCCTGACTGATACGCTGCCCAAGCCTTTAATTCCAGTGGCTGGCAAGCCGCTGATTCAATGGCATATTGAAAAGCTGGCGGCGGCTGGCATTACGGATATTGTGATCAACCACGCTTGGCTAGGCGCGCGTATTGAGGAAACACTCCAAGACGGTCGACAATGGGGTGTCCATATCCGATATTCAGCTGAAACAAACGCGCTCGAGACTGCTGGCGGCATTGCTACAGCCTTGCCTCTTTTGGGCGAGGAACCGTTTTTAGTGATAAATGGTGATATCTGGTGCGACTGGGAGCCTTCACAGGCCTTGCAAATCGCGGAATTACTGCCCCTGCATCAGCAACAAGCATGGTTATTACTTGTACCAAACCCAGCACACCATCCAGATGGAGACTTTGGCCTGACCGCCAGTGGCTTAATCACGAATGACACATCTCCTCGATACACTTTCGCTGGCATTGGAGTATACAAACCGTCACTCTTTGCGCAGACTCTGCCACAACAACCGGCAAAGCTTGCGCTACTTTTGCGCGAAGCAATCGCGCGTCAATGCATCTCAGGTCAACTCCACCTGGGCAGATGGGTCGATGTCGGCACCCCTGAACGACTCGACACGTTAGAATACATACTAAGAAGCTGATGTCCGCGACGTGGAGGAAAAAATGGTTATACGTGTTCAAGCCAAACGGGCAATTTTCAAACCCGCTCCGTACGATACAAGGCGTGGTTCACGCGGTTTGCCCGGCTGGTTGATCCTGTTTATGGTGGGAATTTTGCTGGGTGGCGGTGGCGTCCTGTTTTTACAATCCAGTTATGGTGAGAAACGCCTATCGCTTGCCGAAACCCAAAAGCTCACCGAAGAGCTAAAAAACATCTCTAACGAAAAGCAAACCCTTCAAACACGTGTAGATGCGTCGCAAAAATTACTCGACTCTGAAGTCAGCGGTCGCGATGAAAAGATTAAACAGCTGCAAAGCAGCTTATCGACCGCAGAGTCCCTCATCGGGCCACTGCGCGAACAGCTCAACGTATTTGCACAGACACTTCCCTTTGACCCTCGCTTCGGCCCAGTCAGTGTCAGTACCAGCCAGATTACGCAAGGAAAAAACTCCACCAAACTTTCCTACCTCGTGTGGTTATTGCAGGAGAATGCCCAAAAGCCTGAGTTCAAAGGGTGGCTTGAGCTTTCTTTTGAGGGACGCTATGCGAATGGGCGAGTCGAGACCATTGCTTTGCCACGTATCGCAGTCAAGTTCAATCACTTTTTGCATGTTACGGGCACAACTGAGCTACCCGCAGGTTTTACAGCGACGCGTACAAATGCCAAAATCATCACAGAAGATGGCAAACGCCGAGTGACATGGCGTGTTCTGCCCGTTCAGATCAAGTAAGTTAACCGAGCCGCTCAATCAATCGTGCAGACCCATGATGTTCGCAATACCGACTCGGCATCCAAACGGTCCTATCTCAATTTAACGACCCTGCTTCTGCTCGGTCTGCTCATCCATTTCGGATTTGGGTCGTTGCTAACGTTGTCCGTCGATGAAGCACATTACTTCTTGTATGCGGCCAAACCCGACTGGAGTTATTTTGATCACCCTCCACTGGTCGGCTGGATTCAATGGCCTTTAGTGGCTGGCGGTGCACCCGACAGTGTGATTCGCCTCATTCCTCAGCTGCTTTGGCTGGTCGCATGCCTGCTGGCTCGGCAACTCGCCATGCGACTTGCCGACACCTGGACGCTCAAATCTTCGGACAATACGACACACTCCGTCCGTCGCGAAACCGTTGGTCTGTGGGCCGTAGCGCTCGTTCTGCTCGCCCCCGTAATGCACGTGTTGGCTGTGGGTTTATTACCAGACAGCTTACTAATGGTACTTGTGTTGTTGTTGATGTCTGTCACGTTGAAGCTAGCGCAAATCGACGCACGCCAGAACCAATGGGGTCATTGGCTAGTGCTCGGTGCGCTACTCGGACTGGCAGGACTCTCTAAATACACAGCTATTTTGCCCGCAGTCGCTGTCATCGTGACCTTGATCACCGCCCGCGGTCCACGGGTGCTGTGGTCTGTCGGACCCTGGCTCGCTGTGGTTGTTGCAAGCCTACTGATTAGCCCCGTGTTGTATTGGAATGCACAAAACGACTGGATTTCTTTTACCTATCAACTCAAACACGGTAGCGGTGGCTCATGGCAAGCACGCAGACTTGCGGCATTTGTCGGCATTCAACTTGCCGCGTTTGGACCTTTACTCTTTTTAGGTGCTTATCTCGCCACGCGTCACATCATCGCGTCGCGTCGATGGCTTGACGCTGGTCTGCTGTTATTTTTCATTATCCCGTTCCTGGTGACCGGACTGATGTCAGGCGGCGGCGGTAGCCTGCCCCACTGGACAGCACCGGCTTGGCTTGCCATTACGCCTTTTGCGGCGAACGCCTTGGCTCACAGGTGGGCAAGTGGTCGCAAGGCCCTCATTTTGGCATTTATCCGTACGCAGATCGTGATTTGCCTCGTTGCTTTTGTCGCCTTGTTTTTTGTCGGTATCCCTGGGCTGTCGGCAGATCATCCTCTGATGCGTAAAAATCCTCTGGCTGACCTCTGGGGCTGGGATCAAGCGGGTCAAAAAGCACTCGAACTCGCACATGCAAACGATCTCACGTCACTTTCTGTACGAAACTGGACGCTCGGCAGCCGACTCGCATGGTACGCCCGCCCCCTCCCTGTCCATGTGCTGGACTCGCGATTCGATCAGTTTGACCTCTGGTTTGGTAAGATTCCCGCCAGATCAGACAGTCTTTTTGTAAACTGGTCTCAGGTGAAGTACGACCTTCCGACCAAAACGGGAGAGTTTGAAGGATGTCAGCTCATCGGGACCTTTGAATCCAAACGCTTTGAGCGACTCATCTCGCGCTTTGATTACTACCATTGCCATCGCTGGGGCACTATCCAGGGCACTCAATAAAGCTTGTCATTTGAAACAAATTTTTAAAAAACTCTGGCCTTATATCCGAATCGTGCTTTCAATCGCTCTGCTTTGGCTCGCGACGCGCAATATCGACTGGCATGCCCTCAGAGACACCAAAATCGCCATTCAACCACTTTGGTTTGTGTTGGCGTGGCTGCTACTCTTGCTCACCAACGTTGTAGCGGTCTTACGCTGGGGCTGGCTGATGCGCAGCGTCAAGCTGTATCGACCCGCGCACGACTACGTCACACTTTATTTTGCAGGCGGTTTAATCAACCAAGGACTCCCCAGCACGATCGGCGGAGACAGCTACCGTGCTGTAGAGGGTAGTCGCCCTTATCATGTCAAAGCAAATTCTCATTATGGCAACTTGAATACCGACCACTCAGCAACTCAAACACTGCACCAAGAGCTCCATGACCCCGTCGATTTAGATCATGCCGCACCAAGATTGAGATTAGGTTTTTTTAGTGTTGCACTCGACCGCGGACTGGGCTTGCTAGGCAATAACATCTTGGGAGCATGCGGACTGATTCTTGGGGGGGCGATGCTGGCCCCTTGGGGACAGGCTTTAGGCTGGTGGATACTCGCAGGTATGTTGGGTGCCGTCGCGCTTGCCTCTATCTTGCTAAAGCTGCACAAAAGCCAAGCGCTGTTTCAACAAATACTCAATAAACTTGGGATGCCACAAGCGATGTTTGCGCTCAAAACCGGACTCGGTTGGCCCACAGTGGTACCACAACTCCTGATTTCATTGATGGCACACGTTTTGGCATTGACCAGCTTTTGGTGCTGCCTGAAAGCCTTCGGCATCAGCGCGCCATTTACTGCACTCATGATTGGCATGCCTGCACTAGCTTTACTCATGATGCTGCCGATCAGTATTTCTGGCTGGGGTCTGCGTGAGGCTACACTCTCAGCGACGCTCGCGCTTTGGGGTGTGGACAATGGCATCACTGTTCTGGCTGCGGTGAGCTTTGGTATCGTGACGCTCATCACCTACTTGCCAGGAGCCCTTTCGCTCTTAAGACGCAGACGCGAAGACACTAGCAATACACGGCAATCATCCTGAAAAATTATTTAAAATACTTCGCTTATGAGCCTCAGTGTTGACACCATGCGTACCATCGACCATCGCGTCGGTGTTCCGCTTTGCGCCTTATTTACCCCTCTCGTGATGCTAATCGATTGGATCACGCGTTTGTTTGCGGGCCCAGCCAGTAGCCCAAGAAAGGTCTTATTCATCGAGCTTTCTGAAATGGGTAGTGCGATCATTGTCGACCCTGCCATGCGAGACGCACAGGCGCGTGGCGCTGAGATTTTCTTTTTGATTTTCAAAAGTAATCGGGCGAGTTTAAGTTTGCTTAATACAGTACCCGTTGGAAATATCTTCACCATTGACTCAAGCTCGGTCGGCACGCTCGCACTTGACACGTTCAAATTTCTTCTTTGGGTACGTTCCCGCAAAATTGATACAGTGATAGATCTAGAACTGTTCTCGCGCTTTACCGCACTCTTAACAGGACTCTGTGGTGCACGTCGTCGCGTCGGATACCACATCTTCCATGGAGAAGGGCTTTGGCGAGGTAATATGCTGACCCACAAAGTTCATTACAACCCTCACATACATATCGCTAAAAATTTTTTGTCGCTGATTCATGCGGCCTTTGCGAACGAACAAGAAATCCCCTTTAGCAAGATTCACATTCCCGACGAAGCGATTAAGATCGCACAGGCTGTGATCGACCCCAGCGTTCGCCAAAATGTACTTGAGCGTATTGAACAGCTTGCACACCAAGCACAATGCCACTTCAAACTCGGTGAACAAGCTCTTTTCTTGGTCAATCCCAATGCGAGCGAGCTCTTGGTCCAGCGTCGTTGGGCGCCCGAACGCTTTTCAGCGCTGATTGTCGAATTAAATCGCCAATGGCCGGATAGTCTGATCTTGATCACAGGTTCACCCGCTGAGTTTGAATACGTAGAAAATGTTCGCACACGTGCAATGGTCTCCAATGCGATCAATTTTGCTGGCCAAGTATCCTTCTCAGAGCTACCCGCGCTCTATCACTTGGCAGACGTCATGGTGACCAATGACTCGGGTCCTGGACACTTCTCTTCCGTTACAAACCTACATACCGTCGTTCTGTTTGGTCCTGAAACACCAGCTTTATATGGATCTCTTGGCAAATCCATCCCCATCACCGCGCAACTAGCCTGCTCGCCATGTGTGAGCGCAGCGAATCACCGCAAAACTCCATGCTCAGACAACGTATGCATGCAAGCAATCTCTGTCGCGCAGGTCATGGAGAAAGTAACCATACAATTTAAAGCGGCGCGCGCATGACTAAGGGTACGGGGCTCAACTCGTCTGAGCATGGAACTCTTACACATTCAATCGCCACGGTTCAATCCAAAGATTTTCTTTGGTGTTTGATTCCTCTCGTAATATGGTTGGCGCTGTGGTTATTTGCACCCGAGCCTCAACTATTCCGTCATATTAATCAAGCTGCGCGTGCATTGCCTGATCTGTTTTGGGCAAGTTTTAATATACTGGGTAATGGCTGGGGAGTATTCGCTTTTGCCTGCCCTTTGCTACTACTCGCACCGCGCTTACTGACTGCTGCGCTATGTGCGGGTGCGCTGTCAGGGATCATCTCGCGGATACTCAAACACACCTTGGAAATGCCCCGCCCCGCCTTAGTGCTCGACCCGACGAGCTTTTACATCTTGGGTAAGCCTCTCACATCACTATCCATGCCTTCAGGGCATACACTCACCGCTTTTTCGATTTTGACAGCCTTTTATTTTGCGCTCGATCCAAAAAAACGGGGCGGCTATCGTTGGCTGTTCATCGCCGCAACGCTTGCCGGCATTGCTCGCATCGCGGTCGGAGCACATTGGCCTGCCGATGTGTGCGCGGGAGCCGCTATCGGCCTGTTCAGCGGTATCGCAGGAGTCCGTTTGACCCAAGGTATTCCTGCGCGCGCACTCATGCCACAGTCTTGGCTGATGCGTATCATCAGCACTGCCGGCTTGGTGGGCGTATTCATCCTCTTGACCACTACCGTCGATTTTCCTCAAGCGCGGCCCGTACAGTTTGTCGCCGCAGGCATTGCCCTCATCAGCATTATTTGGTTTACTTGGCGCTCTTTTAGTCAGACCAAGCCCAATACGACAGCACCATAAAAAACGGCCTACGCAACGACGTAGACCGTTTTCAAACTAAACACTTTAGATGAATTATTTCTGGCCAGTCTCGGCCTTGTAGCGAGCCAAGTTCTCAGCGTTTGGTGGATATAAGCCTGGCAGAGCATGACCCTTTTCAACTTGAGTCATGATCCAGTTTTCGAGTTGTTCCTGTGCTGCTGAGCTAGAGACAACATCATCGAGCAATGCGGCAGGAATCAGAACCGCGCCGTCATCGTCCACCACCACGACATCACCAGGGAAAACTGCCACGCCGCCGCAACCGATTGGCTGCTGCCAATCGACAAAGGTCAGACCCGCGACCGAGGGAGGTGCTGCAGCACCCGAACACCACACCGGCAATCCTGTACCGAGCACGCCAGCCAGATCGCGTACCACGCCGTCGGTGACAAGCGCTGCGACCTTCTTTTTGGCCATGCGCGCGCAAAGGATATCGCCAAAAATTCCAGCATCCTGCACACCCATCGAGTCCACGACAGCGATACAGCCTTCTGGCATGTCTTCGATCGCACCACGTGTCGACTTGGGTGACGACCAAGACTCTGGAGTCGCCAGGTCTTCACGCGCGGGCACGAAACGTAACGTGAACGCACGTGCGACTAAACGGGGTTGCCCCGCACGAATTGGCTTTGTGCCGCGCATCCAAACGTTGCGCAAACCTTTTTTGAGCAAAATTGTCGTCAAGGTGGCAGTGGAAATTCCAGCAAGGATATCTCTGACCTTTGGGTCAATGTGCATGTCTACCATGAGTACTCTCCAGATCACTCAGCGAGTGGTGTTGTTTTAAAAAGACGAAGCCGCGCGGGGTGAACCGTTTAGCTGTAAAGCAATTAACCTAGCGCAGCGAGTTTTTTCTCTTGTCTGGTGGTCAGTCGAGCGATATCCGCCAAATCAAGGGCGGATAGTTTAGGACCGGGCTTTCTGACCGCCGCAGAAGCGATCGCACCGCGTTGCGCCAAAATATGCTTGCGCACAGCCAAACCTACACCAGCCTGTTGTTCGTACTTGGCCAGTGGCAAATAGCAATCAAAAATATCAAAAGCACGCTCAACATCGCCGGCCTTGTAAGCATTACACACATCAATCATCATCTCGGGATATGCAAAACCTGTCATCGCACCATTGGCCCCACGCACTAGCTCTTCGGGCAAGAACAAGCCGCCGCCATTACCAGTCAAAATCGAGATTTTGCGCAAATCACCCTTTTCCATTGCCTGGCGCACAGCCGAGAGCTTGGCCAAGCCAGGAAAGTCTTCATGCTTGAGCATGACGCAAGTAGGCGAGTTTTTCAAAATACGTAAGACCACACCTGCTGACATCTGCACACTGGTCGATGTGGGATGATCCTGTAGACACCAAGGTACATCAGGTCCCAGGGTCTCGTTGACCATATCAAAATAGCCGCAAATCTGATCATCAGTCCGCACGCTTGCTGGAGGTGCAACCATCACGCCTGCTGCGCCCATGTCCATCACGCTCTTGGTAAGCTCGCTCATTGGCGCAAAACCGGCGGCTGAGGCGCCCACGACAACAGGGACTTTGCCCTGCACGCGCGCGAGAACTTGACGGACAAACTGGCGCGACTCTTCAGCCGTCAGTTTCGTGGCTTCGCCCATGATGCCCAGAATCGTCAGGCCGGTCACACCGCGCTCCAAACAAAAGTCCACCATCCGGTCGGTGCTTGCCAAATCAAGATCGCCATTGTCTTTAAAAGGGGTGACGGTGATCAGATAGACGCCTTCGGCTGTCTCATTAAATACATTCGCTGTCATTGCAGTTTTCCTTGTCTCTTTGCCAACCTGTTGCTTTGCATCCATCAGAGGATGACGTAGCGCGTTACGTTAGCACAAAGGACCCCTCATAAATGGCTTGCACCTTCGCCTCAAAACCAATAGTCTAGGCGATCCTATAACAGCGACTTACCTTAAAGCCTTCGCTTAAGAGGTAAGGCATTCGGAGACCACGATGAAACTATCCAGAATCCTGCCAGGACTGGCCCTATCCGTCAGTGCCTTAGGCTTAGCCCTTGGCCCACAGGCTCAGGCACAAAACTTTCCAAAACAGCCCATCAAACTTGTTGTGCCATGGGCCCCGGGCGGCAACGTCGACATTACAGCACGTGCGGTCGCCCCGACCATGTCTGAGCTGCTCGGTCAGCAAGTGATTGTTGAAAATAAACCGGGGGCGGGTGGCTTTATCGGCAGTACAGGAGTGGTTAAATCATCTCCCGATGGCTATACCTTGTTGCTTGGTTCGAGCGGCTCTATTTCTGTCGGCCCTGCCCTCACCCCCGTGGCACCCTACAGCCCTGTAACCGACCTAGTCGCGATTGGACCCATCCATGCTGTGCCAATCGTGCTGAGCGCGTCCGCCAAGGGTTCGATGAAAACCTTTGCCGATTTTGCCGCACGTGCCAAGAACGACAAAAACCTAATTTCAGTGGGTTCGGCCGGTAACGGTTCAAGCCAACACTTGGCACTCGAACTGTTAGCCATAAAAATGGGCGTCAAACTGAATCACATTCCTTACAAAGGTAGCGGCCCTGCGTTGATTGATGTAGTGGGCGGTCAGGTCGACACCATGATGGATCAGTTAACGGCATCGATTCCCCATATCAAGAGTGGTGCCTTGATTCCTTTGGCGCAAACTGGCAAGACCCGTTCACCCCTGATACCCAACGTCCCGACCTTTGATGAGCTGGGTGTGAAAGACTTTGATATGAAGACTTACACAGGAATCTTTGGCCCCAAGGGCATGCCTCAACCTGTTGTAGACAAGCTGACCAAGGCCCTGAAAGAAACCCTTGAACGCGCCAGCGTGAAAGAACGCTTTGCCAGTCTCGGTGTGGAAATCATTCCTCTGGACCGTGCTGCTTTCCAAGAGTACGTTATCAAGGACTACAAAACCAATCAAGGTATCGGCAAGTCA
This sequence comes from uncultured Burkholderiaceae bacterium, assembly GCA_963926265.1. Classification (GTDB taxonomy): domain Bacteria; phylum Pseudomonadota; class Gammaproteobacteria; order Burkholderiales; family Burkholderiaceae_B; genus Zwartia. The sequence continues at coordinate 91,389 of CAWUWN010000026.1, forward strand.
GCCAATATCGTCATCAATAAATAAGTCATCATGAACCAACACGCCACCCCTTTGCCACCCATTTTGGATTTGCGTGCACCCAAACGACCAGTGCCCCCAGGCACCATCGATTGTCATGCGCACATCTTTGATCAGGTGGATCGTTATCCGATGGATCCCAACCGTAAATACAGTCCGCCTGTATGTACGCGCGAATCCTGGCTTAACATGCATCGCATCATGGGTGTGCATCGTGGCGTACAGGTTCACGGTTCAATTTATAGTTTTGACAACAGCATTACTGAAGACTTTATCAAGACTGACCCTAAACGCTTTCGCGGGGTCGCCGCGATCGCACCCGGCACACCCAAAGCCCATATTCAGCGTCTGCACGATGCAGGTTTTCGTGCGGCACGCCTTATGGACCAATACCCAAACGGTGCGACCACGCGTGACCTCGAAACAATCGCAGACCTGGTTGCTGAGTTTGGCTGGCACATCGAAATTAATATACTGAAGGGGACGGATTGGGTCGATCTGGAGCAACGGCTGATGGCTTGCCCAGTCGGACTTGTTTTTGACCATTTAGGACGAGTAAAAGGCAGTCGTGGCGTCAACTCCGAAGAATTTGCTGCCCTACGTCGCCTGCTAGACCAAAAATCTGACACCTGGGTCAAAATCTCCAGTTTGTATCGGATGTCTGAAGTCCCTGCACCCACAACTGGCATGCCACTCTACCCTGACATCAAACCGTTTGCACAAACCTTGTTGACGCATCATGTTGATCGCTGCGTCTGGGGAACCAATTGGCCTCATCCTGGGATTCATCAAAACATGCCCAATGACGTCGACTTAGTCGACCTCTTGGAGACATGGATTCCCAACGACGCTGCACGTCAAAAACTTTTTGTTACTAACGCTGAGCGTCTCTACGGCTTTGAACCCTATCAACGCTAACCCAAACAATCTGTCACAAAACCGCACATGAGCCAAGACAACAACCCAAGCAGCAATCAAAGCAAGATCGATGCCCTCGAAGAAAACTACCAACATATATTAGGCTTTGTACCTGACCGGATCCATTCAAGGATCACGCTCGGTGTCAACACAGCACCCGAGATGACTGAAGGCGTTGAGCGCTTGCGCGCGCAATTACTCGAGCCTGCAGCGCTAGATCTAAAAACCAGTCAACTCATGGCATTTGGAATGTTGTTGATGAATCTTTCTCAAGCGGCTGAAAATCACGCAGTGGCTGCGCTTCGGGCCGGCGCCTCAGTTCAAGAGTTGCAAGCGGTTGCTGGCATTGCTTTTGTCTTTCGAGGTATCCCTGCAATCAATCTGTCCGGTGACGCAATTGCTGGTGCGCTTAAAAAAATTGAGGTACTCAACAAAAAAAGCTGAGCACCTCAAATCATTTCAAGAAAGCTGGCGGAGCGCATAACTCCGCCTTTTTTATTTTCAGGCTTTTTGCAAGCGCTCCAGCAAAGCTTGGCCGGTTTCTTTGGTGCCGAGTTTGCCACCAATATCTGTGGTCGATTCGCCCGCTGCGATCGCTTCGGCCATCGCAGTTTCCATGACTTGTGCCGCAGTCACGAACTGAGGCTTGTTTCTGCGTTGTCCATACCAGTTGAGCAGCATCGCAACGGACCAGACCTGAGAAAATGGGTTAGCAAGATTTTTACCTGCAATATCTGGAGCCGAACCATGGGCAGCCTGTGCCATGGCATAGTCGGCACCCGCATTAATCGAACCCGCCATCCCCAGACTGCCTGAAAGTTCAGCGGTCAGATCGGACAGGATGTCGCCAAACATATTAGTGGTGACCAGCACGTCATAGCGCTCAGGCGTCCGCACAACGTGCGCCATCATGGCATCGACAATAATTTCTTCGATTTGTACTTCGGGAAATTCTTTACCAATCAGACGGCAGGAGTCAATGAACATACCATCACCGAGTCTTAGTACGTTGGCCTTGTGCACGACCGTGACATGTTTTCTCCGTGTCATCGCAAGCTCAAAAGCCGCACGCGCGATACGCTCGCAACACTGGCGTGTAATACGACGCAAGGATACAACGACATCGGAGGTGATGAGCATTTCACTGCCGCCCGACTCGATGTTGCGATCGGCATAAAAACCTTCGGTGTTTTCACGCACCACGACAAGATCAAGAGGCTTATGAGGTGTACCACACCCCGCAAAAGTCTTGGCTGGGCGAATGTTCGCAAAGAGATCAAGACTCTTACGGAAAAATTTTGATGGATTAATTTCACCCTTAGATTCATCTTTGAAATCGTAGGTGGCCATTGGACCCAAAATCAGACCATCTGCGTTCTTGACGGACTCTAGTAATCCAGAATGGATCGTTGTGCCGTGTTTAATAAGACTTTCATGACCCGCAATATCGTGCTTTAAAGAAATGTCTAACTTGAATTTTTTGGAAACGAACTCAAGAGCATCGACTGCGACAGATACTGTTTCAACGCCAATGCCATCACCTGGCAGCACAATAATTTTCATAGTGAGTCTCTAAGTTTAAATTTAAATAATGACAACAGATAAGAATAAATCAATTTAAGTGTTTATTGAAACCGCCGAGTTAAATGTCTTCAACCAAACTTCAATTCATCGCCAGGACTTTGCATCGCACGCAATCGTGCTTGAAAGGCCGTCTGCGTCGCGGGAACCGCCCGTCCCTCAGGCGCTAAATAATATTCCCAAAAAACAGCGGTCATCTGACTCACACGTCCCCAGAGCGCTTGATTGCCGGAATCGGTGATCTCGATGTCGCGACTAAAACGCTTGGCATCAACGGCTTCGCCAGCAAAACTCATATGGTCAGCGTCGCGAAGCTTGAGTTGAAGTTTCTTTCCTGCAGGAAGATTGGCGAACACCAGTTCTCGATTGGCTAAACTCACACCAAGTTGTATCGCGTCAGTATCGTTTTTAAAAGTCACAAACTGATCGTGATCGCCTGTGATGCAAAAGAAGGGGATTTTTACCTTGGACATCGAGCGCGCCCTTTCTTGGGATGTCGCACCTGGGGAAAACGCAATCACAGCTTTGATACGAGGATCATGCATGCTGTTTGCGCCAAGCGGCTGTCCCGCGATTGTCTGAGCCGTCAGCGCGCCATAAGAATGCCCCGCCAAACCAATCCTAGCTGGATCGATATAAGGTGCGAGCTGAAAGGACTGCAAACAATGATCGATTGCAAACTGACAGTCCGACACCCTTAAAGCATATTGCGGCCCGGCGAGTGCACGCTGCATATTTGTTTTAAAACTTTGCTTGGCACTCGTACGCCATAGGGCTTCATCGGTCACTGGGTGTGCGAGTGTCACCACAAGATAACCGGCCTGACGCCAAGCCTCGCACCACGCCTGACCATTAGAAACACCACTACCTAGACCGGGTGAATACAGAATCAATCCTGTCGGGACTTCAGTCTTAGGCAAGCGCGCGCGTAGCTTGATCACCCGACCCGTTTTAGGATTTTTGATTGTTTCCACAGAGGGATCAGTTGTCGTACTTTTCTCTTTTACGTCTTGTTGTACTTGCGCCAAGCTCAGCATGGGATATCCCATCGCACTCAGCAAGCCGGCACCACCGAGTGTGCTCAGCAAGCAACGACGGGACATGCTCACAGCGTGACCGTTTTAAAACTTCCTGGCAGTACGATCTCTAATACTTCGAAGTCATCTGAATGACAGATTTCACGATGACGGATATGGGGCGGCTGATGCACGCAAGTTCCTTCAACGAGTTTATGCTCGCCATGGCCTTCATACTCAAAAATTGCCCAACCCTTGAGTACATACACGAATTGGAAATCGAGTTCGTGGCGATGCCATTCACCCGTCGCATTGCAGCCTTGAGTCGCGCGGATGACATGCATCACGGCAGCCCCCTTGGTCGAATCAAAGATCCCGAGGTCACGATAATCAAAATATTCCCGTAAACCGTCATGCGTAAATGGCTTGTCCTTTGCGTGTTGAATACTGAATTCCATTATCTCCACCTTTTAGTGTATTTTTTGAATATGAATATTTCTACAAAACACCTGCATGCCTAGCCACACGCAGTACATCTGACAGTGTGTCTTCTGGCAATAGCAGGCCCTGTTTCCGATTTTTGATATCGGCTAATTTTTCCATCTCGCCTGGGTAATAGACCTGCTCGTGCCCTTCGGCCAAGGGGACGTCTTTTAAAGAGCGGATGTAAGCATCGATACGCTGCTCAAACTCGCTCAGTGGTTGAAACGCTGCGACATTCATCGCAACCATAAAGTGACCTGCACCGCTGCGGTTAGTCGGATCATAGGGTCCGTGCACCGTATCGAGAAACTGACTGCCCGATAGCACTCCAGACAAAATATCCACCATCACACCCATCACATAGCCTTTGTGACCAGCCATGGGCAGAATGAATCCTTCCAATGCTTCTTTGGGATCTGTAGTGGGTCGACCACGCGCATCGACCGCCCAATAGTCCGGGATCGACTCGCGGCGTTTATTGGCTAGATATATTTTGCCTCGCGCCACACCTGAATTCGCCATATCCATCACCACAGGGCCATAGGCTCCTCCCGGCACCGCGATGGACCAAGGGTTGGTGCCGATTTTCTTTTTCAAACCACCCCAAGGAGCCATATTCGGTCCCGCATTGCTCATCAGCATCATGATGCAACCTTGCTCGGCCGCCAAGCGCGTGTAATACATGCATGTACCAAAATGGTTGGAGTTACGGATCGAGACGATCCCGACGCCGTGCTTGCGCGCGCGCGAAACCGCCTCATCCACAGCGCGGCGCGCAATAACCTGACCCACACCGTCATGTCCGTCCATCACAGCGACTGCGCCCGCATCGACCTCGAGCGATGTCAGCGTGTGCGCCTTCATGGCACCCGACTCGAGGCGTGCGTAATACCAACCCAGACGCAACATACCGTGCGACTGATGTCCCCATAAGTCAGCCTGAACGAGTGTATCAGCGGCCAGCCAGGCCTCTTGTTCGGGCACGCCAATACTGCGATAAACCGCGGCAGCTAGAGCAAGTACACGCTCAGGATCGAGAGGTTGATCAGGCACGAACTCTTTTTCATCTAACTTCATCTTGATCACTTCACCAAAGCCGAATAGACGAGCGTTTTGTACAGCATGCGGCTTTGAATTTTATGCGACGGTCCCTGAGTCAAAATCAAAGCCGTCAGATTTTCCTTATAGTCTAGCCAAAAGCTGGTGCCCCAAATGCCTGACCACAAAGATTCACCTACAGAACCAGGCACCCAGCACATACCCTGATGCAGCCTGACCGCGAAACCCAACCCAAAACCATAACCAGGCCCAGTATTCGCGTGTGTCGAACCACTCATGCCAACAGTATGTTCGGAGCACATCAACTCAACGGTGCGTTTCGACAAGTAGCGACGACCATCTAATTCACCACCGCGCAACATCATTTGTAAAAACCGCATGTAGTCTGCCGCTGTGCCGAGCAAACCTGCACCACCGCGCAGATAGGTACGCTTCACAGGATTGGTGGACTGACGGTAAGCGATAAGCATACTAGCCTTGAGTGGATCAGAGTCAGGTGCCTCCGCGAGCCTGCCCAAGCGCTCGGGCTCTACCCACCAGCTTGTATCTTTCATACCTAAAGGTTTGATCAACAAGACATTAAGAATTTCCTCGAGCGTCTTGTTTTCAACACGCTCAAGCAACAGCCCCAATACATCAACCGCGATCGAGTACTCCCAATGTGCGCCAGGCTGGCTTGCTAGCGGTATGGTACCCAGATTTTTAAGCATCTGGTCGCCCAGAATATCTTTCTTATTGGCTTCAATCTGCAACTCATCGTAGAGCTTTCTAATGCGAGGTGACTTGGCGCGATCACCATGCACAAAGCCTGCGGAGTGTCGCATCAAATCTTGAATAGTGATCGGACGAATCAAAGGAACATCGCCCTCAGGCGTCTCGACCTTGAGGTCTTTGAGTTCTGGTAGCCAGTTCGTGATCGGATCATATAAATTGAAACGCCCCTGCTCCACTAGCATCATGGCTGCAACGGTGACCAGTGGTTTGGTCATTGAGGCCAGACGGAAAATCGAATCCTTGGCCATCGGAATCGTGCCAGCAGCATCCTGATGTCCATACGCCTCAAAATGTACGCACTCATCATTGCGCAACACCATCGTCACGGCGCCCGGAAAAATACCCGAAGCAATTTGCTCTTCGATGACGACGCCCATTCGATCGAGTCGAGACTGAGAAAAACCTTGGCGAACGTGCGCCTCATACTCTGGGCCAAAGCGTGCGGAAGTTGGAGAAGTCGATGTCATGGTGATCCACTCAAGTCAGTTGGTTTCAGTTACGGCATAATCTTACGTTAATTCAATCCATTCTCATGTAGGAATCTGTTGTATGCCAAAGCTTCGCCCCACTATCACCGTCGAAGAGCTCAATCAGCGTAGTGGTGAAAACCTGCCTGGACTGATGGGCGTCGAGATGCTCGAACTCTCAGAGGGTACGCTCAAGAGCCAGATGAAGCTGCGCAAAGTACATTTCGCACCCAATACCTATCTGCATGCTGCGAGCGTGATCGCCTTAGCCGATACTACCTGCGGCTATGCGACGGTCGCGCACCTGCCCGAGGGCGCATTGTCTTTTACGACCATTGAGCTCAAGAGCAATCATCTGGGAACCGTGCGGGGCGAAGGCGCCATCATTCGTTGCACTGCAACAGCGCAGCATCTGGGCGGCAATACCCAGGTCTGGGATGCAGTCGTCACAGATGCAGCCACAGACAAGAAAATCGCGATTTTTCGATGCACTCAGATGGTGCTTTGGCCTAAAAAAGACTAAAGCACTCCCGTCAGGGCGCCATTCATGCAAACGAAGCGCTATATTGAGCCAAGATAAGGGTATGCCAACCCGCTGTCCCATAAAAATAATCAGGAGACAACATGCAGCACCAAAATAAAAATCAACTCTTTCATGCCTTAGTCCTTTCGAGCGCAATCGGTCTAATGAGCGCAACAACCGCTCAAGCGCGCGTCACAAAAATTATTATCGATGAAACCAAGCCGATGGCTGCGACTGCCGGTGCAGCCCCTCAAGCCATCGCCTATGAAACGATTGCCGGAAGAGCATTTGGTGAGTTGGATCCCAAGCTACCAAACAACGCATTGATTCAAGACATCGAGCTTGCAAAAGACAAAGACGGTAAGGTGCGCTATGTCGCTTCTTTTGTCATCCACAAGCCTGTTGATCTGAAAAATGCAAGTGGCTTGCTGTGGCATGACGTCCCAAACCGAGGTCGTGTGTATGCATTTTCCACACGCGAACAAGAGCTCGGCGACATCCTTCTCGCGAGCGCCTGGCAAGGCGACAACAGCGGCAATACGCGCGTGCGCCCTGTCAACTCCGCCAAAACAGGTCAATTCCTTCAAGTTCCCGTTGCACGTCAACTCAATGGGGATCCCATCACCGGTGAAGTCTTTGGCCGTATAGTGAATCGCTCAGGAAAGTCCTCTCAGCCCTTGATCGTCCAAAGCAACCCACTCCCCTACAAGCCAATTTCGCTCGATACATCGAAAGCAAAATTGACTTCGCGTGCCGGTGAAGGCATGCACGGACAAGTCATCGATGAGGTCCGCATTGCTGATTCGGACTGGGCGTGGGGCAAATGCGATGACAAAACCCCCTTTCCCGGCACTCCCGATGCCTCGCAAATTTGTCTGAAAGAGGGTTTTGATCCTAAGCGTCTCTATCAGGTTGTCTTTACTGCGGCCGACCCGTATGTTTTAGGGATTGGTTTTGCGGCATGGCGTGATGTCGGTGATTTCTTTAAAAATGCGGCCAAAGATGAGGTAGGAACAGCCAATCCAATCGCAGGCATTGCTAAGCACAGCATTGGCCGTGGCGTGTCACAGTCAGGTAATTTCCTGCGGGGCTGGCTACACCTTGGTTTTAACCAAGCTGAGCGCGGCGGCATGGTTCACGACGGAATGTGGCCTATCATTGCAGGACGTCGTATCGCACTCAATTTCCGCTGGGCACAATCGGATGGCGTGCTTGAGCTTTATCAAGCTGGTAGTGAAGGACCACAATGGTGGCTCCCCCATCCAGACCCAGTGCGCGGTCTGCCTTCATCTGGGATTTTGGATCGTTGCACTGCATCCAAGACCTGTCCGAAAATTGTTGAACACTTTGGTTCCGCCGAGGTTTGGGCACTCAAACTCACCCCGGAATGGGTCGGAACCGATGGCAAGCAAGATCTGCCACTCCCTAATACTGTTAGACGCTATTACATTGCCAGCAGTCACCACGGCGGCGGCGCGGGTGGTTTTGATACAAGCCTGCCAGGTGTTGGATTACTCACAACGCCCACAGTGTGTCCCGGTAACAATTTTGGCGTTGGTATCTTACCTAAGAACCCTGTCCCCCACACTGAAACAGTCAATGCGATCCGTGTCCATTTTCGTGACTGGGTCATGAAAGGCACTGAACCACCTCCTAGCCGTTATCCCACACTCGCGGCAAAACCGGGTGAGAAAAGCGGCACCTTGGCCTTGGCGAATAAAAAAGACATCGGGTTCCCAACTCTGCCAGGTTTGCGACCAACCGTACCTGAGCCCGATTTCATCATGAGCGTGTTGGATTATGACTGGGGGCCTCAATTTAACGCGTTGGATGTCTCTGGCATTCCCACCAAGGCACCGCCACCGATCAAGCAAGTCCTAAAAATGTATGCCCCAAAAGTAGATCGGGATGGCAATGAGCTTGGCGGCGTCCCTGTTGTCCTACTCGATGCACCTCTTGGTACTTATTTAGGATGGAACATTACTGCGGATGGAAGCAAGCCATTTCACAAGGATCAGATTTGCAACTATGTGGGTGGCATGATTCCCTTTGCGCGCACCGCAGCGGAAAGACAAGCCAATAAAGATCCGCGCTTATCCCTCGAGGAGCGCTACAGCAATCATGACGGCTATGTTGCCGCTGTGACAAAAGCCACCGAGCGTGCTGTGAAAGAAGGCTTTTTACTGCCGATTGATGCCAGTGCACTGATTGAAAAAGCAAAAGCAAGCAAGGTGCTGCGCTAGCGATCGCGCAGCACTCAACAGGAGATCTATAACACCCAGAAGTGATGCGTGCCATCCCGACCAAGCTGTTCGACTAAACCGAACTCCCAATCGAGATAGCCCTGCATCGCTTCGCGGGCATTATTTATCCCCTCATAAGGTCTCTTATAACGGTCTATCGGCGGAGAGACCAAATGGGTGGGCCCTTTTTCTAAATCTAGACCCGCATCCCGCCAGCATTGAGTGCCACCTTCTAACACGCTCAGCGAACCTGTTTGCCCATAATCACTTAGCGCTTGGGCGCACTCATCAAAGGCGAAGCGTGCCATTACACCATCGGGACAAGTCAGCACGTAACGTAATGCGGTAGGTAAGAGCGCGATAGCATGCTTGAGCTGAGAGCGCAAAACATAACGTGCAGCAGGAATATGACCCTGAACATACTGCGCATGGCGTGCGAGATCGATGACGATTGTGTCTTTGCTCGATGCAGACTCACTCAACCACGCATTGAGCGTTGAACAATCTATCGAAGATACTTGAGGCACGAAAGGCATAACAGCCTGCCACGCCCCCGTTACATTGAAGTCTTTAGACTCAACGCTATCCAATACATAAACATCCCAGGCCATTTGTGCGAGCCAAGAGGCAGTCATATTGGCACGTACTCCATCCGCATCGGCCAGCACTAAGCGCGCACCACGCACAGGCGCCACCATCTCTGTCTCTTGGACCAGTTGACCGCCAGGGGTCGAACGAAACCCAGGCAAATGGCCCGTAACAAACTCCTCGGGGTTGCGCGTATCAAAAAAATATGTCGTGCGTGCTGATTGTGAACGCCACGTTTGAACCTCAGTCAGTGTCGCGTGCTTAACACCCGCACGGTTCGCCACGTCTCGCGCGCGCAACGCCGCATTTTGCGTAGTAGAAACAGAGACCTCGGAAAACTTTCTGGTTTGACCTTTATCCAGAACCTGGTCGGCCAGCGTCCAACCGATCGTGCCGTTGCGTAAAGCTGAAACTTTGTTCGGGATGCCCGCATTGATCAAGGACTGAGTTCCAATAATGCTGCGCGTGCGGCCCGCACAATTGACAATCACACGGGTTTCCGGACGCGGCGCTAGTTCGGCAATCCGCAACACAAGTTCGGCGCCTGGGCAACTAATTGCAGTTGGAATGCTCATGGTGTTGTACTCATCGAAGCGTCGCGCATCGACGATCACCACATCCGCTTTGTCATCAATCAGCGCTTTGACTTCCTGCGCAGACAGTGAAGGCGTGTGCTTATGCGCTTCGACGAACTCACCAAAAGACTTACTCGGTACATTGACATCTATAAATAACTCGCCGCCTGCCGCCGACCATGCTCGTACACCACCATTAAATACACTAACGTTGGTGAAACCGATCTCAACCAGGCGTTGTGCAGCGCGCATCGCATCCGACTGCTCTATTGAGATATCGCCTTCATCGAGCGTCACAATCCAAACGTCACGTCGCGGTAACTTACTGAAGGCATCGAGCTCAATACGTGACAACGGAAAGTTTGCCGCAAACAAAGGATGCGACTGCGCGTGTGGATCTTCTTCTCGCACATCCAGCAAAGCGATTTCGCGCTTTTCGAGTAATGCTTGTCGCACAGACTGGTAGTCGCAAGTTTGAATTTGCATCTTTATTAACTCCAAAGATTGGGAACCACATCATTGCTATAGCCCGAGATAAACGGCTTTTCTTGGCCGGAAACTGGATCGAATACATGGCGTTGGATACGACCAATATTGCCACCATATACATGAATACTGATTGACGGGCGGTCCGCATAGTAGTTGGCCACCTCATGGACATCATGCGTGGCAGGTGATACGGAACCTACTTGCCCTGGTAGCAGCAGCGCACTCTCTCCGCGCCGATAGGTGCCATCTGCCTCCTTGAAGTAGTGGGTGTCGATTTCTTGACCACGCAACATTCCAATCAACCCCCAGGTCATATGATCATGGACAGGTGTCTTTTGACCGGGACCCCATACGAAGCTCACCATTGAAAAGCGCTCTAAAGGATCGGCATAAAGCAAATATTGCTGATAGAACTGTGGGTGAGGTCTCGCAAAGCTTTCGGGTAACCAATCATCGTGCTGAACCAATTCCGCCAACAATGTGCCGCCCCGCTCAAGAATAAGCGGCTCCTGAGGACGGCTCTCTAGCAGGTGAGTGATTCCTTTTACAAAAGTCAGCAGTCGTTCATTTTTCATGGCTTGGTCTCACAAATTAATATTTTTTTAATTCACATGACTAATGATAAACGCCATTCCGAGGATAGAATGATTCACCAATCCCATTTTAAAGGTGGACTTGACCATGGCTTTTGCTCTGAACAAACTACGTGTTCCGATTATTCAAGCACCCATGGCGGGTGGGCCCAATACTCCTGCACTAGTGGCTACGGTCACTCAGGCAGGCGGGCTAGGGAGTTTTGGCTTTGCCTACAGCTCACCTCAGAAAATTAGCGACGACCTGAGTGCAGCGAAACAACTCACTTCCGGTCCGATCAACGCAAACTTTTTTATTTTTCACGATGTCCCCACCCCGAGCATTGAGTTGCAGCACCTGGCGATTGCCGCCCTCAAGCTCTTGCCCTGCGCACAAGACCTCAGACTGGCATACCCCGAGCCACCTTACTTTCCTGATTTGAACGCCATGCTGGAGCCTGTCTGGCTGCACCGGCCTGCCGTCTTGACCTTTCACTTTGGCCTACCTAAACCAGAGATTCTTGAGCACGCCCGCCTCTTGGGCATTGCCGTGGGTGTGAGTGCCACCTGTTTAGCTGAGGGACAGGCCATCGAGAAAGCAGGAGCGGACTTTGTGATTGCACAAGGCATTGAGGCTGGCGGACACAGGGGAACATTTGAGCCCGATATCCATGATGAAGACTTGCCGACCTTGGCGCTTGTCAGACAACTCTCCGCATCCTTGAGTATTCCGATCGTGGCAGCAGGTGGATTGATGACTGGAGGTGATATTGCGCTAGCGATGGCAGCAGGCGCTTCAGCCGCGCAACTTGGCACAGCCTTTCTCGTATGTGATGAGTCGGGAGCAACGCCTGCACATAAACATTTTTTATTGACTAAACCCTCACGCGGTACTGCATTTACACACGCATTTTCTGGTCGACGCGCGCAAGGCCTACGCAACGAGTTTATCGACGCGATGCACGGTCAACCCCATCTACCGTTTCCACTTCAAAACACCTTGACCAGTCAGATACGACAAGTTGCGATTCAACATAATGAAGGTGAATATCAAAGCCTTTGGGCGGGACGCGCCTATGCTCAAGCTAGGCCCATGCCAGCTCAGCGCTTAATGGAGGTTCTAGAACAGGAGTACTTACTGAACACCAAACAAAGGGAAAACCCTTAGCACCATGGCCTGCAGGCAACACAGATTAAAGATGAGCGAAATACAGCTATCCGACATGGTTCAGTTTCTCTATACTTCCGGCTTGCTGATCTGACGAGTCGAGCCATGTTGGCTAACAGAACAAAAAGCGCTTAACGCAGGTAACTTTAGATGTGGATCGTTCGGATTGCACTTGATAAGCCATACACGTTTATCGTGATGGCGATTCTCATCCTGTTATCGGCGCCACTGGCGATTCAACGCACTCCTGTAGATGTGTTGCCCGAGATTGATATTCCAGTGATTAGTGTCATCTGGAATTACCGTGGACTATCTGCCCAGCAAATGGGTAATCGTATTGCCCAAAACCACGAACGATCAATAACGACGACAGTCAACGATATCGAGCATATCGAGTCACGCTCTCTTGGTGGCATTACGATCATCAAGATTTACTTTCAGCCTAAGGCGAATATTCAAACTGCGATTTCGCAAGTTGTTGCGATTTCCCAATCTGCACTCAGACAAATGCCACCGGGTGTCGCACCACCCCTCATTATCAAATACACAGCCTCCTCAATTCCTGTGATTCAAGTTGGCATGTCTAGCAAGACGCTTTCCGAGAAAGAGCTCTTCGATGCCGCTCTCAATATTCTGCGGCCTCAACTTGTCACGATTCCTGGTATTGCCGTCCCTTTTCCTTATGGTGGAAAAGTCCGTGCCGTCTCTGTAGATATTGATCCAGAAGCGTTACGGGCCAAAGGTATGACTTCCTCTGACGTCATTAATGCCATTACTGCGCAGAACCTCACCCTTCCCTCGGGCTCAACAAAAATTGATGACGTGGAATACAGCATCTCACTGAACTCCTCGCCAACTAGCATTGCTGAGCTCAACAACATCCCTATTCGAACCGTGAACGGTGCCACAACATTTATGCGTGAAGTGGCCCACGTCCGAGATGGTTTTTCCCCTCAGGTCAATATCGTTCGGCAAAACGGTGAGCGTGGGCTGATTTTGACCGCACTTAAAAATGGTGGCGCATCGACGCTCGACGTCGTACGACAAGTCAAAGAAAAACTGCCGGCTATCCTCCCTCTTTTACCCGAAGGCATTGACGTTCGCTTGCTCGGAGATCAGTCGGTTTTTGTTGAAAAAGCACTTGCGGGTGTCATTCACGAAATCTTGATCGCTGGGGGGCTGACTGCCCTGATGCTTCTGCTGTTCTTGGGTAACTGGCGCACCACCTCGATTATTGCAATTTCAATTCCGCTCTCTATCTTTACCTCTTTGATTGCACTGTATTTACTGGGTGAAACGATCAACATCATGACACTCGGAGGATTGGCACTTGCCGTAGGTATTTTGGTCGACGACGCTACAGTCACGATCGAAAATATCGAGCGTCATATTCATATGGGCAAAGATCTCTATCAAGCCGTCCTGGATGGAGCAGGTGAGATCGCTATCCCAACTTTTGTCGCAACACTCTCTATTTGTATTGTGTTCGTCCCAATGTTTTTCTTGGGAGGTGTGGCACGATTCTTATTCGTTCCCCTTGCCGAAGCCGTCAGCTTTGCAATGCTCGCCTCCTATGTCCTTTCACGAACACTGGTGCCCACGCTCGCCTACCTGATGCTCAAGAATGCAGGACAGCCGGGACCGATTGGCCGATGGATTCATCATGTACATATCGGCTTTAACGCGCGGTTTGAAATTTTCCGCGCGAGCTATGTATTGCTTCTTGGTCACTTGCTGATCAATCGGAAAAAATTTATTGCCGGATTCCTAACATTTTGCCTCTTATCCTGTAGCATCTTTTTCCTGTTGGGACGAGATCTATTTCCGTTCGTCGATACCAGTCAGATCAAGCTTCACATGCGAGCGCCGACTGGCACCCGTGTCGAACGCACTGCGATCCTGGCCGACGAAGTGCAAAAAGTTATTCGCGAAGTCATCCCTGAAAAAGACCTCGATGGAATTTTAGATAACGTCGGCTTACCCAATAGCGGTATTAACCTCTCCTACAGCAGTTCAGGCACTATCGGTTCGTTTGATGCGGACATCATGATCTCGCTTAAGCCAGGACATAAACCAAGCTTGTTCTACATGGATGAGCTTTTGCCGATCCTGCGGGAACGATTTCCCAGCATCGAATTCTTTTATCAGTCTGCAGATATCGTCACACAGATTTTAAATTTTGGCACGCCTGCTGCAATCGATGTGCAAATTGTTGGCAATAATTATGCGGCCAATCACCAACTCGCAGCGAAGCTGATCAACAAAATCGCCTCAGTACCTGGCGCCTCAGATGTTCATATTCATCAGCGCTTAAATCAACCCTCCATCGCTTTAAAAATGGACCGTACACGCATGCAAGGCATGGGTCTTTCACCATCAGATCTTGCGCAAAACGTGCTGCTCCCTCTTTCAGGTAGCGCGCAAACGAGCTCTTCGTTCTGGCTCAACCCTGCCAACAACATCAACTACTCCATTCAGGCTCAAACACCTCAGTACAACATCGACTCACTCGATGATCTCCTCAGACTTCCTGTCGGCCCTGCGAATGCGGCAGCCTCTGCTGCATCTGCCACAGCCAATTCAGCCGCAAACCGCGGCACACAATTGATTGGCAACCTTGTCACTTCAACACCCACGACAGAATTTGCGACATTGACGCGCTACAACATTCGACCCTCGATTAATATTTACGCCAACGTGCGTGGACGTGATCTAGCCGCTGTTGCAATGGATATACAAGTCATCATCGACGAGGCTAAGTCACAACTTCCTCGCGGCAGCAGCATGACAATGCGGGGACAGGTCGAAACTATGAAGCAATCGTATGTGGGCTTAGGGGTGGGCCTGCTCGGTGCTGTTCTGCTGGTGTATTTATTGATTGTCGTCAATTTCCAATCCTGGCTTGATCCATTTATCATTATTACAGCCCTAATTTCTGCACTCGCAGGTATTGCTTGGATGCTGATTATTACGCGCACAAATCTAAGTGTGCCTGCCCTAACAGGTGCCATCATGACCATGGGGGTCGCCACTGCAAATAGCGTACTGGTCATTTCATTTGCACGTGAACGCCTCAAGGACGGGCTGTCGCCTCTCGCTGCAGCACTCGAAGCAGGTGCCACGCGTATTCGTCCGGTCATGATGACCGCACTTGCCATGATTATTGGCATGATCCCAATGGCAATTGGCTTTGGCCAGGGTTCAGAACAAAATGCACCGCTGGGGCGAACCGTCATCGGCGGCCTATTGCTCGCCACCGTCTCAACCGTATTATTTGTACCAGTTCTTTTCGCAAGTTTGCACGGCTGGCTCGATAAGCGTCAGACCTCCAAGGAAGCAACAGAATGAAGGACATGCTCCACGACTCTCATGGTTTGCCACTCGGACACCCAGACAACCCCGAGTCACAAGTCAAGCTGAAGAAAACGCTTCGCTCGGTGAGGTGGGTTGTCGTGATTGTGATTGCTTTGATGCTACTCGGGTTAGGCACTGCACTCTTTGAGCGATGGTCATTCGCAGAAGTGCTCGCCAAGCGCGCAGAAAATAACGTCGTGATGCATGTACTGGTGGTTAAACCCAGCATGCCAGACAAGAGCAATCCAAGCATGCGCTTAGTGCTTCCCGGTACGCTGCGTGGCATTAATGAAGCTCAAATTCATTCGCGTGTGACGGGCTATGTCAAACAGTGGTTCAAAGATTTAGGTGACACAGCCCAGAAAGGTGAAACACTCGCGCTAATTGATGTGCCGGAAATTAATCGGCAGGTTGAAGAAGCAACGGCAAACTTTAAACTGGCCAAGACTGTATTTGATCGCTGGAAACGCCTGCGCGCTCAAGATGCGGTTTCTCAGCAAGAAATGGATGAGAAAACAGGCTTGTATCGACAAAGCGAAGCTGTCCTGAATCGACTCAAACAATTACAGAGCTTCGGAACGGTCGTCGCCCCCTTTGAGGGTCGCATCACACGGCGCAACATCAATCTGGGAGACTTGGTCAACGCTGGCAATGTGGGGAATGCTCAGGCCATGTTCAGCATGGCACGCACCGATAAACTCAGTGTCTATATTTACTTACCCCAAGATCGTACTTCGCAGGTCAAAGTTGGCGATGCGGTCTCGGTCTTTCAGACGAATGCCCCTGACAAAATCATTCAAGGCCGCATTGCACGCACCGCCGGAGCGATCGATATCAATACACGCACTCTTCAGGTGGATGTTGAAATTCCTAACGAGAATAATGCGTTAATGCCTGGCGCATACGTCGAAGTTGCGATGCAAATTGCGATTGGAAATAGTCTCATTGTTCCCACGAATACTTTGATCTTTGGTGCTGGAGGTCCATATATCGCGATCGTCAAAGACAAAATAGTTGAAAAGAAAAAAGTCACACTCGGAGTCGACTTTGGCAATCAAGTCGAAATCCGTAGCGGCCTAACACCAGATGATCAAATTATTTTGAATCCGATGGATTCACTTGTAAACGGACAGACCGTCGTTCCCCAGTCGCCCGCTCCGCGAGCCCCCTCCTCCAGACGTGGTTCCTAAGCAACTCATGAGAACGAGTCTTGCCCTTTGCGTGTTGACGCTTCTTTGTGTGGGATGTTCCCCCATCGGACCGGACTATAAGCGTCCGGTCGTAGAGTTTCCTGAAAACTGGAAGGCACTCCCCGGTGCGAACCCTGCGCTTTGGCAGCCTGCTGCTCCGGCGGATACCGCCCCAAAAGATAAGTGGTGGACGGCTTTTGGCGACTCTACTCTCGATCGGTTAGTTGAGACTTGCCTCACCAACAACAATACCTTGGCAGCCTCACTTGCTCGACTTGACCAAGCAATCGCCCAAAGCGACGCCCGTGGTGCGGCACTTCTGCCAACAGTGACTCTTGGCGTCACAGGAGCACGCACGGAAACCTCGGCTAACCGTCCAGGCTCGAACTACAACACGATCAACCAGTCCACCACTCAAAATAATTTTCGTCCAGTCGCTGTGATGACGTATGAAATTGACTGGCTAGGTAAGGTCCGTCGTGAAGTCGAGGCCGCACGCAGCACCGCTGAACAAGCGGCAGCGGATACTGAAAACGTCCGACTGTTACTGACAGCGCAACTCGCTAATTCATATTTTCTCTTAAGACAGTACGATGAAGAGATCCGTGTACTGTCTGGCATTGTGCAGATTCAAGATAAGCTGTTAGGCTTAATTAAAAAGCGCTACAACGAAGGTGCAGCAGGACGTACAGAGCTGTCTCAACAGACCGCATTGACCCAATCGAGCGGTGCGCAGCTTGAAATTCTGAGGTCACTGCGCAACGTCCAAGAAAACTTACTGGCAACCTTAACAGGTACGCCAGCATCCGCATTTAGCCTGCCCGCTGGTTCGCTACCCGCAAGTCTTCCCGCTTTTCCAGTAGGCTTGCCTTCTACTCTACTAGAAAGACGACCAGACGTCGCGGCCGCCGAACGTGCAATGGTTGCTGCGAATGCACAGATCGGTGTAGCTAAAGCCGCTTATTTCCCGACCCTCACACTTGCTCCCGCTTTTCTCGGTGGCGAAAGCTCGATCCTGAACGCATTGTTCAATGCCCCTTCTCTCATTTGGTCTATCGGCTTAACCGCCACACAAGCAGTTTTTGATGGCGGTCGCATCAGTGCCAACAATCGGTTTGCACAGGCTGGGTATCGCGTGACACTTGCCAACTATCGCCAGTCCGTCATGGTGGCCTTGCAAGAAACGCAAGATGCGATGAGCGCATTGCAACAACTTGATCGCGCGCGCGCCATGCAGGATCAGGCAGTCAGCAGTCTAAATCGTGCCTTTCAAATCAGTGCGATTCGCTATCGCGAAGGTCTCGATACTGCCCAAACACTCGCTCTGATTCAGCAAAATCAGCTCACCGCTCAACGCATTAAATGGCAAATGCACGGCGGCCAATTCATCGCGAGCGTAGCCTTGGTCAAGGCTTTGGGTGGTGGTTGGCAAGGTTTCACAAAACCTGATGCGTCTCAGGCGAAAACCTCAGAAAAAACAGAATAGAACTAAACAACCTTCAATTCATATTTCAATTTTTCTGTAAGAGCTGTATGCCCTTTTGATCGAGCCGAGTGACATTGCCGTTGGCTCTTCCCTTGCCCATCACGTCGACTTGTCGCCCTGCCATAAATACTTTAGCGGCAGGCGCATTACCCAGAATAAGGCCTGTCACACTTGCAAGTGGGACTGATAGGCTTTCACCTGACTTGTAGATACGATCTTCTTTTTTACCTTCAGCCGTCTGAAGCGATACCCAGCACTCTGCATTGAAATCAATTCTCATCAATGCCTGACCTTTCTGGTTCACGGCTGGTACAGTAGTTTTCGCTGAAGCGATTTTTTCAGATTCTGGCTTATTCGCCTCTGCTGAAGACTGCTCGACCACGGGCACGCCCACTTGAGGGGAAATCATATTCGGGGACTGCGCGGCAATCGTCGCAGCCTTAGACTCTACTGATGAAGCTCCAGTGACTGCAGAGCGATTAGACGATACGTTTGATGCACCAGGTGCGACTTGAGGGATTGCAAGAGGTGATGCAAGAGAACTCGTCTCCCCACTTTGCGAGCGCTCAGCACTCATCGTTGCTTGCTGGTCATCTTTAGAATTCCAGCCCAAAATTATTACTAAGGTAATCGCTCCGACTAAGAGCAGGCCTAATCCGTAATATATAAAACGAGGTCCTCGCGATATATATGAGGTGACAGCAGCCGGGGCTGCCGAAGAACGATGAAGCTGTGCCACACCTGCTGCAGGCGAAGCTTGAAGGCTTTCGGCTGAGTCGCCTTCAATCTGACTGACAAGCTCATTGACCTCAGCCCTGCTCTGCAGACCTAGGTAAAAAACATAGCTCTTAATACCTTGAATATAACGTCGCTCATGATGAAAGCTTGCAGACTCGCCCGTTTCAATAGCAAGCAACTGCAGCTTAGAAAGCATCAGACGACGCGCGACATCCGTCACATCTTTTTGCTGACTCAGCCGCTCGCGCGACAGTAACTCACCCAAATGCACACGCAGTGCATTGACCGAGGCACCTTGCTCAACACTCTGCTGATCAACATTTTCCATATTTCACCCAATATCACGCGCGAAAAGTTTGGACACATAGCCTTCCGTAGAGTCCAACTCATGGAGCACCGTATAGTGATTTAAACCCGCAAGGACATGCAAACCCACTTTGCATCCCTGACTGCGTAAATGTTCAGCCATTCGCTCAGATTCGCCAATCCAATCCTTGGGCTCGGAGCCACCAACAATGACTTCATAAGAAATGTTGGCTGAAAAGGGGTGCAAAACAGGGCTCAACTCCTCGACGTCACTTGGCTTAAGTTTGACCTCTTCATTGACCGAAATCTGTAATACAGATTCAACATCAAAGATGCCACTAATCAAATAGGCTTTTTTAATATTGTGGTGTTTGAGCTGAAAAGCTGCGCCAGTGTGTGCGAGCGTCGCAGCAATAATATGCGCGCCAGCAGAATGGCCTGAAACATAAATTTGATCGGGATCAACCTGCCAACTAGGGACCTGTTCCTCCACCCACTCCAGTCCACGCTTGGTTTGCGCCACAATTTGCTGGACAGTCACAGCAGGACATAAATCGTAATTCATCACCACCACCGAACAATCGAGTGGCAGCAGACCATTGACAACAAAACTGTAATCTTTTTTGTCGCGTGCACGCCAAAAGCCACCATGAAAAAAAACCATCAGAGGGCGATTCGGTTTACCACAATAAAAGAAGTCCGCGTTTTCCAATGGTCCGTCGCCGAAGCGTAAATCGTAACGGCCGGTGTACTTTTCTCGTGCCTCTTGACTCAAGCGCGCGCCAAGCTCACTGAAATGGGCAAGCTGCTCAGGCGTAACCGTCGTACGCGGGTTGTATTGTTTTTCTATTGCTTCATTCATCATGTATTCCTCTTAGCTGTCTCGTTTTTATATATTATTTTTTGCTTCTAGGCTATGGGTTCGGCTTATTCCAGCCTCCACCCAACGCTTTGAATAAATCCACACCGGCTTGTAGACGCAAAGATCGGTTCAATACAAAGGCAAGATTCGCCTCGTTTTCCACACGCTGCGCCTCCAGCACGTTCAAATAATCAACATACCCAGCTTCGTAGCGCACTGTTGCCAGCTCCTGAGCCTTCGTTGCGGCTGCGACCTGCTCGGTGAGATAACGTTCCGTCTGAAGTGTCTGGCTCACCGATACCAAGGCGTCACTCACCTCGCCAAAGGCGTTTCTCACAACTTTAACGTAATTGCCAAGGACTTCTTGCT
Source organism: uncultured Burkholderiaceae bacterium (assembly GCA_963926265.1). Lineage (GTDB taxonomy): Bacteria > Pseudomonadota > Gammaproteobacteria > Burkholderiales > Burkholderiaceae_B > Zwartia. Next base: position 112,168 of record CAWUWN010000026.1, read on the forward strand.
GCTGCGCTTTAGCAAAGTCTAAACGCGCAGTGAGAGATCCGCCATTAAATATGGGTTGCAACAAACCTAAGCCAGCCGACCATACTGTACTTTGCCCCGAAAGAAAGGCACTAAAGTCAACGCTCTGGGACCCAAAAACACCCGTCAAAGAGATCGTGGGAAAGAAGTTCGCTGTTGCGACACCAATTCGTGCGTTGGCTGCGGTCAGATCCTGCTCGACACGATTGACATCCGGCCGACTTTCCAACAATGTAGAGGGTAAGCCTGCCGGGGGGATCGGAGGGATAGGTAAACCTCGTATGTCGACAGGCACCAGCGTCAATTGCAATTGACCCGTCAAAATTCCAAGTTGGTTTTGAACAATCGCCCGTTGACGCGTCAGCTCGGAAAGATTCGCTTCTGAGGCAGCTTTTGCGGCACGTGCTTGACTGACGTCGATCGGTGAGACGAGGCCACCGTCAAGTTTGGCTCGTGCGACGCGCAAGGAGTTTTCGCGGGTCTTGACGGAATTTGTCACCACGTCGATCTGCGCATCCAAAGAGCGCAATCGTAAATATGTATTCGTTACCAATGCAGACAGCGTCAGTCGCACACTATCCTCCTCGTACTGACTCGCCATCGCAACAGCTGTCGCTGACTCAATATTGCGACGAACTCGGCCCCACACATCAATTTCGTAGGATGTCACCAACCCTACCTGAGTCGTATTTGTTTGAAAACCAATGCCGCTAGGAGAAACAGAAGTACCGGTCGAGGCGCGGGTCCCTGAGGCAGTCAAATTTAGCGTCGGATACAAGGCCGCTCCCGCTTGGCGCGCAAGTGCCTGTGCCTGACTTAGACGCGCGACTGCAATTTGTACATCCGCATTGTTCTTTTGGGCTTGCATCACCACATCATTAAGAACCTGATCATTGAATAAGGTCCACCAATCAGGCAACGCAACAGGCGCAGGGATGGACGGTGTAGCACTCGCGCTCATCGGACCTGCTGAAGTCTGAGGCTGCGTCCGAAAACGCTCTGGCAGTTCAACCTGAGGACGCTTGTAATCAGGTCCTAGCAAACAACCGCTGAGTCCGCCCACCATCGCAAGGGCCGCAACCATACGCAGCATCACACGCATACTGAGCGAATTAGGATGCATCATGATTCTTCCCAGACTCCGACTGAGACTCTGTCTTGCCATGAGCAGACGTATCATTTCCCTGAGCAGTCTCATTGCTTTGATGACGCGAGAGCCAAGTAAAAAACATAGGAATAAAAATAGTCGCGATGAATGTCGATGCCAACATGCCTCCAAAGACGCCCGTTCCCATGGATTGGCGCGCTGCAGCTCCTGCGCCAGAGGAAATAACGAGAGGGAACACCCCAAGAATAAAGGCTAGAGAAGTCATCACAATTGGTCTAAAGCGCAGTCGCGCCGCCGTCAACGCTGCCTCCATCGCACTCATGCCCTGCGCTCGCTTTTGCGAAGCAAACTCAATCACCAGAATGGCATTTTTCGCTGAAAGTCCGATTAACACTAATAGCCCGATCTGAAAATAAATATCATTAGGCATACCACGTAAAAACACGGCGAGCAAAGCACCGAAAAGTGCGAACGGTACGGCCAACAGAACTGCAATCGGAAGCGACCAACGCTCGTACTGGGCCGCAAGAATCAAAAACACCATCACAATACCAAACATAAAAGCCAAGCCAGACGCATCACCCGTTCGAATCTGCTGATATGCTTGTCCCGCCCAGGCTAACTCATATCCCGTCGGTAACGTGGCACGCGCCGTCTCTTCGACGGTATTGATGGCTTCACCAGAGCTCACCCCCTGGACCGCACTCCCCAAAACTTTTGCAGCGAGAAAACCATTAAAGCGCTCGAGTTGCTCTGGACCGACCACTTGTTTGACCGAGATGAGCGCACTCACAGGCACCATACTGCCATTGTTTGCTCTCACATAAATTTGGCCAAGATCAGTCGGTTCGTTACGGAACTGGGAGTCTGCCTGCATTTGTACGCGATAGGTGCGGCCGTTCAAGTTGAAATCATTGACGTACAGTGCGCCCATCGTCGCCTGAAGACTCAAATAAATATCTGCGACAGGAATCCCGAGCGACAATGCTTTCGCCTCGTCCACCTCGACATAGAGCTGAGGTGCAGTCGGTCTAAAAAATGTATTAATTCCAGTCAGCTTAGGCTGCTTTTTCAGCTCTTCGGTAAAATTATTGACGACTTTCGCCAACTCAGTCACAGAGGGTTCTCCCTTTGACTGCACGTAGAATTCAAAACCGCCGGCAGAACCCAGGCCACGGATAGGCGGCGGGTTAAACACAAGTGCCATGCCATCTGGCAAGCTCATTCCCACACCGGAAAATTTCTTGGCAAGTTCTACTGAGGAAGAGGTACGCTCATCCCAATCCTTGAGAGGGATAAAGATCGTCCCCGCATTTGCTTTATTGCCCCCACCAATAATGTCACGACCAGCTATCACAAAAACTCTCGCCACACTTGGATCTTGCACAATACGCTTTTGAAAGGTGTCACCTGTCTGTTCGGTTCGCTGCAAACTCGCACCATCCGGTAATACAAGCGCACTAATGAGATAGCCCTGATCCTCAGCAGGCACAAAGCCGCCAGGCACCAGACGAAACATCACAAAACACCCAACGATAATCGCACCGAACACTGATGCTCCGATCACCCGATGGTGCAACGTTTTATCGACAAGTTTGGTGTATTGTTGAGTGATCGATTCAAAGCTTCGGTTGAACCATCCAAAACCTTTTGACTCATGCATACCAGGCTTGAGTAAGACCGCACACAAAGCTGGCGTCAAAGTCAGAGCGACGATACCTGACAGAATCACTGCGAGCGCGACCGTGACGGCAAACTGTTGATAGAGTGTGCCGGCAATACCGCCCAAGAACGCCACTGGAATAAACACTGCAGAAAGCACCAATACGATGGCGACCACTGCACCGGAAACCTCTCGCATCGCCTCATAGGCTGCATCTTTGGGGGAAAGATTACGCTCTGCCATCAGCCGCTCAACGTTTTCAAGTACGACAATCGCATCATCGACTACGATGCCAATTGAAAGCACCATCGCGAACAAGGTCAGCGTATTGATCGAAAAACCGAAAACCCACAAACCAGCGAACGTACCGATCAGTGACACTGGCACCGCAATCAGGGGAATCAATGTTGCGCGCCAGTTTTGCAAAAACAAGAACACTACGAGTCCCACGAGGATCATCGCCTCGAACAGAGTCTTAATGACCTCATTGATCGACGCTGTCACAAACTTGGTCGTGTCAAACGGGATAACATACTCGATACCAGATGGAAACTTTTTCTCTAACTCCTGCATTTTCTTTCGCACACTTTCGGCGACCGCAAGTGCATTCGCACCCGACTGCAAATAGGTCGCAACGAGCGCTACTGGTTGGCCCACTAACTTAGTGTTTGCATTGTAGTCAGCCGCACCAAGCTCGATACGCGCAATATCTTTGAGGCGAAGCGTGCCACTCGCGCCTTCGGAGCGAATCACAATATCGCCAAACTGCTCAGGCGTGACGAGCCGACCTTTAGCGGTCACTGTATACACGAGCTGCTGACCCTGAGGTGCAGGCTCCTGTCCAATTTTCCCCGCAACGTTCTGTTTGTTTTGAGACGCAATCGCTGCAGCGACATCTGGAGCCGTAATGCCCAACTGCGCCATACGATCTGGCTTGAGCCAGATCCGCATTGAATAATCTTTAGCACCCAAGATCTGCGCATCGCCAACACCCGGCAAACGCTTAAGCTCATCCAAAATATTGACGAGCGCGTAGTTAGAGAGATAAAGGTTCGAAAACTCTTCTGTCGGCGAAGTGATCGCGGTTACCAACAAAATATCGTTTGAACGCTTTTGTGCGGTCACACCAAACTGACGCACAATATCAGGCAAACGAGGCTCAGCAATTTTGACGCGATTGTTCACGTTGACGGTCGCGGTATCGATGTTTGTGCCGACTTCGAACGTTGCCGTAATAACCAGTGAACCATTCGATTGCGCACTCGAGCTGAAATACAACAGGTTTTCAACGCCGGAGAGTTGTTCCTCAATTGGCCCCGCAACCGTCCGGGTGAGTGTCTCTGTCGAGGCACCAGGATAGTTCGCCGTGATAATGACGGTTGGAGGTGCGATCTGAGGATACTGTGCGACGGGTAAGCCACGCGCAGCCATTAAGCCCGCGATCACGATCGTGATAGAAATCACTGCCGAAAAAATCGGCCGACCGATAAAAAAGCTGGATAAACTCATCGATCAGCCTTTTGAGCAGCTGCGTTCTTTTGTAGCTCAGCGGACGAGGCGCCGGGTAAGGCTTGGTTGAGTGGCACCACAGTGGGTTTCACAACCGTACCAGGTCGAATTTTAATGAGCTGATCGGTCACAACACGGTCATTGGGCTTTAAACCAGACAAAACGATCCAATTTTTTCCAGACCATTTGCCTACCTTGATCGGAGTTGGCACGACCTTGTTTTCGGGACCAACCGTCCAGACAGAAAACCCACGCTCGCTTTGCATCACAGCGGCTTGAGGAATCAGAAATACATTTTCTTGCATCCCTGTTGTCACGCGAATCCGTAAAAACTGACCCGGCAAGATATCACTCTTTGGATTGGGAAACTCAGCTCGCATCTGCTGCGTGCCGAGTTTGGGATCAATAAAAGTCGATTGAAAATTGAGTTGGCCTTTTTCAGGATAGACACGACCATTAGGAAGCAACAACTCAACGCCGGTATTTTGTTTGGGATCGAGACGACCGCTTGGCAACTGCGCAGTATCGCTGCTCGACAGACCAAACCGTACCCAAATAGGGTTGATCTGATAAATGGAGGTGAGCAAACCTGCGTCACCTGTATTGGAAATCAAATTACCCTCTGAGCGCAACGAACGGCCTGAAATACCACTCACTGGAGCGGTGACGGTCGTCCATTTAAGGTTGAGTTGCGCAGTCTTTAATATGGCTTGCGCAATTTCGTTTACTGAGGTCGCATCATCGAACTCTTTGCGACTAACCGCCTGTTTACTGTAGAGCAACTTCAAGCGCGCAGCCTCTCTAGCTGTCTGCTTGGCACGCGCTTGCGCCTCTTCGAGGGTGATTTTGAAAGGCTCTGGATCGATTTGAAATAATGGCTGACCGGCCTGAACGGGACTACCTTCCTCATAGAGCCTCTTGAGCAAGATGCCGTTTACTCGGGAGCGCACCTCGGTTTCCTTGGCACCCTCGGCCTGTGCGGTCACCTCAAGCACATTGGGGAGATTGATAGGTTGCGCCTCAATCACCGAAACGGGTAATGGCCCCTGCGGTCCCTTTGGTTGAGCCTGCACCCCACCCACCCATCCCAAACACAACGCAGAGACTCCTAACAATATTCCGCAGAGATGCTGCTTATTCATTAAAGGTACACAGATCTTTAAATTGCTAGGTACTGATGTATGCACTGCACCGCTCATGAGGGATTCCCGAACATTCAACCAATCATCTGATTTTATACGGGTAAACCCAAATATCTAAGGAATCAGGCCAGATTTCCTTAGAAAACTGGCCTGAGCTCCCCACAGCACTGAATATATTTATTTAAGATTGCGACAAATGGCTTGCGTTACATCGGTACAAGAGGCCTGACCGCCCAAATCTCGCGGAATCGCTTGGCCTTGCGACAACGTGAGCTCTACCGCGCGCTCGATGCGACCTGCCGCCTCAGTCAAGCTTGCGTCCTGATGGCGATCCCCCAACCAACGCAACATAAATGATCCCGAAAGCACGGTGGCTAAGGGACTGGCGATATTTTGACCCGCAATGTCGGGGGCCGAGCCATGCGCACCCTGAAAGAGGCCATGATGATCACCGAGTTCGCCTGAAGGAGCGATACCCATCCCTCCCACAGTTGCCGCACCGAGGTCAGAAATAATGTCACCGAACATATTTTCAGCAACAATCACGTCATAAAACTCTGGTCGCTTCACTAAGTGTACGGTGATGGCGTCAACGTATGAATAGTCGATGGCCACATCAGGGTAGCTCTGTGCCACCTCGTCGCAAATCGATCTAAAAAACGCATAGCTGCGCAAAATATTGGCTTTGTCGCACACAGTCATACGGCGCTTATGATCCGAAGGTGCGCCATCACGCTTGCGGGACAACTCGAAGGCAAATTTTGCGATGCGCTCGACGCCCTTACGTGTCAGCACCAGCGTATCAGTCGCCACTTCTCCACGCAGCAATACTCCCGCACCACGACTGGCATACAACCCCTCAGTGTTCTCGCGCACAATGACATAGTCAATATCACCCGCCTGACGATTTTTAAGAGGTGAAAAATCGCCTTGATACAAGCGAATCGGTCGCACATTGGCGAACAAATCAAGCTTGAAACGCAGCTGCAAATGCAAATCGTTGCCTACTTCAGTGCCATCCGGATAGGTCACTTCGGGCAAGCCAGCTGCGCCATGCAACATAGCGTGCGAGGTTTGACAAGCGGCATAGGTTTCCTCGGGCAGCACAAAGCCAGACTTCACATAGTGCGAAGCACCCCCGGGATATTGATTGAAATCCATCACTCCCGAACCCAAGGCTTCTTGGAGCACCTGCACGGTAGCGCGGCAGACCTCGGGTCCGATGCCATCACCTTCTATTGTTGCAATCTGGTATTTCGCTGACACAGCTTGTGCTCCTCTTAATTATTTTTGCACCAAAATGGTGAATTACTGTCTGCATCACGAGCGGGCTCGGCTGCAAGCCAACCAACACATGCATTCGCGCTAAGATTCAGCCTGAATTGTAACCATCAACTAACTTGCTGGAATTAAATTGGAAGATATCAAAGCAGGCGTAGACACCTTGTTCATTATGCTGGGTGCCATCATGATTTTAGCGATGCATGCCGGATTCGCCTTTCTCGAGCTCGGGACTGTTAGAGAAAAAAATCAAGTTAATGCCCTCGTCAAAATCCTGGTTGATTTCTCAGTGTCGACGATCGCATATTTCTTTATCGGCTATAGCTTGGCCTACGGACTCAATTTTTGGATGGACGCGGAACAACTCGCCACCAAAAATGGCTTTGAGCTGGTGAAGTTCTTTTTCTTACTGACCTTTGCCGCTGCAATTCCAGCCATTGTTTCAGGCGGCATTGCCGAGCGCGCAAAATTCAATCCACAACTTCTCGCCACGTTTTTGTTGGTCGGATTCATCTACCCGCTCTTTGAAGGCATGGCCTGGAATCCCACTCATTTCTCTGGCTTTCAAGTTTGGATCAAATCACTGACTGGTAACGATTTTCACGATTTTGCTGGCTCTGTCGTGGTGCACGCCGTCGGTGGTTGGATTGCTTTGCCCGCAATCTTATTACTTGGCGCCCGCGCTGGGCGCTATCGAAAAGACGGTAAGGTCGCTGCCCATCCACCCTCAAACGTACCCTTTTTAGCCTTGGGCGCTTGGATCTTGACGGTGGGCTGGTTCGGTTTCAACGTCATGAGCGCACAGACGATCGACAAAATTAGCGGACTGGTCGCCATCAACTCGCTGATGGCGATGGTAGGTGGCACGCTCGGCGGTTGGTTTTTTGGTAAAAACGATGCGGGCTTCAGCTACAACGGGCCCTTAGCCGGTCTTGTCGCAATCTGCGCTGGCTCAGACCTCATGCATCCATTGGGCGCACTCTTTGTTGGCCTTTCCGCCGGTGCCCTATTTGTCTATGTGTTCACGCTTGAGCAGAACCGTTGGAAAATCGATGATGTTCTAGGTGTTTGGCCACTTCACGGGCTCTGTGGTGTCTGGGGCGGTATCGCAGCCGGCATCTTTGGTCAGCAAGCGCTAGGCGGTTTAGGTGGAGTGAGTCTAATGGCTCAGTTCATCGGCACTGGCGTGGCTGTCATCATCGCCCTAGTTGGTGGCACAATTGTGTATGGTGCGCTCAAACTCATGATTGGTTTAAGAATGGATCCCGAAGACGAATATGCTGGAGCTGACCTCAGTATCCACCACGTCTCTGCAACCCCTGAATCGGAAAAAACATGGTAATCAAAATCGACTACGTTTCAGATATCGCATGCCCTTGGTGTGCAGTCGGACTCGGCGGCCTAGAAATCGCCCTCAAGAACATCGGTGACAGCATCCCCGTTGAGATTCATTTCCAACCTTTTGAACTCAATCCGCAAATGCCGCCAGGTGGTCAAGAGGTCTTTGAACATCTGACACAAAAATACGGCAAAACAGTTGCTCAAGTTCGCGTCACACAAGACAACATTAAGGCTCGGGCTGCAGAAGTTGGCTTTCCTTTTCACCCAGAAGGTCGCAAGCATGTCTACAACACGTTTGATGCACATCGATTGATTTACTGGGCAGGTTTTGAACACGGCCCCGCTGCACAGCATCGCCTCAAGCGCGAACTACTCATCACCTACTTTACGTTAGCCGTCAATTTAGATGACAAGAGCAACTTGGTCGCTGCGGTTGAACGTGCTGGACTTGACATGGCGCGTGCCAAAAATATTCTTGACAGCGAAGAGTTCAAGTCCGAGGTGCGTGAGCAACAACAGAAATACACCAGCATGGGTATTCATTCTGTTCCCTCCATCATCATTAATGATCAGTACTTGCTGCAAGGTGCACAACCCGCCGAGGCCTTTGAGCAAGCCCTTCGTCAAGTGGCGGCTGAACAAACAGAAAAAACTTAAACTTTCATCGCTTAGACCCTATCACCCTCTCTTTAACAACAACCCGATTCCACAGATTTCGGGTATTCCAGGACGGAGACATCGCATGGACTTACAACTTAATAATCGCGTTGCATTAATCACAGGCGGTTCGCAAGGCATCGGCAAAGCAGTCGCCATGAAGTTTGCAGAAGAAGGCGCGACGGTTGTGATCGCAGCCCGCGGTCAAGCCTTGCTCGACGAAGTCGCGGCTCAGATTCGCGCAGCGGGTGGCAAAGTCACCGCGATTGCAGCCGATGTGTCTCAAGACGCAGAATGCACACGTTTAATTCAAGAAATTCTCAAGACACACGGTCGTTTGGATATTTTGATTAACAATGCGGGTACTTCAGCCACAGGCGAATTCGAGTCGGTCACCGATGAAAAATGGCAAGCTGATTTTGATTTGAAATTATTTGCAGCTATTCGTCTGACTCGTCTGGCAATTCCTGAGATGAAAAAGAACAACTGGGGTCGCATCATCAACGTGACCAACATCGGCGCCAAGCAACCCAAAGAAAAATCAATGCCCACTACGGTCACCCGCGCAGCTGGTCTAGCGATGACCAAAGCCTTATCGAAAGAATTCGCACCCTTTAATATTTTGGTCAACAGCGTCTGTATCGGTCTGATCCGTGCCGGCCAACACGAGCGTAAAGCAGAGAAAGCTGGTATCCCTCTTGAGCAAATGTACGAAACAATGGGTAAAACCATTCCACTCGGTCGCGTGGGTCGAGCTGAAGAGGTCGCCAACGTTGTCACATTCCTGGCTTCAGAGGGTGGCAGCTATGTGTCTGGCAGCAGCGTAAATCTGGACGGCGGCTTATCCGCAGTGATGTAATCACGGAGCACAGCCATGTCATCACTCTCTACAACAGTTAAAGCCATGGTGTTTGACACCTTTGGTTCCGTAGTCGACTGGCGCGGCAGTATCGTGCGCGATTTGACACGCTGGGGCCAAGAAAACGGCTTTGAAGCGGACTGGACTGCCTTTGCCGTCAAATGGCGTGGCATGTACCAGCCCTCGATGGAGGCCGTGCGCAGCGGCAAACGTCCTTGGACGATTCTCGATGTTTTACATCGCGAGTCACTTGATATTTTAATCAAGGAGTTTGGACTCGACGCCATGACCGAAGCCCAGCGGGCACATGTCAACAAGGTCTGGCACAGATTGGACGGATGGCCTGATGCAGTCGGTGGTCTGACTCGTCTCAAAAGCAAATACATCATCGCTCCGCTGTCGAACGGCAACATTTCACTGCTGACCGATATCGCAAAATATACGGGCTTGCCCTGGGATCTCAACCTCTCCACAGAGGTATTTCACGCCTACAAGCCCCAACCTCAGTCCTATCTGGGGGTATGTGCAGCGTTACAACTCGAGCCCGGCGAGGTGATGATGTGTGCCGCTCATAACGATGACCTGTTGGCAGCCCGTCACGTTGGACTTAAAACAGCGTTTTGGCCACGTCCGACCGAACATGGGCCTGAGCAAAAGACCAATCTCGTTGCTGCACATGATTGGGACATTGTTGCCAAAGATATTCGCGACCTGGCGACTCAGATGGGTGTGTAGGTAAGCTTAGCGCCAGATCGCTTGCTCGATGGTGATCTGGCCTTTTTCCGTAGAAACAAAGAGCTCGCTGTCTTGGATATTGACATGCACTGTCATCGTGCGCTCAGCCCAAGCCGCGAGCTCTTTTGTTTGCTCCGAAGGAAGACAGACGACCTTGAGGTTGCGTGTACGTGCGAGCTTATTTTGAATCGAATCCCACCAGATCTTGCTGGTGTGGCCACCATAGCAATAAATCACGACCTCGGTGGCCCGCCCACAAGCCTTTAAGATACGACGCTCGTCTGGTTGACCCACCTCAATCCAGAGATCGATTGCACCCGTTAGATCCTTGCGCCAAAGGTCAGGCTCATCCGCATCGCTGATCCCCTTGGTAAAAACGAGATCCTCATGCGCATTGAGGGCGAACGCCAAGAGGCGTACCATCATCCTTTCGTCCGTCTCTGAGGGATGACGTGCCAGTGTCAGGGCATGACTCGAGTAATAGTGGCGGTCTGAGTCCGCAACATTGAGTTCAGCTTTATAAATTGTCGCGCGTAGGGCCATAAGTCGTCTTAAGGTTCGGTCTGACGCGCATGCGCCATGACAGGAAGAACTGGATTATCCTTGATAACCCACCTAATAGTGAAATTTCATGACAAACCCACAAATTGACGCCATTGCACAGACCTTGTTGACAGCCCGTCGCAACCACACCCCGGCTGACGCCAGTCCTTTTGAGGGACAACTTAAAAGCGTCGCCGAGGCTCTAGCCGTTCAGGACATCATCCTTGCCGCGCTGGCACCACAACAAACACCGATCTCACGCCATTGGAAATCTGGGGGACCCTCTCGAACAGACGAGATTTTAAACACGGCTTTGCTTGAGAGCGGGATCTGGAAAAGCCCCGCCCAAGCCGGCGCACATCCTTTCACTCTGCGACTGATCGAAATTGAAATTGGCTTCAAAACAAATCAGGCTGTGACCCCAGCACAAGCCTTGAATCTGACTCAAGAGCAAGGTCACGCCTTGATCGAAGCGTTTACCGTCACTATCGAGGTCGTTGATTCCCGTTGGCAGCAGGGCAATGACACTGAAGCGCTGCTCAAGCTTGCAGATATGCAATCGCATGGCGCACTGGTCATTGGGCAATGGCAGGCTTATGGCGAACAAGAGGCACGCCGCGACTGGTCCAAACAACGCTGTACTGTCAAAATTGGTGAACAAACACCTTTAGAGTTTGTCGGCACCCATTCCATGCAAGATCCACGCTGGGTGATCCCCTATTGGGTCCAACACGCCACAGCAGGCGGCCAAACCTTACCAGCAGGGTCGATTGTCACCACAGGCAGTTGGTCGGGCGTACCCGCTGCTCAGGTGGGTGATCTAGTAGTGGCTCAATTTGATGGCATTGGCTCGGTGTCCGTCCAACTCTGACACCAAATCAGGGAGTTCGCGCCGACTTTTCCAAATTTTGTGTATCGTTCTGCCTATGATCCACGTTACCGAATTACGCCTGCCGCTTGAGCATTCCGAAGAAGCGTTACACACCGCTATTATCGAGCGGCTCGACATCACGTCTGAACAACTGTTGTCGTTTGAGATTTTTAAGCGCAGCTACGATGCGCGCAAAAAAAATGCGCTGACTTTTATTTATACTGTTGATGCTTGGGTCACAGAACCAGAAGCACTCTTAAAGAAATTCAGGGGCGATCCGAACATTCGGTCGACACCCGATACTAACTATAAATTTGTTGTACCAGAAGGACATCGCGCGCAGCATGCACGCCTGCGCCCTGTCGTGATCGGTTTTGGGCCCTGCGGCATCTTTGCCGCCTTGGTATTAGCCCAAATGGGTTTGAAGCCGATCGTTTTAGAGCGTGGCAAAGCTGTCAGAGAGCGCACACAAGACACCTGGAAACTTTGGCGTAAAAACATCCTCGATCCCGAGTCAAACGTACAGTTTGGCGAAGGGGGTGCGGGTACTTTTTCTGACGGTAAGCTTTACAGCCAGATCAAAGACCCCAAGTTTTATGGGCGAAAAGTAATTCGTGAGTTTGTCAAAGCAGGCGCCCCCGAAGAAATTCTCTATGTCGCAAAACCTCACATCGGCACTTTTCGTTTAGTCGGTGTCGTGGAAAAAATGCGAGAGGAAATCATCGCATTAGGCGGCGAGGTTCGCTTTTCACAAAAAGTTGTTGGTGTTGAGATCGAACATCAACAAATACGTGCCGTGGAACTCGAAAGCGGTGAGATGTTGGAGGCCGATCATGTGATCGTCGCGCTTGGACATAGCGCACGCGACACCTTTCAGGTGTTGCATGACGCGGGTGTTTATATGGAAGCCAAACCATTTTCAGTTGGCTTTCGTATCGAGCACCCGCAGTCGTTGATTGACCGCGCACGTCTGGGTCCCAATGCAGGTAACAAACTGATCGGTGCTGCTGACTACAAGCTCGTGCATCATGCCAACAATGGCCGAGCCGTTTATAGCTTCTGTATGTGCCCGGGTGGCACCGTCGTGGCGGCCACTTCCGAGCTCAATCGTGTCGTCACCAATGGTATGAGTCAATACTCACGTAACGAGCGTAACGCCAACGCTGGCATCGTGGTTGGCATCACCCCCGAAGACTACCCTGGTGGACCCATGGCAGGCCTTGAGTTTCAACGGCAGATTGAGTCGCATGCCTATATATTAGGCGGCAGTACCTACGAAGCCCCGGGTCAACTCGTGGGAGACTTTTTAATGGGTCGCGCTTCCACTGAATTAGGTAGCGTAGTTCCCTCCTACCAGCCGGGAGTTCATCTGACAGACTTAGCGACGAGTCTACCTGGCTACGCCATCGAAGCGATCCGTGAAGCGATTCCCGCGTTTGAAAAGCAAATCAAAGGTTTTTCAATGCACGATGCTATCTTGACGGGTGTCGAGACCCGCACCTCCTCACCACTGCGCATGACTCGAGGACCAGACTATCAAAGTCTGAATGTCAAAGGTCTGTATCCAGCAGGTGAAGGTGCTGGCTATGCAGGCGGCATTTTGTCCGCAGGCGTCGATGGCATTCGTGTCGCAGAGGCGTTAGCACTTAGCTACGTATCAACTTAGTCATGAAACGTCTTGTGCGGCGTGCGGACGTTGATACCACGCTTGGCTACGAATACCCGACGCACTTACGTGACAGTATTTCAGACTTGCCGACCACCCCAGGTGTATATATTTTTCACGGGGCAACAGGGGACCTCCCGCTTTACATCGGTAAGAGCGTCAACATTCGCTCACGTGTCATGTCTCACCTGCGGACTGCAGATGAAGCGCGGATGTTGAAACAAACCGAAAAAATTACGTGTATTCGTACGACGGGAGAAATCGGTGCGCTGCTACTCGAGGCCAGACTGATTAAGGAACAACAACCCCTTTTTAATCAAAAGTTACGCCGCAGCCGTCATATGTGTTCACTACGCATTGATAGAGATAAACCTGAAGTGGTGTATTCCAACCAGATCGACTTTTCGAACACGCCTGATTTATATGGTTTGTACGCGAGCCGGCACTCAGCACTCGAAGCCATCAAGAGTATTGCAGATGAACAACGGCTTTGCTTAAGTGTGCTTGGACTTGAAAAACTCTCTGGCGATCGGCCTTGCTTTCGTGCGATGTTAAACCGCTGTGCAGGCGCCTGTCATGGCAAGGAAACACACAATGCTCATCATGCCCGCTTACTTGAAAGCTTGTCACATCAACGCGTAATCTGTTGGCCCTACGCTGGCGCGATTGGCTTAATCGAAAAGTTGAATGAAGAGACACAAATTCACGTGATCAAAAACTGGTTTTATCTCGGTAGTGTCGAAACTGTAGAGCAAGCTCGGACACTGCATCTCACAGCGCCTGGCTTCGATAGTGATGGCTATAAAATTTTGTGCAAACCCATCATGAATGGCTCTGCACAAATCGTTGAGCTTTAAACCATACTCAATTAGGCCTGTGACGCGCCTATAACTCTGGCGTCAACGCAACATTATTAAGCTTATTCAGCGTCTCTGGCCACTGACGCTTTTGAGCAGACTGTAGCAGCACTCGACCCCAAGACATCCAGCCATCCCAGCCGATCCGCTTGTCCCATGAGTTACCCCAGCATGCTGCCATTTGCACACCTGCTTGGGCATACTCACATCCCAAGTCAAAGTTTCTCTCAGTCATATGCAGTTGCGACAACACCATATATGGCTCGGCCACCCAGGGATTGAGCCTGATCGCTTGTTCGAGCACTGCAGCAGTCGCGTCAGGCGACATGAGGGGCTGACTTTGTTGCATCACAGACCAATACAACGCCGCCGCAGCTGCTTCATCACCGGGCGCCATGACTTTCTGGCCGTGATCAAACACAGGCGGCTGAGGCAGTTGATTCTTTAACGCAGGGTGCTGAAGCAAATTGCCCAAGCGTGAAATCTGTCCCCAACGATACGTCGTCGGCCGCATAGGGCCTGGCCATAACGCAGCAGCCCAATGCTGTTGAGCCGGTTGAGGCTTGTAATCAGGGTAGCCCATGTAAATATCATCTTGCCAGCTGTACCACTGCTCGCAAATATCAGCCATGCTCACGACAATGAAAGCCGCCACATCGCGTGCGGGCAATACAAAGGGCGCGCCCTGCAAGGTGATTGTCAAGCTACCGTCGTCGGCTAAGCTGCCTTTGAACAATTCACCCAGGAATTCGGTACGCGAAATCACGCAAAACAAATAGATCAACCGCTCGGCATCTTCACCAACGGCCTCTTGCAAGCGACCACGCTCGCTCTTGGGATCGAACTTCATCAGATCGACATGTGCGTTCCCATACACGCTGTGTAGCAATCCAAGCTGACGCACATGCTTGGGTTGCTGCCACAAGGTCAACGTGCGCGTCACACCAATCAAGTGATGTCGGAAGGTACCCGCCTTGTGCCAGTCTTGCCCAACGCCTCGGCCGAGCACCAAAGGGAGCACAGGGCCGAGATCAGGATCATGCTGTAACCACTCCTCATCGAGCAGGCTAATCGCCCTAGAAAGTTGAGCCTGATCAAGCTTGGGCAAAAGAGTGGTCATGCAAAGTATCCTGTAGTGTGTCGATGGATAAAACGCTTAATTTTTAGCCGCTGGACGAGACAGCACACGACCGGGCCGCACGCCAGTTGCCTGACCTTGATCCCAGACCACCGCACCGTTCACAATCACGGTATTGATCCCGCGCGCCATGGCGATTGGGTTTTCGTAGGTAGCGACTTCGTCGATCGTTTCTTCGTTAAACAAAGTCAAATCTGCGTAAGCGCCCTCTTTCAACACACCGCGATCCGTCAAACCAAAGTTAACGGCTGTCAGACCCGTCATTTTATGGACTGCTGTCTCAAGTGAAAAGAGACCCAGGCCGCGTCGATAATGACCCAGCACGCGAGGAAACGTTGACCACAAGCGTGGGTGAGGTGAAGCATCGTGAGGCAAACCATCCGAACCAATCATCGTAGGTCCGAACTGCATGATTTTCTGCACATCGCCCTCATCCATACGGAAATAAATGGCGCCAGCAGGCAACAGGCGCTCAACCGCCTCTTCTTGAGAGACACCCATTTTCTCGGCAATCTTGTCCAGGTCCTGACCCGCATATTCAGGCAAGGTTTTCGACCACGTCACAATCACACGTGCAGAGGTAATCGCCCGACTCATCGACAAGACAGTAGAGCCTGCAGTGTAGGGATAACAATCTAGACAGATCGGCTGCTTAGCCATACTCTTGCGAATGAACTCTAGCGTCTCGTCTGAGCGACCATAGTTTTTTGCACCGATCACCTTGTGGTGAGAAATCACTACGGGCACGCCAACCTCGCGACCAATGCGAAAGGTCTCTTCGAGTGAGTCCATCACGCCATCGGCTTCATCACGCATATGCGTGCAATATAAGCCGTTGTACTCTTTGAGAGGACGACAAATCTCAATGACTTCCTCAGTGGGCGCTGCAACCGCAGGTTCGTAGAATAAACCCGTCGAGACTCCAATGGCTCCGGCCTGCATCGCCTCAACGACAAGCTCTCGCATCTGCTCGATCTGTGCGGGGGTAGCGGGCTTTTCCAAATCATCCATAGTCGCGACGCGCAAAGTCGTATGACCTACGAGCATGGCACGATTCGTGGTCGATGGCTCCGCACGCAAAGCATCCAGATACTCAGTGAAGCTGCGAAATTTAAACCAGTGACCCACATCATCCAGCAAGTTCAGTGGAGGCGTGACAGGGTCAGGAATCGGACGCGGCATGGGCGCAAGCGAGACGCCGCAGTTACCACCAATAATTGTTGTCACACCTTGGCTGACTTTAGGCGTCATCTCAGGACTCGACAACATCATCCGATCGTCATGCGTGTGTGCATCGATAAATCCCGGAGAGGCGACCTGCCCCTTTAAGTCAATTTCCTGTTTGCCTGAGCAACCTGCAAGATCACCGATCTTGGCAATGCGGTCACCATTAATGCCGATATCGCCTGTAAAGCGATCCGCACCAGTGCCATCGATCACAGTGGCATTTTTAATCAGCAAATCAAACTGTGTGCTCATCTTTTACAACTCCAGATAGATTGAAACCTGCGGTGCGATTGGTATGCTCTCTCACGCTGCGATCTTGGCGCCTTTGTCACCCAGATCCCAAAACAAGCCCGCCATCAACTGTAACGATTCGCGGGCGACTGAGCCCAGCATGTGTTCGTTCGGTGCGTGCTGTGAGCAAGCCGCATAGGAATGCGGCACCCACACTGTTGGTAGGGCCAGAATTTTTGAAAAGGCATCATTGGGCAAGGTGCCACCCAAATTAGGCAGCACATCAACTTCTTTACCAGTTGTTTGCGTAATAGAGGCTGCCGCCATTTTCACCCAAGCGTTATCTGGATCGAGTCGTGTCGCCTCGGCAGCCTCACCTCGACTGGGCAAGGCCTCTACATCGGTAAAGCCATGTGCATCCAAGTGATCACGAATATGCTTTAGGAAATTTTGATTATCACTTCCCACCACGTAACGCAGCTGACAAAAGGCAATGGCGTAACCAGGAATGGCATTCACAGGCGCATCAGGGTTGCCCGTTTTAAAAGCCAAGGTTTCGAAAGTGTTCCAGGCAAAGACACGCTCGGTCGGTGTCAAGCCAGGCTCAGCCCAATCAGGATCGATCTCGGGGTCATTAGGACCTCCACCCACTTGGATGTTAGCCAAGGCACGACGGACGTTGTCAGGCAACGAGCTCGGCAATAACTTTGGCACTAAAATCCGACCCTTGGGGTCTACCATCGAAGCAATCGCATGTGCAAGGCGAATGCCTGGATTTTTAAGCAAACCACCCCAGTTACCGGAGTGATGGCCGCCCTCACGCACATTCAAGCGCAGTTCAAAATTAAAAGCGCCGCGCGAGCCTAGAAAAAGTGTCGGACGCGAAGATGAGACACGTGGGCCATCCGAGGCAAGAAATAAATCGGCCTTGAGTAAATCACCATGCAGCGTGCACATCTCTCGCAGACCTGGCGACCCCATTTCCTCACCCATCTCTATCAGCAGTGTCACGTTGTAGCCAAGCTTACCTTGACGGGCTGTGATGACCTGTTCAAGCGCAGCCAGATTGATGGTGTGCTGCCCTTTGTTGTCGGCTGTGCCGCGGCCATACCAACGATCACCACGAATACTCAAATTCCACGGCGACAGTCCTTCGAGCCATTGCGGCGCATATCCGCGCACCACATCACCATGACCATAGGTCAACACGGTGAAGTTTGCCTCAGGTTCAGTACGACTCGCCACCAAAAAGGGCGCTCCACCTTCGATGGGATTCGGTACGATTTTGCAGTCGAAGCCAAGCTTGACCAGCAAGGGCGAAATTTCGTCGGTCAGGTAGGCAGTCAGTACAGGGATTTTCCCTGGCTCCTGACTTTCAGTCGGGATTGCGACCCGGCGCTCAAGCGTCGTTTGAAATTGACCTTGATCAAAATAGGCGGTGGCTAAATCAATGGCTTGCTGACGACTCATGGTGGGCTCACAGGAAAAAGGTGTTTCATAAGCTTAAAGCTTGGCACCGAATCGCACAACCTCGCCTTAGGCAGGATATTTTGAGTCATTTAAAGTGGATAATAAGGAAAAAATAACCCTTAGACAGACAAGCCAAACGAATGTCCTCCCGTATCTATCGCGCCGTCAGCGTCACTGGCGCGGCCCAAGTCATTGCCAGTGCTGGTGCGCACTACCTACCCGCCGTCATCGCCATCCCCGCAAGCCGGGATTTAGCGCTATCGCCGGCGGTATTATTTGCAGGCTTCTCCATCGCTCTGGGGGTTTCGGCTCTAGCAGGCCCCACAGTCGGCAAAATGGTCGATCGTTTTGGCGGACGCCCCGTTTTAATGTCCTCCAACCTGATCTTCGCCCTAGGTCTAGTCTGTCTTGGCTTTGCCGAGGGGATGTGGAGTGTTCTGTTTGGCTATGCCGTCTTGGGACTGGGGATGGCTGCGGGACTATTTGAAGTCGCTTTTTCCGCCATTGTGCGCCTCTTTGGTAAGAATTCGCGTAATCCAATTACCGGTGTGACACTGATTGCTGGCTTTGCGAGTTTTGTAGCGTGGACCGTTTCCGTTTATGTCGAAACCAAATTCGGCTGGAGTGGCGTGTGTTGGTTTTGGGCCTGTGTCCACATATTGGTTGGTTTGCCGCTCAACGCCTTGTTGCCAAGTCCGCTGAGCCCAAGCGCTGAACTCGCAGCCAACACAAACTCCACAAAAAAAGAGGATAAGCCCGCAACCTCTGTCAAGCCCCCGCCGATAAATCCTGCACCGCTTCCCAATAAGTACACGGCATTTTTACTAGCCTTCGTGTTTGCCGCGAACTCCTTCGTCGGCATGGGGCTGATGATTCACATGCCTAGGATGCTTGAAGGAATGGGTGTGCCGCTCGCACTAGCTTTTACCATTGGATCCTTAGTCGGCCCTTCTCAAGTCCTGGGCCGACTGCTCGATTTCTTTTTCATGCGGAGATGGCACCCTTTGGTCGGCACGCGAATCGCAGCACTGACGCATCCCATTGGCGGGGCGCTTTTGTTGGTGTTTGGCGCCCCCTTTGCCATGGCTTTCGTCGTGTTGCATGGCATCGGGAACGGCATCCTCATTATTGCCCGAGGCACATTACCTCTCGCGATTTTTGGTACAAAGGGCTATGGAGAGCGGCAAGGATGGCTGATGATGCCTTCTAAGTTCGCGCAGGCTGCCGCTCCCTTTTTATTCGGTCTCGCCTTGACAGATTGGGGATCGAATGTGCTCTGGCTTTCTTGGGGCTTGGGTTTAAGCGTGTTTATCGCACTTTGTCTGATTTCCACTAAATACCGCCCGACCTGAAAACATTTTTTTTGCAACCCTGAAACACAAGATCATTCACCACTTCACATGATTGCGATGAACGAAAACACTCCAAACACCCAGCGGATCGGGCCGCTTTTAAAAAGCGATTTCAATTTCTTTGAAATGATCACATTGCGTTGGGCAGATAATGACTCTTACGGGCATATCAATAACGCCCACTATTATTCTTTTTTTGATACGGCTGTCGATGGCTTTTTGCTGCATCACAACATGCGCTCGATCTTGGCAGGAGAATATCAAACCCTAGTCGTGGCCTCAGAGTGCCGGTATTTTCGTCAAGTATCCTCGCCAGGAGTCATCCAGGTTGGCGTACGGGTGGGACGCTTGGGACGCAGCTCGATCGCATATGAAGTCGCTGTATTCAATGACGAAGCAGCTGAGGCAGCCGCACAAGGTCAATTCGTGCATGTCTGCGTCAACCGCGCCTCGCAACGACCCGTTGCGGTTCCAGAAGCTTTTCAACTCGCTGCAAAAAATTTTTAGCACGGGTCGTAAACACTCACAAATTACAAAGTATCTGAAGCGGCCTCTGGATTAGTCGACAGCTCGCCTCTGTGCCGTTAAGATTGTCAGAACATATTTTTGGAGACTAGTCAGACATGACTACTGTTGTCACGCAAGAACAAGCACGCAACGAACGCCACCATTACCGTTTACCGAATGGTACGGATACGTGGATTTCTTCTTATGTCGGTATCAACTCTGTCGAGCGACGCGCAAAAGGCTTAGCCGCTCGCACGCCCGAAGCCTTTCCCCCGCCCCTTGAACCGATTGCATTTCTTGTCGAACAAGGCGCCAACAGCATGATCCCTGGTCACTACCACCAAGCTGACCAGTTCCAAGTGTTTATATCTGGCGAGGGTAAGTTTGGAATCAAGCCCATCGAAGGGCTCACAGTCCACTACGCAATGGCGTTCACCCCTTATGCGCCTATTCATGCAGACAGCACAGGCGTCGAGTACTTCACGTTGCGCAATGGCTGGGATCCTGGCGCACGCTGGATGCCAGAGCATCGCGACGCTCTCAAGGGACGCACCAAGTCCTACCGTCACGGCCTAGGTTCGATCCCCGCGTTGATCGGCGATGCTGATGGACCAAAGCACATCGAAGGTGTGCTGACACAAACAATCGTTCCCGCCGAGGAAGATGGCCTGCTGTGCAATTTATTCCAAACAACAGGCGAGGCCTCAATTAACGGCTCTGCCCCCTCCTCGGGACGCGGCCAATATTGGCTCGTCATGCGTGGGCAATGCCAAATCAATGGCCAAGCCGCGACTGAACGCTCCCTAGTCTTTTTCGCACCCAATGAACCTGCGCCCACCATCCGCGCAGGCGCCGATGGTGTCGCGATCATGTTGATGCAGTTTCCAAAAAGAGAACAAGCCTGAAAAACGGCCGTTGATGAACGGCCGCATTGACTGATCAACGACCTTTAAATTGTGCAGGTCGCTTTTCCATAAAGGCGGCTCGTCCTTCTTTGAAATCCTCGCTGGCAAAACAGATAGAGACCATCTCCTCGGCGCGCGCGAGATTTTGCTCAGCGGGATGTGCGCACACTTGACGCACAATGAATTTACTCGCTGCAACTGTTAGGGGTGCGTTTTCTGAAATTGCTTGTGTGTACTGATCAACCACACTATCCATTTCCTCGGCTGAGCACACACGCGATACGAAGCCCATGCGCAACGCGTCAGCCGCATCAAAGCGACGTGCAGTGACGAAAATATCTGTAGCATTCGCTAACCCAATCACGTCAACGAATCGCTTAATTCCTGTGTGGCCATAGCCTAAACCCAAACGCGCTGCGGGCATTCTAAAGCTTGAATGATCCGAGCAAATCCGGATATCACAGGCAGCAGCCAATCCCAAACCGCCTCCAAAACAAAAGCCACGGATTTTTGCGATAACAGGCTTGGAACATTCAAGTGGTGCAATCATTGAGTCAGAAACTGCATCTTCGTAATCTTTTTGTGACTGTGGTGAGCTTCGCAAGGTGTCGAACTGAGAAATATCCGCGCCCGAGACAAAAGCTTTTTCACCCTGTCCGGTGATAACGATCACACGTACCTCGGGATCCGCATCAAAGGCGCGGATGGCTTTTGGCAGGTCGGTCCACATCTGGACTGACATTGCGTTCATTTTGTTGGGATTAGAAATCGTAATCGTCCCAACCGCTGCATTTTTGGTAATCAATAACTCAGCCATGAAAATCCTTTTCAGTAATTGTTGTCTATTATATTTTTAACCCGCCTAGTATCTCTTGCAATAATTCTCAAAGCAACATATAAAACACACAGTCCTCTATTCAACACCCAAAAAAAATCTATGTCTAAAATTCAGGCTTCTTCCGCACTTTCCAATCTTCGTGTTCTTGATATGTCTCGCGTTCGTGCGGGTCCAAACTGTGTGCGCTTGCTCGCAGACTTTGGCGCAGACGTGATTCGCATTGAACCTCCCAAAGGCGTCGACCCCAACGAGGGGATGTTCGCTGGCAATCGGGAAGGCGGAGATTTTCAAAACCTCAACCGCAACAAACGGGCGATGACGCTCAATTTGAAAAAACCCGGTGCGCTCGACATTATGATGCGCTTGGTTAAAACGGCTGACGTTGTAGTCGAAAACTGGCGTCCAGACATCAAAAAGAAACTCGGCATCGATTATGAGTCTTTGGCCAAGGTCAATCCTCGTATCATCTTGGCGAGTATCTCAGGCTTTGGCCAAGAAGGCCCCTACGCTTCGCGCCCCGGTTTTGACCAGATTATGCAAGGGATGGGCGGCTTAATGTCAGTAACAGGCATTCCAGGCCAAGGTCCCGTTCGTGCCGGTCTTGCAGTAGCTGACATGAGTGCAGGCCTGTATGCTGGCATCGGCATCCTCACAGCGCTCTTAGAGCGCGAGCGTTCTGGCAAGGGTCAATGGGTGCATGCCTCACTACTCCATGCACAGATCGCCATGATGGACTTCCAAGCTGCGCGATACCTTAACGAAGGCGACGTCGCCGGCCAAGCTGGCAATGATCATCCCACTTCCACGCCAATGGGCTTATTCGAAGCCAGCGATGGGGCGTTTAACCTCGGCGCCTCCGGACAGGGCAACTGGGTGCGCTTATGCGAACTGGTGCAGCATCCCGAGTGGATTGCGGACCCTGACTTTGCCAATGAAAAGTCCCGTACGGTGAACCGACCACGCTGCAACAAAATTCTGAATGAAGTATTTCGCACGAATACCGTCGAGTATTGGGTCGAAGCACTGAACAACGCAGGCGTGCCTGCAGGTCCTGTCTATAACGTACCCCAGATGTTTGCTGACAAGCATGTCAAGCAAGCAAATATCTCGAAAATGGTCAAAGACAAAGCAGGTAAAGAAAAAGGCTTTATTACCCAGCCTGCAACATTGAGCCGGACCCCTGCCGATGTAGTGACCACTGCGCCTCAATGGGGTGAGCACACTCAAGAGGTTCTGTCTGAGGTTGGCTACTCAGCCGATGAAATCGCCAAGTTCCAAGAACAAGGCGTAGTGTAGCCGTCAACTATTGTGAATCAAAAAAAGGAAACACTGCGGTGTTTCCTTTTTTTTTCACTACTCGTTTAAGCGAGCAAAAAAATATTTTATTTCTCGTCAATGATGGGATTGCTGAGCAAGCCAACGCCTTCGATTTCGACTTCGATCGTATCGCCGTGCTTCATAAACACAGGCGGCTTTCTGGCATAGCCCACACCTGCGGGTGTACCTGTAATCACGACATCGCCAGGCTCCAGAGTCATACACTCAGTAATCAGCACCAGAGTCTCTACCACACCCCATAAAAAGCTCTTGGTGTTGGCATCTTGCATGATCTGACCGTTAAGACGCGACTGGATACGCAAACCGTCTGCACCTGGAGGCAGTTCATCAGGGGTCACTAACCAAGGTCCGAAACCACCCGTGGCATCGAAATTTTTGCCAATCGTCCACTGCGTCGATTTGCGTTGATAGTCGCGTAAGCTACCATCGTTGAAAACGCTATAACCGGCAACATATTCAAGCGCATTTTCGGCGGTCAGGTGACGGGCCGTCTTACCCACAACAAAAGCAAGCTCAGCTTCGTAGTCAAACTTATCTGATACTTTAGGACGAATCATCGGCTCAAGGTGACCTACCATTGAGCTGGGTCCACGCATAAAAAAGCTTGGGTTCTCAGGACGCGCATGACCACCCTCGGCCGCGTGGTCGGCGTAGTTCAAGCCCAAACAAACGATTTTGCTCGGACGATCAATCAGAGGAATGAAACGTACACCCTTAAGGGATTGCGTGACCGCAGAGGCACTTTTCATCGCTTGCTGTGCTCGCGCCATCGCACCGGGTGTCGCAATGATCTCCAACAAACTCTGAGGCAAGGTAGCATCCGTAGCAGCCAAATCAATGAACTCCTGCGAATCCGCCGCTTTGAGTACACCCACCCGTTTTTGATTATTTTTGTCTAAATAGCTAAATAAACGCATCCTAAATCTCCTTTATTGTTTTCTAAAAATAAAACTTAAACCGAAAGTCTCACGCCTTACATCCAGAGCCACACGCCCACTACCAAGCCTAACGCAATCCGATACCATGCAAAAGCCCGATAGGTGTGTCGAGATACAAACACAAGAATGGCGCGCACCACCAACAATGCGCAAAAAAAGGCACTTATAAATCCCACAGCAATCGCCAACAAATCTTGCTGACTGAGCAAATCTGCATGCTTATAAAAATCATAGACGGCCGCAGCTAACATCGTGGGGATTGCAAGAAAAAAGGAAAATTCAGTTGCCGTCTTTCGTTGAATGCCGGACAGCATGCCAGCAATGATAGTGGAGCCTGAGCGAGAAGTACCAGGCACCATCGCCAGACATTGCGCACAACCTACAATCAAGGCCTGTTTCCAAGTAATTTTCTCAAGAGTTTGGACCTGATTGATCGGCGCATCCGCACTGTTGGCGGGACGGCGGCGCTCAACCCACAACATAATGAGTCCACCCAGCACCAAGGTCACCACCACCACCCCTGGATGAAAAAACAAGGACTTGATCGCCTTGATAAACAACAGTCCAATAATGGCTGCGGGCAAAAAAGCGATCAGCAAATTGCGGGTGAAGGCGACCTCGACAGGCTCGAGACGGAATGTGCCTCGGATCAACTGAATTAATCGATGGCGAAAAATCCACACTACCGCCAAGATCGAGCCTAACTGGATCACCACCTCAAATACTTTGGCTTCGTTGGACTCAAAGCTAATCCAGTCACCAAAAAGTATCAAATGACCCGTACTTGAGATGGGCAAAAATTCGGTGATGCCCTCTACTATGCCTAAGAAAAATGCCTTCCACAAATATATCGCTTGCTCGGTCATGCCGATCTTGCCCCTAAACTCACACGTTAAAGAGTCATCATTATCGCCGCAATTAGATTAATGAGCGCTTAGTCGAGCGTTGGAACTGGAATAGGACGGACAGAGAGAGATTCACCGTTGGGACCGATTTTGACCAACAACAACTCACCTTGGCCGACAGAGGTTCCAGTAAAAGCTGAAATATTGACCTGATGCGTCACCAAAATCATTGGCTTTCGTGGCGCAGGCGCCTTGAGCCTTTTGGCGAGTAAAGCTTTAAGTGCGATCGTTTGCGGACCTGAATCACTCATGCTTTGAAAAAAGGAGCCAAGCTCAGGAACGGTTGTCACAGAACCTAAGGCCAACAACTTGGCGGTATCGACACAACGACACCAAGCACTACTAAGTACGACTGCAGACTCAATACCTTGTTTCTTAAGCCAGACGCCTAGCTCTTTTGCTTGTTTGCGCCCACGCTCTCCCAAGTTTCTTTGGGTTGAACACTCACCTAACTTGAAGCCTGCTGGATCGCTAAAGCCTGGCGCATCCGCATGGCGGATCATCAAGACGTGCTGCCCATCTGTCAGCGCATTTAAAAGAGGTGAGCTCTGTGCAGGCCACGCAAATATGGCGGTACAGGCGAATATCCACATCATCAATAAGTTTTTTTTCATGTGCTTATTTATCCAAATTTTCTGAGTTCACGATAAACCCAGAAGGGCGAAACTGCCAGAATGACATTTAACATGGAGAAAATGATGCTCGCCTGATAACCACCTGTCCAGTCATATAAAAGGCCGGACATCATGGCCCCTGAGGCGGCTCCGACTGACATACAGGCATAGGTCACGCCATAAATCGTAGCCAAGCCAGGGCCAGGGAACAATTTGGAGCACAAACCGGAAATAATAGGCCCCCTCGCCCCTTGCGCAATTCCAAAAAATGCCACAAATGACATCAAAAACCATTGGGAGGGGAAATAACTCAAAGCCAACAAACTTGCCAGGCCGAGTGTGGTGCAAATAAACGTCAGCGTCGCGGTCCGCCTAGGACCCAACACATCCGCAAGACGACCTGCCGAACCAACACCCAGCACGGAGAGCATACCCGCAAACCCAAAAGCACTCGCTGCCTCGATCGGAGAGAACCCCGTCGATACAAGGTAAGCAATCATCTGTACCAAGACGGTGTAGATCACTACCGAGGTAAAAAAGAAAGCCTGCGCTAAGCCCCAAAATCCTGAGTGCCGCAAAGCCGCACGCAAGGGAGAAGCCTTTAGAGTCTGAGTTGCGGTCGTACTCGGCAATGATGAAACATCAACTGCGCGCATGTCTTGGCCAGAACGCTCACGTGCGCCATAGCCAGCACGAATAATCCGCCAGGGCAGGAACATGACGACAGGCAAAACGACAAGCAAGCTGCCGCCAATCACATGATAAGCATCGCGCCAACCTACAGATTGATTCAAATATTGAGCAAACGGCACCAAGATAAGCGTCCCCGCACCAAAGCCCGCATACGCAATGCCGATTGCGGTACTAGTATTGTGCGGAAACCATCGGCTGATCAAACTGGCAGAAGGCACCATTCCGATGGCGGATATACCAATCCCACCCGCCACACCAATGCACAAATGAAACTGCCAAAGCTGAGACAAATTACCTGCTAAAAAATAGCCTAAGCCTAAGCTACTGACACCGAGCAAGTACACAAGGCGTGGCCCCCAACGATCAAACAACACGCCAACAAACGGCGCCGATAAACCATTGGCCACCATATAGATACTGTAGACGCTTGCGAGCTCGTAACGCGTCCAACCAAACTCCTTCTCAAGCGGCAAAAGAAACGTGACGTAGGTATCGCCGATCCCGCGCCCAAGCATGTTGAAGACAAAACAAATCAACAGGACCACCAACGCCATTTTGGCGTCGGACAACTGTCGCTTTGGACCCGCTTGCAACATCATCGCTGTTTTGAGATCTGTATCAAACCGGTTGGCACTTCATAAAACCAGAACGACGGCAGACACACACGATCTCTCCTCGTTGATTGATCCCATGGTGTTCAAACTCGACAATACCGGCATCGCTGCGCGACTTACTCAAACGCTTGGACACAATCGTGGTCTCAACATGAATCGTATCGCCATAAAAAACGGGACTTGGAAAGCGAGTGTCGGTCATACCGAGATTGGCAATCGTAGTCCCAAGCGTGGTTTCACCCACCGAAATCCCGATCACTAAGCCTAAGGTAAACAAGCTGTTAACCAAGATGCGGCCAAACTCAGTCTTGGAGGCAAACTCTGCGTCCAGATGCAGTGGCTGTGGATTCATGGTCAAGGTCGAAAACAGCACGTTATCCATTTCTGTCACCGTGCGCGTCATCGCATGCTTAAACACTTGCCCCACTTCAAATTCTTCGTAATACAAACCCGCCATGACACTCTCCTAATAAGACTTGGGTAAGCCCAGCACGCGCTCGGCAATAAAGCACAACACCAACTGAGGACTCACAGGCGCGATGCGGGTGATTAAGACCTCGCGTAGATAGCGTTCCACATGGTATTCCTTGGCATAGCCAAATCCGCCGTGCGTCATGACGGCCTGCTGACAGGCATTGAAACCGGCTTCGCCAGCCAGGTATTTCGCCGCGTTGGCCTGCGCACCGCAAGATTCGCCTTTGTCAAACAGCGATGCAGCATGAAAGACCATCAAATTCGCCGCTTCAAGCTCCATCCAATTCGCAGCGAGTGGATGCTGAATTCCTTGATTCATCCCAATCGGACGATCAAAAACGATCCTTTCCTTAGCGTATGCTGTCGCACGCTTGAGTGCGACGCGTCCTAATCCGATTCCCTCGGCAGCGATCAAGATCCGCTCAGCATTCATCCCGTGCATGATGTAGTGAAAGCCTTTACCCTCCTCGCCAATGCGGTCTTCGACTGGCACTTTCAAGCCATCGATAAACAACTCGTTTGAATCAACGGCTTTACGACCCATTTTTTCAATCTCGTGCACTCGCACGAAATTACGATCAAGATCGGTGTAAAACAAACTCAAACCATCGGTGTGTTTTGTGCAGTCTTCAAGAGGTGTGGTGCGAGCCAAAATCAGCATTTTCTCAGCGACTTGGGCAGTCGATATCCACACTTTAGTTCCACTCAACACATAGTGATCTCCCTTGCGCTCAGCTTTCACCTTGAGCTGCGTCGTATTGAGTCCTGTATTGGGTTCAGTCACCGCAAAGCACGCGCGTTCACGACCTGCGACCAAGGGCGGCAGCATACGCATTTTCTGTTCTTCGGTAGCAAACTGCACAACGGGGTTTAAACCAAAGATATTCATATGCACAGCCGAGGCACCGGTCATTCCCGCACCCGACTCGCTGATGGCCTGCATCATGATGGTCGCTTCGGTGATCCCCAGACCTGAACCTCCGTATTGCTCAGGGATACAAATCCCTAACCAACCGTCTTTGGCCAGCGCCTGATGCAATTCAACAGGAAAGCCTCCATGGCGATCCTTTTCCAACCAATATTGATCATCAAACTGTTCACAGATTTTGTTGATCGCTTCGCGGATTGTCTGCTGCTCTTGTGAAAAAGAAAAATCCATCGTCATTACGCTTCCTTGGTGATGACTGCTATTTGAGTGACGCCTTGGCGAATAAAGGAGGCGATTGATTCTTCGCTATAGCCCAACTCACGCAAGATTTCCTCACTGTGTTGACCCAGCATGGGCGCAGGACGTCCAGGCTTTGGTTGACTGTCAGACCAAGTAGTCGGCACATCCACGCGACGGATACGACCCTCTGAGGGGTGGTCTTCCCACTTAAAGAAGTTAATCGCTTCGAGATGAGGATCTTCAAAAATGGTCTCCAGATCATGCAGCGGCATCGTTGGAATATCCGCCTTTTCAAGCAAGTCCAACCACTCTTGCGTGGTGCGCTCAAGAAAGATTTTAGCGACTAAGCCTTGGAGATCATTGATATGTTGCGTGCGAATACTCAAATTTTTAAAACGTGGGTCATTTTCAAATATTTCCGATCGACCAATCGCACTAAAAAAAGATGCCCACTGCTTATCGTTGTAGATCACGGCACAGACATAACTATCCGACGTTTTATAAGGACGTCGTTCTGAAGCAAGCAAGCGTGGATACCCAGGCGGTCCAAATTGTGGGTCAAACGTTTTCCCACCGATGTGGTCACTGAGTAAATGACTGATCATTGTTTCAAACATCGGAATATCAATACGCTGCCCGCGTCCTGTTTTCTCTCGGTGATACAGCGCAGCACAAAGTGAGGAGGTGGCATAGAGACCGACAGTTCGGTCAACAAGATTAGATGGCACATAGCGCGGAACGTCCGAGCCTGCTTGCTTAATCAAGGAAGGCAAACCAATCGCGCCTTGGATCAAATCATCAAAGGCCGGCTTGTGCGCATAAGGTCCGTCTTGGCCAAAGCCAAAAGTTCCCGCATATAAAATTCTGGGGTTGATCGCTTGGACAACCTCGTAACTCAAGCCTAGGCGCGCCATCGCTTGCGGCCGAACGTTATAAAGCAAAATGTCGGCTGTTGCGATCAACTTTTTAATCGCATCGAGACCCTCAGGCTTTTTTACATCGAGCACCATCCCGCGCTTGCTGCGGTTGACATGCAGATAAAGCGACCCCATACGAGGATGCAACATCGGACCAACGTCGCGCACCATATCGCCTTGAGGGGATTCGACTTTGATCACATCGGCACCCATATCACCCATCAACTGAGCGGCATAAGGCCCCATCAAAATCGATGTCATATCAATGACACGAATACCATCCAAAGGACCCACCATGATCGTATGACTCCAAAAAACGTTAGGCGAGTTGCGTCGCTGCGATGATTTTTTTAGCTAGCCGTAGATGCGGCGTATCCAGCATTTTTCCATCCATGGTCGCCACACCGACACTTGCACTCGCGGCAAAGGCGGCAATGACGCGACTCGCCCATTCTTGAGTCGCAGCATCAGGTGTCATTGCCTCATTAATCACTGGGACTTGACCAGGATGAATCGCTGCTTTGGCAGAGAAACCATCGCGATATGCCAGACGTGTCTCCTTTCTCAAGGCTTCGACATTGTTAATTTCCGTGGGTACCGTATCGATCGCAGGGACTCCTGCGGCAGAGGCTGCAAACAGGCAGAGAGAACGCACTAAATTGAAGGGTGAGGTCCATTCAGAGGAACCTTCTTCTTTGTTCGTCAACGCACCAATATCACCTGACAAGTCCTCTGCCCCCCACATCATGCCCGCGAGCCGAGGTGTTGCGCCCCGATACTCATTCAAACCAGCGAGTGAATCAGCCGTCTCGGTCACGATTGCGATGATGGCTGTCTGTGCAGTAGACGATGGTGCGGGGGATGCGCTAGTCAAGCCGGAAGACTCAAGCGGATACAAATGTTCAAAAGCTTCTAAATATGCGGACAAGAGACCGAGGTCACGTGCGCCAGTTGACTTGGGCAACACCACACCCGCGGGACGACAGGGCATGACTGCAGCCAAATCAGACAGTGTCATACCTGTTGTCAGCGCATTGACACGCACATAAAGTTGAGGCGTCTTAAGGCCAGCGCGTTTGACTTCGGTCAGGAATTTGACCAATTCCAATCGACCCTCTTGTTTGCGGGAAGGTGAAACCGCATCCTCCAAGTCAAAAATCAGCACATCTGAACCGCTCTGCAAGGATTTTTCCAGCTTGCGTGGACTATCGGCGGGCACAAATAGCAAAGAACGCATCACTCATCTCCCTCGTTGATTCTCAGCACCGTAGGATGCCTTTAATTTTCTGCTTCGAGTATAGCGTGACCAGATTCAGGGATAATTCAGAAGTGATATGGCCGGTGAGCTCGCCACCGCGCTGAATACACAGACAAACTTGTGCGAGCCAGAAGACCTAAACAAACTGTACCAACAAGTCCAAATCACTCCTTTGTGATGTTTGGACCGGTGTAGTGTTCGGGCCAGATATGCGCCACAATTTCTTTATTGCTCGCATAGGCAAAACAGCTATCAATTTTAGTGGGACGACCATTGACATCCACTGGCGGAGGACGCTTGCTGGTCACAGGCCACAAGGCCTGATAGGCTGTTGTGGCCATCGGCCCCAGCAACTCCATCATATGCGTACAGCCAGCGGCTCCCTTGAGTTTCTCTCTGACCAGCTTTGACCAACCTGCGCCGATTTTTGCACCAACCAGAGCATTCAGAGACGGCGGCGCATGGGTGCATACTACAAAAGGCGTCGTATCAGAGCTCGCCGCTACGTCTTTGATTTCAAACCACTCATCGATCACAAGCCGCACCCATATGTCATGCACCGGCTCACCCGGTTTGCGCTCCGCCTGTGCCAAAGGCGATAAAAAAGGCTCAGACTTTGTATCGACTACCCGTCCCTCGATGTCATAGAGACCATCCGACCTTCGGTAAGCTTTCATGACAATCTGACGTTGGTGAACTTCTTTGCGGTCAACGGTTGGGGATAAGGGCACAGTGTTTCTCTCAAAAGCAGACTTGCTGAGGCAAAAAACGCCTCGGCTTGGCTGTATTTTATATTCCCTCTAGGATGTCTCGCAGACAAAAGCATTATTTAGCGCAAATTTACAACTAAACGAAATACAGCACTTCAACAAATCCACAAAAATTTGAAATTAGTCAGTAAGATGGCTGCGCGATCTGGAAGCCCGTTCAATGACTCAGCTGTTGCAAACGTTCACCAATATTAGACGGCAAGAATTGCTACCCACACTGGTAGCGGGATTGTTTTTTTTCTGCATTCTCAGCGCACTGATGGTCGTACGACCCGCCCGAGAAGCACTCGGGATGCAACGTGGGATCGAAGCCATTCGCTGGCTTTTTATGGGGACCCTAGTCGTCACGCTTCTGGTCAACCCCCTTTTCAGCATACTTGTAAGTCGCTTTCGCAGGTTGATTTTTATCACTGCGACCTACTCATTTTTTTCATTCGGACTGCTTTGTTTTTATGCGCTACTAACCTTTGCGCCCGCGCAGGTCGGACTCGTGAGCGGACAAGTGTTCTATGTCTGGTTCAGCGTGTTCAATCTCTTTGCCACAATGCTGTTCTGGGCACTGATGACCGATCGCTTTTCAAAGGAACAAAGTCAGAGATTATTCGCCGCGATTTCTCTGGGCGGCACACTAGGTGCGATGTTCGGCCCCTGGCTTGCTAGCATACTTGCAAAACCTTTTGGCACGCCTCTACTCCTTCTGATCGCTGCAGGCTTCCTGCTTTGCGCAGTCGCCAGCGCATGGTGGCTAACGCACTTAAAGGTTGAAGACAAGGTTGAATCCACCGAAACGGGCACTACGCCGCTACTCGACTCTGCGTCAGACACAGAGCAAGCCATCATTGGTGGCAGCGCCTGGGAAGGTTTCACAGCGGTCATACGTTCACCCTACTTGCTCGGCATTTCAGCCTATGTACTGATTTTGGCAGTCGTCGCCACGCTGCTGTATTTCACACGACTGCAAATGGTGGCAGCGTTTGCTCTTGATACGGACACACGAACTGCTGCCTTTGCACGCATCGACCTCTACACCCAAACTGCCACCTTTTTATTGCAGGCTTTTCTCACGAGCCATCTGATCAAACGCTTCGGTATCGCTTTCACGCTTGCGTTGCTCCCTATCACCGTGGCCTTTGGTTTTATCGGACTCGCATTGCTGGGCTCCCTGGCAGCACTCATTGCCTTTGAAGCGTCGTTTCGGGCGGTACAACGTGGCATTATGCGTCCCGCGCGCGAAACACTGTTCACGACTGTCCCCCGTGCAGACCGATACAAAGCCAAAGCATTTATCGACACTTTTATCTACCGCAGCGGAGATGCGCTCGGTTCACAAACTGAAGGTCTGTTGAGCCGTCTCGGAATGGGACTGGCCGGACTCGCTTGGTTTGCAGTCCCACTCGCTGTCATCTGGATGAGCCTAGGGCTCTGGCTTGGCTATACCCAAGCCAAGCGCAGTGCTCCCTCTACGCCACCCTCACACATTTAATATTCCCTCTTAGGAGACTTGCATAATGAACCGTCGCACTTGGCTTCAGACAGCACTCGCCACCGCAGGAACTGCCTCGCTTTCAAGTACATGGACACAAGCATTCGCAAATACAGGTCCTCTGCTTACGCGTCCGATTCCTTCTAGTGGTCAGCGCCTACCTATCATCGGGCTGGGTAGCTCAGCGACTTTTGCTCAAGTTGCACGCTCCGAGGATCAAGATGCTCTTAAAAAAGTAATGGCCAAAATGGTGGAGCTCGGTGGAACGTTATTTGATACCGCTCCGAGTTATGGTGCCTCCGAAGAAGTCGCTGGAAAGATTGCACAAGAATTAGGGATCGCACAAAAACTATTTTGGGCGACCAAGCTCAATGTCGCGCCGCGTGGCGGCGGTGCGGCCGATGCAGCTGCCGCACGTGCGCAGTTAGAGACCTCCTTCAAACGCATTGGCAAACCCGTGATTGATCTCGTCCAAATCCACAACATGGGCGACATACAGACCCAACTCCCTATTTTGCGCGAAGCCAAGGAAAAAGGCCGGATTCGCTATCTGGGCGTGACCACCACGTTCAGTCATCAATATGACAGTCTGATTGACACGATGCGAAAGCAAAAAATCGACTTCATCGGGACCAACTATGCCATCGATGATCTGTTCGCCGAACAAACCATCCTGCCGCTGGCTCAGGAGCGTGGCATCGCTGTGCTGGTATATGCGCCCTTCGGTCGCACCCGACTCTGGCGACGCGTCAAAGGACAAGCTGTCCCAGCCTGGGCCAAAGAGTTCGATGCCACGACATGGGCACAGTTTTTCTTGAAATTCGTCGCTAGTCACCCTACCGTCACCTGCATCACCCCTGCCACCAGCCGTGTCTCGAACATGATCGACAACATGGCAGGAGGGGTCGGTCGCCTACCAGATGCAGCGATGCGAAAGCGAATGATTCAACTCATCGAAAGCCTACCTAACGCTTGATCCATCGAGTTCGCCATCTGAATAGTCCCATTGTGCTAAATTCATGGTGACGGCGTTGTTTGCGCCGCACCATTTTTTGATGCTGCCCGCATCGTGCCCAATGTCCTTATTTAAACGTTCCGTCGTCTCCGAAATTACCAACCACCTCAGCGTCGTGCTCTCGACGCTCATTGTCGTGTGGCTGAGCGTCGTATTAGTTCGTTTGCTAGGCGAAGCCGCAGCAGGGAGGATCGGAGCTGACGTTGTGATTGGCTTGGCCGCCTTTACCACGATCGCTGCACTACCTATCATTCTGGCTGTTTCGATTTTTATCGCTGTACTGACCACAATCAGTCGTAACTACAGAGAGAGTGAGATGGTTGTGTGGTTCTCAAGCGGGCTATCGCTTCTGAACTGGATCAATCCGGTGCTACGCGTGACAATCCCAGTTGCGATTGTGATCGCCTCATTGACCTTGTTCGGCACACCCTGGGCCAACCGCCAGATCGGCGAATACAGAGCGCGCTTTGAATTACGGTCTGATCTATCTAAGATCTCTCCAGGTCAATTTCTGGAAACTGAAGGCGGCGCACGTGTCTTTTTTGTCGAAGGACCAAGCGTACCAAACGGACCTCTCGGTCAAGTGTTCATGCGCATCTTAGATCCTGACTGGCATACGCTCATCACCGCTTCCTCGGCCGATACAGTCCTTGAACCCAATGGCGACAAATTTCTGGTGCTCGGTCCGGGACAACGCTATGACGTCAAACTAGGCAATCCTGAAATGCGACTCGCCAAGTTCGACTCCTTTGGTGCCCGCATTGAAAGTAAAGACGGCGAAAACTCTTTAGAAAATGCACGCCAACGTACCCTCGAAAGTCGACGCGCCCGCCCAACGGAATTACTGCTCACCGATAAAGTACCTGAATCGTTGGGGCAACTCATGTGGCGCCTAGCCGTGCCCTTAGCAGCACTCAACCTCGCGCTGATCGCGATTCCTTTGGGAGCAGCCAATCCTAGGATTGGTCGCTCAGGGGACCTATTAATCGCTGGACTGATTGCCATGCTGTACCTCAACCTCATCAATATTTCAAAAGGTTGGATCATCAGCAGCAAGCTTTCATTTAGTGTCGGCGTTTGGTTGGTTCACGGGGTCTTTGCACTCTGTACCATAGGACTGCTCTGGCATCGCTTACGTGTCAAACCCTCTAAACCCCCAGTCGTGCAAAGCGCGACCTG
This sequence comes from uncultured Burkholderiaceae bacterium, assembly GCA_963926265.1. Classification (GTDB taxonomy): domain Bacteria; phylum Pseudomonadota; class Gammaproteobacteria; order Burkholderiales; family Burkholderiaceae_B; genus Zwartia. The sequence continues at coordinate 147,452 of CAWUWN010000026.1, forward strand.
ATCACCTCCCTATAGGAAAAAAAATGAGCTCACTAGAGAAAATAGAAGTTGCTGTTGGTAGCGGTACAGAGGCCACAAAAGGTGCGCACGTCACAGTGCACTACACCGGCTGGCTTCACGATGCGACTGCACCTGAAAATAAAGGGGCTAAGTTCGACAGCTCACGTGATCGCGGTGATCCTTTTGATTTTCCCTTAGGTGCTGGTCATGTGATCCGCGGCTGGGACGAAGGCGTTGCTGGCATGAAGATCGGCGGTCAGCGCACACTTATCATTCCTCCCGAAATGGGTTACGGCGCGCGCGGTGCAGGTGGCGTGATTCCACCCAATGCCACACTAGTCTTTGATGTCGAGTTGCTCGAAGTCAACTAAAAACAGTTCACCCTATAAATCCGGACTTGTCATAAATAGCTAGTCCGGATTTTTTTTATTCATAAGAGTATCCACCCGACCCGCTGTAAATCCTCGAACTGCATCACGCAAAAAGTTCAGTTGGTTTTTATAGCTACGACAGCCTTTACACATCATAAGGTGCGTACGCGCGGCAATGTTCTCTGCGAAAGACATTTCACGATCTTGTATTTCGGATAGCAACTGCGTAATTTCGGCACAAGTTTTCATATTGTCGCTTCCGATTCAAACCACTTAATATTCAAACACTCCCTTAACCGCATACGTGCGCGGTATAAAAGCACATTGAGATGAGTCAAAGTAATATCCATTTCCAGACAAATCCTCAGCAGAGTCGCACTGGTATCGATCGATGGGTGCGAGCGTAATCGGCATGACCAATATGCCCGAGGCAAAACTCGCGCGCGAAGCGCAAATCGCGTATGCAAGCTTAGCAATGGTGACTGATTTTGACTGTTGGCACCCACGAGAAGCCAACGTCACAGCAGAATCCGCGATCGCGAACTTAATGAAAAATGCCGAGACCGCTCAAAAAGTTTTGATTAAAGCCATCGAGCTTCTTGGCAAAGAACTCCCGGACTCAGAAGCCCATCACGCACTTTCCAGTGGACTGGTCACTCAACCCAAAGAGATGAGTCCCGAAGTTTTTAAACGTCTGCGTATCATTCTTGGGATAGAAAACTAACTAATCACCAACAAACCACTCGCACCAAGCGCGGCACCAATTGCAAGCAGTAACAACATATGTATCTTGGTGCGATAGACGATTACTGTGGTCACAGCAGCTAATAGCCACAAGGGCCAATCGCGAACACCGTTGGTATTTGCGGTGGCTAACAACCAACCAGCGGCGACCATCATTGAAATCACGACCGGACTGAGTCCAAGTTTAAAGGCACGCACAGCACGAAGGTTTTGATTTTTATGAACCCAACCCGCCGTGAAAAAAATCAACATAGAGCTCGGTAACAACATGCCCACCATACAAATTAATGCAGAAAACGCCGCCCAGCCAAAGCCACCCGCATTCAGACCGATATTCCAACCCATCAAGGCGACAAACATCACATTCGGACCGGGTGATGCCTGCGCAATCACCACCGATGCGCTGAACTGCGCCTCGGACAGCCAACTTTGCTGATCCACAAGGAAATGATGGATTTCGGGGAGTAGCACCAGAGGGCCGCCGACAGACGCAATCGATATCGACGCAAAATGCTTAAACAAATTGAACCAGTCGGTCCAGAGCATAGCAAGCGTCAAGGTATCGTTCATGCTTGATCCTTGAGCTTGAGAAACACAAGCACATAGCCGATCCCACCCAATACGATCAGCACGTACAGCAGCCGCCATTCCAAAATCGCAATCCCAACAAAGCTCAGTATGGCTAGGGCAGCGCAAACTCTGACACCGAGTGGATTTGTCTTGAGTGCAGACAGCAACTTCAGTCCTGTTGCACCAATCATGCCCGCCGCGACGGCGCCCATTCCACGCAACGCATCGAAGACTTGCGCTTGATTTCCAAAGTGTCCATAGGCGATCGCCAACGTCAAAATAATCATAGTTGGAAAGATGAGCAGTCCAGCTAAGGAAACAAGCGCACCGCGCCATCCGAAATAACGCGCGCCCACCATAATGCACATATTCAGTGCGGGTGGACCAGGCATGGATCGAGCAATGGCCCACTCCTCAACGAACTCCTTGCGGGTCATCCATTTTTTTCGCTCTACAAGCTCACGTTCAATAAAAGCAAGAACACCACCAAAACTCTGGATCGCGAGCATGCTAAAAGTAATAAATAATTCGCCCAGAGACTTGGGTCGGGCATTAAGCGGTGTAGTCATGTGTGCAGCAAGGAAACATCGTGGGCGCAAAAAAGGCAAGCCCCTATTAAACTCCAAAATATAGACTGAGCCATACTCATGTAGCCTCAATGTTTAGCTAGTGCAAAAAGTCGATGCTTTTCGACCACAAGTTAGCCACCCACCGCTGAACCAACAGTCGAACCGCTCCCAGCAGGCGTGCGGGACTTGATCGGTCCGCGCAGCGCTTTGAGCACTTGCTGCCCTGCTCTACCATTGACAATCAGGCCAGCGGATTTTTGAAAATCGCTGATGGCCTCACGGCTTTTTGTACCAATCAAGCCGTCTACCTCACCAACGTCATAACCGCGACTGATCAATGCTTGCTGAATCTCACGTCGTTCGGCTCGACTCGTTCCAGGATCGTCGGTCGGCCAAGATGCTTGCAACATACGTCCATCACGCAGACGATCACTCAAATGTGCAATTGCAAGCGCATAAGACTCAGCAGCGTTATAACTGTAAATGGCATCAAAGTTACGGAACACCAGAAAAGCCGGACCCTGAGCGCCTGCAGGGAGTAACAGTGCGGCCTGCGTTGTGTCAGGCAACTTGGCGATGTCAGCTTGTTGTGGGGACTTGCCAGCGACTTTCACAGGCTTGATCCCTAAACTCCTCCACTGGGTCAAAGACTGCTTGGTTCGCCGACCCGAAGGCCCAGAATAGTTTGCAGGCAATTTCACCTCAATACCCCAAGGCTGCCCAGTCACCCAACCTGCACGTTTTAAAAAATTTGCAGTAGAACCTAAAGCATCTGGAACTGAACTCACGATATCTCTGCGACCATCACCATCGAAATCAACTGCCAAACGTTGGTATGTTGTTGGCATAAATTGAGTTTGCCCAAATGCTCCCGCCCATGAGCCGACCAAAGACTCTGCGGGGATATCGCCACTTTGCAAAATACGTAACGTCGCGAGCAATTCTCCTCTGAAAAAGGCCTGACGCTTGTCGGCACAGATCAGTGTTGTCAAAGAACGTACGATTTCACGCTTGCCCTGAATCCGACCATAATTTGACTCGACTCCCCATACCGCGACGATGACGTTGCGATCCACACCGAATTTGTTTTCTGCTTCAGTGAGCACTTTATTCCATTCTTTTAACTTTATACGGCCATCATCCACGCGCTCCTGATCTACAAGACCTGCTAAGTAATCCCAAATTGCAGTTCTAAACTCAGGTTGAAATGAAAACGCCTTGAGCACGTCCGGATCGGGCTCAACCCCCACCATGGCACGATCAAAGACCGCTCCGCTGATACCTTGAGAAACGACTGATTGACGAAGGCCTTTGACACAGGCATCAAAGTTTCCGGTCTGAGCATAAACGGGGGAAACTGTCAGCAGCAGCGATCCAATCAATACTGTGATCGCTAACATCACCTGCATGACACAGGAGTCGAGCCATTGCACGCCCGTTCGCCCAATCAGCAATTTCATACAAGCATCCTATAAAAATCTTTTTAACTGGCCAATTGTATGGCTTATAAAAGACAAAACCCCCTTTAGTTTGAATATCAAATTAAAGGGGGCTAAAAATAAGGTGCGCCGACTTAGCTCACCAACATAAAGCTTACTTTATCGGAGTGAACTGAAAGCCATTGCCCGATGGTGTGATGGTGCCCATCGCTGGAAAGGGGAAATGGAAACCACCCGTCATCATCTTTTCCTTGACGATCATGTCAAAGATCTTACGACGCGATTGACGCGCCATTTCAGGATTCATATCAAAAGTCACCGCCCAATCTGGGTTCCGCGCAAACAAAGCTGGTACGTTTGTAATGTCGGCTACATAGATAAACGACTGACCTCCTGATTTGACGGTAAATAAAGTGTGGCCAGGCGTGTGTCCAAACGCAGCAACGGAGGTGATGCCTGGAGCTACTTCGGAACCCGATTCAAATTTTACTAATCGGTCTGCTGGAATTTTGTTTAATACGCGCTGTGCATTTGTCATCGCGCCCTTCAGTCCGCCAGTTGCTTTGTCCAAGCGATCCTTATCCATCCAAAAAGCATATTCTCCAGCAGGAACATGCACCTTGGCATTGGGGTAAACCAACGAACCATCTTTATAGAGCAGTCCATTAATGTGATCACCATGGAAATGACTGATCACGACATTATTGATGTCTTCAGGTTTGTAACCTGCTGCTGCCATATTCGCAATCATCTTGCCTGTAGTGGGGCCACCGTTATTGGCAAAGCCTGTATCCATCAGATAGCGCTGATTTCCATTCACGATTAAAAAAGGTGTGAACGGCACATCAATATAATGGGTCGGTAAGTTTTGCGAAGCAAGTAAGGCTTTGACTTCATCGAGTGGCGCGTTCTTGACAAACTCTGCCACCAAAGGACGTCGACCGATTCCGTCATTAAGTGCGATGACCTCAAACTCGCCCACTTTCAATTTTTTAAAGCCCGGTGCGGGTAAGGTTGGAGCGCCGAGATCAGGAGCCGCTTGCGCCCAAACCGGAGAAAATACAAGTGACGCGGCGGCAGCAATGCCAACACCGAGAAATTTAAGTCTAGTGATCATGGCGTAGTCCTGAAGGCAAAGGATTAAAAAAGTCTGAACTTAAGTGCCAAATGCAGACTTGGTTCAATGAAAACTTAATCTAGCAGATTTAATCACCAAACTCAGCTGACTTTCGCAAGTGACTCAACCTCATAACAATGAGCCATTGTTCGCTTTAAGACCGGGTCGATCAAAGACATTTCAAAACGTGCCGCCGGTCGAATTGCACCTTGTGTGCCGACAGTGCCGCAACTCATCGCAGTGTTAGCCGCTAATTGACCACCATCTGTGAAACGCTTCATTAAATCCAGTGGATGTAAAAGCGCCGATAACGGTCCTGACTGATACTGAACAAGTTGTCCATTTTCAATAATAGAGGACTCGATTCGAAGCTGATCCCAGTGATCGGCAAGATCCTTAAACCGCCATGCATGAGCACCGACTGGTTTCGAGCAAACCTGCTTGGATAGTGCAACACTCACCGTTTCCAAACCACGATCTGTATGATCTGAGGTGAGTGACACCAGTAACTCTCCTTGATACATGAAAGCGAATAACTCAACCTCACCAGAGCTTTCAGTCCCAACGACTTCAATGACCGGGTGTTGCGTCAGCGTCTGACTCGCCACACGATAAAACAGGGGAACAGTCGTTGGACGTGGCACACCGATTGCTGCAAGTTCTTCAATATGATGCTCAATAGCTGCCTGATCACGACCTGCCCATCCCGCAATCACCATTTGATTGATATCGACAGAGATCGATTCAAAAGAGCCATTCAGATTCTGCAAAGTAAAACTTAATTTCATGATTTTCTTTTAAAGTCGCAGAATAGAGAACCAGACGAAGGTTTCAAGATTGCGGATTTCTATCAACAGTTAACTCTCAGGCTTTAGGAAAAACGCCAATCCTCACGCGTTCAGGTTGATCAATCAAAGCTGAAGCAATGGTTCGGCGATGCTCGGCAGCCGTGCCACCTCGCAAGCTCCATGAACCCACGCGGCGATACCAGAGATTTAAATCAAAATCTCGAATGAAGCCCATACCACCGTGGATCTGCTGAGCCGAGCGCACCACCATCATGCATTGCTCATTGCCAAACGATTTCGCCTGCGCAACGTTGACATGATAGGGCAGATTTTCTTGCATCCGCCAAAGTGCTTCTCGCGACAACATAGTCGTACCATCAATGGCATTGACCATATTGGCGCACATATGTTGAATTGCCTGAAACGCCCCAATAGGCTGGCCAAAAGCCTCACGCTGCTTAGCGTGCTCCACTGCCATATCCAAGGTTCTACGAGCCGCTCCAGCAATCAAGGAGGCATACAAGACAGCAGACAAATCCATCAACTCTCTCGCGATCACCGAACCCTGTTGAGTATTTCCAATACGCGCAGTGAGAGGCACACGGACCTCTTTAAATTGCACATTCGACTCACCGTCCTTGGCCATTGACAGGAGTGCCTCACTGCTCAGGCCCTTAGCATCCGTTGGCACTAATGCAACACCCAACGAACCCTCAACGCCAGCCTCACGATAAATCACCATACAAAACTGTGAGGCACTATAACTACCCACAAAGGTTTTGCTGCCACTCAAGACTAATTCGTTCCCCTCGATTCGACCCTGTAATGCGATCGCCTCAGTGGACCAACGTCCCGTCTGTTCAGCGACTGCGTGACTCAAAATCAATTCGCCCGCAATCACAGCTTGCAACAGATTCACTTGCTCAGGACTACCGTAGCGATCAAGGATCATCGCTGGAACCATGGTGGCATGCAGCGGAATAGGCGCGATGTGATAGCCGGCTACTTCAAACAACAGACCGAGATAAGGTAAAGGCAGTTCCTCACCCCCCGCTTTGTTGGACAGACATAACTGCAACCAGCCATTCTCAGCAAACTTAGTCCAAAGCTCTGGTGAGTATTGCAAGTTCCCTGTTTCGACCTGACGTACCAATGCTGGTGTGCACTCACCTTCTAAAAATTCTGCAGCCGCTTCGCGGATTTGAACTTCTTGATCATCAAGCAAAATATTCATTTTTCGAATCACCTGTCTCTTTATTATTTTGCAGCGCGTGGAAGGCCAAGCCCAATACGAGCCACCTGATCACGCATCACTTGCACGCTACCGTGGTTGATGGTCGACTGATAGGCACCGAGAATATTGTGAGCAAAAATACCTTTTTCGATGGCATCGGGCGAGCCCTGCATCAGCTGGGCAAATGGGCCCAAAATCTGGCTATAGGCTTCGGTCGCACGCACACTGTGCTCAGGTGCGAAAACTTTTTCGGCCGACCCTTCATACGTGAACTTCCCACCATTTTGCTCAATGCTGATACTGCGCATCGTCATCAGGCGGCAGACCTCTGCCTCAGTCCACATTTCAGCGACCTTATCACGCACTTGCGGATCATCACGCAATGTGTCCTGAAGCGCTCCATCTGTGTGCAGCCAATTCACGATATCCTCGTCACGCATGACAGAAATCAGATAGCGCCAGGCGCCTACACGATCTAGGTTCAAGCCGCGACGCGCCACTTCCCAGCCACCGCCCTCTTCTCCCAACAGGCAAGAAACGGGAACTTCCACGTCATCAAAAAATACCTCGTTGGTACGCTCCTCGCCATAGGTCGTACCAAAAGGTGCTGGCGGATCGTTTTGCACAGTCCAAAGAGGTCGTACCGTCATGCCAGGCATACCCATGGGCACCAGCAAAATCGATAAGCCACGGTGACGCACCGAATCCGGATCCGTGCGCACCATCAAATAGATATGCGTCGCATTTTGAGCGTTGGTGGTATAGATTTTTTGACCAGTAATAATGTACTTGTCACCCACACGCTTGGCGCGGCAGCGAATGCCGGCAAGGTCGGTTCCACAACCTGGCTCGCTATAGCCTTGGCAAAAAATAATTTCACGCTTAATAGAACGGGGAACAAACTCCTCTTTTTGAGCAGCTGTGCCAAACATCAAGATCGAGGGCGCTCCCGTTCCACCCCCCAAGGTGATAGCGGTATAGCGATAAAACTCCTCTTCGATGACAAACTGGGTGGTTCTGTCACCTCCGCCGCCGCCAAACTCAGTTGGCCAACTCCACGCAAACCAGCGCTGTTGATTGACCTTTTCGAAAAAGTCGCGGATGGCTTCACCCCAGCCCTCTCCGCGCTTGCCAGCAGCATTTTCTTCCCGCACGTTATCCGTGAAATGCTCAACGAGAAACGCACGCACTTCAGCGCGCAACTTCTCCTCTTCGGGGGTGAATGTAAAGTTCATTGAGTGAAATCTCCGATATTGTCAGAATTTAGGTAAAGAATACCTCTTGTTCAATCGTTTTTCCCAAGGAAACCCGATTGTTCTGTCCGGATTGTGAAAGTTCGCCAAGATCAAGGGCTAGCTAAACTTTGCATCCCCCCTTTATTTATCACACCCTTTCAAGGAAAGCCAAGATACTCCGGCCATACTTGTAACGCCCGAATATCCGTCTCTTGAAGAAATAGCTGTCCCGGATCAACATGACGGAACCTTGGAACCAACGACTGTAGAAACTCCATCACCGATATATTGTGGACGCTTTCTCTTCTGATAGTGATGTAAGCAATGACAGGATCGAACAAATGATCGAGTGGTACCAAGCTCACTCGGGCCGCATCAACGTCTTGAGTGCTGAGGGTTGATAAAATAGCAATGCCCAGTCCCTTTGAAACACAGGCCATCACCATATCAGCGTCTGTCGCAGTAATAACGACATTGCAATTGAGCTGGTGCGACGCAAAAGCCTCATCGAGCGATCGGCGAGCGGCAAAGGCTCGAGGGTAGGCAACATGGGAGTGTCGCGCAATCTCTTCGAGAGAAATATTTAAGCACTCAAGTATTGGATGTCCCTTCGGCGCTACGAGAACTCTCGGCAACTTAAACACCGGTAATGAAGACAACTCCAGATTATCGGCGCGCTTACTGCTAAGTGCAATATCAGCCTCGCCCGAGAGGACTTGTTGCAATGCACCTTCGGATGAGCTTTGATTAATCGTTACCCTCACTAGGGGCTCTCTTCCACTTAGCCTAAAAAGAGGCTCGGCCAACATGTGGCGAGCAAAGCTGTGTGTGGTGACAACGGTGACAGACTTCGCTTCTCCAGATTGAATACCTAGCGCAAGTTGCTTGATTCCCTCGACATCTGCTAAGACTTTTGCGGCGAGTTCCAAAATAGGCTGTGCATCTTCTGTTAAGCCAACAATTCGATTCTTTGTGCGGCGCAACAAAATAATACCCAACTCTTGCTCGAGTTGCATCAGTTGTCTGCTGACACCTGGTTGTGAAGTATGTAACAACCTCGCAGCCTCAGAAATATTGAAATCAGCCTTGACTACTGTCACGAAGAACTTGAGTTGTTGAAGTTTCAATGCACAGACTCCTCGGCAAAAAAAGAAATTCACTATGCGTTAATCATATAGCGGTATGTCAAACAAGTATTAGATGCTATAGAGTTTTGTACCTTAGGATGAAAAAAAGACACTTAAAAAAATAATCATTCCCTAGGAGACATACCCATGAAGCTACAAAAGCTTTTAATCGGCGCTTTCGCAATACTTTCTGCGTTCAACACCTCAGTCACCCTCGCGGTGGATTACCCAAACAAACCCATCAAATTGATCGTTCCCTTCGCTCCTGGAGGAGGCGCTGACAACACGGCTCGAATCATTAGCGAACCTATGTCCAAACGCCTTGGACAAACTGTTGTCATCGAATACAAACCTGGTGCGGGTGGTGTGATCGGCGCGGCTTTTGTGGCGACGGCCCCAAAAGATGGATACACCCTGCTTTACGCCACACCAGGCCAGCAAATGACCGCACCATACTTGATGGATAAGATGCCCTACGATGCCGGGACTGCATTCTCCCCAGTCATCCAATTGATCGAAGGGAGTAATGTTTTAGTCGTCAACAAAGACCTCCCCGTCAACTCTGTTAAAGAACTGATTGCCTATGCAAAGGCGAATCCTAACAAGATCAACTTCGCAAGCTCGGGCATTGGTTCCTCAAGTCACCTTGCAGGCGAACTCTTCAAAAGTATGGCGGGTGTCAATATAGAACATGTCCCCTACAAGGGCTCTGGCGCAGCCGTTTCCGAAGTCATAGGTGGCTCGGTGCAGATGTCGATTGACTCGATGTCTGTATACCTAGCACACATCAAGGCAGGCGCAGTTAAAGCACTTGGTGTGTCGACTCTTGGGCGAAATCCCGCCTTGCCTGAGCTGCCGCCCATCGCAGATACCTTGAAAGGCTACTCAGCCTTTCCCATTAACTACATTACCGCACCTGCTGGAACCTCTCCAGAAATTATCTCAAAACTCAATCAGGCACTCAACGAAGTCCTCGCGATGCCAGCCGTGCGTGAAAGATTAATTGCGACCGGTCTCACTGTAAAAGGTGGCACGCCACAAGAAATGGCCGCAACCATCCATTCGGAGTCTGCCAAATGGAAAAAAGTCATTGAGCAATCCAAAGCATCTACTAAAAAATAAGTAATAAAGGAGACTTAACAATGCGCATCCTTAAGAAGTCATTCAAACAGATTTTTCTCGCTGGACTCATCGCAACATGTGCCGTAGCAGCTCAAGCCAAATTTCCAGATAAGCAAGTGACGATCGTAGTCCCCTATCCACCAGGTGGCGTGACTGATGTTTACGGTCGCGCGATAGCTGCAGAGCTCTCCAAGCAATGGGGACAGCCCGTGATTGTGGATAACAAACCAGGCGGTGGAACAGTCATTGGCACGCAATTCGTGGCACGATCGCCAGCGAACGGCTACACACTTTTGCTGACCAGTTACGGCTTCACCTCAAATCCTGTTCTTAAAAAAAGCCTGCCCTATGATCCAAAAGGCTTGAGTCCCTTGTACCTGCTTGGCCGTTCCACGAGTCTTTTGGTCGTCAACCCCAAGGTGCCCTTCAAGAACGTCAAAGAAATGATTGCCTTTGGGAAAAGCACACCAGGTGGTCTGATCTTTGGCTCCTCGGGTAACGCCTCGAGTCCGCATATCGCCGCTGAACTCTTCGCCGCCGAAGCGGGTGTACGCATTACTCACGTCCCCTACAAAGGCACAAGCCCAGCGATGAACGATTTGCTTGGCGGACAAATCATGGGGATTTTTGACGGTCCTTCAGCGATGCCACGCGTGAACTCTGGAACGCTCAACGCCATTGCGATTTCCTCAGAAAAGAGGCATCCAGCTGCGCCGAACGTTCCAACATTCAAGGAATTGGGTATCGATCTAGTCTTCGGCAGTTGGTTTGGATTTCTGATGCCAACGGGCACTCCAGTAGACGTACAAAAAGAATTACTCAAAGGTATCGATACCGCAATGAAAACCAGTAATGTCTTAAATCCGATCAATCAAACCGGACTCTTTATTGAGGGCCTCAAGACTGAAGCATTTGCAAAATTTCTCTCCAACGAGGAACGGCGACTCAGAAATCTCCTAAAGGTTGAGGGCGTGAGTATCACCGTCGAGTAACTCAACATTGCACTCAATGTTCAACTTGTACGACATCAAAGGTAGAAAATGGATCTGCAAACACTAGAACTCGACATTGCAAATGGAGTTGCAACAGTTACGTTAAACCGACCTCCGCATAACGCACAAAACGCACAGATGCGAAGCGAGATCATTCAGGTATTTGACTACTTCAACGATGCGCCCGAGGTTAAAGTAGCCGTCATTACAGGAAAAGGAAAAATATTTTGCGCTGGAGCAGATCTAAGCGAACGACCAGGTCTCAATGAAAAACCAGGTGCCTACTGGCACCATAACCGCTTAGTCCGCGAGACTGGGAACTCAATTATTGAATGCAGCAAACCAGTCATTGCTGCCGTCAATGGTCCAGCGATGGGGGCAGGCTTTGGCCTCATGACCCAATGCGATATCTGGGTCGCATCAAAGACAGCAATCTTTTCAATGCCTGAGATCAATGTTGGGCTAGCTGGTGGTACGGCGATGCTACAAAGTATTTTCGGAAAGTCGCGCGCGCGCAGAATGTTCTTTACCGGCATGAAAATCGACGCTGACGAAATGTATCGTCTGGGCCTCATCGAAGCCAGCCTTCCTCCGGAAGAATTAATGCCTTATGTGATGGAAATCGCTAACGATATCGCGAGCAAAGCACCAATGGCGTTGAGCTACGCCAAGCAAGCGGCGCAGGTCACAGCCGTGATGCCTCGAAGGGAGGGCTATCGCTTCGAGCAAAACATGACTGTCGCTCTTGGCAAAACAGAAGACACCAAGGAAGCATTGCTTGCTTTTAAAGAAAAACGCAAGCCTGTCTACAAAGGTCGCTAGTCGCGCCAGGAAATCAAAATAATGAATAGTGACGTGAAAGACGACATTAATTACGATGCATTTCGAACTGAAGTTCACGATTTCGTCAGTAAAAATTGCCCGTCTGATATCAAAGAAATCATGGCGCTCAATCGCAAGCTGTCGCGCGAACCTTGGAGTCGTTGGCAAAAGATTCTGTTCGCTCGAGGCTGGGGCGCACCTAACTGGCCTGTTGAATATGGCGGCACAGGATGGAACCCCAGACAACAAGCTATTTTTGGAGAGGTGCTCGCTGAAAACGATTGCCCGCCGCAATATCATCATGGACTCCGACACATTGGTCCCGTTCTGCTTGAGTTCGGTTCCGAAAAACAAAAAGCACGCTACTTGCCAGGTATTTTGGATGGAACGGAATGGTGGTGCCAAGGGTATTCAGAGCCTAACGCAGGCTCTGACTTGGCCTCACTCAAAACACATGCGCATATTCAAGGCGATGTGTTCATTGTGAATGGTCAAAAAACATGGACCTCTCATGCGCAAGAGTCCGACCTTATGTATACGCTTGTTCGCACCTCGGATGAGTCTCGTAAACAAGAAGGCATCAGTCTGCTGATTATTCCCGTCCGCTTAAAAGGCATCACGGTCCAACCGATTCGAACAATCGACGGCTGGCACCACGTCAATGAAGTTTTTCTAGACAATGTCGAAGTGCCTCTGTCTGACTGCATAGGTGAAATCGGCGATGGATGGAAATACGGAAAATTTCTATTGGCACGCGAGCGACTGAACTCAGCGAATACCGCTCCGCTTTTTCAATACCTCAAACGGACTCGAACATTGGTCGCGGAACGCTTGTCCGAGGCTGTCAATCAGCACCGCAGACAGGCACTTGAGTTTCGACTGCTCGGCGTTGAAGCCGAACTCAGAGCGTTACAAGAGCTAGGACTCGAAGCTATTGATGCGGTAATGAATAAAAAACCAATTCGTCTGCAACCATCCGTCCTAAAACTCAATAGTGCCGGATTGTTTCAAACGATCACCGAAATCGGCATGGAGATCATGGGCCCAGAATATGCCGCCAGCATGCCAGCTGATGAACATTCGATCTTCGACGGTAATGCTCAAGCAGCACTCTGGTTACAAAATTATTTCTATTCAAGAGTACGTACCATTTATGGCGGTAGCAACGAAGTTCAGAAAAATATGATTGCCCGCGAAATTTTTGGACACTGACACCTATGACGTTTACCGTAACACCCTTATTTGGTTCCGAATTCCAGGAATCAGCGTCACGCTTTGCGAAGGACGCAGAAATCGAGAGTAGCGGCCTGCATAATGCCGATCAAAAAAGACTCTTTCGCGATCAAAAATGGAAGGAAACAATCGCACTAGGCTGGTCTGCCTGCCTCATCCCTGAAGTCGATGGGGGACTGGGAGGCTCTCTGCTTGATTTTTGCGCTCTTCTGGAAGGTACTGCGACTCACGCACTCCCCCTACCGCTCAGTTCAGGAATGGGTCTGCCTGCGCTTTTGCTAGCGCCATTAAGTTTCAAAAGCAAACCATCACTTTTATCTTCTATGGCAGATGGGTCTGTTCGCCTGCAGCTTATTTATCAACCAATCGATCCTTTTTTAATACAAATGTCACATGAACTGACATTAAAAATTAATAAAACATCGAGCTCGAATGTTTTAAATGGAAAGGTCGCTGGGGTTGAACGCGTACCTCAGGCCACTCACTTCCTACTTTGCTGCGCGAGCGAGGACGGCAACCCCTCACTCTGGCTGATCCCGATCAAAGAAATCTCATCGACTACTAGTCATGAAATTCGCATTGATTCGCGTGATAGCCTCACGCTCACTTTTAATGCACAGCCGTTGCAGAAAGAATGGCTTATCGCCTCTGGTTCAGAGTTCGCACAAGCCTATGCACAGATGTTTAACTATGGAGCACTGTTATCTTGTGTCGAAGCCGTAGCCAGCATGGGCACCGCGCTTGAACAAACAATTCGCTATCTGAGTGAACGTCAGCAATTCGGTGTCACACTCTCCACTTTTCAAGTGCTTAGGCACTACATTGCGGATGTCTACGCAAAATACGATAGTATCCGCGCCTTCGTGAGCGCCTACACCCGGAAAGTTAGCGATACCGGCGAAGTACAAAGCCGCGAACTATCACTGCTCAAACTGTACCTTTCACAAGTCGCTCCTAAAATCGCCCATACCGTGATTCAAGTTCACGGAGGTATGGGAATGACTGAGGAGCTTTGGGCCACAAGACTTAACAAGCGTCTTCTGATGACCAACCTTGAATTCGGTGATGGTCAGTTTCATGCAGAGCGCGCTATTCACAACACAGTTAAGGCAGACGAATAACATGCACGATCTAGACGCACTTTTCAATCCCCAATCACTTGCGATTGTCGGAGCTTCCAGTGATCCTAAAAAATTAAGTGGTCGCGCCATTCACTACATGAAAACCTATGGCTTTAAAGGCAAACTCTACCCTGTCAACCCTTCTTCGCCAGAGATTCAAGGTCTACCTGCTTACCCTTCAGTTTCAGATATTCCCGGAACAGTCGATCAAGCGGTCATTATTGTTCCCTCCTCACGTGTGGAGGAGTCTCTGAGAGATTGCGCAAAAAAAGGCGTTAAGGTTGTTCAAGTCTTGAGTTCCGGCTTTGGTGAAATGGGCCCTGAAGGCAAGCTTGCTCAGGATAAGTTGGTGGAAATCGCACGACAAGCAGGCATGCGTATGGTGGGTCCCAACTCACTCGGCGCTTTGAGCCCATCAAACGGCCTGTTTGCTACCTTTTCAACTTCTTTTGCGCGAGGCTCGGCTCCAAAAGCAGGAAAAGTAGCCTTCATCACGCAAAGTGGAGCGTTTGGATCTTGCACATATGTGATGGCAGATCTAAGAGGCATCGGCATGAGTCGTACCCTCGCAACGGGTAATGAAGCAGATGTGGATGTTGCTCATTGCATCGACTTTCTTGCTCAGGATCCTGAAACAGAAGTCATCTGCGCATCGATGGAAAGCTGTCGCAACGGTGACAAGTTACGCTCGGCTATCAGTAAGGCGTCGCGGGCAGGTAAAGCTGTCATCATGATGAAAGTCGGCACCTCTGAAGCGGGTGCTGCTGCTGCTGCCACGCACACAGGCTCACTTGCCGGTGATGATCGTGTTTACGACACAATTCTGCGCGAAACAGGTGCTTTACGCGCTCGCTCGATCGAGGAAATGGTTGATATTGCATATTTGTTAGTGAACGGTCAAATGCCCGTAAATAACCGGCTTTCTCTCGTAACAGTCTCAGGTGGAATCGGTATCCTGATGGCTGATGATGGCGCACGCATGGGTTTAGAGATCAAACCATTTTCAAAACCCTTAATTGACGCGCTGGCCGTTGTTCTCCCTTATGGAGCAGGACACAACCCCTACGACACGACGGCACAGGTTGCTACAACACCGCAGATTGTCGTCGATGTAGGTCAATGTATTTTGCAACACACGAAAGATGATGCATTGATTTTCTATCTCGCAAATAATGGGCTCGCTCCACTTGTTTTCCAGAATACACTCGACGCTCTTCTTAGCCTCAAAGCAGCATGTCATGATCGACTGATTGTTGTGATCATGCCGAGCGAAGCAGGCGTTAGAGCCTCGCTTGAGAGTGCAGGAATTCCTGTCTTTGAGGACCCCACAAGAGCGATCTCCGCGATTAGTGCCGCATGCCAAATTCGTCAACGTCGCGAAGCGATGTCGACAAGCATAGCCTCACCTGCAACAGCTAAATTAACCATTCATCCAACGGACGAATTCCAAGCAAAAAAACTACTCAAACAAGAAGGCATTGCTATCATCGAAGAACGTGTTTGCCTAACCTCGAAAGAAGCAGTTCTAGCTGCGAATGAGTTTGGATATCCAATCGTCGCTAAAATTCTCTCTCCCGACATCCAGCACAAAACAGAAATTGGCGGTGTGATGCTCGGTCTAACCAATACACAAGAAATAGAAGTTGCATTTGATACCCTGATACAACGTGCGAAGTCTTCGAGACCGGATGCACGCATAGAAGGCGTTTTAATCTCTCGAATGGTATCCAAAGGTGTCGAGACACTAGTTGGGATGCACAGAGACCCAGTGTTTGGTCCGATGATCATGTTCGGATTAGGTGGCATTATGGTCGAATTGTTCAAAGACGTTGCTATGGCTAGCGCTCCACTTGACAGTCGTGCCGCACACCGACTCATTGATTCAATCAAAAGTACGGTGCTGCTCAAAGGATGGCGCGGTAGCGAACCGCTAGACTGTGATGCACTAGCGGATGTTTTATGCAAAATCAGTGAAATGGCTTGTAAGTATCCAGAAATTCAAAGCATCGATATCAATCCGCTATTTGTTCAAAAGACTGGAGCTGTCGCGCTTGACGCAGTTATTTCTGTCTGAGTATGGTTTGTAAGCGTAGATCAACTCTCTCTGATCTATGCTTAAAATCCCAATTTGCCATGACTGCTCGCAAAGGGTGCCAATATTATGTTCAAGACTTTAAGGATTCAATCGTTTAGTGCGGTGCTTCTCAGTTTTTTGATATTCACCAGTCAAAATGTCTTCGCCCAAAACACGTCTATCAAACTCATGGTGGGTTTCCCAGCCGGCGGGGGAAGTGACGCTATTGCACGCGTACTCGCTGAGCAGCTCAGTCATACCTTAGGAGTGCCCGTGATTGTTGAAAACCGGGCCGGTGCAGGTGGACAGATCGCAGCCCAAGCTCTCAAAAATGCTCCCAAAGATGGTTCGGTGCTCTTTCTTTCGCACGACCATACTATTTCAATCTTGCCTTTAATCAATAAAAAAGCCGGCTATGAACCCGCGAAAGACTTTGTCCCAGTCGCAGGCTTTGCGAGCTTTGCCAATGGTATCGCCTTGTCTGGTAATTTTTTAAATAAAACACTCGATCAATTTCTACAGACTGTTCGGACAGAGCAACAAGGCAAAGCATCCATCGGCGTCCCCGCCCCTCAATCTGTCCCCGAGTTTCTAGTCAAATTACTCGCTCAACAATATAAGCTCGACCTCATCGCCATTCCTTACAAGGGTAGTGCCCCCATGATTGCCGATATGCTCGGCAATCAAATTACCTCAGGCGTGGCTTCAGTGCCTGACTTCATAGAGTTTCAAAAAGCGGGGAAGTTGCGTATGGTCGCCGTCATGGGATCAAAGAGACAAGCCATTCTGCCCGATACACCTACCTTTGCAGAGCTCGGGATTAAAGACTTTGAGGACCTACCTTATTACGGAATTTTTGCACCTAAAGGCACGCCAACAAACACTCTCGAACGCTATAGCTTAGCGTTAAAAAAAGTACTGCAATTGCCTCAAATTCAGCAGCGACTGAGCGCTCTTGGCTTAACGGTCGAATACATGACGAGCGATACGCTTTCCCAACGGGAAAGCGCTTACTCAAAAAATTGGGCGCAAATCATTGCCAAGACAGGGTTCATTGCTCAGTAATCAGTCTTAGCCGGATAGGAGGAATAAGATGTTATTTAAATGCGGTCGATGAAGCTTGCAACCAACTTCGTAAAGTTGCCTTTTGAACTTTCCCATTGGCTGTTCTAGGAAGATTATCCACAAGCTCTAAACGCTCAGGCCAGAACTGAACCGCAACATCTTTAGAAGCTAAAAAATCTTGCATCATCTTGAGCGTTAACTTCCACCCTTCTGTTGGAATCACAAATGCACAACATTTTTCACCAAGTCGCTCGTCAGGCATGCCAACAATGCTGACTTCCATGACGCGAGGATCTTCAAACAGTACATTTTCAACGTAATGCACGGGAATATTTTCACCACCACGAATAACAATATCTTTTAAGCGCCCAGTAATTCTTATGTATTCACGTTCATCCATCACTGCCAAGTCACCTGTATCAAACCACCCGTCATGATAATACGTACTCATTAGCTCGGGTGAGTTCGCATAATTTGGACTCATAAAAGCACCGCGAACTTGTACACATCCCTCTATACCGAAGTTCACCTGTCGTTGACTCTCATCGACAATACGAATTTCCATACCGGGCTGAACATATCCGTCAGTTTGAGCACGCACCTCCACCGTATCATCTAGTCTAGTGAGTGTTACTACACCATTTTCTGTTTGACCCCAACCTCGCAATACTTTTAACTTAGTTAAACGAGTCTCAGCATCTTTCACAAGTGCAACAGGAATCGGACCACCTCCAGCACGAAAAACTCTGAGAGACGATAAGTCATATTGATCTAAATTTTTAGCTTTTAGCAAATCCATTAAAAAAGTTGCACTACCACTTGAAACTTCAATCTGGTGCTTGGCAATCAACTCGACAAATGTCTCCGGCTTCCAAACATCTTGCAAAACGATTGTCCCCCCAACCTGGATTGGAAGTCGAACACCATTCAAAAAACCTGTCTGATGTCCCAAAGTCGATGCCATATGGAGCACGCAACCCACACCCAGATTAAGGGACTGAGCCATCGCAAGTTGCGGAGCATATAAAGTATTACTTGTGTGCATTACCCCCTTTGGATCACCCGTCGTCCCAGAGGTAAAGACGACTTCTGTGATGTCGTCCGGATTAGGTTTCATGCGATCTATTGCCTGTTGTGAGGCAATATCACATGGTTTTTTAGCAATTTGTTCCCACAAATGAACGTCAGCATCATTTATTGTCTCCCGAGTCTGCGCATGCTCATGCTCCTCAAGTACGATCAATTGCAATGATGGAAAATTAGTACAAAGCTCTCGAGCCATACCCAAATAATCAAAGCCGCGAAAAGCCCTAGGAATCACTAGCCAATTTGCACTAGCTATGCGAAGCATGCCTTGGACCTCGCGTCCTCGACTCATAGGTGTAATCAAGCAAGTTATGGCGCCAATACGAACTAAGGCGCAATGCAACACCAGGTATTCAAGCCAGTTCGGCAACTGAATTGCTACTCGATCACCAGACTGAACACCCCGCTCAAGAAGTCCAGCCGCAACTCGGTAGGAATCATCCCGAAGTTGGGCATAGGTCATTGATCTTCGCGCATCCACGACAGCAAGCAGGTCAGGCCGATCCGTAGTGTGTGCATCTAGATCATCAATAATAAGCCTATCAGGCCAAACGCCAGCTGAGCGATACCGAGCTGCATTTGGCCATGCGGTGATCGCTTGATCCAAGATCATTGACGTTTAGTCGCCTTCAAATACAGGTATTTTTTTCGCGACAAAGGCGTTAAAGGCGCGCTCATAATCTTTTGTTTGCATACAAATCGCTTGAGCTTGGGCCTCAGCCTCGATCGCTTCGTCAATGCCCATACTCCACTCCTGATGGATGCAACGCTTAGTCATTGCATGAGCGAACGTGGGGCCATCCG
>CAWUWN010000027.1:0-3085 GCA_963926265.1 uncultured Burkholderiaceae bacterium
CCGCAAGGCAACGCCAACTACGCGTGGCTGCAATACATACTGCACCACCTCAAGCCCACGGGCAGGGCAGGCATTGTGCTGGCCAACGGCAGCATGAGCAGCCGCCAAAACAGCGAGGGCCAAATACGCGCCGCCATGGTCGATGCCGATGTGGTGGAAGTAATGATTGCCTTGCCCGGCCAACTGTTCTTCAACACGCAAATTCCTGCGTGCTTGTGGTTCTTGGCCAAGCAGAAAAAGCGCAAAGGCGAAGTGCTCTTTATCGACGCACGCAAACAAGCCACCATGATCAGTCGCGTGCAAAGTGAGCTGACCGACACGGTTATTGAGCGCATCAGCCAAACCGTTGCCGCATGGCGCGGTGAAACCACAGCCAACGACTACCAAGATATTGCAGGCTTTTGCCGTAGCGTACCGCTTGCTGAGATTGCCCAACACGGCCATGTGCTAACACCCGGTCGTTACGTCGGTGCAGAAGACGTTGACGATGACGACGAAGCCTTCGCGGACAAGATGCAAGCGCTCACCGCGAAGCTGGGTGAGCAAATGGCTAAAGGTGCAGAGCTGGGCGCGCTGATTCAGCAAAGGCTTGGGGCTGGGGGCTGGGGTATCAGTTTTGAACCCACCAAGAAAGAAACCTCGGCTCCAGTCACCACCACAGAGAGTGGGAGAGGGAGTTCCGAGGCCTACCGGGCGATTCTACGATAAGCGAGGCAGTGCATGCAACTTCTTTTCCACCAACAACTCGAAACGCACCTTTCATCTGCGCGGCTAGGCGCTTACACCGCATCATCCGCGGACGGGCATCCTGACCCCAAGGTCACGTTGGCGCGCTACATGCTCAACGTATCCTTATGTGAGAGCCTGTACCCTGCATTACAAAACTGCGAAATCGCCCTGCGCAACGCTATTCACCGACACCTCTCAAATTTGATGGAACGCGAAGATTGGTACGACGTCCCAAATTTTGTGATGACAAGCTGGGGCCAAGAGGAAACCCGCAAGGCAAAGGAAAAGCTTAAAAAACTCGGTAAGGTCGCGACCCCTGGCAGTGTGGTGGCTGAGCTTCAATTTGGATTTTGGAGTAGTCTTTTTGAAGCGCACTATGAGCAAAAAACAGCGTTTTTACCGGGTGCCTTCAAAGCTGTTTTTCCTCATATGCCTAAAAGTTTGCATAAGCGCAAAGATCGAAAAAACGACCTAGATCGCATCCGCGCCTTACGTAACCGCGTATTCCACCACGAGCGCATCATTCACTGGAGTGACCTCAGTGTCCAACATGGCTTGACCCTGAACGTGATCGGTTGGATCAGTCCACCATTGCGGAAAATGACTGATGCTTTGGACCGCTTCAAGTCGGTGCAATCAGCTGGGCTGACCCCATTCTTGGTCCATCCCATGTGGTGTGCGGAGCAAACGACGGGGTCTGGGTTATGACTTCTGAAGTTACGGAGCACAGACTAGATGCAATTTGTCTGTTGGTTGTTGATTGCCCTCATGCAACCCCTAAATGGACGAACTCGGGCGTTGTAGTTCTGCGGAATACAAACATTAAAGGCGGTCGCTTGGGTTTATCTTCGCCGAGCTATACAGATGAAGAGCATTATCTTGGCCGCATCAAGCGAGCAGTGCCGCAAGCGGACGACATTGTGATTACCCGTGAAGCGCCAATGGGGGATGTCTGCCAAATACCCAAAGGTTTGAAATGCTGCCTTGGACAGAGACAGGTCTCACTCAGACCTGACCCGAAAAAAGTTGACGGTCGATTTGATCGGAACACTCACAAGGCACACGAGGCGGAGACCCTAGCAACGCTTCGAGACACTTTACTACCCCGATTGATATCTGGGCGGCTGAAGCTAAGAACCGAGTCATCAATTAAACCGAGAAAGTTTTGAAAATGTTTATCAAGTATTGCGCGGCCAAACATAGTCTGGCAAAAGAATGCACAACGATTGGGCTTGGTACATTACAGTCGTACGCGGATGACGATCCAAAGTTTCTTCGCTGTGATTATGAGGAAGGTGAACTCACTATCATAAATAGTGGAGCGGTCGAAATCGATAGCCACTCAGTTACGACACTTACCGGCGGTGCTATGCATGGACTAAAAGTAGCAGTCAACCCTGACGGCAAATTTTCAACAAAATATCGGTTTACCAATAGCTACATTTTTTGTTTGAGTCAGTCTTCAGAGCCAACGGCAGATATTGCAAGAAAAATTGATGAAGCTTACGACGATTGGTATGCAATCACAAAGATTTACAACTTCATACACCGTACTGCTGAGTTATTGCTAAATCAATTGAAAGTATCGGATTTCGAGCTATCCGATGAGATGTCTTTGCAGTGGCTACGGGGGCTCAAAATTCAAGTCGTAAATAGGGAGTGTTCATACGAAGGCCGCGAATTGGCGTTCAATCAAGAAACGTTACAGCACGCAGTAGAGGCTTCTAAGGATGTGCTTCGCTGGGCTTTTGCTAAGGA
Source organism: uncultured Burkholderiaceae bacterium (assembly GCA_963926265.1). GTDB lineage: Bacteria > Pseudomonadota > Gammaproteobacteria > Burkholderiales > Burkholderiaceae_B > Zwartia. Next base: position 2,488 of record CAWUWN010000027.1, read on the forward strand.
TTCGGCACATGGTGCACTGCATGAGTATCGAATCTTATTCCTCGTGATTGATTCTGAAAATCGGATCGTCCCTGTCAAGAAAAATATAAAGGTGCTCAACTTGCTGCCTGATTTTGGTGTGGCCACTAACGAATTGACCGAAAGTGAATGGTTGGCATCATGAAAATGTCTCTCCGCAAACTCGAATGCGTACCGCAGCGCGAAGCACGGCAGCTTGAAGCCAACTATTGACCAAGCAACCTAACTAGCACCCCCCAAAACTCACGTCGCGTAGGACGGGTCAAGCCGTTCCACTTTGCGCATCAGTGCAGGCCACGCCAGTTGAGCGCCTAAACCAGCGGTGGCTTTCTCAAGTACGTCGCTCATGTTGTTGATGATGTTGGGGTCAATCTCCACCAAAGCGCCGCCCGCTTGCGCGCGCACCTGAATCTGGCAACTGGACTCCAAGAAGTACATGCTCAAAAACGCATCGGGAATGGTCGCGCCAACGGTGAGCAAGCCGTGGTTGCGCAAAATCAGGTGTTTGGCATGGCCAAGGTCGCCCTGTAATCGCGGCTTTTCATCGGGGCGAAATGCCACCCCCTCGTAGTCGTGATAC
>CAWUWN010000028.1:0-66030 GCA_963926265.1 uncultured Burkholderiaceae bacterium
GCGGCCAGCAGAGCCTGTCGTGGACAGGCATCAGATCAGAATCGATATTTTCTATACGCTCATTCACCGCCTGGGTTTGTTTCGTCTTATTTTGTTTTTTTCGATTCAGCCGATCTGGGATTTTTTGTTCGGCCAAGCAAGCTTGTATGGCGTCTCGACATTCCACTTAGATCAGATTTGGCCCGGCATAACGGATATCGCATGGGTGAGTTTGATTATTTACATTTTGATATTTGACTTGGTCGATTATTTTTATCATCGGGCCCAGCATCGCTTTGCGTGGTTTTGGAGCTTGCACGCTGTCCATCATAGCCAGCGACAAATGACGATGTGGAGCGATAACCGCAATCATCTATTGGATAGCGTGCTGCGCAGTACTGTCTTTGTGCTCGTCGCTAAACTGATCGGTGTACCGCCTGGCCAATTTGTACTGATCGTTGTGCTGACACAATTGGTTGAAAGCTACTCGCACGCCAATATCCGGATCTCTTTTGGAAAAATCGGCGAGCGTTTGCTAGTGAGTCCAAAGTTTCACCGCTATCATCATTCGATTGAGTTCAACGAGTCCACGGCAGGGCCTGCTCGCGGCCATAATTTCGCAGTGCTATTTCCTATTTGGGATATCTTGTTTGGCACTGCACGCTTTAACACCGGCTATGCGAAAACTGGGATTCATGATCAAGAACCCGAAGCGGGTAGCAGAGACTACGGACGTAGTTTTCTATCCCAGCAGTGGCTTGGTTTGAAGCGTATGTTTGGATCTAAGACGGCAGGATTTTAAAAAAAAGCTCGCTGCGCAATAGATTGACGCAGCGAGCTTTTTATATGAGGCGGGTCTTGCGCTCGATCAGTCAGAGCCTAACGACAGCTTGTTTGGCATGCGTTTCTCAATGGAGGACTTGAGGAGGGCCGCGCAACGGTAAAAGCCGTGTGCAAACTTGCCATAAGGCATTGTGAGAAACAAGGCCATCACTACGCCAAGGTGAATGGCTAACAGCAGAGCCATGCCACCTGTATCGCGCCAGACTAACAGTGCCAAGCCAGTCAAACTTGTCAAAAAGAGCAGAGCGATAAAGCCGCGGTCCATCGGTTTCTGTGCGGCATCTCCGTGCAAAGGCGAGCGCTTGAGGTTGAGTGATAGTAAGCCGATCGGTCCAATCAAGAGACCAATACCACCGACGGTCCCGAGGATGACAGGCACGCTGGTGTAGTCATAGGGTGCTTGCCAGCCAAACAGGTAGTGATAAAGAGTCGCGACCGAGGTCGAGGCGAAACACAGCATAAAGCCGTAAAAGGTCAGGTGATGATAGCGGCGGCGACGCAGCGTAAAGCGATCGTCTTCGTCGTTACAGCCCTCACCATGGCCACCGTCCAAATACTTGAGCTTGAGCGCATAGTGGGCCGCTTCGCCTACGGCCGCACCACTGGTTTGCCCCGGGGTGATTTCGCGCCAAAAGCGGACGACGCCGATTAATATGGCAAGGATTGAAAAGCCAAACACCGAGCCAAATAAAACAACCAGGGTGTTGTGTGGGAACACAGCGTAAAAGTTGCCGGCTAAGGGCTCATGCCAAAGCGAGCCTGTCGACATGAGAGCAAGCACCAGGAACAGTGCCAGTCCAAAAGCCATCGCCAGGGCGACTGTGAGTCCGTTACGTTTATACAGGGCACCAAGCGCTGAGGGCCAAGCAAAATCTGTGTAGGTCTCCAGACGGACCTTAGCCATCGCTTGTGGAACGTTGACCATAAACTCATGCGGTGGCGCGTATTGACAGGCATGCAAACAGGCGCCGCAGTTATGACAGAGATTGGCCAGATAGTTGAGGTCTGCTTTGTTGTCGAACTGCAGGCGGAGGGTCATGGCGGGGAAAACCGCACAAAAACCTTCGCAGTAACGGCAGGCGTTACAGATTTGCATTTGACGCGCGAGTTCCGCTTCGTTTTCTGTGATGCCTTTTTTGTGCCAAGTCACAGAGTGCTCAGACGCACCCGCGAGGTTTTGTGCTTCTCGGGTCAGTGATTCAAGCTGCTGCATGCTGTACTGCTCCTTCTTTCATTTTTTGTGCGGCGAGTGCGGCTTGTGTGCCAGCGATCCGACCAAAGGCGGTGCCGATTGACATACCGACGCCTGCTGTGTAACCCTTGCCGAGCACGTTGCCCGCATTGATCTCACCGGCTGCAAACATATTGGGACTAGCTTTGCCGTCAAAGAACACGCTAGCTTTTTCGTCGGTGGTAAGTCCGAAGTACGTAAAGGTGACACCGGGCTTTACGGCGTAGCCAAAGAATGGGCCTTTGTCGACGGGACGTGCCCAGTGTGTTTTCTCGGGTGTAATCCCCTCGGTATGGCAATCATCTTGAATGGTGTGGTCAAAGGTGCCGACACGGCACGCTGCGTTGAAGCCGTTGACTGTTTCCATAAAGGTATCCACGTCGAGTTCTAGCTTCTTTGCTAGTTCAGGAAGCGAGTCTGCCTTGACACCAGGGAACACGGGCGGCATAAAATTACCGACTGATTTCGCATCGATAATTGAATAAGCAATTTGTCCGGGTTGCATAGCAACCAAGCGTCCCCACAGCGCGTAACGCTTTGGCCAGAAATCTTCGCCTTCATCGTAAAAGCGTTTGGCTTCGCGATTGACAACGATACCAAGTGATACACAGTCAATTCGAGTACAAATACCGCCGTCGTAAAGCGGTGAGCGTGCGTCAATCGCCACGCAGTGCGCTTGAGTGATATCACCCATGGTGTCTGCGCCTTCGCGCATCATGACTTTAAGGACGACGCCCATGTTGTAACGGGTGCCGCGGATCAGAAAATTATCAGCGGGCCATTCGCCGCGCTCGTTTTGACCCCAAGCTTCACGCAGCCATTCGCGGTCTGATTCAAAGCCGCCACAACCTAGTACAACGGCATTACCTTCGTAACGTTTGTCACCCACGCGTGCAGCGATAAATTTACCGTCTTTAATCTCAAGGTCATCAACGGGAGAGTCATACAGAATGTTGATACCGAGATTTTCAGCGCTGCGGTAATAGGCGTTCACAAGTGCTTTGCCGCCGCCCATAAAGAAAGCGTTGGTTCGGGCGACATGCAGAGTGCCAGAAAGGGATGGCTGAAAACGCACACCGTGCTTCTCCATCCAAGGGCGGCAAGTTGCTGATTCGCGAATTACCATGCGAGCGAGTTTCTCGTCGGTGAGGCCTCCGGTAACTTTAAGCAAATCTTGCCAGTACTCTTCTTCGGGGTAGGACTCTACAAGCACATCCTGTGGCTCATCATGCATACAGCGCAAGTTGCGTGTGTGCTGAGAGTTACCGCCTCGCCATTCTTTGGGCGATGCTTCAAGGATCAATACGCTTGCACCTGCCTCTCGGGCCATCAAAGCGCTACACAGGGCGGCGTTACCACCCCCAACTACGACTACGTCCCACATGTTCTTGCCTCGCGGTGTTTTTTTGTTCGCGTTGAGATTGAATAAAAAGGTGACACATTGTAGGGGAATGTGGGGGTGGCGTGGAGGGGGGGCTTTGGGTTTTGGGGTATTGGGTGAAAGCAGTCCGGTACGGTCTGTTTGCAGGGGGTGCGGCGGACGGGTGGGCGTTGCCCACTTCCCTCGCGGTACGCTTGCTGGCTGATCGGCCCCGAACTCGGCCCTGAAGGGCCTCAGACAGGCGGGGCCAATTTTTTGCCAGCTGCGCGTACCGCTCGGCCTTTCCTTGACGCGCCCCCTGCCAACAGACCGTACCGGACTGCTTGGTCAATCACTGCCCCTGTTCGGTGAGCAAGAAATAAAATCATGCCCTTAACGCGATGGCGTAAGATTAAGGATCTTCAGTATTCATCCTCGAGAAAGATAAGAAGCATGAACATAGATCTGACTCAAGCGGCACACTTGAACGATGAGGCCACCCTTGCCATGTCCGAGCGCGTTGCGGGCATTAAAGGACGCGTAGCCGAAGCTTGCGCGCGTGTCGGTCGTGATCCAAGTGAGGTCACACTCCTCCCCGTCAGCAAAACTTTTGACGACCAAGCCATCCGCCGCGCTGTCAGCCTTGGTTACAAAAGGTTTGGCGAGAATCGTACACAAGAGATCGGACAGAAAACGCCGCTCTTGGCTGATTGCGATATTCAATGGGTGGTGATCGGTCAGCTTCAAACCAACAAGGCAAAAGAGGTCGCCCGTCTTGCCCATGAGTTGCAGTCTTTGGATCGACTGGAGCTCGCTGAGGCGCTAGATCGTCGACTGCAACTTGAGGGGCGTTCAATTGATGTGTTGGTTCAGGTCAAAACCTCGCCTGAGGAGACTAAAGCTGGACTCGACCCGTCTGAGCTCGTTCCATTTTTGCGACAACTCAGTGGTTTTCAGACGCTGCGCGTGCGTGGTCTCATGACGATGGCAATTTTGTCCGAAGATCAAAGTGCCGTCCGACGTTGTTTTGCACAGTTGCGTGTATTGCGCGATCAAGCAAGACAAGAGGGTATTGCGGGCATCGAATTGGATCGTTTGTCGATGGGCATGAGTGGTGACTTTGAGCTTGCCATCGAAGAAGGCTCAACGGAAATCCGCGTAGGCTCTGCAATTTTTGGTACTAGAGATTGAGCGGGCCAGGCTGGTTGCTCCCCGAATAATTAATTTACTTTAAAACAATCACACCCCTCATGACGGGCGAGTGTCCAGCAAACGTACAAATAAAACCGTAGCGCTCGCCTGTTACCAATTTTGTCGTGTCAAACGTCACAGACGTTGATTCCCCACCCCCTACGACGCTTGTATGTGCCAAGACCCGCGCGTCTTTTGGATCAACGTAGTGGTTGTCTGTGCCTGTGAGCATGCCGGTGCGCGCCACACCATCCAAATCTTTGAGCTGAGCCAACACCCAGTTGTGTCCCATGGCGAGTTTAGGAAGGCGACCCGTGTGCTGAAGCGTCACGGTAAAGGTTTTGCAGGCAAGGGGAATCTCAATTTTTTCAGGTTTAAAGCGGAGTGCATCGTCACTTGAAACCGTGGTTGCGCAATCCTGTGCCATGGCAAGTCCGCTCGATAGGCTCAAGGCCATCGCACTTAAGGTGAGTCGCAAAGATCTGGATAGAGAAAAAAAGATGTGCATAGAATGGATCACTTAATTATGAGCGCCGTCGTGCCCGAACAATTCGGCCATTGGGACGACGTTCAATGTCGCCATTGAGCTCGAGCATGAGAAGCTCGCATTGCAAGAGTGCAGGCAACATATTTGTTCGATGCTGCAATGTGTCTTCAGTGATGGGATCGTAGCCGATTGCGTCCCAGACGGGTGAGTGTGGCTCAGCTCGGGGCGTGATTGGTATCGGGTCTTCAGCGAACGAAGAGACTGGAACGCTAAACGCGTTGAGTTCCTCGAGGATGTCGTCGGCGCTCTCGACAAGCTTGGCCCCATCTTGAATCAAGGCGTGAGGTCCACGCGAGAGAGGTGACAAGATCGACCCTGGAATTGCAAATACCTCTCGGTTTATTTCTACGGATAGTCTAGCGGTCAGCAGTGAGCCACTTTTGAGAGCAGCTTCAACGACCAGCACGCCACGCGAAAGCCCTGCCACAATCCGATTGCGGCGGGGAAAATGAGCGGGGCGTGCTGGTGTGCCAAGGGCAAATTCAGTGATGAGTAAGCCATTTGCGTTGAGTATTCTTCGTGTCAGCTCAGCATGGTTGCGCGGATAGACCACATCTGCCCCCGTCCCAAGTACGGCGATTGTGCTTGCGCCAGCGGGGCCTGCTTGAATAGCGCCTCGATGCGCCGCGGCATCTACCCCAAGCGCTAGGCCGCTGACGACGCACCAGCCACGTCTGGCGAGCGTGCAGGCGAAATCGTTTGCGTGCTCAAGTCCGTCCGCAGTGGCAGTGCGTGCGCCTACAATTGCTAGGGCAGGTTGCTGGAGCCTAAAGAGATCACCTTTTGCGTATAAAACCATTGGTGCATCGGCAGTCTGTCGAAGCAATGCTGGGTACATAGATTGATCGGGCGTCAGAATGAATTGATCTGGTTCGAGTGCCCATTGCAGTGCTTGATGGATTTGTTGTGAGACCGCGTCGCCTCTGGCGAGCATTAAGCCCTCATATATCGTTTTTGGTACAAGCATCGCAAGCTGTTGGGGGGAGCACTGCTCCACAGCCAAGGGGTCGGGAAAGTGGCTGAGCAGACGTCGACCTGATATTGGGCCAAGACCTGGGGCCATACTCAAGCGCAGCCAAGCCGTGAGCGTTTCTGAGGAAAGTGTGTGAGGCATGAGGGAGTCTGCCATAGCGCAGTCTCGATGGCCGGACAAATGTGTCTCGAAAATCTCCCTTAAATCAAGTGGAAAGCATCGAATTTTGGGAGTTATTAATTTAAAATGAATATAAGTCGTGTAATTACGTGGTCTTTTTTATGGCTCTTCTCAATATTCTGAATTATCCCGACAAGCGCTTGCATACGGTTGCCAAACCTGTGCGCGTGGTGGACGAGCGCATTCGCAAACTTGTCGTTGATATGACTGAAACGATGTACGAAGCACCTGGTGTGGGCTTGGCCGCCACGCAGGTGGATGTCCATGAGCGCGTCGTTGTGATGGATGTCAGCGAAGACAAGACTGATTTGCGCGTGCTGATTAATCCTGAAATTTTGAGCTATAGCGACGACAAAAAGACTTACGAAGAGGGTTGTTTGTCAGTGCCGGGTGTCTATGATGAGGTGGATCGTCCCGCGAAAGTTCGCGTGCGCGCACTCAACTTGCAGGGTAAAACCTTCGAATTTGAAGCCGATGGGCTTCTGGCTGTGTGCGTTCAGCACGAACTCGATCATTTGAATGGCAAGGTGTTTGTGCAGCATCTTTCGATGCTCAAGCAAACTCGCCTCAAGGCCAAGCTGCGTAAAGAGCAGCGCGAACTGGAGCGGGTATAGCCCCCATATGCATAGTGAAATCCTCGGCTACATCGCCGCATTTTTGACAACTGCGGCCTTTCTTCCGCAAACGATTAAAACAATTAAGTCCCGCGATACCGCATCGATTTCTTTAGCGATGTACGTTATGTTTACGACGGGCATTGTCTTGTGGCTAGCGTATGGGATTTTGATCGAATCAATACCGATGATCATCGCCAACATCATTACGTTTGTTTTGTCTGCGACGATTTTGTTACTCAAGCTGACCGAGAAGTCACCGACCATCCAGCAATAAATACCGAGACTGGCTGACGTTTGCCACCAGGTCGCTGTAACGCTAGCAGGCGCAGTGTTCCTTGTCCTGTAGCGATATCGATGCCCTCTGCACCTACATGTAATACGCGTGCGACACCGTCATTTTCCGGCGGGACATTCGATGCGTGGTGGGGTAATGCAACGGCATCCCAGACTTTGACCGGCTCGGCGATACCAGGTAGTTTGACCGTCGCGCCGGGTGCAGGGTTAAACGCCCGGATGCGACGCGCCAGCAGTTCCGCAGGCGCTTTTAAATCCAAAGCAGCTTCGGCTTTATCGAGCTTGGAGGCATACGTCACGCCGACCTCGGGTTGTGCTGTGACAGTGAGTGCGTCGGAGGACAATCCTTGCAGCGCTTGCACAATCAGACGCGCACCTTGAACGGCAAGTTTGTCGTGTAGGCTGGACGCGTTGTCGTGTGCCTCGATAGCTAAGGGCTCGACCAGCAACATTGCGCCGGTGTCGAGACCCGCGTCCATTTGCATGATGGTGACGCCCGTCTGTGCGTCACCAGCCTCAATCGAACGTTGAATCGGGGCCGCACCACGCCAGCGGGGTAATAGGCTGGCATGGATGTTTAGGCAGCCATGATGTGGTCTTTGCAAAACCCAGGCAGGTAGGATTAAACCGTAGGCGGCAACCACCAGCACGTCAAGCTGCGCCTGTTGTAGGGCACGTTGCGCCGCCTGTGCGTCCTCGGGATATTTGCCGTCTAGGCGCAGACTGCGAGGCTGGATAACAGAAATATCGTGTTCGAGCGCAAGTTGCTTGACTGCGCTTGGGGTCAGCTTGAGTCCACGCCCTGAGGGACGGTCTGGCTGCGTCAGCACAAGCGGCACCTCAAACCCTGCCTTCAAAATGGCTTGTAAAGCCAATTTTGAAAACTCAGGGGTGCCAGCAAAGCCTACGCGCATGACCTTAAGACCCAATCTTTTCGGCCCACAGATCGTATTCGTCTGAGTCTGTGACACGGGCGCGGATGAGATCACCGGGTTTGAGAGGCGTATCGCTTTCGACGAACACGCTGCCATCAATTTCGGGGGCGTCGGCGCTTGAGCGTCCGACCGCTCCATCTTCGTCGACTTCGTCAATCAGGACATCGATCTCACGCCCAACGCGTTTAGCCAAGCGCTCGGTTGAGATGGCTTGTTGATGCGCCATAAAACGATCCCAGCGCTCTTGCTTGACTTCGTCTGGAACGGCACCTTCGAGCGCGTTGGCAGGAGCGCCTTCGACAGGTGAATATTGAAAACAGCCGACGCGATCAAGCTGTGCTTCTGACATCCAATCCAGCAGGTACTGAAACTCGCTTTCTGTTTCGCCTGGAAAACCCACAATAAAGGTTGAGCGCAAGGTGATATCAGGACACTGCTCTCGCCAACGGTGAATACGCGCCATGGTTTTGTCTTCAAAAGCGGGACGCTTCATCGCTTTGAGAATACGTGGGCTGGCATGCTGGAAGGGAATGTCCAGGTAGGGCAAAATCTTGCCTTCTGCCATCAAGGGGATGACCTCGTCGACATGCGGATAGGGATAGACATAGTGCAGGCGCACCCAAATATCTAGCTCTGACAGCGCGGAACACAGCTCGGTCATGCGTGTTTTGACGGGACGGCCGTTCCAAAAGCCGCTGCGATATTTGACGTCGACACCGTAGGCGCTCGTGTCTTGCGAGATCACGAGTAGTTCTTTGACGCCGGCTTTGGCAAGCCGCTGCGCTTCGTCCAACACATCACCGACTGGTCGGCTGACCAAGTCACCGCGCATGGAGGGAATGATGCAGAAACTACAGCGGTGGTTACAGCCTTCGGAGATTTTTAAGTAAGCGTAATGGCGAGGCGTGAGCTTGATGCCCTGTGGGGGCACGAGATCTAAAAAGGGATCATGCGAGGCGTTAGATGGGGCGGCCTCATGGACCGCGCGCACAACCTGTTCGTATTGTTGGGGGCCTGTTACCGCCAGCACGCTTGGGTGGACGGCTCGAATCACGGATTCTTCGACGCCCATGCAGCCCGTGACAATGACACGACCATTTTCAGCAATCGCTTCGCCAATGGCGTCGAGCGATTCGGCTTTGGCGCTGTCAATAAAGCCACAGGTATTGACTACAACCACGTCGGCATTATCATAGTCGGGCACGATCTGATAACCCTCCATGCGCAACTGCGTGAGGATACGTTCGGAGTCTACAAGTGCTTTGGGACAACCGAGACTGACAAAACCGACTTTTGGTGAAGACATATGTTGAGTGACCTGACGGATCGAGACCCGCATTAAACAGGCTTTGATTTTACCTTGCACGGCGTCGAAAACCGAGTTTGCGTCAGTTGTTGTGATGCGCCGATCAAACAGAGCCTCCAAAGACCCTACAATTGAGGGATGAATCCAGTTACTCCCGCCTTATCTCACTCTTTGCTGGCTGCGGCCAGTTCCGTCGCCGCTGTGGAGTCCGGCCAGTCCCTGACCGAAGCGCTTGCCGACGTTCATCCTGATTTGCGACCTGCCGCACAAGCGCTTGCTTTTTATGCCATGCGACACTGGGGCATGGCCAAAGCGTTAAGACGCACGCTGGTCGAACGTGAGCCGCCTAGTGCGACGATGTACGCCCTGATTGGTCTGAGCTTGTTGCTGCTAGATGCTTCTATTCGTGCGCAGGAAGAAACGCCTGCCGAAGGTACGCCGATTTATGGTGCACATACGCTTGTAGATCAGGCTGTCCAGGCTACGCAATGGCATCGCTCGACCGCGTCATTTAAAGGCTTGGTCAATGCCGTGCTGCGACGTTTTCAGCGAGAACGCGTCGAAGTTTTAGCGAAAATCGCCAATGATCTTGAAGCGAAATGGAACCACCCCCGGTGGTGGATCGAGAGCTTACAAAAAACCTACCCACAGGATTGGCAGGCGCTTTTAGTGGCGGCTAATACGCATCCCCCGTTGAGTTTGCGCGTGAATGTTCGTGCGACAACGCGTGAGGCGGTTCAACAAGCATTTGCTGAGCAGGGCATTGAGGTTACCCCCTTTGGCGAGGCTGGACTGGTGTTGCAGATCCCTCGGCCGATTACGTCATTGCCAGGTTATGCGCAGGGTTGGTGGTCAGTTCAAGATGCCGGAGCTCAACTCGCGGCCCCCATGCTGGACGTCAAAGATGGCATGCAAGTGCTAGATGGGTGTGCAGCCCCAGGCGGCAAGACAGCCCATCTGCTCGAGCTGGCAAAGGTTGATTTAACGGCACTCGATGTCGATGCGGTGCGTCTAGAACGTGTCCATCAAAATCTTAAGCGCTTAGGCTTAATGCGCCGTGGCATCCGTCTAGTTGCCGAAAGCGCCATCAAAACGCATGTTTGGTGGGATGGCAAACCTTTTGATGCTGTATTGGCGGACTTGCCCTGTACAGCTTCGGGTATTGTGAGCCGGCACCCCGATATTCGGTGGTTGCGTCGTGCACAAGACGTTCAACAGACGGCTAAGTTGGCCAGAGAGATTATGGATTCCCTCTGGAGTGTGGTGGCACCTGGTGGCACACTTCTAATGGTGACGTGTTCGATCTTTCCTGAAGAAGGCGAAATGCAAGCGCAAGCGTTTGCGGCGCGTCATGCACAAGCCGAGAGGTTGAGTGCGCCCGGACAGTTGTTACCGCATTTGCCAGATGCGGAACATCCGGCGGGCTACGATGGATTCTTTTATGCGATGTTTACCAGGAGGGTCTAGGTGCTGAGGTGGATGACTGCTGATCTGAGAAGGTGGACTGTTCTGAGGGGTGCGTTGTTCGCGTTCGCCTTGGTAAGTTGCGCACTCGTTCAAAACGTCGGCGCTGCAACAGAAGCGCAAATCAAACAGATTGAGCCTCAAATTGGTGAGGGTCATCTCACGATGGATCTCGATGTCGGTCTCAAACTGAGCCCAATTGTGCTCGATGCGGCCGAGCGTGGCGTGCCACTTTATTTCACGTTAGACATCAAAATTACAGCGCCGCGTTGGTGGTGGCTGGATAAATCAATTGTTGAAACCTCCCTAACTCGACGCATGTCTTACAACACCTTAACTCAGCAATGGCGAGTGGCAACAGGTGATTTGTTTTTGCCCGTCACATCGCTTCAGGAGGCGTTAGCGGTTCTCGAAAAAGTTCGGGGCTGGCCAGTAGCACCACTTGATCGCTTTGAACCCAATGTTCGTTACGAAGGGGTCGTCCGTATCAGACTCGATACTTCACACTTAGCCAGACCATTGCAATTGGATGCACGGAATCGAGGCGCCTGGTCTTTGACGAGTCCATGGGTGCCCTTTGACTTCTCTGTGCGCAAGGGTGAGGAGACAAAATGAACCCTCTTCTGCGTTTGATTACAGGTGTTGGCATTGTCAGCGCGCTAGTTTTGTTTTTGCTGCTGGCTTGGTCGACGGGTAATGCCTCACTCTTGGCTCAATATCAGGCCCTACTGCTCTGGCTCAATGGCGGGTTAGCGCTCAGCTTGTTTGTTTGGGTAGTGTGGCTGACGTTTCGACTCGCTCGACAGTTTTCGGTCGGGCAGTTCGGGTCTCGACTGACCGCACGTTTTGCGTTGGCATTTGCATTGATTGGGGTTTTGCCTGGCGCACTTATTTACACAGTGTCGCTCCAGTTTATGTCGCGCTCGATCGAGTCTTGGTTTAACGTCAGGGTGGATGCGGCGCTGGAATCAGGTTTGGCGTTGGGCCGAGCGGCGCTGGACTCTCAGTTGGCGCAACTCGATGCCCGTGCTCGTTCGATGACGCCAGATTTGGGTAATACGCCGGATCCTGATATCGCCTCTGTGTTGACCCGTTTGCGCGAAATGAATGGCTCAATCGATGCGATGATTTTTACGACAAGCGGTCGATTAATCGCTTTTTCTACAGACAATATTGGAATGCTGTTGCCGCCCTTGCCGCCGCCAGCTGTATTGAATCAACTGCGCACAGCACGAGGCTATTCAGCGGCTGATTCAGATGACCCGACAGCGAACTTAGGTGATGCGGGGCTCAGGTTACGGGTGATTGTGCCTGTTGGATCACCAGATCGATCAGAATCAGCCCTCGGCGTCACGTCGGAGTCTCGTTGGTTACAGCTGACACAGCCCGTGTCTGACAAGATTGCTCAAAATGCTCGCGAAGTGCAGAAGGGCTATCTTGATTATCAAGAGCTCGCGCTCTCGCGTCAGAGTTTACGTAATTTGTTTGCGGTTACGTTGACCTTGGCACTTTTGCTCGCGGTATTTGCTTCGATTGCGGTTGCTTTATATCTCTCCAAAAAGCTAGTGCAACCCTTGTTAAGACTCGCGGCGGGCACCCAGGCGGTGAGTATTGGAGACTTTCGGCCGCTTCCTGAGCCACCGACGAATGATGAGGTGGGGCAGCTGACGCGTTCATTCAACGATATGATGCGACAACTCGAAGAGGCGCGCCGCATGGTTGAGACTAACCGCGCCCAATTAGAAAGGTCAAACGTTTATCTTGAGAGCGTCCTGTCGAATTTGTCGGCAGGTGTGCTGGTTTTTGATCAGCAGTTTCGGTTGACAACCTTTAATCAGGGCGCGCAAGCGATTCTGAGTGTTGACCTTCGTGCTGCGCCTGGCCGCCCTTTGGAAATGATTGACGGCATGATCGATTTTGCTCGAATGATTCGGCAAGCTTTTTCGCAGCATGCAGCGGTGGGTTCTGAGCGGACGCATTGGCAAGAGCAGTTTGAGCTCAAGCTCCCTGATTTAAGTGATGATAAAAAGTTTTATACCTTGACGCTCTTGGCGCGTGGCACCCAATTACTTGTAGATGGGCGCGACAATGGTTATATGGTGGTGTTTGATGACATCACTGAGGTGATGTCTGCGAATCGAAGCGTGGCATGGGGTGAGGTGGCGCGTCGATTGGCGCATGAGATTAAAAATCCTTTAACACCTATTCAGTTGTCGGCTGAGCGCTTGGCAATGAAGCTTGCCCACAAGCTAGAGCCACTCGATGCGCAATTGCTTGAAAGAGCGACCAATACAATCGTCAACCAAGTCAGCTCACTCAAACATATGGTGGACGATTTTAAGGAATATGCACGCAAGCCTGCCGTATTGATGATTCCGGTTGATTTCAACGCCCTAGTCGATGAGGTGCTGGGGCTGTATGGCTGGGACCCAATCGATGGTATGGTGAGAGATGAACGACATGCTTGGCACCTTGAGGTTTCGCTTGATCCAACCTTGCCACCTGTATTGGGCGATCCCACGCAGTTGCGGCAGGTGATCCATAATCTTCTGGCCAATGCCCGTGACGCTTTGGTTGAAATGCCAGAAGGGGGTGTAATCGAGGTTTCGACCAAGTTGATTCAGGCAGGCAGCCATGAAAATACTGAAAGTCCTGACGAGCCGGCTTTGAGATTTACAGTGTCGGACAATGGCCCTGGTTTTGGGTCGCAAGTGTTGCAACGTGCTTTTGAGCCTTACATTACAACCAAGGCGCAGGGCACCGGCCTTGGTTTGGCGATTGTGCGTAAGATTATTGATGAGCACCAAGGCCGTATTGACTTATCAAATCGGCGTGAAGGTGGTGCCAAAGTTTCGATTTTATTGACGCAACTCTCAGAGAAGCTGGACGTTCGGCCACAAGACAACGATAATGCGCAGGTATAAAGGGTGGTGATAGATATATGGCCAGAATTTTGGTTGTCGACGATGAAGTCGGGATTCGCGAGTTACTTTCCGAAATCCTATATGACGAGGGACACACGATCGAGCTCGCTGAGAATGCGGCTCAAGCGCGCGCTGCACGTTTGCGTGGACGCCCCGACCTGGTTTTGCTCGATATCTGGATGCCCGATACGGATGGCGTGACCCTACTCAAAGAGTGGGGCTCACAAGGTCTGTTAGATATGCCGGTGATTATGATGAGTGGTCATGCCACTATTGATACGGCAGTCGAGGCGACCCGAATTGGTGCGATTGATTTTCTAGAAAAGCCCATCACCCTCCAGCATTTGTTGAAAACGATTTCGGCGGGCTTGGCGCGCGGACGGTTGCCAGTTGCTAAGTCAGCAAATGGTACGTTTGTGCCCGTTGCGCCACCCAGCAATGCTGCCCCACAAGTGGCTCAAGTGATTGTTCAGGCTGATGTCCCTGCAAGTGCTGAGCCAATCGATGAAAGCTTGTTGGGTGATATCACTTTGGATCAGCCTTTACGTGAGGCGCGTGATGCATTTGAGCGGGTGTATTTTGAGTACCATCTGGCACGTGAAAATAACAGCATGACTCGTGTTTCAGAAAAAACGGGACTTGAGCGTACGCACCTGTATCGCAAACTCAAGCAACTGGGTATCGAGTCTCGCAAGCGTAGTAGTTAACACGTGCGCACGAAGCGCAGCGACATATTTTTAATTGATTGAAGAGGGCGGCGAGCTCAGCCCCCCGACACGCTCATCTTCGAGCGTGCGTCTGACTTGTACTAACTGCGCACTGACTGCGACAGCAATTTCGGCGGGAGTACGACTCCCGATTGCTAAGCCGACGGGGCCATGTAGGCGGTCGACCTCTTGCTCCGACAAATCAAAACTCAGCAGACGGTCACGTCGCTTGGTCTGATTGCGCACTGAGCCTAGCGCACCCACGTAAAAGGCTTTAGATTTCAACGCCTCGAGTAAGGCCATATCATCGAGCTTTGGATCGTGCGTGATCGCAACAATCGCGGTACGTGAATCTGTTTGAATCTCGAGCACGGCATCATCTGGCATGCCCGGCTGAAGTGTTACACCCGGCATGTCCCAGTCTGCAGTGAATTCCTCTCTTGGGTCGCAAATAATCACCTGAAACTCTAGCATCGTGGCGATTTGTGCCAGGGCTCGAGCAGTCTGGTTGGCGCCGATGATAAGGAGGCGCCAATGTGGGCCGTAGGTAAAGTGACAACCCTCTTCTTTGACCTCGGTCAGTTGACCTGGCCGCGCATCGGTGAGCGTCGAGAGGCCAGTTGAGATATCTAACCAGCGACCGATGAGCTGCTGGGATGTAATGGTTGCGACGACTTTTTCGAGCCAATCGCAGTGGGTGAGAGGTTCGATGACCAGACGCAAAGTGCCGCCACAGGGCAGACCAAAACGAGCAGCCTCGTCTTGTGATACCCCATAGCGCGCCCATTCAGGCTTGTTTGGCAGTTTGCCCTCTTGGGCGCGGGCAATTAAATCGTCCTCGATACAGCCACCTGAAACTGAGCCTACAACCCGGCCGTCTTGTCGCACTGCCAGCATGGCGCCGGCCTGACGCGGGGCGGAGCCCCAAGTTTTGACGACTGTTGCTAGATGGACAATGTGGCCGGCCAGTACCCATTCACGGGCTTGTTTAAATACTTCGGTGTCGAGAGAGTCCATGCTGCAGTCTTTTAGAAAATAGGTGGGGGCGGGCACAGGGGTGTTTCAGTCAGTATACTGAGCGCCTTTCCCTGCGTCGAGATCGAGTGTCACCTCATGGATCCACTATTTATCTTAGCTTTAGCTATTTTAGGCTGTGTTACAGGTTTTGCAGCCGGTTTGTTAGGCATTGGCGGCGGTATGTTGCTCGTGCCTTTCCTAACGTTGCTGTTGACTTGGCAAGGGCTGCCCCTTGATTTGGTCGTCCACGCCGCCATTGCGACATCGATGGCCTGTATTTTGTTCACGTCTGTTTCGAGCGTGCGCGCACACAACAAGAAAGGTGCCGTACGCTGGGACTTAGTGGCTGCGTTGACGCCAGGTATTGTCATTGGTAGCTTGATCGCAAGCGGGGCCATCTTCTCATTCCTTAAAACAAGTTGGCTCGCGCTATTTTTTGCCGTGTTTGTGGGGTATTCAGCCTATCAAATGTTGCGAGACAAAAAGCCTAAGCCTTCTCGTCAAATGCCTGGCAAAGTGGGCACCGTGGGTGCAGGCGGCACGATTGGCTTTCTCTCCGGCCTGGTGGGGGCAGGTGGTGGTTTTATCTCCGTGCCTTTCATGCTGTGGTGTAACGTGCCTTTGCATCAAGCCGTTGGTACCTCTGCGGCTCTGGGATTCCCCATTGCGCTGGCAAACACGATTGGTTATGTCTGGTCAGGCTGGCATAAGGAAGGATTACCCTTTGAAATGGTTGGCTACATCTACTGGCCTGCTCTGATTATTTTGGCAATCTCTAGTGTGTTGATGGCACCTGTCGGTGCACGCGCCGCACACAATTTGCCAGTTAAAACACTGAAGCGTATTTTTGCCTTTTTGTTGTTTGGTCTGGCTGGCTATATGTCTTACAAAGCTTATATTTCATTTGCCGGCTGATTTCCTCTGAATCGCGCTCACGCTGATGCGCGTTTCACCGGCCTGGCCGCGTCGCGCAGCACTACGCCAGGCGTGGCCGTACGCGACTTCGACTGTCAGGTGTAAGCGCCCATCGGGTTGGCGTTGAAGCTCAAGCGCCTCAAGCAGGCGCTCGCGCCAGTGACGGGAAGTCAAGCCTGCCCTCCTACCTAATGCAGGATTGCCGCCGAGGCTTTTCACATCTTGCAAGAGCTTTGCTGGCGTCGGGTAAGTCAGTGTGAGCACCTCTTGATCCATCACGGGATCTGCAAAGCCCTTTTCGATCAGTAAATCCCCAAAGTCATGCATATCGACAAAACTGGGTGTGGCCGTGGAGAGATTCGCTGACACGAGCGCTTGCCTAAGTTCCTGCATCGTTGCGGGACCAAAACAAGAAAAAAAGACTAGACCATTCGGGCGAATGATCCGTCCCCATTCTTGCAAGACCTCGTGGGGAGCTGGATGCCAATGCAATGCAAGGTTGGACCAGACAAGATCAATGGACTCTGGGGGCAGGCCGGTTTCTGCCAAATCGCGGGTGATCCACGAGACGGGGGCGGGTCGTCCGCCTATGCGCCTCATCCACTCACGCCAGCCATGCGGAAAAATCTTGTGCGCGCGTTGTTGTGCAAGTGAGAGCAAGCCAGCATTGTGATCTTGCCCAATGAGGTGCGCGTTGGGATAGCGCGTATGTAGCAGAGAGATTTGCGCCCCCGCACCGCAGCCCGCATCCAGCATTTGTGTGGGATCCAGACGAACCAGTCGGAGGCGTTCGTCCATGCGGCGTGCTACTTCACCATACAAAAACTGTGCATCGCTAAGATCCCCTCTACGATTGAACTGTCGCAGAACGTGTTCGGAATTGAGTGGCAAGCGAGTGGGCGTGGATGTTGTTGTCATAGCTTTACAAAAAACGTGCAGCGCGAGGGGGAGAATGCGCGCAGGAGGTATGAAAATGTACTCTATTCGAGAAAGAATTCGACGATTACTTCGTGCGCCATGTCCTTTATGTGGTTTGGAAGCGCTTGGTGGGGATCTTTGCCTTGCCTGCGAAAACGATGTCAGATTCGACTTTGACGCACGCATACACTGCGCACGTTGTTTGTATCAGGATGCGGCGGTTGCACCGGCGTTCGCTGGAGCAGTGCGAAGCCTGTGTTCACCATGTATCCAGCGCCCTAGGGGCTATGCACGGGCGGTGGCGGGCATTTATTTTGCTGCGCCAGGCGATCAACTCATACGCAGATTTAAAGCGCAGGGCCAGCTCACGCAGGCGGGTCTGTTTGCCAGACTATTGTGGCGCAATATGCAGTCTGTTTGCCCATCCTTGCCCGTGCTCGACGCCTTGGTGCCGATCCCTTCAAGCCGTGACGGAATTTTGCAGCGGGGCTTTAATCCTGCTGTCGAAATTGCCCGCGAACTGGCGAGCTTGAGCGGTGTGCCGTTGCGCGGCGCATGGTTACAGCGGACAAGAGAAACGCCTCGCCAAAAAACGTTGGACTGGCGCGCGCGTCAGCTGAGTGTCCGGGGGTTATATGCGGTGCCTATTTCGCTTAAATGTGGCTGGGTGGGTTTGGTGGATGATGTCATGACAACGGGAAGCACGCTAGAAGAGGTCTCAGAAAAATTGCTGCAAGCAGGCGCTCAAGGTGTGGTGGCTTTGGTCGCGGCTCGGACTCTGGCAAAATAGCGCCCATGTTTGATGTCATCCTTGTTCAGCCTGAAATCCCGCCCAATACGGGCAATGTGATCCGTTTGTGTGCCAATACGGGCGCTCGCTTGCATCTTGTTCGCCCCCTTGGTTTTGAAATTGATGACACGCGTCTTAAGCGCGCAGGTCTTGATTATCACGAATGGCAGCCGGTCAAGGTGCACGATAGCCTCGAGCTTGCCATTGCGGCGACGGGAGCCCCCGCGGAACGGGTGTTTGCTATGACCACCAAGGCGACACAACTCGTGAGCGAGGTGAGTTTGCGCGAGGGGGACGTTTTTGTATTTGGTCGTGAAACGGCAGGTCTCTCCGCCCAGCAAATGGCATTGTTCGAGCCTGCTCAGCGCGTGCGCCTGCCGATGCTAGTGGGGCAGCGTAGCCTCAATCTCTCCAACGCAGTTGCGGTTGTCGTGTTTGAGGCTTGGCGTCAGCAAGGCTACCCAGGGGCAGTCTAACGTCAGGCGCCTGCGGGACTCAGTCTAAAGAAAGTTTCAGCGTGTCGATCACTGCATTCCAACGGCGCTGCTCATTTTGAATCAGCTGTGTAAGCTCAGCTGGGCTCGATCCAATAGCCGAAAAATACTGAGCCGCAAATTTTTCTTTGATCTCGGTGCTGTGTAAAAGCGCGACAAGCTCGGTGTTGAGGCGTTTAATAATCGGGGCGGGCGTGCCAGCAGGCGCAAGCATGGCATTCCAAGAAATCGCCTCAAACTCAGCGAAGCCTTGGTCTGCAAGTGAGGGAACGCCTGGCAAAGAGGCGATCGACGTTTTGCTCGTGATACCCAAGGCTTTGACTTTACCGCTTTTGACTTGAGTCATTGCGATCGCAGGCACCATGAACGCCGCTTGGATGTCTTGTGCAATCACCGCCGTCGTCACTTGTGGAAAGCCGTTGTAGGGAATATGCGCGATCTGAAACCCTGCTTGTTTTTTAAAGAGCTCCATGGCCAGATGAGAAGCACTGCCGGGACCCACTGAGCCGTAGTTCCAGCGCCCAGCTTGTTGCTTGGCTTGCTTTACAAAATCCTCGACTGTATTGCCACTGAAGCTCGCATTGACGATAAGCACATTTGGACTTGTGGCCACCAAGGTAATGGGGGCAAGATCTTGAGTCGGGTTGTAACCAAGTGTTTTTTTGTAAAGAGTCGGTGCTGTGACGAGTGGTCCGTTAATGGTGTAGAGCAACGTGTAGCCATCAGCAGGAGCGCGTGCCACAAAGCGGGTGCCGATGTTGCCACCCCCGCCAGGTTTATTTTCAATGACAATACTTTGTCCGAGTTTCTTGGCCAGTGGTGCAGCCAAGGTACGCGCCAACAAATCGGGCGAGGTTCCTGCAGGGAATGGCACAATCAGGTGAATCGGTCGCTCAGAAGGCCAAGCAGCTTGAGCGTTGGCGGGACTCAACGCCGTGATTGCTGTTGCCACTAGAAAAAGAGCGAGGAGATCAATCAAGCGCCTTGCGAGGTGAGCGTTGATTGACATGCAGGAACGAGGGGCGAAAGACATTGGAGACCTCTTCGGTTATTCGGTCTTGGCGACACGCGAGAGCAAGCGGGAGACCGCTTCGAAAGGCGCAACACCTTGGTAAAGGACCTCACACACGGCATGTGTGATGGGAAGCTCAACGCCAAGTTGTGTGGCGCGCTGAAGAACGGCCTGAGCACAGCGCGCACCCTCTGCGGTCAGTCCTGTTGCCAGGATCTCACTCAAGGACTGACCCTGTCCGATTGCGATGCCCACTTGACGGTTGCGTGACAGGTCGCCGGTCGCGGTGAGAATGAGATCGCCGAGACCAGTTAGGCCAGAAAACGTGGCGCTCTGCGCACCCAGCGCCTCACCAAAGCGGGTCATTTCAGTCAAACCACGGGTGATCAGTGCGGCACGAGCATTGGTGCCGAGGCCAAGCCCTTCGCCAATGCCACTGGCAATCGCCATGATATTTTTGAGTGCCCCACCAACTTCAACACCAATGACATCTTGATTGGCATAGACCCGCATAGAGCCTCCGTGCAGGGCCGAGATGGTCGCTCGGCGAAGTGCTGCATCGTGGCTAGCGATCGTAAGGGCGACAGGGAGTCCTTGCGCCACTTCGCGCGCAAAAGAGGGACCTGAGAGCACGCCGGTTGGGATGTTTGGTACGGCGCTCAGCGCTTCGTGTGCAATTTCACTCGGTAGCTTGCCGCTTTCGGCTTCGAGCCCCTTGCATGTCCAAACAATCCCAACAAGCGGTTGAGGCGAGGATGAGGATTGTGTGGAAAGTTGCTGTGAGAGTTTCTCACCGAGTTCAGTACAGAGGGCTCGCAGCCCCGCGAGCGGGACGCCCAGAATCAATAGACCTGCGGTACCTGTTCCTTTGGCTTGCGCATGCGCGAGCGCTTCGTCAAGATTGGCAGTCAATAAAAGCTGAGCGGGCAGCGTAATGCCCGGAAGGTACTGCGCATTTTCTCTAGATTTGTTGAGTTGATCTGCTAACGAAGCGTTGCGCGCCCACAAGATGGTGGGTGCCAGTCGACTTGCTGCACAGGCGAGTGCAGTCCCCCATGCGCCTGCACCCAATACTGCGACGGGGCGCAGAGGATGGTCAGATTTTTGAGTGGTCATCGCTTAGTCGCGTCGCCAGAATTTCAAGCGCAAGGGTTTACTGGCGGGTGACGCCGGGAGGCAAAATTAAGCCTGAATCTTCGGGCGCAGCTTCGGCTTCTTGGGAAGCCTGAGCCAAGCGTTGCTCATACAGGGCTTGAAAATTGACCTCAGCCAAGTGGATCGGTGGCAGCGAGGTGCGTGTGATCGCATCGGCGATGTTAGAACGCAGGTAAGGGTAGAGCATGGTCGGACACACGATGCCCATCAAGGGATCGATTTGCTCAGCTGGGATATTGACCATTTCGAAAATCGCCGCCTGAGTAGCTTCGACCAAATACAAAACTTTGTCTTTGATGCGCGTGGTCACTGTGACAGTCACAGTTGATTCGAAGACTGTTTCGGCCAGAGCTTGACCGCCGATATTGATTGACACTTCGACTTCAGGTGCGTCTTGTTCCAGGAAAATACTGGGTGCGTTGGGCATCTCAAGAGAGAGGTCTTTGAGGTAGACGCGCTGCATGTTAAACGATGGTGCATTGTCAGCTTGTGTATTTTGTTCGGCCATGAAATTTTCCAGTAAAGGCTAAGAAAGAGCGATTCGATGACTGCGTGTATCAATCGCCCTAAAGGCAGTAAAAAGAGAGTAAGGGATTAACTGTTGAGTAGCGGCAAGAGTTTTCCTTCTTTATCCAATGCGGATAAATCGTCAAAACCACCCACATGGGTATCACCAATATAAATTTGTGGGACTGTCCGTCGTCCAGTTCGCTCCATCATCAGAGTGCGTTGAGCGATGTCTTCGTCAATTCGAATCTTTTCGATTTCAGCGACACCGCGTTGCTTGAGTAGCATTTCTGCACGGTTACAGAAAGGGCAATAGCCTGTGGTGTACATCACGACTTTGTTCATGTGCAGGACTCCGGTTGAGATTATTTTGTGGTCAGCGGCATGCCGGCTGTAGACCAGGCGCGCATGCCCCCGCCCAACACACTGACTTCGGTAAAGCCAAGTGCGCGCAGGCGGACCGCAGCGCCTCCGGCAGTTCGGCCGAAATCACACACCACAATCAAGGGTTTATTTTTCGGCAAATTAGTCGCTTTTTTCTCGATTTCGGCCGCTGGAATGCTTCGGGCGTGCAGGATATGGCCTGCATGAAAGGCTTCGGTTGGGCGAATATCGATCACGATGGCATGCTGATGATTCAGCATTTGCACGGCTTGCGTGCAGGTGATACTGGCACCCGCACGCTTGCTTTGTATCATGGGCCAGGCGAGCGCAAGGCCTGAGACTAAGGCAACGCCAATTAACAGCAGGTTATTTTGACTAAAAAAGAAATCCACGGTGTATCCAAAAAGGCAGTGACACCCCTAATTTGGGGTGGGTTATGAGATATGACTCAGACAATTATAAAATGATGTTTTATCCACACTTTAACCTGTGTCTGACATGTATAAAATTGTATTGATGCGTCACGGCGAAAGCCAATGGAATCTCGAAAATCGTTTTACGGGCTGGACCGACGTGGATCTGACCGATCTTGGGCGGGAACAGGCGCGTAAAGCGGGTCAAATGCTCAAAGATCAGGGCTACGTATTCGACATCGCCTTTACCTCGGTGCTCAAGCGCGCCATTCGTACGCTTTGGATTGCACTGGACGCGATGGATGCCATGTATTTGCCCGTTCACAACAATTGGCGTCTCAACGAGCGCCATTATGGGGCACTTCAGGGGCTGAACAAGGCTGAAACGGCCGCGCAATATGGCGATGAGCAGGTGTTGATCTGGCGACGCGCCTATGCGATTGCCCCCAATCCCCTCGGGTTGGATGATCCCAGGCACCCAAAGTTTGACCCACGCTATGCGCGTCTGACTCCCCAGCAATTGCCGGCGACAGAGTGTCTAAAGGACACTGTCGAACGCGTGCTGCCCTTTTGGGATGAGACGATTGCGCCTGCGATTCGGGCTGGACGTCGTGTGATGATTTCCGCGCATGGCAATAGTTTGCGCGCCTTGATCAAGCATCTTGATCAAGTGTCCGAGGAGGAAATCGTGCATTTAAATATCCCGACTGGACAACCCTTGGTATACGAGCTTGACAAGGATTTACGCCCGATTCGTCACTATTATCTGGGTGATCCGGCGGAAATCGCAGCGGCAATGGCTGCCGTCGAAGCTCAAGGCAAGGCGAAAAAGGATTAATTGCATGCGTCTGGCGATGCGCGGGTGGTGTGTGGCGATCGCTTGGCTGGCCTTGGCGGGTGCCCCCTTGGCTGCATCGACCCCCGATGATTTGGCCAACCGCCTGACCGCGACCGAGCGGCAACGGGCTGATTTGCGTTCTCGTATCCAAGCCCTGCAAAAGGAACTAGATGCTCGGGAAGCCTTGCGCAAAGAGGCTGCGGATGCTCTCAAAGTTTCTGAAATAGCGATTTCACAAACCACACGACGGCTCAATGATCTCGCAATACAGCTCAACAAGGCACGCGCTGAGCTCGAGGCCTTGAAAAAGCAGATTCAGCGTCAGCAGAGCTCGCTAACGCAGCTACGCGAAGAGCTGTCCGAGCAATTACGTCGTCAATACGCCAGCGGACTATCCCCGTGGGCCGCACTCTTGTCTGGAGATGATCCTCAGGCGCTGAGTCGTAATTTGGCTTATTTGGATTATGTTTCACAGGCTCGTGCCAAAAAAGTGGCTGAGCTCAAGACTGAGATCGAGCGTCTTGCTCAGCTTGAGACAAGATTGGATGCGCGTCAGAAAGAGGTTTCACAGCTTGTCGCTGAAACAACGCAGCAGCGAAGTGTGCTCGAGGCGCAAAAAAAGGAGCGGGCAACGGTGCTCGCTCGCATTGAAGGACAACTGCAAGCGCAACGTTCCGAAGCTGTTCGTCTGGGGCAGGACGATCAGCGACTAGGCGGATTGATTGATAGCTTAGGAGGGCAAATTCAGGCTGCTAAAAAGGCCGATGAGACAAGGCAGGCTCTCGAAACAAAGCGCGCCGAGCAAGCTCAGCGAGCTGAGTTGGCGCAAGAGGCGCAGCAGATTGAGCGCGCCCGTCTTGCTGCGCAAGAGCAAGAGCGAGCGCAGACCTCTCGCACAGCAGAGGCCGCATCCACACCGCTGTCGGGTGAAGGACTGAAAAAAGGCTTGCGCTGGCCTCTTAGAGGGACAGTCATGGCGCGATTTGGAACTGACCGACCCGAAGGTGGGATGTGGCGAGGTGTTTTGATAAAGGCGGCTGATGGGGCGCCGGTTCAGGCTGTAGGGGGCGGCACAGTGGTCTATGCCAACTGGCTGAGGGGGTTTGGCAATTTGCTGATTTTGGACCACGGTGAGCAATATTTGAGCGTTTACGCTTATAACCAGAGCTTACTCAAGCAGGTCGGCGATGTAGTTCGGGCAGGAGATACCGTAGCGCTAGCAGGAAGTACGGGTGGACAGGTGAATTCAGCCCTATACTTCGAAATCAGACATCGCGGCGCTGCCGTTGATCCCTTGGTATTTTTGTCTCGCTGATGATTGGCGAGTTTGGGATTGTTATTTGTCCCTCAGGCCATTACGATTTCTTTAATTTTTTAGTTTGATTGGCATTCAACTCGGGAATGTGCATGAGCACTCGCAAAATTCGTAGTTTAGGTTTAGTTTCCGTCGGTGTGATCGCAGGCGTGCTGTTGAGCGTAGGGCTGAGCGCGGTCGCTCAGCGCGGAACTCCTTTGCCTCTCGACGAACTGAGACAGTTCTCGAGCGTATTTTCTGCGATTAAAAACAACTACGTCGAATCTGTACCTGACAAAAAACTGATCAGCGGCGCGATTTCCGGCATGTTGTCAGACTTAGACCCACACTCTGCTTATCTCGATGCTGATGCATTCAAAGAAATGCAGAGCGCGACTCAAGGCGAGTTTGGGGGCTTGGGGATCGAGGTTGGTACCGAAGACGGCATGGTCAAGGTGATCTCCCCGATTGAGGACACGCCCGCTGCGCGTGCTGGCATTCGCGCAGGAGATGTCATCACCAAAATTAACGACACCTCGACCAAAGGCTTATCGCTGACCGATGCCGTCAAAATGATGCGCGGCCCGGTCAAAACCCCCATCACGCTGACGATTGCTCGCCAAGGACAGACGCAGCCAATTATTATCAAAATTATCCGAGATACGATTCGGGTGCGCAGCGTGCGTAGCAAGATGTTGCAAGACAATATTGGCTACGTGCGGATTGCTCAGTTCCAAGAAAAAACAGGTGCCGATCTCGTGCGTCACTTGAAGGAGCTTGGTGAAAAAGGTGCGCCCCGTGGTTTGATTTTAGATTTGCGGAACGATCCAGGCGGCTTGTTAACGAGTGCCATTGGAGTATCTGCGGCGTTTCTCAAGCCCGATACTCTCGTCGTTTCCACAGATGGTCGCGCGCCGGATTCAAAACAAAAATACTTATCCAATCCGGCAGACTATGCGCGTGGCGAGCGTGACTATTTGTCTGGCTTGCCTGCTTGGGCTAAGACTGTTCCGATGGTTGTACTTGTGAACGTCGGTTCAGCCTCCGCATCCGAAATTGTGGCGGGTGCTTTGCAAGATCATAAGCGCGCCACGATCATGGGTAATCGCACGTTTGGAAAAGGCTCTGTACAAGTAATTTTGCCTATTTCAGAGACAACAGCGATTAAGCTAACCACGTCACGCTATTACACGCCCAAGGGACGGTCGATTCAGGCAACAGGCATCATGCCCGACATCGTTGTCGCGGATACTGCTGAAGGCGATTTATTCAGGATGTCACGTGAAGCAGATCTCAAGCGCCACTTGAGCAATAATCGTCTTGACCAGCCAGAGCCCGCTCTGAAGGCAAAAGAAGAGGAAGCTCCTCTGGCCGATACCAACAAGATCTTCCAGTTTGGTACGCCCGAAGATTTCCAGTTGAATCAGGCCTTGAACTTCCTTGAGGGCAAACCTATCAAGAAGGCCGTTCCACGTCCCAAGACTGCCAGCACCGAGCCTGCTGGAGGGACTGTCAAAGGTAAATGAAAGACAACCAACTATTGCGTTATGCCAGACACATCTTGCTTGATGAGTTTGGCATAGAAGGCCAGGAAAAGTTGCTGGCTGCCCGTGTGTTGGTGGTGGGTGCGGGGGGGTTGGGTTCGCCCGCCGCTTTATACCTCGCCTCTGCAGGTGTCGGGCAAATTGTTTTGGCAGATCACGATACGATTGAATTGAGTAATTTGCAGCGCCAGATCCTACACGTTGACGCGCGAGTCGGCATGCTTAAAGCTGAGTCTGGGCGTCAAGCCATGCTGGATTTAAATCCAGATATTGTGGTCGAGGTCCGGACAAATAGAATGGGGCCTGAAGATTTGCAGGCCGAAATTGCAACTGTCGATGTCGTGCTGGACTGCACGGATAATTTTGCAACCCGCCATGCCGTCAACAAAGCATGCGTGGAGCACTGTAAGCCCCTTGTTTCGGGTGCAGCGATTCGTTTTGACGGACAAATTAGCGTCTTTGATCCGCGAGATCCAGATGCGCCGTGCTATCACTGTCTATTTCCTGAGGCGGAAGATGTTGAGGCCTTAAGCTGCTCAACTACGGGCGTGTTTGCACCGCTTGTCGGCATCATTGGCAGCATGCAGGCGGCTGAGGCCATCAAAGTGATTGCAGGTGTAGGAAAGACACTCAAAGGGCGCTTGCTGATGCTAGATGCCTTTGATATGCAGTGGCATAGCGTGCGCGTCAAGCGCGATCCCGCTTGTCCAGTTTGTTTGGGGCGCGCTTAAGTGCGTGGATCTAACAGCAGTTTGAGTTGAGCGTGCATATGCGTGGAAGGGATTGCTTGCCATCCGCTTTGCGCAAATCTGAGCCAGCTTCCCAATACGATGTGCGTGAGTGCAACTGCGAGCGGTGTGATTTCAAGCGAAGCGTTTAGATCGCCGGTCGTCACCGCATGTCTCAATGATTGTTTAAAAACAGCTTCGATTCGATCGGTGATTTGTGTCACGCGCCCTTGAAGCCTTTCGTCCTCAGTCACCAGCGCGTCTCCAGATAGCATCCGGGTCATGCCTTTGTTGCGCTCCGCAAAGGTCAACAGCATGATGGCAATTTTGCGGGCTTGTTCGACACCATTGGGCTCGGTGGCCACAATCTGATTGACAAGCGTGAAGATGGTTGTTTCGATGAACTCGAATAAGCCCTCAAACATCTGGGCTTTACTGGCGAAATGTCTGTAAAGCGCAGCCTCGGAGAGCTGCATTTTTGCAGCCAGTGCGGCGGTGGTGATGCGTGCCGCCCGAGGTTGTTCGAGCATTTCTGCGAGTGTTTGCAGAATCTGGTGTTTGCGTTCGCCCGTTTTGACCGACATACACTTGCGTCCAGAGTGAGCAGTTAAGGTGGAAAAATCGCGGGTCGTATTTAGAGCGCTAGACCCTGCAGCATGCGCTTTTGCAACAATACATCTCCCACACAGTTTACCCGCAAGTCAACGTAGTTGGGGCGCCCTCTTTTTTCTTTTGCAGCAGGCGTGGCAGGGTGAAAGACATGGACAGTGCGCAAGCCTGCATGCCTGGCTCCGCGAAGGTTTGCGGTGGTGTCCTCAACAAGTACGGCGCGTCTTGGATGGATGCCTTCGTGAGCCAGTATATGCCGCATTAGTGAGACAGAGGGTTTGGGACGAAAGTGTCCGTGAATCTGCATTTGTTCAATCGCCCAAAAGCCATCAAAACATCGCAAGATCTTGAGGTGTTTCATGACAGCACGCGCATAATGCAGCGGCGCATTTGTGACTAGAATTTTGCGTCCTGGCAGGCGGCGTAATTTTTGTGCGAGTCCCCGCTCGGCTTTAACTAAGGGGGCGACATCAAAGTCATGGCTGCGGTGGAGAAACTGATGCGGGTCGACATTGTGGTGACGAACGAGGCCAATCATTGTTGCCCCGTAGCGCTTCCAGTAAGTGGTTCGCAGCTCATTGGCAGTCGTTTCATCAACAGCAAGACTCTCCATGACCGCCGCTGTCATACCAAGATTGATTGCGGGAAAAATCTTGTATGACGTATCGTGCAAGGTATTGTCGAGATCAAATAACCATACGCGCTCTTTGGCTTTGGAGACGGCTGAGGTCCGCACAGGAGTATGCACGCGGGCACGCCGCGTGCGAATCGGTGCATGGGGCGCGAACCGCGTTTGAATCACTCTGAAGTGATCATTGTGCCGACACCGCGATCCGTCAGGATCTCGAGCAGCAAACAATGTGGGACACGTCCGTCTACGACGTGCACAGATTTCACGCCATGACGCGCGGCATCCAAGGCAGAGGAGATTTTGGGCAACATGCCACCCGAAATTGTGCCGTCAGCGAAAAGGTCATCGATTGTTTTGGCGGACAAGCTGCGCAGGAGCTGGCCGTCTTTGTCGAGCACCCCAGGCGTATTGGTCATCATCAGAAGCTTTTCTGCGCCCAAGACTTCGGCCATTTTTCCGGCGACAACGTCGGCATTGATGTTGTAAGCCAGGCCATCTTTGCCGTAACCGATAGGAGAGATGACAGGAATAAACTGATCGTCTTGCAAAGCTTTAACTACTGCAGGCTCAACATGCTCGATATCGCCCACATAGCCGATATCAAGCGGATTGGCTGGGTCGTCCTTATTGGGCATCATTTTTTTGCGTGCCTGAATCAGGCAGCCGTCTTTGCCGGTGAGACCTACCGCTTTTCCTCCAGCCTCATTAATCATCAAGACGATGTCCTGCTGAACTTGACCGCCTAGCACCCACTCGACGACTTCCATCGTTTCGGCATCAGTGACGCGCATACCTTGAATGAAGGTTCCTTTTTTGCCAATGCGGCGAAGCGCTTCGTCAATCTGCGGGCCACCGCCATGGACTACGATCGGATTGAGTCCAATGAGCTTCAGTAAAACCACATCATGGGCGAAGCTTCGCTGAAGTACTTCTTCAGTCATCGCATTGCCACCGTATTTGATGACAATTGTTTTTCCATGAAAGTGTTTGATGTACGGAAGGCTCTCGGAGAGTACTTTCGCGAAGACTTCGGGTGGCATGGAGGCAGAGGGGGGCTGACTAGTCATTTGGTGGATGCAACATGGATGAGCAAGCGTTGAAAGGGAAAGGTATTGGTATTTTTATCGTGAGGCGGATTTAACCCGCCAATGCTTTTTCAATCGACTGACGTAATTCATTTTTGTCATAGAGACCCAAATAGCGTTTGATGATATTGCCATTTTTATCGATCAGGAAGGCTATGGGAGTCAGTTTGACGTCACCGAAGGCTTTTGCGACCTTTCCCTGTGTATCCAGCGCAACAGTGAAAGGGAGTTTGCGTGTTTCCACAAAGTTAATCACATAATTGGCCGGGTCATATTGCATCGCAACGGCGACGATGTCCAAACCTTTGTTGTGATAAGTCTCATAGTTTTCGATGTTGTCAGGCATCTGAGCAATACAGCTCACGCAGCTCGTCGCCCAGAACTTGACCAACACAACCTTGCCGCGTAATTCGGAGAGCGCGAGAGGTTTTCCAGATAGGGTTGTAAATGTCACGTCAGGCGCAGGCGTCGAGCGGGTACTGACAAACCAAGCTGTCAGTCCACCCACTGTTGCCAAGAGAATGAGCGCAACTAGTTTTTTCATTGGATGGGCATTGCTTGTGCGCCACCAACAGGCGGCGTATCTCCGCTCATTCCACCCGTTCTGCTAGATGAGTTTTCTCCAAGAGGTGTCGTGGACTGAGTGCTGCTGCTGCCCCCACGTGCTGCGTCATCGAGACGCTTGGCATCTGCTGGAGTAATGATCTGGAATAGTTTTTCAACACGCTTGACACCGCTGACTTGGGAGGCAGCTTTGGCGGCCAAATCACCCTCCTGTTGTGTGACGAGTCCCATGAGATAAACCACGCTACGATCGGTTGTCACAACAATCGTGCGCGAAGGAATGTCTTTAGTCGTGGCTAAAATCGTCATCACTTTTGAGGTAATCCAAATGTCGTTGCTCACGACACTAAAGGGGGCTAGTTGTTTGACGACGTCAAGCTGATTAGAGACAGATTTGACATTTTCTACTTTGCGCGCGATTTCAGTCGCTCTATTTTTAAACTCAACGCTAATCGTATCGCCCGTCAGCAAAACTACGCCATCGTATACAGTGACCGTAGAGCGGACCGCATCACCAAAGTTGGCGCGAAATTGACCACCAATTTTGAGTTCGATCGACTTGTCCTCGACTTGCTCTCCAATGGTGCGCCGATCAACGACCAACGCACCTGTTGTGGCAGCAACGCCGCCGATAAGCAGAGGTACGCAAGCTGTGAGTATCGAGCCTGCTCCAAGCAATGCCGCACATACGATCAAAGGACGGACGAATTGTCGAGTTAGATTCATACGGGATCTCCAAGCAATAGGGTGTCGATACCATCGCACAGAATGTGCAACAGCAAGATATGGACTTCTTGAATGCGCATGGTACGGTCATGCGGGACGCACAGATGTATATCGTTGTGGAGCAACATATCCTTGATCTGACCGCCTCCTTTGCCTGTCATGGCAATGACGCGCATTTCACGCTCGTGCGCAGCCTGAATTGCAAGCATGACATTAGCAGAGTTGCCACTTGTTGAAATCGCGACAAGTACATCTCCGGGTTGTCCGAGAGCATTGATTTGTCGTGAAAAAATTTGATCAAAGCCGTAGTCGTTGCCAACAGCCGTCATGATGGAGGTATCGGTATTGAGTGCAACACCCGCCAAAGGTAGACGATCTCGTTCAAAGCGTCCAACAAGCTCCGCAATAAAGTGCTGTGCATCAGCGGCTGAGCCACCGTTGCCGCACGCTAAGATTTTTGCATTATTGGTGACGCAGCCAAAGCACAAGTCGATCGCATGCGAAACTGGAGCGGCGAGTGTTTCCATGCTGCGGCGAGTCGCGGCGATGTTGTCCTCAAAGTGAGCGGCAAGGTGATGGGCAAGGTCCATAGCATTCAACAAGTTTGAGATGCTTAATTATCTCACTTATCTAGGCTCAGGCGCAGGGCGTCGCGATGCCAGATTAAGGTCTCTTGTTCAAAGGCGACGAAGTCGATTCGGCAGATTGGCATTCGACCGGCAAAAGACAGCTTGGCCAGTTTGGGCAGCCACCAATAAATGGCTTTTAAGAGTCGTTCCTGCTTTGCCTGAGTGATACTAGCTGCGGCCCCGCCGAACCGGTTGCTGCGACGATAGCGCACCTCGATAAAAACCAGTGTTTCGTCGTCATGCACCACGAGATCGAGTTCGCCAAGCGGGCAAGAGAGCTGCCGACCCAGTAAACGGTAGCCTTCACGACTCATGAATTCCCAGGCAAGCGCCTCGTAGCGGTCGCCGATCAGTTGGCGCGCGCTGCGTGAAGAGGCTTCGGGGTCGGGGGGGATGTCGGGCGAGCTGCGTTTGAGTGCTAAGCGTCTTTGTCGGCGTCGTCTGGCAATCACCGCGCGTTTTTGCGCTGTTTCTGCAATCAAAAAGGCAGCCAAGTCTGGGGTAGGGCTGGGGGGCATTAGGCTCTCTTCTTCGTGGCGAAGTATGCGTTGGCGGACTACACTGACACAATGAATGATGTCAGCCAATCCGGAATGTCCGAAAATCCCCTGTTCGATCCGCCACCAGAGGTCTGGAGTCGATTGAGCGGGCGCATGGAGGGACAGCAGTGGCCCACCCATACCTTGTATGTGGTGGCAACGCCCATTGGGAATTTAGGTGATTTGAGTTTGCGCGCTTGGCATGCTTTGAACAAAGCAGATGTCATTGCTGCCGAAGACACACGGGCAAGTAAAAATTTGTTAGAAGCCTGGGGAATCGGAACGCCGCTGATAGCGGCCCATCGACACAATGAAATCAGCGCCGCTGCAAATATCGTTGATAGGATTCAGTCGGGGCAGCGTGTGGCCCTCGTGTCCGATGCGGGTTCTCCTGCCGTTAGTGACCCCGGCGGTTTGGTTGTGCAGGCGGTGCGCGAGGCGGGTTTGCGAGTGATTCCTTTACCTGGCGCGAGTGCCCTGATCACTGCGTTAATGGCCACAGGCGTCACCACAGATGCGTCACCTGGTTTTGTATTCGCTGGGTTTGCACCGACGAAATCATCGGCTAGGCAGCGTTGGCTTCGACAGTGGACGCAGTTACCTGCGGCCACAGTTTTTTACGAGGCACCGCATCGCATTGTTGCCAGTACAAATGATCTTTTGGCGGTCATGGGCGCGGCACGCAAGGTGACCTTTGCCCGTGAGCTGACCAAACGTTTCGAAGAAATCGCAACGATGCCGCTCTCAGAGGCCGCTGCGTGGTTAGTTGCAGATGCGCATCGCGAGCAGGGCGAATACGTTGTGATTATTCACCCGCTGATCTTGGAGCAGGATGAGGATCTGGAGCTAGAGGAGAGCGCCGCAATAGATGCTTGGCTCGATGCTTTACTGGAGACAATGTCCGTGCGCGATGTGGCGCGAGTCGCTGCCAAGGCAACTGGCCAGCCCCGTGATGCCTTGTATGCGCGGGCCTTGGCGCGCAAATCTCAGCGCGAGTCAGACTGAAATTACTGGGTAGAAAGACTCGTGGGCAAGCCTGAACTATCTCTCAAGCGCTCACTTGCTTGAGTGGCGGCTTCTCTATTGGCAAATGGCCCAATTCGTACTCTATATAAATTGCTTGAGCTTTGCTCAATATTGACTGTTGCACCTAGATCGGTGGGCACTTTTCCATTGAGCTCTGAAGCCATGGATTGTGCTCGCGCGGGGTCACTGAACGCACCAGCCTGTAAATAGAAAACACCTGCGAGGGTTGCGCGGGCAGTTATGCCTGGTGATGCGGTTATAGCCGCTACTTGAATCGGAGGTGGTGCTTGAGGTGGTGGCATGGAAGCCGCTACCGGCAGAGGCGGCGGGGCAGGCACAGGGGCCATTGCTTGGGCACGCCCGGCACGAATTTCATCCGGCATGATGCGCTCAACAATCACCTCGGCGCTACCGGGTGCCACCACACCGAGCTTATGTGCTGCAACATACGATAAGTCAATGACTCGGCTGGCGAGAAAGGGCCCACGATCGTTGACACGCAAGATCACCGTTTTACCTGTAGAGACACGCGTTACACGTACGTAGCTTGGGATCGGCAATGTTGGATGGGCGGCCGTCATGCCATACATGTCATAACGTTCGCCGTTCGAGGTGGGTTTGCCATGAAACTTTCTGCCATACCACGAGGCGCGGCCCTGAGCCCGGTAGGGGCGGCCACTTGTATCAGGGGTGAAGCTCTTTCCAAGCGCCACATAGGGACGATTAGGCCCTCGAGCAAGTGGTTCAATTTTTGGGACGGCATCGGGGACGCGATCGAGATCCGCTGGAGGGTTGTCTCCTGGGCCATCATCCTTGTAATAGCCCCCCCCCTTGCGAGAACCGCAGGCGGCAATGAGTCCGCAAAGCAAGCAAATGCTCAGCGCACGCCAGAGACGAGGCCAGCTGACACTCATTCGATCATCTCAGGGAGATGACGATGCCGCACTAGGAGATGTTGTTGCGGCGTAAAACGCTTAGCAAGGGACTCGACAATATAGACCGAGCGGTGTTTGCCGCCTGTACAGCCAATTGCGACGGTAAGATAGCTTCGCGTATCTTCGGTGTAGCGCGGTAGCCATTTGCGGATAAATCCCTCGATGTCATCGACCATCTGCTCGACATCTGCAAAGCTTTTAAGCCAATTGGCAACTGGTTGATCTTTGCCTGTTAACGGCCGAAGTGCTGGGTTGTAGTGTGGGTTTGGGAGACATCGCACATCAAACATCAAATCCGCGTCGCGCGGGACACCCTCTTTGAAGGCAAAAGACTCAAAGGTGAGAAGTAAGGGATTGCGATCTGCACGAATGAGATCACGGATCCAGGCGCGCAATTGACCTGGCATCAAGCCAGAAGTATCGATGACATGACCGAGGTTACGGAGGTCACTGAGTTGGTCGCGCTCCATTTGAAAGCATTCTTCGAGGGATGCACTCAACCCCTTTTGAGCCCGACGTTCTGCCAAAGGGTGGCGTCGGCGTGACTCAGAATAACGATGCACGAGCGTTTCATTGTCGGCATCTAAAAATATCAGGCGAAACTCTGTATGAGCCACTTTTAAGGCGCTAATCACTGCAGGTATTTCAGCGAGCTCTCCCGGGGATCGGACATCAATCGAGACAGCAATGCGGTTCGCGGCCTCATCTCGCACTGATGTGATGAATTCTTGAAGAAATTTAAGGGGCAGATTATCGACACAAACATAGCCGGCATCTTCGAGCATGCGCAGCGCAACGGATTTGCCAGAACCAGAAATTCCTGTCAGAAGCACGACTTTGAGTGGTGACATATCAATCTTGTCCTTGCGCGATCGCGGCAGATTGGCGCTCCATAAACTCGGCTAGCGTATCAATGCCGCGCAACTTAAGAATTGTATTTCGTACGGCGGCTTCAACAAGGACGGCTAGGTTACGGCCTGCGGCCACTTGGAGCATCACTTTACGAATTGGACAACCCAGCATATCTTGCGTCATGTCTTGTAAGGGTAGGCGCTCAAACTTGTCCTGTGCAGTCGCGCGAACGAGGTGCACGATCAGTTTGAGTTTCATTTTACGTCGGACGGAAGTTTCACCAAAAATCGTTCGGATATTTAGCAGTCCCAAGCCACGGACCTCGAGCATATTGCGCAACAGTTCAGGACAATGCCCATCAATGGCGTGAGGCGCTGTACGCGACAATTCAACCGCATCATCTGCGACCAGGCCATGGCCGCGTGAAATAAGCTCTAGCGCGAGTTCGCTTTTGCCCAGGCCAGATTCGCCTGTAATCAACACACCGAGGCCCAGTACATCCATAAACACTCCGTGCACCGTGGTGGTGGGTGCTAAGCGTCGACTGAGGTAGATCCGGAGTAAATCAATCAGTTCGGCGGCAGGTACGGTGGTGGATAGGAGAGGGACATGACTGTTTTCGCAGTTTTGAATGAGGTCCTCGGTTGCGGACAGGTTGTCCGCGAGCAAAATCGCCGGGACTCCGCCAGCAAGCAACTCTTCAAGATGGTGCACTCGGCGACGGCTATCAAAGCGCATGTAGTAATCCATTTCTTCGCGCCCAAATACCTGGATGCGAGAAGGATGAATGAGGTTGAGGTGGCCAATCAGGTCAGCCGCGGCCATTCCGTTATCAGGGATGAGGCGATCTGCGGCGGATTGTCCGGCGACCCATTTGAAGCAAATGTCATCGACGTTATCATTTACGAGATCTTGCACCGTCAGCATAGCGACTCCATAGTTGAGTGAAGAGGCCGGCCGCTTTGGTATTTAGGCTTGGCCTGTTATCAAAAGCTGATGCACAACGCTCGGTTCGACTTCGGTTGCTAAGCGCTCTCGCAGCGATGCATCGGAGAGACGTTGAGCAACTTCTGCAAGTATATCGAGATGTTGTTGCGTTTCGGCTTCTGGGGCGATTAGAAACAGTAATAGACTGACAGGTTCGCGATCGGGCGCATCAAAGGCAATCGGCTGAGAGAGCCTCAAAAAGGCTGCAGCTGGGTGTTTGATGCCTTTGACTCTGCCATGAGGGACCGCGATCCCTCTCCCTAATCCGGTCGAGCCTAAACGCTCCCGGTTAAGCAAACTTTCAAATACGGCCGCACGTTCAATGCCATCGTTGTTTTCAAATAAAAGGCTGGCTTGTTCGAAAGCGCGCTTTTTACTGGTAACTGTGAGGTCGAGCACGATGTTGCGGACAGGCAAAATGCGTGACAAAAGGTTCATACCTAAGATTATATGCTGCAGTGCGGCCTAAAACAGCCAGCGTTTGCGCACGCGAGGGATACAAAAATGCCCACCACATTGGCAGGCATTTTGATCGAACCATAGTGGTGTCACACCGAAGATTTAAGCCGCTTCGATCAGGAGTCGTTTGGCGGCGAGATGATGGTGATTTTGCGTTCGCGTTTTGTGTTGAAGAACCTTGCGATCCACCTTGTCAGTCAGGAGGTCGATGGCTGCGTAAAGGTTGTCTTCAGAAGCTTCGCAGTGGATGTCTTTACCGCGAATATGGAGCGTGATCTCAGCTCGGTGCTTCAGTGGCTCGAGTGACAGGATCACCTGTGAGTCGATCACGTGATCAAAGTGCCGCACAATGCGCGTCATCTTTGTGTGGATGTATTCCCGGATAGCTGGGGTGACGTCAAGATGGTGACCAGTAATGTTCAGGTTCATTGCGTACTCTCCATAAAAGGGATGTATCTAAATACATAGATATACGGAAAATTTGATTTGGGCAGCTCCTTTGAGACGTTTCAATAGTTTCAGTTTAGTGACTTGCACACAAAAATCAAGAGGAAAAATCCCTATTTCTTGTGTTTGAACACGACTTTCAACGGTGCGCTGCAGCAGAAAAGATTGGAAGGTGTTTAGCCACCATCCAAGGGGCTTACATTTTAAAGTGTTCGCCTAGATAGACACGTCGAACAGAGGCGTCGTTGATGATGTCATCAGGTTGGCCGGTTGTCAGGACTTTACCTTCGCTGATGATATAGGCGCGATCACAAATACCAAGTGTTTCGCGAACATTGTGGTCTGTGATGAGCACGCCGATGCCGCGGCTTTTCAGAAAACGCACGATGCGCTGAATCTCAATCACCGCGATCGGATCGACACCTGCGAACGGTTCGTCTAGCAAGATAAAGCGGGGTCGGGTAGCCAGTGCACGAGAGATCTCAACGCGCCGGCGCTCTCCTCCAGACAACGATAAGGCGTTGTTCCGACGAATATGTGTGATTTGCAGCTCTTCAAGCAACGCATCAAGCTGTTCTTCAATGATTTTGGAAGAAAATCTTTTACCGTTGTTGTCGATCTGTAACTCAAGCACCGCGCGAATGTTTTCTTCGACGGTGAGCCGTCTAAATACCGAGGCGTCTTGAGGCAGGTAGGATAATCCGAGTCGGGCGCGCTTATGAATGGGCATGCTGCTGATGACAGTATCGTCAATTTCGATTCGACCCGCATCGGCTGCGACTAGGCCGACAATCATGTAAAAGCTTGTTGTTTTGCCCGCACCATTCGGGCCCAATAGCCCGACAACCTCACCGCTTTTGACGGAGATCGAAACGTCTTGTACCACCATGCGTCCGCCATAGGATTTGCGTAGACCCGTCGCAGTCAGCTGCCCGGGTGTTGCGAGTGCTGGCGAATCATGGCGGGAAGAGTTGGGCGATGTTTGCATGTGAAACTTTTTAACGGCGGGGAGAAACGGCGGGGGGTGTGGCAGGCGTCACGGCGGGTGTCAGGTTGTTTGCCTGTGCGGCCTTACAGGCGGCAATCGCAGCCTCTGTGCGCGCTTTGGGTTGAGCGACAGAACGTACGCGCCCATCGGCATTAAAAGATTCCGGGCCTGAGAATGCTTGATAGACGTCGGTCTTTTGGTTGTAGCGGACTTGCTGACCACTGACGGTATCGAAATGCTTGCCGCATATATAGCGGGTGACTACGGCTTGTCCAATTAAGTCAAAGGTTTCATTTTTACCGTCGTAGTTCGCCTTGAGCCCTACGCCTTCGAGGACCTCAAAGTTTTCTGGGCGAACTTGACGAATAAAGACGCGTTTTCCTGCGAGAGCGGTCGCCACGCCGTACTGATGACCTTCACTGTCTTCGCGCATTGACAGCACATCTGAACTCAGTGTCAGCAAACCACGGGTCATCACGACCTTGCCTGTGAACGTGCTTTCACGCTTGCTGTCGTCGTAACGAAGTGTGTCGGAAAGAATGGTTGTGCTGGGCTCTTCGACAGGCGCAGCTGGGGCCGGCGACTGCGCGTGTGCGGCGTAGTTCAGTCCGATGGCGCTCAAGATGATGAGCCTGCTCAGAGAAAAAGAGTAACGTTTAAAAGTCATGGCTTGGCTCATTGTGCAGGAGGCTCGGTGCCCTCACGCTGGTCTTTGGGGGCGATGTCGACATCGGTCGATTTGAACACGTCCAACTGTTGTGTGGCATTGTTAAAGCGCATGCCAACACCAGTCATCCTGGAGCGACCGCTGGTGGCGACAGCAGGGAGGTCCGTATAGGCAAGATCTTTGTCTACCAGCATGGTGATTTCTTCACTCCGAAAGTTCAGTGGCTGGCGCTCGGCGTCACCCAGCCTCAACAACACAGCATCACCTCGCATCACGATTTTGTCGCCTTCATCATAAATGAAGGCTACTTTTGACGTGGCAACTGTCAGGGGATTTTCTTCTTTGAGGGTATAGGCGCGCGGGGATTGAAGTTCATAGGATTTATCATCCGGAAAGTGCTCCATCAGATCACCTTCGATGCGGTGGATGACGAGCCCTTTTGGGTCGGTTCGCACCAACACCACGTTTTTTGCCCAAGTGTCGCGTTCGTGTGTCAGCCGGCTAGGTGGGTCGATCTGGACGGCACGCTGAGAGTAATCGGCCGCCCACCACGTCCCCATTACCAGAAGCGTGAGGATAAAAATCGAAACAACAATAGAAGCGCGTTCTTTCATGGGCCTCGATTTATTGGATGACGCCAGCGCCGAGACGGCCTGGCTGGAAAAAGTGACCTAAGCGACCTTGTGAGGCCAGAATCAAGTCACAGCATTCGCGCGCAGCACCTTTGCCACCTGCTTTGATCGCGACCCAATGTGCCGCTTGCGTGACATAGGCGGGGGCATCAGGTACGCTCGCTGCAAACCCGGCGCGCTGCATTGCGGGCAAATCAATCAGATCATCTCCCATAAAACCAGACTCTTCGAGAGTCAGGTGATAACGCGCCGCCAGCTCGGAGAGGGCGGCCCCTTTGTCGCGTACGTTTTGCATCACATCGCCTAAGCCAAGCTCGGCGGCACGACGATCGACAATTGGACCCTCGCGACCCGTGACGAGTGCAACCTTGATGCCGCTGGTTGTCAACATTTTTAGCCCGTGCCCGTCGAGCGCGTTAAAGCGCTTTAGCATTTCGCCTTGTTCACCATACCAAAGGCTGCCATCTGTCAGCACACCATCTACGTCGAAAACCATTAACTTGATACGCACGAGTCGTTCGCGCAGGGTGGCAGGTGTGCGGGCGAGAATGAGTGACTCGGCAGGATGAGGGATCAGGTTGGGTCGATTCATCGGATTTATCTCAGACAACCTTGGCGGCCATCAGGTCATGCATGTGCAGGGCTCCTAGTAATTTGCCGGTGGCATCCGCGACTAACATTTGGTTGAGTCGGTGTTGATCCATCAGTGTTGCGGCATCGACGGCGAGCGCTTCGGCTGGGATATGCCTGGGTTGATGACTCATCCCTTCGGTAACCTTGAGGCTTCGAATATCTCCCTTGCGCTCAATGAGGCGGCGTAAGTCACCGTCGGTAAAGATCCCGACAGCACAACCCGAGGAATCCAGCACGGCAGTCATGCCCATGCCTTTACGCGAGATTTCCTCTAGGGCCTCAAAAACTGTAGCTTCAGCAGCGACGGTGGGCACAGCTGTGCCGCTGCGCATGACATCGGAGACGTGTAATAGGAGACGTCTACCTAGTGCACCACCGGGGTGCGAGCGGGCGAAGTCTTCATGGCCAAAGCCACGTGCCTCGAGACACGCGACAGCTAGCGCATCCCCAAGCGCGAGTGCAATGGTGGTGCTTGAGGTGGGGGCCAGGTTCAGTGGACAGGCTTCTTGAGAAACGCTGATGTTTAGATGAACGTCGGCCAGTCGGGCGAGTTCGGATTGCTCGTTGCCAGTGATCGCAATGACTTTCACACCCAGACGGTGCGCGGCAGGCAGAATTGTCAGCATTTCTTGACCCGTGCCTGAGTAAGAAAGTGCGATCAGTAAGTCTTGTCCGCCGAGCATGCCGATATCGCCGTGAATGGCTTCAGCGGCATGCAGAAAAAAAGAAGGTGTGCCTGTTGAGGCAAATGTTGCAGCGATTTTGCGTGAGATATGGCCTGTTTTACCGAGTCCGCACACGACCACCCGCCCAGAGCAAGCCAAAATCAGTGACACGGCTTGTGTAAACCGTTCATCCAAGCGGTCTCGAAGCTCAAGAATGGCTTGTGCTTCGAGCGCGAGGGTGCGTTGCGCCGACGAAAGTGCCGCTGCGTCAGTCAAGGCAGTATTGGAGCCGACGGCAGTCGCGCAAGGCACAGGAGGTGCCTGAGTTTTCAGAGGTTGTTTGGAAGACATGCTTCAAGTTTAATCGTTTCGGCTGCGCTATGCGGGTTTTCGCAGCGGTTGCGTCAGGTTGCGCCCTGTGGCAATCTGGCGCCTCTTTACTCCTTCCTCTGGATTCTCCATGACAATGCCCATGAATCTCCTCTCTACGTCTCCCGCTGCGGCACTCGCACCCTATGCAGCTGTGTTTGGCACGCCTTTGTCAGATGCCGCTCTCAGGGTGATGTTGTTGGGCGCAGGGGAGCTGGGTAAGGAGGTCATTTTGGCGCTCCAGCGGTTGGGGGTTGAGGTGATTGCAGTAGATCGCTATGCAGACGCCCCTGGCCAACAGGTTGCGCACAAGGCCTATGTGGTGTCGATGACTGACAAGGCAGCCTTGCGCGCCGTGATCGAAAAGGAACAGCCACACTTGATCGTGCCTGAAATCGAGGCGATCGCCACGGATCTGTTGGTGGAGCTTGAGGCCGCTGCCGTGGTCCGCGTTACCCCAACAGCACGTGCGGCCCAGCTCACCATGAACCGAGAGGGGATTCGACGACTTGCAGCTGAGACGCTCGGGTTACCAACCTCTCCCTATCAGTTTGCGGATTCTTTAGACTCTTTGGCCGAGGCCACCACCGTCGTAGGCTTCCCTTGCCTAGTCAAGCCCGTCATGTCTTCGTCTGGTAAGGGTCAGTCGGTATTGCGAGGTCCGCAGGACATTGAGTCCGCGTGGAGTATCGCCAAAGAAGGCGCCCGGGTCGAAGGTAGCCGGATTATCGTCGAAGGTTTTATTGATTTTGAGTACGAAATTACGCTTTTGACGGTTCGTGCGCGGGGTACGAGGGGTCAGGTGGAGACCCATTTTTGCGAGCCCATCGGACACCTGCAGGTTGGGGGTGATTATGTTGAAAGCTGGCAACCTCAGCCGATGTCCCCCCTGGCTCTTGAGCGCGCGCAGCAAATCGCGCGAGACGTGACAGACAATCTGGGCGGACAAGGCTTGTTTGGGGTGGAGTTGTTCGTTTCAGGGGATCAAGTTTGGTTTTCAGAGGTCAGCCCGCGCCCCCATGACACCGGTTTGGTGACCTTGGTGTCTCAGGTCCAAAGTGAGTTTGAGTTGCATGCGCGTGCCTTGCTGGGGTTGCCTGTGGATACGTCGTTACGCACGCCTGCAGCCAGCAGCGTGATTTATGGTGGCATCGACGCCCAAGCAGTCCGTTATGAGGGTGTGGCGCAGGCTTTAGCAGAACCTGGGACAGATTTACGTTTGTTCGGCAAACCTGAGTCTTTTGTTAAGCGCCGGATGGGGGTCGGTTTGGCCGCTGATGTGTCAGTGAAAGCGGCTCGCGCAAAGGCTTTGCGCGTTTCCGGGGCGGTTCGGGTGAAAGCCGCTTAAAATTAAATATTCTTGTGCACGGTTCACCCCAAGCGGAGCGACATCCCATGATTATGCCCATGATTCCCCCCTATCAGGATTCGATGGAGGTCGTACGAGGGCTGATCAGGACGATTCCGGATTGGCCTAAACAAGGTGTGATGTTTCGCGACATTACTCCTCTGCTGCAAGATCCAAGAGCATTCCGAGCATTAATCGACATCTTTGTTTATCGCCATATGCGACAGCGCATTGACTTAGTCGTTGGCATTGACGCGCGCGGATTTATTTTTGGTAGTGCGCTGGCTTATGCCTTAGGCGTTGGCTTTGTGCCGGTTCGCAAGGAGGGAAAGTTGCCGCATAAAACAGTGGCCCAATCCTATAGCCTTGAGTATGGCGATGCCACCGTCGAGGTTCACCAGGATGCGGTCAAACCAGGTCAGCGCGTGCTGCTTGTGGATGACTTGGTGGCAACGGGAGGCACCATGCTGGCTGCCATTAAACTGTTGCAGTTGTTAGGGGGCAACGTGGTGGAAGCTTCAGCGATTGTAGATCTGCCAGATCTTGGGGGATCCAGCAAAATCGCGAAAACTGACACCCCTTTCTTTAGCGTCTGTCAGTTCGGCGGTGATTAAAGTGCGGCCCTACAAAAATAACTTGTAGGCTGGGTTTTCAGATTCGTTCCAATGCGGGTATCCGACCTCTTCAAGAAACGCTTTAAACGCTTTCTTGCTGCCCGCGGGAACCTGAATCCCAATCAAAATCTGGCCGTAGTCCGCGCCTTGGTTGCGATAGTGAAACAGACTGATATTCCATTCGGGCTTCATCGAATTTAGAAAACGCATCAGCGCACCCGGGCGTTCTGGAAACTCAAAGCGATAGAGCAGTTCATTGCCTGCAAGATGAGAGCGGCCACCAACCATATGTCGCAAATGGGTTTTAGCCATCTCGTCATGGGTCAGATCGAGTGTGTCAAAACCATGCTTGCGAAATTTGTTCGCGATTTTGTTGGGTTCGGACAAACTTGTGACCTGAACGCCAACGAATACATAAGCGGAGGTCGAGCCAGAGATTCGATAGTTGAATTCAGTGACGTTACGATTGCCCACGAGTTCACAAAAAGCTCTGAAACTGCCTCTTTGCTCGGGCAGGGTGACAGCAAAAATAGCTTCGCGTGCCTCACCGACTTCGGCCCGTTCCGCGACAAAGCGCAGCCGGTCGAAATTCATGTTTGCACCGCAGGCAATCGCGACCAGTGTTTTGCCTTTGAGCTTGTGTTCGCTGGCGTATTGTTTGGCGCCAGCCAGCGCTAATGCGCCTGCTGGCTCAAGCACGCTGCGGGTATCTTGAAAGACATCTTTGATGGCGGCACAGATGGCATCTGTGTCGACAAGGATGTAGTCGTCGACGAGCTCTCGGGTGAGGCGAAATGTTTCGATTCCGACTTGCTTAACGGCGGTGCCGTCTGAAAATAGTCCGACATCTGTCAAGGTCACGCGCCGTCCGGCGCGCACGCTGCGCACCATGGCATCGGAGTCGATCGTTTGCACACCAATGATTTTGATCTCTGGGCGGATTTGTTTGACGTAGGCGGCGATTCCACTGATGAGGCCGCCGCCGCCGATGGCGACAAAAATTGCGTCAATGGGCTCGGCGT
This sequence comes from uncultured Burkholderiaceae bacterium, assembly GCA_963926265.1. Classification (GTDB taxonomy): domain Bacteria; phylum Pseudomonadota; class Gammaproteobacteria; order Burkholderiales; family Burkholderiaceae_B; genus Zwartia. The sequence goes on from CAWUWN010000028.1 coordinate 42,988, forward strand.
GCTGACGCAAAATTTCCATGCCAATGGTGCCTTGGCCGGCGATAACATCAGGGTCGTCAAAAGGATGCACAAAAGTGAGATGCTGTTTTTTTTCTAGGATGAGCGCGTGACTGTAGGCATCGCTAAAGCTGTCTCCGTGCAGGACCACCTCGGCGCCGAGCGCGCGGACGGCATCAATTTTGACGTCAGGTGTGGTGGTGGGCATGACGATCACGGCCTTGCAGCCCAGCCGCTTGGCAGACAGAGCGACGCCTTGAGCATGGTTGCCTGCTGAGGCCGCGATGACACCACGGGCCAGCGCAGCCTTAGGTAAATGGGCCATCTTGTTGTAAGCACCCCGGAGCTTGAAGCTAAAGACGGATTGTGTGTCTTCGCGTTTGAGCAAAACAGTGTTGCCGATACGCTCAGAAAGTTGCGGGGCGAGGTCGAGTGGTGTTTCGACCGCCACGTCATACACTTTGGAGGTGAGGATACGTCTGAGATAATCCGTGGTCATAGGGTTCCTAGTCTGACATGCTTACTGATACGGCATTATCCCACGTGGGCTTTTAAATAAAGGAGTGCGTTCTGGACGGTCTCATTCAAGACTTTCTTGCCTGGCTGGCGTTACCAGGCATCGGCTTGCCGGCGCTCTTTGTCGTGAGCCTGCTGGCGGCGACCATTCTGCCGCTTGGCTCTGAGCCAGTATTACTGGGGTATTTGTCGGTGGCACCCGAAATGTTTTGGGCGGCAATCGGGCTGGCCACGCTTGGCAACACCTTGGGAGGCGTGGTCAGTTACGGGATGGGGGCGGGTGCACATGGTTTATTTGGATGTTGGCGACACCGGCGCGATCGCGGACCAAAGCCGGTCATTGAAGGCGATTCGAACCCTGAGAGCACCCTGACGTTGACGCCTGCGCGGGCGAGGGCTGAAAAGTGGGTTCACCGGTTTGGCGCTCCAGTGTTGCTGTTGGCTTGGTTGCCGGTGATTGGCGATCCATTGTGTGCGGTGGCTGGTTGGCTACGCCTACCTCTCTGGCAGAGCGTCTTTTACATGGCCATCGGTAAGTTTGGACGCTATTTGGTGCTTGCTTGGGCATTTAATTGGGCGATTTCCCCGATTTAGAGGTGCGCGTGGCCCTTTGCTTAAAGGGTTATTGGTTTTACCCTGTTGTGATGGCTTAAAATAATTCTTTAAGGCCAACCAAACGAGTCTGGACCTATGAACGCCCCGTTCCCAAGTCATCTTTTACGCGCAGAGCCGGCACAGGACGCGCAAGCGCGCCTTCGCGAAATTCCTTACAACTACACTTCCTTTTCCGATAAGGAAGTGGTATGTCGATTGCTGGGTGATGATGCCTGGGCTTTACTGTCTGATTTGCGCGGTGAGCGTAAAACAGGCCGCTCCGCACGGATGCTTTATGAGGTGCTGGGTGATATTTGGGTGGTACGGCGTAATCCTTATTTGCAGGACGACTTGCTTGATAACCCCAAGCGGCGCAAGCTGCTCATTGAGGCGCTCGAGCACCGTTTGAATGAGATTGATCATCGTCGGCTAGCCGATGATGTAGGCCGCGATGAAAAAGTGGCGAACTTGCTTGAAGGCGCACGCTCGGCTGTGCGTGCGTTTGAGGAAGAGTTTGAACGCACTGCGCGTTTGCGTCGTCAGGTACAAAAGGTGTTGGGCAAGATCACCGCCAAGGACAATATCAAATTCGATGGTTTGTCGCGTGTCTCGCACGTGACAGATGCGACCGACTGGCGCGTTGAGTATCCCTTTGTCGTACTGACCCCTGATGACGAGCATGAGATCGCTGCGTTAGTGCGCGGCTGTATCGAGCTGGGCCTGACCATCGTGCCGCGAGGCGGCGGCACGGGTTATACCGGTGGTGCGATCCCACTGACTTGGCGCTCTGCGGTCATCAATACGGAAAAGCTCGACACTCTCGGGGTTGTGGAAATGGGGCCTCTGCCTGGTGTGGCAGCTCAGGTGGCCACGGTCAGATCTGGTGCGGGCGTTGTCACCAAGCGAGTTTCCGAGGCCGCCGAGGCGGCGGGGTTTGTATTCGCCGTCGATCCGACTTCAGCTGATGCTTCATGTGTCGGCGGTAACGTCGCGATGAACGCGGGTGGTAAAAAAGCTGTGCTGTGGGGGACTGCGCTCGATAACCTAGCATGGTGGAGAATGGTCGATCCCCAAGGCAACTGGCTCGATGTCACGCGTCTTGAGCATAACCTGGGCAAAATCCACGAGGCAGGTCGCGTTCGTTTCGAGCTGAAGTGGTCGGATGGCACCCAAGAGGCGGGTGCACGTGTGTTGCGTACCGAGATACTTGAGATTGACGGCGCACGATTCCGTAAAGTTGGCTTAGGCAAGGACGTTACAGACAAGTTTCTTTCTGGCTTGCCTGGTGTACAAAAAGAGGGGTGTGATGGCCTGATTACTGCGGCCCGTTGGATTTTGCATCGCATGCCGAGTCATACGCGCACGGTTTGTTTGGAGTTTTTCGGACAGGCACGCGATGCGATCCCCTCGATTGTTGAAGTTAAAAATTATCTGGATGTCCAGGGGCGTGCACGCGGTGCGTTGCTCGCAGGGCTTGAGCATTTGGATGAACGTTATTTACGCGCAGTTGGGTATGCCACAAAAAGTAAGCGTGGCGTTTTGCCCAAGATGGTACTGATCGGCGACATCGTTGGGGACGACGAGGCGGCTGTTGCGCATGCCACGAGCGAGGTGGTGCGCTTGGCCAACACGCGCCATGGAGAGGGCTTTATTGCCGTCAGCGCGGAGGCACGTAAAAAATTCTGGTTAGACCGCGCACGCACGGCGGCGATCGCGCGCCACACCAATGCCTTCAAAATTAATGAAGATGTCGTGATCCCGCTTGAGCGCATGGGTGAGTACACCGATCACATCGAGCGCATCAATATCGAATTATCGACACACAACAAGCTCAAGTTGCTTGACGCTTTGCAGACCGCGCTTGCAGGCGAGTTGCCGATCGCAAAACTCGATCGCGGCAGCGAGGAAGGTGCTTTGCTCGAGGAGTCCCTCGATGAGCGTCGTCGTAGAGCCGTTGAAAACTTGATGCTTGTGCGTGCGCGCTGGTTGTGGGTGCTCGGACATCTCGACATGCCTCTCAGCCAAGCCTTGAGGGCTTTGTCCGAACACGGATTGAGTGCGCTGGAGCCTGCCCTGACGGCGCGCCTAGCGTCACACCCTGACGCACGTCTGTTTGATGTGGTGCAGGATCGTACGTTGCGCATATCCTGGAAAGACGAAGTGCGCAGCGATCTCGCCGGCGTGTTTAGTGGCACCGATTTTGCGCCCGTCATGACTGAAATGCAGGCTATTCATGATCGCGTGTTGAAAAGCCGTGTGTTCATCGCCTTGCATATGCATGCTGGTGATGGCAACGTGCACACCAATATTCCAGTGAACTCCGATGATTATGAAATGTTGCGCGAGGCCAATGCAGCGGTTGTGCGCATCATGCAAATCGCCCGCGACTTAAATGGTGTGATCTCTGGTGAGCACGGGATTGGTTTGACCAAGTACGAGTTTCTAACTGAGGATGAGTTGCTGCCGTTTCAGGATTACAAGCGACGCGTGGATCCGAACGACCATTTCAATGCTGGCAAATTGATGCCCGGTGCTGATTTGCGTAATGCTTGGACGCCGAGTTTTGGTTTGATGGGGCACGAGTCTCTGATCATGCAGCGCAGTGAGATCGGTGCGATCAGCAACTCGATCAAAGATTGCTTACGTTGTGGAAAGTGCAAACCTGTTTGCGCCACACATGTGCCACGTGCCAATCTTTTATATTCACCACGCGATAAGATTCTTGCGACCTCGCTATTGATCGAGGCGTTTTTATATGAAGAGCAAACGCGACGCGGCATCAGCCTGAAACACTGGGAAGAGTTTGAGGATGTGGCCGATCACTGTACGGTTTGCCACAAGTGCTACAACCCATGCCCTGTCGATATTGATTTCGGCGATGTCTCTATGAATATGCGTGGGCTGTTGCGCAGCATGGGCCGCAAGTCCTTTAATCCCGGCACTTCGACTGCGATGTTCTTTTTGAACGCTAAGGATCCTGCGACGATTAATGCGACCCGTGTTGCCCTGGTGGGCGTCGGTTACAAAATCCAGCGTATGGCGAGCGATCTGTTGTCCAAGTTCGCCCGTAAGCAAACGGCCAAGCCTCCTGCGACCGTTGGCAAGGCGCCCTTGCGTGAGCAGGTTGTGCACTTTATCAACAAGAAAATGCCAGGTGGCCTGCCCAAGCAGGCTGCACGTAAGTTGCTGGATATCGAAGATGCGGACTACGTGCCAATTATTCGTCCGCCACAATTACCAGCCGAGACTGAGGCAGTATTCTATTTTCCAGGCTGCGGTTCAGAGCGGTTGTTCTCACAAGTCGGTTTAGCGACGCAGGCGATGTTGTGGCATGCGGGTGTGCAAACGGTCTTGCCTCCAGGTTATTTATGTTGTGGTTATCCGCAGCGCGCCAACGGAATGGATGACAAGGCCGAGCAGATCATTACGGATAATCGCGTGCTCTTTCATCGCGTCGCCAACACGTTGAATTATCTTGATATCAAGACCGTGGTGGTCAGTTGCGGAACGTGTTACGACCAGTTGGCAGGGTACGAGTTTGAAAAGATTTTCCCAGGCTGTCGTTTGATTGATATCCACGAGTATCTGCTTGAGAAAGACATCAAGCTTGAGGGTGTTCAAGGGACGCGCTACATGTATCACGATCCTTGTCACACACCGATGAAGTTGCAGGATCCGATGAAGACAGTGCGCTCCTTAGTGGGTGATACGGCGATCAAGACGGAGCGTTGCTGTGGTGAATCCGGAACCTTAGCTGTCACACGTCCAGACATCTCGACGCAAGTCCGATTCCGCAAGGAAGAAGAGCTCGTTAAGAACGATGCGACATTGCGACAAGATGGTTTCGATGGTGAGATCAAAGTCTTGACCTCGTGCCCTTCGTGTTTGCAAGGACTGTCGCGCTTTGAGGCAGATAGTGGTGCCAAGGCCGACTACATCGTTGTCGAAATGGCCAAGCACATTTTGGGTGAGAACTGGCTGGAAGATTACGTCAAGAAGGCCAATGATGGTGGCATTGAGCGCGTCCTCGTCTAATTGAGTTTGGGCGCGGAGAGCTCCTGAGCCGTGTGTCTAAAAGAGGTCGTCTTCGGTTAATAGGCCCTAGACGACCTTTTTTTCGCTGGCAGGTTTATTTACACGCCGACTTCGATACCTTCGGCGCGTAAGGCTTCGCGGATGGCTTTGGCGAAAGTCACTGCACCAGGTTGATCGCCGTGAATGCAAAGCGTATCTGCACGCACGTTGACGAGGGTGCCGTCATTGGCGGTTAAGGTGCTGGTCTTGACCATCTGCAGCACTTGCTTGATGGATTGCTGCACGTCCGTGATCATGGCGTTAGGCTGGTTGCGTGGGCTTAGGGTGCCATCAGGCGCGTAGTTGCGATCGCCAAATACTTCGCTGGCCACGCGCAGACCGATTGACTCGGCAATAGGGATCATCTGACTGCCAGCCAGCGCAAAAAAGACCAGATCTTTGTCGACATCGTAGGTGGCTTGAGCCAGCGCACGCGTGAGACCCTCGTTTTTAACGGCCATGTTGTAGAGCTGACCATGGGCCTTGACATGGCGCAGGCGCGCACCTTGTGAGGCGGCGACACCGGCGAGTGCGCCGATCTGAACTACCATCATGTCGTAGGCCTCTTGGTCTGTGATCGCCATATTGCGTCGGCCAAAACCTTGTAAGTCGGGCAGGCCAGGATGCGCGCCAAGCGCGACGCCATGCTTGAGGGCTGCGGCAACAGTTTTACGCATGGTCGCAGGATCTCCTCCGTGAAAACCACAGGCGATGTTTGCCGAAGAAACAAATGGGAGAATCTCTTCGTCGTTACCCATTTTCCAGGCGCCAAAGCTTTCGCCCATGTCGCAATTCAAATCAATACGTAGTGCCATGATTGAGATCCTTAGTGATTAAGCAATAATGTTCGCACGGGCGCGAGTGCCAGCGCAAGGTCGATCAATGCACGCGTTCGGGCCGCGTCGAGCGTTTGTGCCGCTTCGAGTGAAACGAGCTCAAACTGCATGATATCGCCAGGCCCCATCTGCGCAAGCAGCGGGAGATCGACGGTCGCAACGTAGGCGATTTTTGGATAACCGCCTGTTGTTTGTCGATCGGCCATCAGCACAATCGGCTGACCTCCTGCGGGTACTTGTATGGTGCCAAAGGTCGTCGCCTCAGAGATCATCTGTCGAGGTTTAGTCATCAGGATATCTGGGCCCTGCAGTCGATAGCCCATGCGTTCTGAGTCTGGGCTAATCCGATAGGGCTGACTAAGCAGCGCTTCGTGACTGGCGGGTGTGAACTCATCCCATTGCTGACTTTTAATCAGGCGAATGCGTGCACGTGTAGAACCGGAAATCACGCCTGGCAAGTAAAGCTTGATCGACCAGAGTGCTTGCGCAAGCGCCTCAAGGTCACCGCCATCTTTGCCAATTTCTTTGAGTGGGCGCTGCAGCGGGATTTCATCACCACGCTTAAGCGCACGACCATGCCAGCCCCCAAAGTGGCTGCGCAGATAGGTGCTTTGACTGCCAAGAACGTCAGGGATGTCAAAGCCGCCATGCACGGCGAGATAGGCGCGTGTGCCGTGTTTTTTGGCGGCAAACCGAAGTTCGTCTTGTGCGCGGATGATCAGAGGTCGATTCATTGCCACGGGTTTACCGTTCAATGTTGGGCTCAGGTCCGCGCCGCACAGTGCGATGCAGCAGGCTTGGGTAAATTGCAGCGTGGGTCCCGTGATGGTGATTTCCAAGCTCGCATAGTCCGTCTCGTTGCCCACCAGTATGTTGGCCAGTCGATGTGCGCGCTGATCCATTGCGCCGACAACCGATACGCCTAGCGGCTGGTGGCCAATGCGTCCTTCGTCCTGAAAACTAGAAAGCATACCTGGCTTGAGAATGCGCATCGTCATGCCAACACCTGCGTGAGTTGGGCGGCAAGCTGATCGTATTCTTGCTCTGAAATAGCAACAAAGCGGACCTGATCGCCTGGTAGCAATAGAGAGGGTTGTGTGCGGTTGAGATCAAAAAGTTTGAGCGGCGTGGCGCCTAATATGTGCCAGCCTCCAGGTAAAAGTGCGGGATAGATCGTAGACTGACAATTTGCAATGGCTACCGAACCTGCGGGCACTGCGATGCGCGGTACGTCACGCCGTGGCAGCGCGAATAAAGCATCGTGTACGCCAATGTAGGGGTGCCCGGGAGAAAAGCCCAGCCCAAATACCATGCTGCCCGGCCGAGTGTGTATCTGAATCACTTCTTGTTCGGAGATGCCGATTTTCTTTGCGACCTCAGCGAGATCAGGCCCATGTTTGCCCCCGTAGCACACGGGTATCTCGACTTGACGCGCAGAAGTTTCGGCTTGCACTAGATCTGCGTTGAGCGTGTCGCGCACTTGCTGACAGAGAGTGTCGAAGTCAGTGCCGCCGAAGTCTACGCCAGGCGTGTAGTACAGCGCGACTGCGGTGTAGGAGGGCACAATGTCAGTGACGCCTTGGAGCTGGGCTCGTGAAAGTGTGGCGGCAGCGGATAAGCAAAGTTGGCCTGTCTCAAGGCTGATGGAGTCACCAAAGTCAATGCTGAGGCAGCGGTCGCCCTGAGGGCGCAGTGTGTAGGTGATCGGGGACATTCTGATCAGTGTATTCGGTCGTAGTGTGACGCCTCACGGCATAGAGACTGCAGTTTATGCCTTTTATCGTTGTAAAGGCTGTTGAGAGATTAAACTGTTAGTTACATGGATTTGAGTGAATGACGATGTCCCAAGAAAAGACGCATTTTGGTTTTCAGACCGTTGAGGAGTCCGAAAAAGCTGGCAAGGTTGCCCAGGTTTTTCATTCTGTTGCGTCTCGTTATGACGTAATGAACGACTTGATGTCCGCAGGTTTGCATCGGATCTGGAAGTCCTTCACCATTGGGCGCGCTGCAGTCAGACCGGGCATGAAAGTGCTTGATATTGCAGGTGGTACAGGTGATCTTGCGCGTGCTTTTGCCAAAAAGGCCGGCCCGCAAGGCGAGGTCTGGCTGACAGACATTAATGATTCAATGTTGCGGGTTGGTCGAGACCGCCTACTCGATGACGGTGTCGTGCTGCCTTGTGCCGTGTGTGATGCCGAACGATTGCCCTTCCCGGACAATTATTTTGATCGCGTGACCGTAGCCTTCGGTCTGCGAAATATGACGCATAAAGACCGTGCCTTGGCGGAGATGACGCGCGTCTTGCGCCCCGGTGGCAAGTTGCTCGTGCTTGAGTTTTCTCGGATTGCTCAGCCCCTTGCGCCCGTCTATGACTGGTACTCATTTAATGTCTTGCCATGGTTAGGGAGCAAGGTCGCTGGTGACGCGGAAAGTTACCGTTATTTAGCCGAGTCTATTCGGATGCATCCTGACCAAGAAACTCTTAAAGATATGTTGCAACAAGCGGGGCTTTCCCGCGTTCAGTATTTCAATTTGTCTGCTGGACTTACGGCGCTGCACGAGGGCATCAAGATGGGCTGAGCCCGATCAATGAACTTTCCTGACTGTATCGGGTCAATGCATTGCAAAGTTGTTCAGCTTTTAGTAAGATTCAGTTAATATTCAGCTTCTGTTCAGTTTTCCAGTTTTACGGTTTTTCTACTTTCAACAGGCGACAACCGCCTAGGAGCACTCAATGTCTCGTCCTTTGATCCGTTTTTTTGCTGCAGCGTTAGTGGCTATGAGTGGACTGGCCCTCACTGCTGTGACGTTCGACGCCGAAGCCGCTCGCGTGGGCAAAGGCAGCAGTGCTGGTCGACAGTCTACTAATGTCACGAGCCAAAAGGCGGCTAAACCCGCCGCGGCAACCAATGCCACTCAGAAAACTGCCGCTGCGCCTGCTGCCGCTGCTTCTGGCGCATCGAAATGGTTAGGCCCCTTGGCTGGCATTGCTGCCGGTCTTGGCATTGCCGCGCTGTTATCACACTTCGGTTTAGGCGGCGCATTCGCTGACATGTTGGTGATGGCACTGATTGCTGGTGTCGTGATTTTCGGTGTGATGTTTATCTTGCGCAGGATGCGTGGCCCTCAGCCGGCTGCGCAGGGTGCCGGAGCAAGCTCGGGCAACATGCCTAGCTACTCGAATGGCATGATGCGCGAAAGCAGCGAACCTGCAGCACAAGCGCCGATCACCTTGCCAACTTCTGCAACCGGTTCGATGTCGGCTGCAGGTTTCGGTTCTGATGCGCCCGCACCTGATCAAAACTGGTTTATTCCAGTTGATTTTGACACGCAACGTTTCTTGGGCGAGGCTAAAAAACAATTTGTCTCGATTCAAAAAGTGTGGGATAGCGGCAATATCGCTGAAATGCGCACTTTCCTGACAGATGATTTGATGAAAGAGTTGCAAGCTCAACTGAGTGATCGCATCGAAGAGAACCATACCGAAGTGGTCCTGCTGAATGCTGAACTGTTGGGTATTGAAAAGGTCAGCGATGGTCACTTAGCCAGTGTGCGCTTCTCGGGTATGTTGAGAGAGCAGGCTGGTGCCGAAGCCTTCCGCTTTGAGGAAGTCTGGAACCTGTTTAAGCCCGAGCAAGGTGGTTGGTTGCTTGCAGGTATTCAACAAGTGCCAGTCAGTCAAGCGAGTTGATGACCTAGTCAGATCAGGTGAATCAAGTAAAACGCCCGCATAAGCGGGCGTTTTACTTGGGATCAGGCGCTACACCCGTTAAAATAGTAGATTGGATCCAGAATTCTTGTTCGTGCGGCGATTGGCGCCTTCGGCCAATCTGTTGGTCTGTCACACTAAGGTGAATCGTATTTCCAGCACTCTTTTCGGTTTTGCTCCTGTGCATCCAGTTCAAGCGATGGCTTTGGCGCTCAATACGCTCACTCGGCAGCAGGTTTGGGCGGCTCAACGCTTGGCGCAACATGCGGGTAAAACAGTGTGTATCAAATTGGGGAGTTTTCGTCCGATCTGGAGCATTGAATCTGAGGGTCAGCTGTCCCACGTGCAAGACGATTTGATTCCAGATGTGACACTAGAAATCCTAGTGGAAAAGTTCAACCCCCTATCTTGGGTGGGTCAAACGAACAAGCCGGATATCGCTGAGTATGTCAATGTGTCTGGCCAAGCCGCGTTGGCTCAGGTAATGTCCGAGCTCGCGCGCGACTTACGACCTGATCCCGAGGATGCATTGTCTCAATGGCTGGGTGATGTTTCCGCACGGCGTATCGTGCTTGGTGCACAAGGGGCGCTGAGTGCGGTGCGTACGTTTGGTGCAAGTTTGACCCAAAATCTTGCGGAATATCTATCTGAAGAAACCGATGCTTTGGTTGGCAAGCCTGCGCTGCTCATGCAGCGAGACATACAGACGGAGTTGCTTGCATCTCTTGAAAGGCTCGAGCAGCGACAGTCGACTTTGCAGGCCAAGCTTCAACAGTTTGAGCGTGCATCGGGGGACTCCAAATGATGTCTGTGCCGCGCTTGATACGGATTGTGGTGGTGGCGTTTCGCTATCGACTTGATGAGTTGGTGTTGTCTGGTATCAGTCATCCAATTGCTGTACGTTTGCTGTGGTTAGTGCGCTTGGGTTCGCGGCCGAAGATGCCGCGAGGACTGAGGCTGCGTTTAGCGCTTGAGTCCTTAGGGCCGATTTTTGTCAAATTTGGACAGGTACTGTCTACCCGACGAGATTTGATTCCTCCAGACATTGCTGACGAACTCACCCTGCTACAGGATCGCGTTGCGCCTTTTCCTTCCGACCAGGCGGCAGCGATTATTGAGGCAGCACTCGGGGCGCCGACCTCAGTATTGTTTGCTCAGTTTGATAAAGACCCAGTGGCTTCAGCGTCGATCGCGCAGGTGCATTTTGCTGTCCAGCATGATGGCCGACACGTCGCCGTCAAGGTGCTCAGACCTGGCATGCTGGAGGTGATTGACAAAGACTTATCTCTGATGCGAGTGCTCGCCGGCTTGATCGAACTGCTCGCACCAGACGGACGTCGTCTCAAGCCTCGCGAAGTAGTGGGTGAGTTCGATAAGCACCTGCATGATGAGTTGGACTTGCTCAGAGAAGCATCCAATTGCAGTCAGTTGCGGCGTAACTTTTCAAACGACGGTCCGCACCCTCACCTCTTATGGGTGCCTGAAGTGATGTGGGATTATTGCGCCACAAATGTTTTTACGATGGAGCGCATGTATGGCGTGCCAGTCAGTCAGATTGATCGCTTGCGAGCCTTAGGTGTCGATATCCCTAAGTTAGCCCGTACAGGTGTGGAGATATTTTTCACCCAAGTATTCGATGATGGTTTTTTTCATGCAGATATGCATCCAGGCAACATTTATGTATCTGACCGCCCTGAGACCTTAGGGCATTACATTGCTTTAGACTTCGGTATCGTGGGCTCATTGTCCGAATTTGATAAAAACTATTTGGCTCAGAATTTTCTTGCTTTTTTTCAGCGCGACTATCGCCGTGTAGCCCGTTTGCATATTGAGTCTGGCTGGGTACCTTCTACTACGCGTGAGGAAGAGCTTGAGGGGGCGGTGAGGGCTGTTTGTGAGCCTTATTTTGATCGGCCTTTGGCTGAAATATCCCTGGGCCAAGTCCTTTTGCGGCTTTTTCAGACTTCTCGACGTTTTAATGTTGAAATCCAACCCCAGTTGGTTCTTTTACAAAAGACCCTCTTAAATGTCGAGGGACTTGGTCGTCAGCTCGATCCGCAGTTAGACTTATGGAAAACAGCTAAACCCTATTTAGAGCGCTGGATGCATGAGCGAGTCGGGATCAAGGGTATTAGAAAGAAAGTCACGCAGGAAGCTTCGCAGTGGTCACAGTGGCTACCCGAATTTCCGCGTTTGTTGTATGCGCAACTCACCCGTCCGGATGTGACATCCGCGGTGTTGTCCGAGTTGCAGCGCTCTCGCAAAGCGCGCGAGCAGGGCAACCGTTTGTTGGTTGCTTTAACGGGTGTTGCGGCCCTGGCATTGGGTGTGGCCCTTTGGGCACTCATTCGGTGAGTTTGTTAGTTAAACCTTTAGCCACAGATCATCTTTTGTGTGATGCCGGTCTGCGCTGAATCTTTAAGGCAGTGAATGATGCTTTACACAGAACTTTTCAAATCCATGGAGTCGGTGCGCTGGAATATGGCCACGGACATTCCCTGGCACGACTTCGACCGCAGCAAGTTGACGGATGAGCAGGCGCAGACGATCAAGATGAATGCGATCACGGAATGGGCCGCTCTACCCGCAACGGAGATGTTTCTGCGCGATAACCGCGACGATAGTGATTTCTCCGCTTTCATGTCGGTCTGGTTTTTCGAAGAACAAAAACACTCTCTCGTGTTGATCGAATATTTGCGACGGTTTGCGCCTGATCTCGTGCCGACCGAAGAAGAATTGCACCGTGTGCGTTTTGAGTTTGATCCAGCACCTCCCCTCGAAACACTGATGTTGCACTTTTGTGGCGAGGTGCGTCTCAATCATTGGTATCGGCGCGCATCAGATTGGCATACCGAGCCTGTGATCAAGGCGATCTATAACGTCATTGCTCAAGATGAAGCTCGGCATGCTGGTGCATATTTACGCTATATGAAGCGCGCGTTGACACAACGCGGCACTGAGATCGCCTCTCAAGCACGGATGGCCTTTGCAAAAATTGGTGTGCTGATGGCCTCAGCGCATCGTACGCCTCAGGCACTGCATCCAACGAATCTGCATGTCAACAAAGGCATGTTCCCTGACGATACCGTGCAATCTAAGCTGCCCGAACCCGGTTGGCTTGAGCGCTGGCTCGATACTCAAATTAATTTTGATAAAGATTGGGAAGGCAAAGTCAGCACACGTATTTTGCACAATATGTCATTGTTGATGGATAGTTCTTTCAAGACGGTTCAGGATTTGAATCGTTACCGTAAAGAGTTGTTGCGTGCGGTGCCTGCGGTGACTTCAGTTTAGGACGCCTTGAATGCCCGTCCGATTTGAGAGCAAAATTCTGTCTCCTGAGGCGTGTGCAAGGCACATCGCCAAAGGAGACTGGATACGACCCATCGTGTTTACCAATGGCGTTTTTGATATTTTGCATCGCGGCCATGTAACTTATCTGGATCAAGCTGCCCAGTTTGGTGGGACACTCGTGGTGGCAATCAATACGGATGCCTCTGCGCGAAGATTAGGGAAAGGGCCGGATCGTCCGCTCAATAATGAGCATGATCGCGCTGCAATGCTCGCGTCCCTTGGCTGCGTGTCAGCGGTCACTTTTTTTGATGAAGACACGCCAGTTCAGTTGATTGGTTTATTGAAGCCCGACCTGATTGTCAAAGGGGGCGATTACGACATGCAGACTCTGCCTGAAACCACACTCGTAGAGTCTTGGGGGGGAAGTGCTATCGCGATTCCGTTTGAGTTTGCGCGATCAACGACCGCCTTGGTCAATAAGATCCGTCAGACTTGAAGGATCTTGCGGGCAGGACGCTGTGCGTCCATACCGCATGTCACACATTAACCGTACACAGTTTTTAGAACTTGAACGTTGATGGACAAGAGCCGCTGAGGGGCTTGATCATAGTTTCAAATAATGGGGTTGTTTCAAAGCTTGCTGCGGTCGTGCGTGTGACACGATAAGCCGTCATGGCGGGTGCGCGCCCCACCACCACCACCATCCGTCCGCCTTCGCAGAGCTGATACTTAAGTGCGTCTGGAATAGCAGGTAATGCGCCTGTGACTAGGATCGCGTCGTACTCGGTGGTGCCCCAACCATTGCTGCCATCACCAGTCTCGACTTTCACGTTATTGATGCCAGCTTGTTGGAGATTGAGTTGAGCAAAGGCGGTCAAGCGTGGATCAATTTCGATCGACGTGACACCGCGCGCAAGAGATGCGAGTAGGGCTGCCTGATAGCCAGAACCTGTGCCGACCTCAAGGACGCAGTCGTCCTCTTTCAACTGAAGAAGCTGGGCGAACTTGGCCTCGAGCTTGGGCGCTAGCATCGTCTGGTGAGTTTCCCCAGATGAAATCGTCAGAGGAATTTCGAGATCAGAAAAGGCAAGTGAACGATATGTCGAGGGAACAAAGAGCTCTCGTCTGGCGCTAAAGAGCGCCTCGAGTACTTTGCTGTTAGAAACATCCCAAGGACGAATCTGTTGTTCGATCATGTTGAAGCGGGCGCGTTCGATATCGGGCAAAGTATTAGCTTTCATAAAATCAACGAGACAATCAATCGGCCGCTCAGCAATGTCACATAGCGGAAAACCCTTATTATAAGGGTTTTCCTGACCAGAGTTGGTGGAAGTGGTGCACTGGACCATGACCTTGTCCCACGCGCAATGTATCAGCCTGCAAAATCGCTTGAATTAAGTAATCTTTTGCCATTTGGGTGGCCTCGGGCACGCTAGTTGTTTGAGGCAAAAGCGCGGCAATCGACGATGAAAGGGTGCAGCCGGTGCCATGTGTGTTGCGCGTCTGGATACGATGCCCAGGTAACTCTATCATTTGGTCGCCATCGTGCAAGATATCGATAGTGTCATTACCGGGTAAATGCCCCCCTTTGACCAGTACCCAACGATGCCCGCTGTGCGTCATTAGATTGCGCAGGCGTTCGGCAACCCGACGCATTTCACGCACGGTCTCGACACTACGCATTTCTAGTAAAACCCCCGCTTCGGGGAGGTTGGGGGTGATGATCGTGGCCAGAGGCAGTAGTTGCTCTCTCAGTGCACCCACGGCTTTCTGCTCTAGCAGCAAGTCGCCGCTTTTGGCCACCATCACAGGATCGAGCACGATATGCTCAGGCTTAAAGTGCCCTAAGCGATCCGCTACGACCTCAATCACACCCGTCTGACCAAGCATGCCAACTTTGACTGCATGGATCGTGACATCTGCAAAGAGTGTATCGATTTGTGCGCGGACAAATTGTGGATTAACAGGAGAAATATCTGTGACTGCTTGAGTATTTTGAGCAGTCAGCGCTGCGACAACCGCACAAGCATAGGCACCCAAGGCACTCATGGCTTTGACATCGGCAAGAATGCCGGCCCCCCCCGAAGGATCCATGCCCGCAATAGTGAGTGTATTTGGAATCGGACGTACTGTGTCTGACGGGCTCATGCGCTGCTCTTGGGTGTGATCAGCCCTGTTGTCGGCGAGCTTGGCGCAGCCTGGTAGGTCTTGCGGGGTACACGACCAGCCAAGAAGGCTTCGCGCCCGGCTTCGACGCCTTTTTTCATGGCGCTTGCCATGAGGATGGGTTGTTGCGCACCAGCGATTGCAGTATTCATTAGCACGCCATCGCAGCCAAGCTCCATGGCGATGGTAGCGTCGGAGGCGGTACCGACACCCGCATCAACGAGGACAGGTATGCGAGCCTGATCAATAATCAGGCGCAAGTTCCAGGGATTGAGGATACCCATGCCGGAGCCAATGAGTGAAGCCAAGGGCATAACGGCCACGCAACCAATATCCTCAAGCATCCGGCATTGAACAGGATCGTCCGTGCAATAGACCATCACGTCAAAACCATCTGCAACGAGAGTTTTTGCAGCGGCGAGAGTTTCGGGCATATTGGGAAATAGCGTCTGCGGATCACCTAAGACTTCGAGTTTGACGAGACGATGGCCATCGAGCAATTCGCGCGCGAGACGAAGGGTGCGTACAGCTTCATCTGCGCTATAGCAGCCAGCTGTATTGGGAAGCAGCGTGAACTGGTTGGGCGGAAGATATTCAAGCAGGCTGGGCTCGCTGGCATGTTGACCAATGTTAGTGCGTCGGATAGCAACCGTGATGATCTCGGCGCCGCTAGCATCTATGGCTAGGCGTGTCTGTTCGAAATCCTGATATTTGCCGGTGCCGACGAGTAGTCGAGATTGATAGGCCTTGCCTGCGATGACCAGCGGGTCTGTGGGGGAGTTCTTCATAAGCCTTCTCAGTTGAAATGCGTCACCCGCTATTTTCGGGCTTGTTGAGTCATGCTGCAAATCGCTTCCGCGGCCTCGATTAGTCGTGGGCCGGGTCGATAGAGTACATCCGAATCCATCACGTAGACGTGCCCTGCTTGTGCGGCCGGCAGATTGAGGCGCGACCAGTACTGTTGTGCCATGGCATCTGGGACGGGCCGTGCGGGCGCCCCCACTCTACCAAGCAAGATCAGCTCTGGGCGCTGAGCGAGCACGCTTTCAGGACTGATTTTAGGGGCGATTGCGGTAGCCGAGGCGAAAACATTGATACCTCCACAGATTTCGATGACCTGTGATAACAAGTGAGAACCATTCAGTGAGTACTCGGACGTTTCCCCTACCTGTAAAAACACGCGAACAGGCGGTGTGGGATGAGAATGTTGCTTTAGATGCGTGAGCGTGTTTCTGAGCGAAGCAGCACGGAGTTGGGCGATCTCGGATGTGCCCAAAAGCACGCCAAGCTTTTCGATCGTGTTGGGCACATCTTGTAAGGTCTTAGGCGCACTTAAAAAAGTAGAAATATTCAGAGCGGTTAGATTTGCAAACTGTGAAACTTGCCAGCCGATAAGTAAATCGGGTCGCCAGCGCAATAAACGCTCTGGGTCTGGGAGCAAACCGTCACCGATTCGAGGGAGTGCGCGGGCGGCTTCAGGAAAATCGCTGGCATTGACCGTCGCCTTGATTTGAGGCCCGCCTCCTGCGGCAAACACAAGCTCAGTCGCATGTGGGGAGAGCGTGATGATGCGGTCTGCAGGTCCGATCAGTTTAACGACTTGCCCCCGGTCATCGGTGATGTTTGTTATGGTCATCCGCGCTGCCTGGGTCGACACCTCACCCGGCGTGGCATGTGCGCAGGCAAGCCAAACAATCGCTCCTAAGCATGCCACGATGGATTTTTTCAGCAGCAAACGTTTTTCCTACATTTTGAGCGCTAAGTTCACAAAAACATTCGAGCCAGGCGTCGCATAGCCCTGCACGAGGGTGTACTGTTTTGCAAATACGTTGTTCCAACGGACCTGGATTTCGGCATTGTCTGTGACAGGGTAGCTGCCCACTAAGTTCATGAGACCGAATCCGCCCAACATGTCACTCGTCATCGCATCACGACGCTGGCTAGTGATAAAAAACTCACCGCTGAGGCGGGCACGCCCCAAGGACTGATCGACGGCCATTTTGAATACGCGTTGTGCACGTTGGGGCAAGAGCTCTCCGGTACTGGCATTGCGCGGATTGGACCAGTCAAAGCTTCCTTTGACGAGGGTATTGCGTCCAAGTTTTTGTGAGCCGGTGAGTGTGATGCCGGTGATTCGCGCACGATCAATATTCATCGGCGTGTAGGGTGAGTAGACATCCCCGGCAACCGTGGGTGCGTTCAAAATGAGGTTGTTGATGTTATTGCGATAAAGCGTCAGACCTAACTGAGTGTTGTCGGTCGTGTATTGCAGGCTGGCTTCAACGTTCTGTGAGCGTTCGGGCTGCAGCGTTGGGTTGCCCATAAAAAAAGGTGTCACCGGCCAGTAAAGTTCGTTGAAATTAGGTGCCCTAAAGCCGGTATTAGCACCGATATTGGCTTTCCATTGTGGGGTCAACTCTAGCCCGTAGGTGAGGCTGCCCGTCGTGACGTTACCAAACTGTGAGTTGTCATCGTTGCGCACGCTCGCCTGCACGGACTGTGGACCCCATGTGCCACGATAAATGGCCAATAGCGAGTTGGTAAAACGGGAGGTTTGCTGGTAGTTGACCACGCCGGGGGAGATATTGTCGGCGAGCGCGCCGTCAACATTTTGCTCGAGCCTTTCATAAGCGAGACTGACGGTTTGAGTGGGTGAAAAAGTCAGATCGTTTTGCCAGACATACTGACTCTGATTGGTTTTGAAATGCTGTTTGCCATCAGGGGTGTTGTAAAAATTTTGTGAAGCGTCGACGTTGACAGTTTTGTAGACGTCGGTTGTAAAGCCTGCCCGCAAGGTACTGGTCCAAAATGAGGAAATCACATTTCGACTGGTGAGGATGTTGTTGCTCAGCGTTTGAATACCGCGATCACCAAAGTAGGGCGCGCCAGCGTCATAGCTGCCGTTGACCTTGGATTGATAGGTTTGGAATGTCAGGGTTTGACCGGGCTTCCAGGTGTAGCCTAACGAGCCGCCAAGGTTGCTTCGATAATACGAATCACTATCTGGATTTTGGTAGTAGTTGGATTGAGTCGTGGCGTTAAAGCCCTTGCTTTGGCCATAGCCGCCAAACAAACTATAGCTCCAACCGTCCTTGGCACCTGAAAAGCCTGCGTCGTATTGCGTGCTCGCGTAGGTCCCGACTCCGGTATTTGCATAGGCCGAAAAAGGTCTGTCGGTATCGCTGCGCGTGATGATGTTGACCACACCACCGATTGCATCCGCACCGTACAGACTGCTACTCGTGCCGCGCACGATTTCAATACGTTCGATGCTGTTGAGTGGAATCGCGTTGAGCGGCGGCAGCCCATTCGTGGCATTGTTGACGCGAACGCCATCGATCAAAATGAGTGATTGATTGCTATTGGTACCGCGGATGTTGATCGTGCTGACGGTTTGAGGGCCCCCCAAGTTGACGCCTTCGATGCTGTGTTCACGGACGAGCGCCTCAGATAGCGTCCCGTTGGGCAAAGTGTCGAGCATTTCTCTGGTAATCACACTATTGTCACCCAAGGTTTTAGACAGAGGCTCAGCGGTGCGACTCGGCGTCACCACAATGGTGGCGAGCTGCGGAACCTGGGTGGTTGTAGCGCGCGCGGTGGGCGTGGGCTGCGCCTGAACCTGCGTGTGGGTCAGCGTAAGAAAGGTCAGGGCGATGACCGCTGCAAAAGCGGTAGATAGTGCGACAGATAAAGAAGAACGACCGGATTGAGCCCGGATAGGAGAGTGATACATGTGCAACCTCGTAGTGATGTGCGTCCCCGCACATCCTGAACGTTCAAAAGGACTGATTTTGATCAAACCATCCCACTCAAATTGGCCGGTATCGGGCTGGCGTCAGGCGATCTTCATTGTTGAAGAGACCGGACGTTGACCGTTGCGGGGGCAGCACAGGCACGAGGATCCGTATGGATCGATCTCCCTGTTTCCCGTTTAACTTTCCCAATGCACGATTTTGCTTGTGGCAAGGCCGTTTCTGCATCGAAAGCACCAATTCTGGTATCACTGTATCACGGCCCCTCTTTTGTTAAACTAATAAACTACTCAGCTTTGTGCCTATCATGACCTACCCAACCTTGCCGTACCCGATCGAGTGCTACACGCGAGGCGCAGCTTTTGCGCGCCTGCTAGCCGAGCGCATCATGATTCTCGATGGTGCGATGGGAACGATGATTCAAACCTACAAACTGTCCGAGGCAGATTTTCGCGGCAGTCGTTTTGCAGAGCACGGCAAAGACGTCAAAGGCAACAACGAGCTGTTGTCGATTGTGCGTCCAGATATCATTCAGGCGGTCCATGAGCAGTACTTCGAGGCGGGTGCCGATGTGGTGGAGACCAATACGTTTGGGGCCACCTCAATCGCGCAGGGTGATTACGATTTGCCCCAGCTTGCCTATGAGCTGAATCTGGAGTCGGCGCGCTTGGCGCGTGCAGCCTGTGACAAGTTCAGTACGCCCGAGCGTCCGCGTTTTGTCGCCGGTGCCCTGGGTCCACAACCCAAGACTGCCTCCATTTCTCCTGATGTGAACGACCCGGGCGCACGTAATGTGACGTTCGACGAGTTGCGCGTGGCTTACATCGAGCAGCTCAATGGTTTGCTCGATGGCGGCGTAGATCTGATTTTGATCGAAACTATTTTTGACACACTCAATGCCAAGGCTGCCATTTTTGCAGTCGAAGAAGTATTCGAAACGCGAGGCGAACGCTTGCCTGTGATGGTGTCCGGCACAGTGACTGATGCCTCAGGGCGGATCTTGTCTGGGCAAACGGTCGAGGGCTTCTGGAATTCGGTGCGTCACGCCCGCCCGATCACGATCGGTCTGAACTGCGCGCTCGGCGCAGCCTTGATGCGTCCTTATATTGCTGAGCTGTCCAAGATTTGTGACACCTATGTCTGTGTGTATCCCAATGCGGGCTTACCCAACCCAATGAGTGAAACGGGTTTTGATGAGACGCCAGCAGACACCTCAGCCTTACTCGAAGAATTCGCCCGCTCAGGACTCGTCAACGTCGCGGGTGGTTGTTGCGGCACAACACCTGAGCACATCAAAGCCATCGCAGACAAGGTGTGCAGTCTGCCGGTTCGTGCGGTGCCAGAGATCCCGGTTAAGACGCGCCTCTCCGGGCTCGAGGCCTTGAACATCGATGGCGAAACCTTGTTCGTCAACGTCGGAGAACGCACTAACGTCACGGGCAGCAAAATGTTCGCGCGTCTGATCCGTGAAGAAAAATACGATGAGGCTGTCGCGGTTGCGCGTCAGCAGGTTGAAAGCGGTGCCCAGATTATTGATATCAACATGGACGAAGCCATGTTGGATTCGGCCGCATGTATGCATCGTTTTTTGAACTTAATCGCGTCCGAGCCTGATATCGCGCGTGTGCCGATCATGATCGATAGTTCAAAGTGGTCCGTCATTGAGACAGGACTCAAGTGCGTGCAGGGTAAGTCGATCGTCAACTCGATCTCGCTTAAAGAAGGCGAGGAGCCTTTCCTCAAACAAGCGCATCTTTGCCGTCGTTACGGTGCAGCGGCAGTTGTGATGGCTTTTGATGAAAAAGGCCAGGCTGATACGGTGGAACGCC
This sequence comes from uncultured Burkholderiaceae bacterium, assembly GCA_963926265.1. GTDB lineage: Bacteria > Pseudomonadota > Gammaproteobacteria > Burkholderiales > Burkholderiaceae_B > Zwartia. The sequence continues at coordinate 63,755 of CAWUWN010000028.1, forward strand.
GCAAGGAAATTTGTACGCGCGCCTACAACTTATTGGTCAATGAGGTTGGTTTTCCACCCGAAGACATTATTTTCGATCCTAATGTGTTTGCGATTGCGACCGGGATCGAGGAGCACAACCACTACGCGGTCGACTTTATTGAGTCGACTAAATGGATTCGTGCCGAACTGCCTCACGCGCGTATCTCTGGTGGCATTTCGAATGTGAGTTTCTCTTTCCGTGGCAATGAAGCCATGCGCGAGGCGATCCATACAGCTTTCTTGTTCTACGCCATCCGCGAAGGTCTGACGATGGGTATCGTGAACGCGGGCCAACTCGGCGTGTATGCGGAGCTGTCACCCACGTTGCGCGATCTAGTTGAAGATGTTGTATTGGATCGTCAAGAGCCTGCCGGTCTGACCGAGGAGAATGACACCCGTACCCCAACAGAGCGCTTGGTGTCGTTTGCAGATTCGGTTAAAGGGAGTGGCGCTAAGCGCGAAGAAGACCTAACTTGGCGAGAGCAGTCTGTTGAAAAACGACTCGCGCATGCCATGGTGCATGGCATGACGCAGTTCATCATTGAGGATACCGAAGAAATTCGTCAGCAGATCGCTGATCGCGGCGGCCGCCCGATTGAGGTGATCGAAGGCCCTCTGATGGACGGTATGAATATTGTTGGAGATCTGTTCGGTGAGGGTAAGATGTTCTTGCCGCAGGTGGTCAAGTCCGCACGCGTAATGAAGCAGGCAGTCGGTCATCTCGTGCCGTTTATCGAAGAGGAAAAAAAGCTCATTGCCGCCGCAGGGGGCGACGTGCGCGCCAAGGGCAAGATTCTGATTGCGACCGTCAAAGGTGATGTCCACGACATTGGTAAAAATATTGTCACAGTAGTGCTTCAGTGTAATAACTTCGAAGTCATCAATATGGGTGTGATGGTGCCTGCGGCCGAGATCCTCAATCGCGCCAAAGCTGAACAGGTTGATATCATCGGATTGTCGGGGCTGATCACGCCCAGTCTCGAAGAGATGGCCTATGTCGCCAGTGAAATGCAGCGTGACGAGTACTTCCGTAGCCGAAAGACGCCACTGATGATTGGGGGTGCCACGACAAGCCGCGTGCACACTGCAGTCAAGATCGCACCGCATTATGAGGGTCCGGTGATTTACGTGCCGGATGCAAGCCGTTCTGTTGGTGTGGCACAGAATTTGGTGTCAGAAACTGCTAATAATTACCTGCAAGAACTTGCCGTCGAGTACGAGGACGTCCGCCGTCGTCATGCCAACCGTCAGATCGCACTGTTGATGTCGATGTTGGATGCGCGCGCGGCTAAGCCTAAGTTTGACTGGTCGGCGTATCAGCCACCGCGCCCAAAGTTTATTGGTCGACGCACGTTTAAAAACTTTGATCTCTCTGAGCTCGCTCGCTATATCGACTGGACACCATTCTTTCAGACATGGAGTTTGTTTGGGCAGTATCCTGCGATCCTCGATGACAAGATCGTAGGTGAGCAGGCGCGCAAGGTCCATATTGACGGCTTGGCGATGGTCAAGCGCATCATTGATGGCCGGTGGTTAACGGCCAATGGTGTGGTCTCTTTTTATCCTGCTAACACCATCAATGATGATGACATCGAAATCTATCAAGACGAGACGCGTGAAAAGGTGCTGTTTACGTGGCGCGGGTTACGTCAGCAAGGCATTAAGCGCGAGGGTGTTGAAAATAAATGTCTGGCGGACTTTATTGCACCGAAGTCTTCGGGTGTGATGGACTATATCGGCCTGTTTGCAGTGACCGCGGGTATTGGTGTCGACAAGAAAGAAAAAGAATTCGAACAAGCCAATGATGACTACTCCTCCATCATGTTTAAGTCTTTGGCGGATCGGATGGCCGAGGCCTTTGCCGAAGCCTTGCACGCGCGTGTTCGAACAGATCTTTGGGGGTATGTACCTGACGAGTCCTTGACCAATGAACAGATGATTAAGGAAGCCTATGTCGGGATTCGACCTGCACCAGGTTATCCGGCGTGCCCTGAGCATGTGGTCAAGCGTGAAATGTTTGAGGTGCTCGATGGTGCAGATATCGGGATGATGCTGACGGAGAGTTACGCGATGTATCCCGCAGCGAGCGTGTCGGGCTTTTACTTTAGTCACCCACAATCACAATACTTCAGCGTGGGTCCGATTGGCGAAGACCAGGTCGAAGACTATGTGAAACGTTCGGGTAGGACTGCTGCAGATGTCAAACGGACGTTGGCACCTAATCTTGGCTAGATGAGGTCAGTCGAGATCAACATG
>CAWUWN010000029.1:0-62528 GCA_963926265.1 uncultured Burkholderiaceae bacterium
GAACTAGATGCTGTTGCTTGGGCATTAAATACTAGACCTCGAAAAAGCCTCGGCTTTAAATGCCCTGCAGAACTATTTTTACCTGATACATTTAATGCCGACGAGTATTACCGCCGGCTTGTTGCACTTCACTCTTGAAACTGCCGTGTTAAGTACATGACATTGCAGTGTAAAAATTCACTAAAAATTAATTCGTTGCTCAGATTAACTTTGGGTATCTTATCCCGTGGTGTTATGTCCGTCAATTTGCAAAGCTTATGGGAAGGCAAAACCCTCCCCCTCGCACGCAGGTGACGCACTATTAGTTAGTGTTGGGGATGCTATTCGTCTTGCTAGAAGGGCTTTGGGGATGTCTCAAGAGGCGCTGGCGCTCGCTGCGGAGCTTGATAGATCCTACGTCGGCGGTCTTGAAAGGGGAGAGCACAATTTGACTCTAATAAGTCTAGCAAAGATAGCTAGAGCCCTTGATATGCAAGTGAGAGATCTTCTCTAAATTTAAGACAACGCAAATGCGTAAAACCTACACATTGCCTACATAGCTAGATAAAAATTTCTGGGGGGTAATGGGTGGCTGCATAAGAGCCTTGAAACTACTGGTGCCGGAGAAAGGAATCGAACCCTCGACCTTCTCATTACAAGTGAGCTGCTCTACCAACTGAGCTACTCCGGCAAATGACTTAAGATATTTAAAAGATATACAACGACAAACATTATAAATGATTTGTCAGTTACGTTGTTGAGATAGTGATTATTTGACGATAGAAAGTTTAGGCCGGCTACTGCCAGGGGGTTTTGGATCATTGGGATTAAGCGGATCACCCGACTCAACCACAGTCGAAGCGGCTTGATCGGTGATAACACCCGATGTAAACGCTGATACAGAGGACTCGACTTCAAAGCCCATACCAGCGCCTGTCTCGCGGGCGTAAATGGCAGTAACAGCACCAATTGGCACATAGATGTTTTCAGTGACGCCGCTAAAGCGTGCCTGAAACTCGATGACTTCGTTGCCAATCACTAAACGGTTGGTCGCGAGCGTGCCAATGTTCAGCGTAATCTGCCCATCACGGACGTGAGCAAATGGAACCAGGGTATTGGCATCGACTTGCACGACAATCTGAGGGGTATAACCATTGTCCGTACACCATTCGTGCAAAGCACGAAGCATGTACGGTTTGGTTGACGTTTCAGCCATTAGCGACGCATGACCTTTTCAGAAGGCGTCAGTGCTTCGATATAAGCAGGGCGGGAAAAAATTCGCTCACCATACTTTTGGATGGGTGCTGCAGTTTTAGGCAACTCAATACCGTAGTGATCCAAGCGCCACAGCAAGGGGGCCATTGCCACATCAAGCATAGAAAACTCTTCGCCAAGCATGTACTTGTTCTTGAGGAGCAAAGGAGCAAGTTGCGAAAGACGATCACGGACTGCAGCGCGGGAAATGTTCAGGCGTTTTTCATCTCCACGAATTGAACGATCTTCGAGCGCAGCAACGTGGATAAAGAGTTCTTTTTCAAAGTTGTACAAGAACAGTCGTGTACGCGCGCGCATCACAGGATCCGCTGGCATCAGCTGTGGATGAGGAAAACGCTCATCAATGTACTCATTGATAATATTTGACTCGTACAAAATCAGATCGCGTTCAACCAATATTGGCACTTGACCATAAGGGTTCATGACTGAGATGTCTTCGGGCTTGTTGAACAAGTCGATGTCACGGATTTCAAAATCCATGCCCTTCTCGAACAACACAAAGCGGCAGCGATGTGAGAAAGGGCAGGTGGTTCCGGAGTAAAGGACCATCATGATGGATATCCGTCCTAAAAAATTAATACTAATAAAAAAACAAAAAGCCAGCGTCTACTTTAAGCAGACGCTGGCCCAAAAGCAACACCTACTTGACGTGTTTCCAGAATGACGCGTTTAAGCGCCAAGCAATCAGAAAAAAGATACCGAGAAATAGTAAGACCCAAACACCGATTTGCTTACGTTTTTGTTGAATAGGCTCAGACATCCAAGTCATAAAGCCAGTAAGGTCGGCCATATCACGATCATAGGCACTGGCCAGCTGTGGATCGAGCGGCTTGAACTTGTGCTCAACCTTGGGCTTACCTGTATAGCTCGCAAGTGGTTCGACTTTGTTGGTCACGTAACCAGCAGCGTCATAGGTCGTCATAATACGTTCCCAGCCAGCTGGTTTGCCAGCCTGTGCAAGGGTTTTGTGAGTGGTGGTCACCGTCATTTCGCGTTGACCCTGACGCTCCCAAAAAACGTGAGGCATACTAGCATTCGGGAAAGCTAAGTTGTTCCAGCCGGTAGGTTTGCTCGTATCGCGGTAAAAGGTACGCAAATAGGTGTAGATGTAGTCAGATCCTGTTGGCCCTGCGTTGATTGATTTGGCCCGTGCCATCAAAGATAGGTCTGGAGGTGCGGCACCAAACCAGGCTTTACCATCTTTGACAGAAACTGAACCCATCATCAGATCACCAACTTTTTCACCAGTAAACAACAGGCTCTCACGGATTTGTTGGTCAGTCAGACCGATATCCTTGAGTTTGTTGTAGCGCATGGCGTTAGCGCTGTGACAGTTTAGGCAATAGTTCACGAACAGCTTCGCACCGTTTTGAAGAGAGGCGACGTCGTTGATGCGATCGGGTGCTTGCTCAAGCGGAAAATCCCCGCCTGCAGCGTTTACACCGGTGCATGTGATCACTAGGGCAAGAGCACAAAGCAGCTTCTTGATCATGGTCATTCCGTAAATAAAGTTAAGCTCAATGTGCGTGGAAAGTGACGCGATCTGGGACCGGTTTAAACGCTCCAAGGCGACTCCAGATAGGCATCAGAAAGAAGAAGCCTAAATATATGAGTGTTCCGATTTGAGACATCAGGTTAAAAATGTCAGTCGGAGCTTGCGTACCCAAGTATCCCAACACGATAAAGTTGACAAAGAAGATACCGTAAAGCGTTTTGTGCCAACCTGGACGATAGCGTATCGACTTGACAGGACTGTAGTCGAGCCAAGGCAGGAAAAACAACAGCACGACTGAACCGCCCATTGCCACCACGCCCCAGAACTTTGCGTCGATTGTACGCAACAGAACGGCAACAATGATGAGCACGATTGGAACGATCAATTTGGCAAAGCCCTTGGTCTTGAAAAACATCACGATGGCGGCCAATGCGGAGGCGCCTGCTAACACCCAGGTAAAGTCATCGGTCGTTGCACGTAACATGGAGTAAAAAGGCGTGAAATACCAGACAGGTGCAATATGAAGAGGTGTCTTTAAAGGGTCGGCAGGTAAGAAGTTGTTGAACTCCAGGAAGTAGCCTCCCATCTCAGGCGCGAACAAAACTATCGCCATGAAGATGATCATGAAACCGGCTAGCCCAACAACGTCATGCACAGTGTAGAAAGGATGGAAGGGGATGCCATCCAAAGGACGCCCATGCTTATCTTTTTTGGCCTTGATATCAACGCCATCGGGGTTGTTTGAACCCACCTCATGCAAGGCGATGATGTGTGCTGCAACTAAGCCCAACAGGACTAGAGGAATCGCAATTACATGGAAAGCAAAGAAGCGGTTGAGTGTTGCATCAGAAACAACATAGTCGCCGCGGATCCAGATGGAGAGCTCAGGGCCGATGAAAGGAATGGCCGAAAACAAGTTTACGATCACCTGTGCGCCCCAGAAAGACATTTGTCCCCAAGGTAAAAGGTAACCAAAGAACGCTTCAGCCATCAGACACAGGAAAATACCGACACCGAAAATCCAGACGAGCTCGCGTGGCTTGCGATATGAGCCGTAAATCAGTGCGCGGGTCATGTGGAGATAAACCACAATAAAGAACATCGACGCACCGGTTGAGTGCATGTAGCGGATGAACCATCCGCCAGGCACTTCGCGCATGATGTACTCAACAGATTGGAATGCGTACTGTGCATCAGGCTTGTAGTGCATGACGAGGAAAATACCCGTCACAATTTGGAGTACGAGAACTACAAGAGAGAGCGCACCAAAAAAATACCAAAAGTTAAAATTCTTAGGTGCGTAATACTCAGACAAATGCGCTTTATAAGTAGAAGTCAACGGGAAACGCTGATCTATCCAACCTAGCAGTCCCGTCGTTTCGACGGATTTTTCGCCAGCCATGTAACGGCTCCTTTACTTTAATCAGTGTCGCAATGTGCGGTGTTAATCAAGGGCCGATCAGGCCTTGTTGTTTTCGTCCACACCGATAATGATTCGGGTGTCGCTCAGATATTGGTAGGGCGGGACTTCAAGGTTGTCTGGCGCAGGCTTGTTTTTATAAACACGACCGGCCATATCAAACGTAGAGCCATGACATGGGCACAAAAAACCACCATCCCAACTATCGGGAAGGCTAGGCTGAGGACCTGTTTGAAACTTTGGTGTTGGCGCACATCCTAGATGTGAACAAATTCCAACCGTAACAAGCATATCTGGCTTGCGTGACCGCCATTGATTTTTAGCGTAAGAAGGCGTGTAGCCAGGACGGTTAGAGTCCGGGTCTGCGAGGAAGGGGTCGTTCTGCTTAAGTGTTGCAAGTTGCTCTTTGGAGCGGTGAATGAGCCAAACAGGCTTGCCGCGCCATTCAACGGTGCGCATTTCACCAACAGGGATGGAGCTGATGTCAACTTCGACAGGAGCACCTGCAGCGCGAGCCTTCTCAGAAGGCGCAAACGTACTTACGAAGGGGACAGCTAAGGCGGCTCCGGCAACACCACCTACGGCACAGGTTGTGCCGATCCAAAAACGGCGCGAAGGGTCGGCGGGCAAGGTTTGGGGAACCGCACCTTCGTCGTCATGCACAATCGAATCCTGACTCATCTTCCTATCCTTATTGCAGCCAACGCGGCTGAGCGCACGCGTTGCAGACTGGTTTACATCAAACTTGTTACAAATTTTATAACCTCTTATTATAGCCTCACGGCGAACACACTTCCACTAGGGGAATCAAGAAATGAGTCAAGTAAATGGTTTTTTAAAAGAATTTAAGGCCTTTGCTGTTCGGGGCAATATGGTCGATCTCGCAATTGGCGTGATTGTGGGGGCCGCCTTCAGTAAAATTGTGGATTCGCTGGTCAAAGACATCGTGATGCCGGTCGCGAACTTTTTGGTGGGTGGTGCGATGGATTTCAGCAACAAATTTTTTGTACTGGCACGCCCAGCCAATTATGCGGGTCCAGAAACCTATGCGGACTTAACCAAAGCAGGCGCAACTATTTTTGCGTGGGGAAATTTTGTCACCATTGTGATTAATTTCGTCTTGTTGGCATTCGTGATTTTTTGGATGGTCAAAGCCATCAACAAAGCACGCTCCACAATGGATTTAGAGGCAGAAGTTGCTGCACCTAAAACTCCAGAAGATGTGTTGCTGTTACGTGAAATCCGTGACTCTTTAAAGAAATAAGTCAGGAAATGACAAATTAGACAGGGTTATCGATATCGACAAAGTCGACTCGAATGCCAAATTCTTTTTGAATGGCGATGCCGAGCGCTTGAACACCATAGCGCTCGGTGGCGTGGTGCCCTGCACTAATAAATCCTACGCCACTTTCCCGAGCCAGATGAACGGTGGGTTCGGAAATTTCACCCGTAATGAAAATCTGAGCGCCTGCAGCAATAGCGTCAGTCATCATGCTTTGAGCCGCACCGGTACACCAAGCTAGTTTTTGGGCAGGCATTCCACCATCGCCGATGACAAGGGGTTTTCTGCCGAGCGCCTCTTCAATTTTGGCTGCCACCTCTCCCAGGGTTGAGGCGCCTGGCATGTGACCAAACCTAATCAGGTTGCTGGGGCCCGCTGTTTCTGTGCTGTGTGTTAGCCCGAGAATTCGCGCGAGTTGAGTGTTATTGCCAAGCTCGGGGTGGGCATCAAGGGGTAAATGATAGGCAAGTAAATTAATGTCTAGGGCAAGCAGGCTAGCGAGTCTGGTCTTGCGTGTGCCCAACACTCGTACGTCTTCGCCTTTCCAGAACCAGCCGTGATGGACGAGTATGGCGTTTGCACCGCGTTCGGCCGCCACTTGAATGAGAGCCTGACTTGCAGTAACGCCCGCAATAATGTGCGAAATGCTTGATTGACCTTCTACTTGCAAGCCGTTAGGACAGTAATCATTGAACGACGCAACGTTCAGTTTGGCATCTAGCCATGCACAAAGCTCACGGGTTGCAATCGATTTCATCACTGTCCTGTTACCGCAGTTTTACAGCTTACTCTCGAGGGGCTAAGCTTGCTTCAACTACAGCAGTTTCTTCAGTGACCGACGCATGCGGATGGGCGCCAAAGAGGTTTTCAGCTTGGGTCAACAGCGGCAAGCGAACTGAAGGTTGCAAATGATAAAAAATTTCTTGAAGCCGGGCCTCTTCTTCATCGACCGTGTAGAACCAGCTGACTGGCATCTTCAAGATTGTTGCAACCTGGCACATCAGCTGATAATCGGGGGAGTGTTTACCCCGCTCGTACTGATTCATCCGCGCACTGGCGGACATAGGGTCGATTCCGGCAAGTTTGCCGAGCTTTTCTTGCGATAGCCCTGCGCGAAGGCGGGCTTGTTTGAGACGGTGAGCGAGCACAGGAGTCCCTCAGGAGTTTTTGAAGCTTGAATTTAAAAGACAAAAGATATATCTTTACAACCTCATTCACAACACATTTGTCACAAGTATAGCTGAGTGTTTGTGGTGAAAAGGGTGTGGCAACGATACTTAAGCGAGCTTTTGCGTACGCCTTAAGCACTATATCGTGTTTTTTTCTAGAAGATAGCCGATATCGTATGTTTCAACTGGTGGAATCTGGCGGATCAGTTTTTGTGTCGCTGGGACGTGCTTTGATGCTTCGAGCCAACAAAATACCGACTTCGTAGAGTATCCATAATGGCACAGCAAGTAAGAACTGGCTCACGACATCCGGAGGGGTGACCACCGCAGCGATCACAAAGGCACCCACAACTACATAGCCGCGGGCTTGTTGAAGCTGAACAATTGTGACGATTCCCATACGCACGAGCAGAATGACGGCCACGGGAACTTCAAATGTAATGCCAAATGCTAAGAACATCGTCATCACAAAGCCTAAGTAGGCCTCAATATCTGGTGCGGGCGTAATAGACTCGGGCGCAAAGGAGGCTATAAAACTAAAGACTGTTTTGAACACCACAAAATAACAAAACGCCATGCCCGCCAAAAATAGCAAGGAACTCGAAATGATTAAAGGTAGGGCAAGGCGCTGTTCGTGGCGGTAAAGACCGGGTGCGACAAAAGCCCATACCTGGTAGAGCACTACGGGTAAGGACACTACAAACGCTGCCATCATGGTGACCTTGACTGGAACCATGAAGGGCGTAATGACGCCAGTCGCAATCATGCGAGTACCCTCAGGCAGAGAGGCCAGCATCGGTGCGGCAAGTAAGTCATAAATCACCGAGGCACCTGGGTACAAGAAAAGTGCGACAAAAACGACCAGCATCGTGCCAACCGCTCGCAATAGTCGCGTGCGCAACTCTACGAGATGGGACATGAAGCTTTCGCCACCTTGGGCGGTTTCGTTTGATTGATCTTCAGTGCTCAAGATTTTGATCCGGGCGAAGTCTCTTGGGTGGCTGCGACCTGAACAGGCACGCCAGAGTTTGGTTCGGTTAAGCGCATCGCATCAATTTCGAGCTGTGCGGCTGGCGCCGCTGCATCAGCTGTTGTAATGGGAGTTTCGGTGGTTGCGGCCCCGGGATCTGGCGTCCCAAGAGGCGTTTTGAGTTCATTGAGCGTCGACATGGTCGATTGTTCAAACGCCTCAAGAGGTTGACGTAAGGCAGACTCAGTATTTTGCAGGCTCGATTGCACGCTTTGTGCAGCATCTTGCATCTGGTCTTTTAGTTTACGCAGTTCATCTAGCTCGACCTCGCGTTGAATGTCTGATTTGACATCGCTCACGTATCGCTGAGCACGGCCAACGAGATGACCGATTGTGCGGGCGACTTTGGGCAAACGCTCGGGACCAATTACGACAAGCGCAATGATTCCGATGACGAGCAACTCAGTAAAGCTGATGTCAAACATGGTAGTTACAGGGCCAGATGGACTCAGCTAAAAGGAGAGCGGGTAAAACGTTCAATGTGTGCTGGACTTTTCTTTGGCCTGCACATCAATCGTTTCGTTCGACGCGACGCGTTGCGCAGGCGCAGTTTCAGCGGCCGTCGTGGTCGCGTCAGCTTCTTTTGCGTTAGGGTCTTTCATGCCTTCTTTGAAACCTTTGACGGCACCACCAAGATCCGCGCCAATATTGCGAATCTTTTTAGTGCCAAATACTAAGGCAACGATGACCAAAACAATTAACCAATGCCAGATACTAAATGCGCCCATGACGGTTCTCCGAATCAGGCAACGGTGGGTGCTGGCCCTTTCCAGGGCCGACTACCACCGTAAATATGAAAATGAAGGTGCAAAACCTCTTGACCACCCTCGACACCAGAATTGGCCATTAGGCGGAAGCCGCCGGATGGTCCAGGGTTACAACCATTGTCGAGTGCAATTTTAGGTGCCTTAGATAGCATTCTACCTAACCAAACGGCATCTTCGGGATTAATCTCTTGCATTGAGACAATATGTCGCTTGGGGATCATCAACAAATGGACCGGTGCAGCAGGGTTGATGTCGTGAAATACCAAACAATCCTCGTCTTCATAGACGATGTTTGCAGGCAACTCACTTCGAACGATTTTGCAAAAAATGCATTGATCACTCATGGAATCTTTACATCCTCAAGGGGTTTTCATACGCGAGGCTTTTTCCTGTAAACCGGAAATTCCCTCGCGACGTGCTAATTCTGCCACGACTTGCTCAGGACGGAGCCCATTTTCAGTCAATACCACCAAACAGTGGAACCAAAGGTCGGCCATCTCGGAAACAATGCGCTCGGGTTGCTGATCTTTGGCGGCCATCACGAGTTCTGTCGCTTCTTCGCCTATTTTTTTAAGCGCGGCATCGGGGCCCTTGGAGAACAACTTGGCTACATATGAGGTTGCTGGATCCCCACCGCTGCTCGGGAGACGTGTTTCCAGCAGGTCGGCAATACGCGAAAGCACTGCATCGGACACGTCGGTCATTGGATCTTCTCTGTTCATTTGTAAATGAGTTCGGGATCTTTGAGAATGGGATCAACCGTCACCCATTTTGAGTCGGCCTCGGTGCCTAGGCCTGCAACAGAATCTAATCGGCGGTAAAAACAACTCGCGCGTCCTGTATGGCAGGCAATAGCACCGATTTGTTCAACCTTGAGGAGGAGAACATCACCATCGCAATCTAAGCGTAGCTCAAGTAGTTGTTGAGAGTGCCCCGATTCTTCGCCTTTACGCCATAAACGGTTGCGAGAACGAGACCAAAATACAGCACGTCCGGTCGAGACGGTCTCGGCGAGAGACTCTACATTCATCCATGCCACCATTAAAATCTGGCCTGTCTGAGCGTCTTGGGATATTGCGGGAATCAAGCCTTGTGCATCAAAACGCACTTCTTGAAGCCATGCAGGCAGTTGGGATATTGTCATCTCAGCACATCCTGACGGGAATGCCCTGACACGCCATGAATGCTTTGGCTTGTCCGACAGTGTATTCACCATAATGAAAAATACTTGCAGCCAACACTGCGCTTGCACCGCCGAGCGTCACGCCATCGGCCAGATGTTGAAGGTTGCCCACACCACCTGACGCGATGACAGGGACCGAAACAGCATCGGAAACTTGGCGTGTCAACTCCAGATCAAAACCAGACTTAGTCCCGTCACGATCCATGCTGGTGAGTAAAATTTCACCTGCCCCGTACTCGGCCATCTTGCGCGCCCAGGCAACCGCGTCAATCCCTGTGCCGCGTCGTCCGCCGTGTGTAAAGACCTCCCAGCGAGGTATTTCACTTTCCTTGACGCGCCGTACGTCAATGGCAACTACGATACATTGCGAACCGTGATAATCCGAGGCTGCACGAACCAGTTCAGGGTTGGCAACAGCCGCACTATTCATGGAGATCTTGTCAGCTCCTGCGCTAAGCAGTCTCTGAACGTCACTAACTTGCCGCACACCACCACCGACCGTCAAGGGGATGAAAACTTGAGAGGCGACTTGTTCGATGATTGGGAGAATTAAGTCGCGACCGTCGCTAGTGGCGGTAATGTCCAAAAAGGTCAGCTCATCTGCACCTTGCTCGTTATAGCGATGAGCAATTTCCACAGGATCACCTGCGTCCATCAATTGAACAAAGTTGACGCCCTTTACCACTCGACCTGCTGTCACATCCAAACATGGAATGATTCGACGCGTCAGTTCGCTGTGTGTATTGGACGTTGTATTGATTGTCATGGGGCAAGTTCGTCCGCGCGTTTTTGCGCAGCTTCAAAGTCGAGCGTGCCCTCGTAAATGCTGCGACCAAGGATCGCGCCTTCGACACCCTCATCTTCAACAGCACAAAGTGCATCGATATCACGCAAATCAGTGACGCCGCCAGAGGCGATGACAGGGATACGCACGTGTTGTGCTAAGCGTACAGTGGCTTCGATATTGACACCAGAGAGCATGCCATCACGGCCGATGTCGGTATAGATAATCGCTTCGCAGCCATAGTCTTCGAATTTTTTGGCGAGGTCGCTGACATCGTGCTTGGTAAGCTTGCTCCAACCGTCTGTCGCGACCTTGCCGTCGCGAGCATCAAGGCCTACGATGATGTTGCCTGGAAAGGCACCACAGGCATCGTGAAGAAAGCCTGGGTTTTTGACAGCAGCCGTACCAATGATGACGTAGGAAATACCAAAATCGAGATAGCGTTCGATCGTATCAAGATCGCGAATACCACCACCGATCTGTACGGGAATGTCGTCGCCAACTGCGGCGACGATTGCTTTAATGAGCGCTTCGTTTTTAGGCTTTCCAGCGACCGCTCCATTGAGGTCAACCAAGTGAAGGCGACGTGCGCCGCGCTCAAGCCAGTGTGTGGCCATCGCGGTAGGGTCTTCGGAGAAGATGGTCGCGTCATCTAGATCGCCTTGGCGAAGTCTGACACATTGTCCATCTTTGAGATCAATTGCGGGGATCAGCAGCATATCGTTTGTGATCAGTCAGTTTTAGGTTGTTAAGGTTGCCAGTCTACAAAATTTCGGTAAAGACGCAAACCGTGATCGGCACTTTTTTCTGGGTGAAACTGTACGGCAAAGATGTTGTCCTGAGCGACTGCGCAAGAAAAGCGACTGCCATACAAGCTTTCACCCACGGTCAAGGTGCTGTCAGAGGGGACTGCGTAGTAGCTGTGCACGAAATAAAAAGGCGTAGCGTCGGGAATGCCTGACCACAACTTGTGAGTGCGCACTTGATGAACAGGGTTCCAGCCCATGTGTGGGACTTTGAGTCGATCTGCATGATCGGTCACACCAGACGCAGGCGCATCAAATGCGGCCCCCTTGAAACGCAGGACCTCGCCTTTGAAAATGCCTAGACTTTTTGTGTTGCCTTCTTCACTGCGTTCGAACAGCATTTGCTCTCCCACGCAGACGCCTAAGAGAGGTTTGCTTGCGGCCGCTCGTAATATGGCTTCGCGAAGGCCTGCTTCGTCAAGCGTGCGGATACAGTCCGCCATCGCACCTTGCCCAGGAAATACCACACGATCGGCTGCATCAATGTCAGAGGCACGCTTACATAAACGGATATCCGCTTCGGGAGCAGCATGACGCAGCGCGCGCTCGACAGAGTGATAATTTCCCATGCCGTAATCGACAATGGCAATCGAAGTCATGACTTAGAGCACGCCTTTGGTGGATGGCACAATACCCGCGCTGCGGGGATCAAGTTCAAGTGCCATACGAAGTGCCCGACCCGTTGCTTTGAAGATGGTTTCACACTGATGGTGTGCGTTAACGCCTCGCAAGTTGTCGATGTGCATCGTTAAGAGGGCGTGATTGACCAAGCCTTGAAAAAACTCGATGGTCAAATCAACATCAAAGTCACCGACCCGCGCTCGCGTGAACGGAACATGAAACTGCAAACCTGGGCGCCCAGAAAAATCTACGACGACACGCGAGAGTGCTTCGTCCAGAGGAACATAAGCGTGACCGTAGCGACGCATGCCAGATTTGTCGCCAACAGCTTTTGCAATGGCCATACCAAGTGTGATGCCAACATCTTCGACGGTGTGGTGCGCATCGATATGTAGATCGCCTTCGGCATGCACCTCAAGATCGATTAAGCCGTGGCGTGCAATCTGGTCTAGCATGTGGTCCAAAAATGGCACACCAGTATTAAGCTTCTGTTGGCCAGTGCCATCCAGATTGACCACCACGCGAATACGCGTTTCGTTGGTATTACGGATAATTTCTGCGGTACGCATGATATGTACTCGGATGTACTGAGATCGTCGGAATGTCTATTGTATGTTGGTCAAGCGATATCGTGCGCTCGCAGCGTGAGCTTGAAGACCTTCACCAAGCGCCAGTTCGTTTGCCACTTTGCCAAGTGTTTGCGCGCCAGCAGCTGAAACGTGAATCAAACTAGATCGTTTTTGAAAATCATACACACCTAGTGGGGAAGAAAATCGAGCGGTGCGAGACGTGGGCAATACATGGTTAGGACCTGCACAATAGTCCCCGAGTGACTCAGAGCTGTGTCGTCCCATGAAGATTGCACCTGCGTGACGCAGTGATGGCAACCACTTATCAGGATCTTCGCAGGATACCTCTAAGTGTTCTGGGGCGATATTGTTGCTGATATCACAGGCTTCTTGAAGGTCCCGCACTAAAATGAGTGCACCACGGTCACGCAGGCTTGTCCGAATGATGTCAGCGCGAGGCATGGTTGGTAACAGTTTTTCGATAGAAGCTTCTACGGCGTCCAAATACTGCGCATCTGGGCAAAGAAGGATTGCTTGAGCAAGTTCGTCATGCTCGGCTTGTGAGAACAAGTCCATTGCGATCCAGTCTGCAGGAGTTTTGCCATCACAAATCACCAAAATCTCGCTAGGCCCAGCGATCATATCGATACCAACAGTACCAAAAACTCGCCGTTTAGCCGCTGCAACATAAGCATTGCCCGGACCAACGATTTTGTCGACGGCGGGCACTGTTGCCGTGCCGTAGGCGAGGGCACCTATAGCTTGCGCACCTCCAATGGCAAAGCAGCGATCTACACCGGCGATGGCCGCTGCCGCAAGGACCATGGCATTGCGTTGCCCGCCAGGGGTTGGCGTGACCATGACCACCTCGCCTACACCCGCAACCTTGGCTGGAATAGCATTCATCAAAACAGATGAGGGATATGAGGCTTTACCACCCGGTACATAAAGGCCCACTCGGTCTAAAGGGGTAATCTTTTGACCTAAACGGGTGCCATCAGGCTCTGTGTAAGACCAGCTTTGTTGTACCTGATGCACATGGTAAGCACGCACTCTTTGAGCTGCAGTCTCGAGCGCTTCACGTTGAGCAGAAGGCAGGTTAGTAAGTGCTAACTCCCAGTCGCAACGAGGAATCTCAAGAGCAGCGACTGAAGACACGTCCACTTTATCAAACTGGAGGGTGTATTGCAGTAGTGCTGAGTCTCCTTGGCGACGCACCTGCTGAAGGATACCTGCTGCTGCGGCATCGATGGCATCATCCTGCTCGGCGTCAAACGCCAGCAGTTTGGAGAGGGTTGCTTGAAACTCAGGATCGCGTGAGTCCAGACGGGTGATTGTGGGCATCATCAAAGAGCCCCTCTTTTGGAGGGATCAATAAAACAAACAGGTCACTATCATGCCACAGAGCTTGTGCTTGCACGCTCAAAGGCATCGAGTAAGGGTTGTAATTCAAGTTGTCGGGTTTTAAGCGCTGCACGGTTCACGACCAATCTGGAGGAAATTGGCATGATGTCCTCTACAGCGATGAGGTCATTGGCTTTGAGAGTGTTCCCCGTAGAAACCAGGTCAACGATTGCATCAGCTAATCCAACCAGAGGTGCAAGCTCCATTGAGCCGTATAGTTTGATCAGGTCAACATAAACACCTTTTGCAGCAAAATGATCACGGGCAGCTGCGGTGTATTTTGTAGCAACGCGTAAACGGGCACCCTGTTTGACCGCTGCAGCATAGTCAAAACCATTCCTTACTGCTACGGCGAGACGACATTTAGCGATATTAAGGTCAATCGGCTGATACAGCCCACCCGGATGTTGGGCTGTATGCTCAATCAAAACATCTTTACCAGCAATGCCGAGGTCCGCCGCACCATATTCGACATATGTGGGCACATCTGAAGCGCGAACGATAATCAGGCGCAAACCAGGGTCACTCGTACCAATAATGAGTTTGCGCGATTTTTCTGGATTTTCACTGACAGTGATCCCGGCCGCCTCCAGAAGAGGCAGTGTTTCTTCAAAAATGCGTCCCTTGGATAAGGCCATTGTCAAAGGGCGAGTACGTGCGGGGGTGCTCATACGTATTCCTTTATTTTGAGATTCTTTCAATTTGAGCGCCAAGAGCTCTGAGCTTGTGTTCCATGCGCTCGTAACCGCGATCGAGGTGATAAATCCGTTCAACCACGGTTTCCCCTTCGGCCGCGAGGCCGGCGATCACAAGACTGGCAGAGGCTCGCAGATCTGTCGCCATGACGGTCGCGCCCGATAGCTTGTCGACGCCACGCACCACTGCAGTGTGACCATCGATATCAATGTTGGCACCCAGACGCAATAACTCCTGGACATGCATAAAACGGTTTTCGAAAATCGTTTCAACGATAACGGAAGTTCCGTGAGCGATGGTGTTCAAAGCCATCAGTTGCGCTTGCATGTCTGTGGCAAAGCCAGGGTATTCATGAGTGCGAAAGTCGACGGCTTTTGGCCGAGCGTGCATGCTGGCTTGAATCCAGTCTTTGCCAGTTTTAATCGTGAGACCCGCTTCTTGCAGCTTGGATAATGTGGCGCCCATTGTTTCGGGTGCGGCATGACGCAACGTGATATCGCCACCTGCTGCACCGACCGCACATAAAAAGCTACCTGCTTCGATGCGATCAGGAATCACATCGTGTGTCGCCCCGTGGAGTGAGGGAACGCCATCAATTGTGATGCGGTCTGTACCGTGACCTTTAATGTGCGCACCCATTTTAATGAGCAACTCTGCGAGATCAACGACTTCAGGTTCACGCGCCGCATTTTCCAAAATCGTCTGACCTTCGGCAAGTACGGCTGCCATCATCAGATTTTCTGTACCTGTGACGGTGACCATATCCGTGCGGATGACTGTGCCTTTGAGCTTTTTAGCTGTGGCTACGACAAAACCATGCTCGATCTTGATGTCGGCACCTAGCGCAGCTAAACCTTGTATGTGCTGATCAACTGGACGTTGACCAATTGCACAGCCACCGGGCAGGCTGACGCGGGCTTCACCAAAGCGTGCTAACAGAGGCCCCAATACCAAGATCGAAGCACGCATGGTTTTGACGAGTTCGTAAGGCGCTTCAAGGGCAGTGAGTTGGTTCGCTGTGATGCTGACGGTGTCATCACTGGTGCGTTCGCACCGCACACCAAGTTGCCCAAGTAATTTGAGTGTTGTGGCGATGTCGTTGAGTTTAGGTACATTGGTGAGCGTAACGGTATCCGCGGTCAGCAGCCCTGCACATAAAATCGGAAGTGCAGCGTTTTTAGCGCCTGAAATATTGACCTCGCCCTTGAGTGTACGGCCGCCAGTAATAAGAAGCTTATCCATTTAGCGATTTCCGTTGAACTCTTCGGGTGTCAATGTGCGCATGGAAAGCGCATGAATTTCTTGTTTCATTCGATCGCCGAGTACGCTATAGACTAGCTGATGACGAGCGATTGGGCGCTTGCCCGCAAAGGCCGCACTGACAATGAGTGCTTCAAAGTGCGATCCGTCGCCGGTGACCTCTAGATGTTCGCAAGCGAGCCCAGCAGCGATGTAGGTGCGGATGTCTTCTGGAGTGGGCAACATGGTGAGGTCTGTCCTTGGTTTAAGTGTAAGAGCATTTAAGACGTAAAAATATTTATGGGATTGATCAAGTTCTAAGTTTGTAACCCGTCCCGAGCAATCTCAGCGCAAATAAAGTGAGGAAAATAAAAACTCCTCCCACGACCGCCAGGCTTTGCCAAGGACTCACATCAGCAACCCCGAAAAATCCATATCGAAAACCATCTATCGTATAAAAAAGTGGATTCCAATGGGAAACATGTTGCCAGAAGGCGGGCAGAGAGTGGACGGAATAGAACACCCCTGATAAAAATGTTGCGGGCATGATGAGAAAGTTCTGAAATGCCGCGAGCTGGTCAAATTTTTCAGAGGTTAGTCCTGCAATGAGACCGAGGATAGCCATAATTCCGCAGGACAGCACTGCAAAAACAAAAGCCCAAAGTGGCTCTTTTATGCTCAGTGGTACAAAGTATAACGAGACGAGCCAAACGCAACCACCAACCGCGATGCCACGCAAAATAGCCGCAAGTACGTAGGCACTAAAAAATTCACGATGGGAAATGGGCGGTAGTAATACAAAGACCAAATTACCAGTGACACGGCTTTGAATCAGAGAAGAAGAGGGGTTTGCAAAAGCATTTTGCAACATGCTCATCATCATTAAACCTGGGATGAGAAATGCTGTGTAAGGCACCGTCCCATAAACTTGAATGCGATCCTGAAGAACTTGGGCGAAAATCACCAAATAGAGCATTGCTGTGATGACGGGAGCAGCAATGGTTTGAAAGCCAACTTTCCAAAAACGTAGAAGCTCTTTACCCAATAAGGTTGGAAAGCCAGAGCCTGAGCCAGGACGAGCCGTCAGTAATTCGCGTGTCATGGCTGCGTCCCAGGAGTATTACTGTTTGGGGTGTTCATAATCTTTACAAAAGCTTGTTCAAGACTGCCGCCAGTTCGTGCCAGTAGAGCCTGAGTGGATTCGAGCGCAACGATTTGTCCACGTTTGAGCATTGCAATCCGTCCACAGAGTGCTTCGGCCTCTTCGAGGTAATGGGTTGTCAACATAATCGTATGTCCTTCACGATTCAGTCGAGAGATAAATTCCCAGAGGCTACGGCGCAGATCGACATCCACACCGGCTGTGGGCTCATCGAGCACAATAACGGGTGGGCGATGCACGAGTGCTTGCGCCACTAACACGCGACGTTTCATGCCGCCAGAAAGCGCGCGCATATTTTCATCGGCCTTGTCAGTCAAGCCAAGATGGGCAAGGATTTCGTCGATCCAATCATCATTTTTACGAAAACCAAAATAGCCGGACTGAATACGGAGCGTTTCCCGCACAGTAAAAAACGGGTCGTAGACTAACTCTTGAGGCACGACTCCGAGAGAGCGACGTGCCGCCTGATAGTCGCTCACCACATCGTGCCCACAGACGCTGGCTCGACCGGAACTCGCACGACAAAGTCCGGCTAATACGGAAATGAGTGTTGTTTTGCCTGCGCCATTGGGACCAAGCAAGCCAAAAAACTCTCCGTGTTCGATGGTGAGCGAAACATCAGTCAGTGCTTGAAAGCCAGGACCTTGCGGCTTTTTAAATAGCCCTGCCCATCGAGAGGTGCGAGGAGGGAATACTTTTGAAACGTGTTCGAGCGAAACAGCTGTCATATTTATTATTGTGCTCGTTGATTAAGCGCAGCGATCAGCCCGTCTATGCCGTTCTGATTAATCTGCTGTGTAAATTGGTTACGGTAATTTTCTATTAACCAGACATTCTCAACGTTGATGTCGTAAATTTTCCAGCCCTGAGGTGTTTTTTCAAGTCGGTAGTCAAGCGCAAAAGGCTGCGAATTAGCGCGTTGAGTAACCTGGGATTTGACTACAACATCGTTGGCGTTTGCATCACCTCTAAACGGCAGAGTTTTGATACTTGTTGAGTCACTCACACGTGTGAAGGCACCGCTATAGGTGCGCGACAAGGTTCCCCGAAATGCATTGCTTAACGCCGTCTTTTGTTCGGGGGTCGCGACACGCCAATTGCGACCTGTAGCGAGGCGCGTTGTTTTTTCAAAATTAACATAAGGCAAGATCATTGCATCTACGATCTGATTGATGCGCTGTATATCGCCTGCACGCGCAGCGGTGTCATTTTTAAGGGCAGCCAAAACTTGATCAGCTATTTCTTGTATGAACTCATTGGGGGGCGCCATTGGGTTAGGTTTTTGTTGTGCATGGGCCGCAACCGATAAGCTGAAAGCTAAGGCCAGCATAAAATGAAAGCGCGCAAAAAAAGCGAACATATTGATGTACCTTGTTAATTTTTAGGAGGAATGCCGAGCGCCTTGCGATCAGCTGGGGCTGCCTCATCATCTTCGTAGCTTGGAAGGTTTTCGGCCTCGGTGAGAGGGCCATTTACCTGCACAGATCGACGCTTGAGGTAGGCGTCGCGAATAAAACTATAGCGATCCAGCGCGGTACGATCGATGGTGTCGCTGACGTCAAGGAGTGCTTCGCGTCGCTGGACGACTTCGAGCCCGTAAATAGAATTTCGTACTGCGATGTCATGCACCATTTGCCCGTAGCCGAATTGATTGACATAAGCGTCAACAAACAAGCCGCTGCCGTCTCGGATGGTGCTCGCACCAATAATAGGTAATACGAGATAAGGGCCAGATCTGATCCCCCAAACACCGAGTGTGACGCCAAAATCGTTGGGAATACGTTTGGCGCCCGTTGTGCTGGCAAGGTCAAAACATCCTCCCACACCTAAGGTAGTGTTGAGCATGACACGTCCATACATGTTGATGGCATCTAGGTGCCGACCTTGGAGCGAGCTATTGATGCCTGCCCAGATATCGCCAATATTTGAAAAGATGTTGTTGATACATGAGCGTACGGGCTGAGGTGTGATGTAAGCATAGGCTTGAGCGACAGGCTTAAAGACTGCTCGGTCAATCGTGTCATTAAATTGAAAGACAGCTCGGTTGGAGCTTTCCCAAGGGTCTGCTGCAATAGGTGTTGTCACTGGATATGTCGCACAACCGCTCAGGACAGCGAGTAATCCGATGAGCAGCGATTTGTTAAGGATACTTGCGTTCATATTGATAACCGACATTAGTTTTTGGACTGCTCGGAGCTTGATGTCGAGGTTGTCTCGCTACCTTGCTTTTCGGCAGTATTAAAGAGGAATTTGCTAATGAGGGTTTCAAGAACAATAGCACTCTGGGTGAACTGAATCGTGCCATTATTGGTAAGATCCTTTTCGTCGCCGCCAGCCTCAAGTCCAATGTATTGTTCTCCTAACAAACCTGAGGTCAGGATTTTTGCAGAGGAGTCGAGAGGAAACTGAAAGCCTTTTTCCATATTGAGCAGAACAACGGCCTGATAGGTTTTAGTGTCTAAAGAAATAGAGGATACCCGGCCGACTACGACACCAGCACTTTTAACCGGCGCTCGAACTTTGAGCCCACCGATGTTGTCGAACTTGGCGGAGAGCGTGTAGGTCTGGGCAAGAGAGAAGCTGCTTAGATTGGCTGCACGCAATGCTAGAAATGCTAATGCGACGCCACCCAGCAATACAAAGAGCCCTACCCACCAGTCTGTTTTTTCAGTAGACATTTCTATTCCAATATCAGTTGCTGAACATTAAAGCAGTCAGCAGAAAATCAATACCCAATACTGCGAGCGAGCCGGCGACCACAGTGCGGGTGGTCGCGCGAGCGACGCCCTCGGGTGTTGGGCGGCATTGCCAACCCTCGTAGAGAGCAATTAATGTGACGGCTATGCCGAAGACCACACTTTTAATGACACCATTCATGATGTCTTTCCAAACATCGACCCCACTTTGCATTTGAGACCAAAAAGCGCCGGTATCGATTCCAATCATGAGCACACCCACCACCCATCCACCGAGAATGCCGACCATTGAAAATACAGCAGCAAGGATCGGCATGGCGATGACTCCGCCCCAAAAACGCGGCGCTAGCACTCTGCGCACAGGGTCGACCGCCATCACCTCCATGGCAGCGATTTGTTCACCCGCCTTCATTAGACCGATTTCGGCGGTCAGGGAGGTGCCCGCGCGACCGGCAAATAAAAGCGCGGTGACCACAGGGCCGAGCTCACGTGTAAGTGACAGTGCAACTAGCAAACCGAGCGATTCTTCGGAGCCGTATCGATTTAAGGTGTAATAGCCCTGCAGGCCCAACACGAAACCGACAAAGAGCCCGGACACTGCAATGATTAGCAGGGAGTAATTGCCGATGAAATGAATTTGCTGCGAGACAAGTCTTGGCCGAGATAATACGATGCTGCTGCGTTGGAGTAGCATCCAAAAAAATCGCGCAAAGGTTCCGAGGCCGCTGATACGGGTGCGAACACCATGACCGATTGCTGACAGGGAGGTATGCACACTCATCCTTTTGCCTCTTTTTGCTTTAACCAAGCATCGAATTTCTCTGAGCTCGGATAATCAAAAGGGACAGGGCCGTCAGCCTCGCCTTTGAGGAACTGTTGAACATAAGGGTCTGTTGAGTTTCCAAGCGTAGCGGGCGAGCCATGTGCTTTGATGAGGCCTTGGCCGACTAGGTAAACATGATCCGCGATGGCAAAGGATTCGATAATGTCGTGCGTAATGACAACCGAAGCACAACCTAAGCGGTCTGAAAGACTTCGAATCAGGCCTGCGGTAATGCCCAGCGAGATCGGATCTAACCCTGCGAAGGGTTCGTCGTAAAGTACGAGTTCGGGCTCAAGGACAACTGCGCGTGCAAGGGCAACCCGACGTGCCATTCCGCCAGAAATTTCAGAGACGCGCAGATGTGCTGCGGCGCGCAGGCCCACGGCTTCGAGTGTGTCGAGTACACGACTCAGCAATTTATCGGGCGTAAGTTTGGTATGTTCACGCAAAGGAAAGGCGACGTTTTCGAAGACGTTGAGATCTGTAAACAGTGCGCCTTGCTGAAACAGCACACCCATTTTTTGCCTAAGCGCTTGAAGCTTTTGAGGAGTGATTTCCCCCAGATCTTGGTCGAACAAGATCACTTGGCCAGCTTGAGCTTTGATTTGACCTGTTGCCGCCCGCAGTAAGGTTGTTTTGCCCGATCCCGAGCCACCCATTAATGCCACGACTTGACCGCGATGAACATCCAGGGAAATATCGCGTAGAACGCTGATATCTCCATAGCCTAAAGACACGCCAGTTAGGCGCAGCACAAGGTCATCACGAGAGGTTGAAGCTGAGGGCATCAGGCGCCTATTCAGATCTTTGCCAAAAGGCTGAGGCGGGTACGAGTACCCAGACTCTGCATTGTAGCCCTACGTTCAGTCAATCTCCGCTGAAAGAGGCGGACATTTCCTTGCCGGCAATGTCCGCTCCCCGCATTCGGTTTAGCGTGGAAGTTCGCTTGAACCCATTAGAAACTCGTCAACGGAGCGTGCGCACTGACGTCCTTCGCGAATAGCCCACACCACGAGTGATTGACCACGCCGCATGTCGCCTGCAGCAAAAACCTTGTCCACATTGCTTTTGTAGTCATCGGTGTTTGCGCGCACATTCCCGCGTGGATCTTGGTCAATGCCAAAGGCAGTCAACACATTACTGACTGGGGCAACAAAACCCATTGCCAATAAAACCAAGTCAGCTTGAATGTCGAACTCTGAGCCTTTGACTTCTTGCATCCGCATTTGACCCGTGGCATCGTCTTTGACCCACTCTACGCGTGCCGCAACTAATTTTTCAACTTTACCGTTTTTGCCTGCAAGGGACTTGCTTGTGATGGCCCAGTCTCTTTCGGCGCCTTCTTCGTGCGAAGAGGAAGTCCGCAGTTTAGCGGGCCAATATGGCCAAGTCATGGCTTTGTTTTCGTTCTCTGGTGGGCGTGGCATAAGCTCGATTTGAGTCACTGATTTGGCGCCATGACGATTACTGGTGCCAACACAGTCTGAGCCAGTATCACCACCACCGATCACAACAACGTGCTTGCCTTTGGCCAAAACTTGGCTGCTGAGTTTATCGCCTGCAACCACTTTATTTTGAGGACATAAAAAATCCATCGCATACATCACACCATCGAGTTCTCGCCCTGAAATAGGCAAGTCGCGAGGTGTTTCGCAACCACCTGTCAGAACAATCGCATCAAACTCTTTTTTTAGAGCTTCAGGCGTTTTGACTGTAAGGCCTTTTTCTTTGGTGTCGTTGGCTTGACCGACATAATGAGAAGCTTTGAAGGTGACGCCTTCAGCTTCCATTTGTGCGATGCGCTGATCGATTAGTTGCTTTTCGAGTTTGAAGTCTGGAATGCCATAACGCAACAAACCACCGATACGGTCATTCTTTTCAAACACGGTGACATCATGTCCGACGCGAGCCAGTTGCTGCGCACAAGCTAGACCTGCGGGGCCAGAGCCAATTACAGCGACCTTTTTGCCAGTTTTTTGGGTGGGCACTTGAGGTACTACCCAGCCTTGCTCCCAACCTTTGTCGATAATCGCATGCTCAATAGACTTGATGCCCACGGCATCGTCATTGATGTTGAGCGTACAGGCGGCTTCGCAAGGTGCAGGACAAATACGACCTGTAAACTCGGGGAAGTTGTTGGTTGAGTGCAAAACATCTAAGGCGCCTCGCCAGTTTTGGCGATACACCAAATCATTCCAGTCGGGAATGATGTTGTTCACGGGGCAGCCATTATTACAAAATGGGATGCCACAATCCATGCATCGGACCGCTTGTTTGCCTGCCTGCTCATCGCTTAGGTGCAGAACAAATTCTTTCCAGTGCTTAAGCCGATTTGGAGGAGGCTCATAGGCCTCTTGCAAGCGTTTGACTTCGAGAAATCCAGTAATTTTTCCCATGATGATTCCTTAAGCAGCTTTGGGCTGAGGGTTTGCAGCGCGCCACATTTCGCCGAGTGCGCGTTTGTAGTCTACTGGCATGACTTTGATGAACTTGCCGCGGGCACTTCCCCAGTTGCTGACGAGATCGCGCGCACTGAAGCTGCCTGTGTAATGGAAATGATTTTCGACTAATCGCTTTAAGATCGCTTCATCTGTTTCGCGTTCACCACCGCGTGACAAACTGTGCCAAACGTCGATACCTTGCTCTTTTGTTTGTGCGGCGGAGGACAACACGGGCTCAAGCGCAACCATGGTCATATTGCAGCGTTCAGCGAAAGCGCCCTCTGGATCCCAGACATAAGCCACGCCACCGGACATCCCTGCAGCAAAGTTTCGGCCAGTGTCGCCAAGTACGACAACGGTGCCGCCCGTCATATATTCGCATCCGTGGTCGCCCGTGCCTTCTACGACGGCTGCAGCACCGGAGTTGCGGACAGCAAAACGCTCGCCCGCAACGCCATTGAAATAGGCCTCGCCACTTGTTGCGCCGTAGAGAACAGTATTTCCTACGATGATGTGATCTGGACCAAAGCCACGGAAATCATTGGGTGACCGAACAATGATGCGCCCCCCAGAGAGGCCCTTGCCGACATAGTCATTGCCCTCGCCCACGAGATCAAGGGTAATGCCATGTGCCAAGAAGGCGCCAAAGCTCTGGCCAGCGGTGCCGTTGCACTGAATGTGAATGGTGTCGTCAGGTAAGCCTTCATCGCCGTAGCGAGAGGCCACGCGTCCGGATAACATGGCACCAATTGTACGATTGCGGTTACGGACAGGCGTGATGAAAGAAACTTTTTCGCCACGCTCAAGCGCAGGTAGGCTGCGCTCGATCAACTGATGATCGAGTGCTACATCTAGACCATGCTCCTGGCCTTCGGTATGACGACGAGGACTCTCGGTTGTGGGTTGATAAAAGACCTTGGTAAAGTCCAACCCGCTGGCTTTCCAGTGCGCAATGCCGGAGCGAGTGTCGAGCATATCGACACGTCCGACCAAGTCGTCAAAGTTGCTAATGCCAAGCTGAGCCATGATTTCACGGACCTCTTCTGCCACAAAGAAGAAATAGTTCACAACATGTTCTGGCTTACCCTGGAATTTTTGACGCAAAACGGGGTCTTGTGTCGCAACGCCAACAGGGCAGGTGTTGAGGTGACACTTACGCATCATGATGCAGCCCTCAACGACTAGCGGTGCTGTGGCAAAGCCAAACTCATCGGCTCCGAGCAGCGCGCCAATGACGACGTCACGGCCTGTTTTCATCTGGCCGTCAGCCTGCACGCGGATACGGCTACGGAGCTGGTTGAGCATCAGTGTTTGCTGAGTTTCAGCCAGACCGAGTTCCCATGGTGTGCCGGCATGCTTGATAGAAGAGATGGGCGAAGCGCCTGTACCGCCATCATGTCCTGAGATCGTGACGTGATCGGCTTTCGCTTTTGCAACGCCAGCGGCCACAGTGCCCACACCTACTTCAGAGACCAGCTTGACAGAAATTGAGGCGCGATCGTTCACGTTTTTCAGATCGTGGATGAGCTGTGCCAAATCTTCGATAGAGTAAATATCGTGGTGAGGTGGAGGTGAAATCAAGCCTACCCCTGGAACCGAGCAACGCAGCTTGGCGATGTACTCAGAGACCTTATGACCAGGCAGTTGGCCACCTTCGCCAGGCTTGGCACCTTGGGCCATTTTGATTTGAATCTGATCGGCACTGGAGAGATATTCCGCGCTGACACCAAAGCGACCGGATGCAACCTGCTTGATCTTGGAGCGCATGGAGTCGCCCTCTTGAAGCGGAACATCTGCGGCAATGCGATCTGCACCGAGTTCGCTTGCTAAGGTAGCACCTGCTTTGATACCACTCTTGCCGGTGCGTAACTCGTTGCGATAACGCAACTCGTCTTCGCCGCCTTCGCCAGTGTTGGATTTGCCACCAATGCGGTTCATGGCCACTGCAAGCACGGAGTGTGCTTCAGTGGAAATAGAGCCAAGGGACATTGCGCCTGTAGCAAAACGCTTGACGATTTCTTTTGCTGGCTCGACTTGATCCAGAGGAATGGCTCGGGCTGGGTCGACTTTGAACTCGAACAGACCACGCAACGTCATTTGACGACGACTTTGGTCGTTGATTAATTGCGCGTATTCTTTGTAAGTACTGTAGTTGTTGGCGCGCGTCGCATGCTGTAGCTTAGCGATCGAATCTGGCGTCCACATGTGATCTTCACCGCGGACACGGAATGCGTACTCGCCTCCTGTTTCAAGAGCATTCGCCAACACAGGATCCTGGCTAAAAGCAGCGCGGTGCGTGCGCAAGGCTTCTTCGGCTACCTCGAAAATACCAATGCCTTCGATGGTGCTGGCAGTTCCTGAAAAGTACTTGTTGACGAGATCTGTCCGCAGACCAACTGCTTCGAAAATCTGCGCACCACAGTAAGACATATAGGTAGAAATGCCCATTTTGGACATCACTTTATTGAGGCCTTTCCCAACTGCTTTGACGTAGTTTTTGACTGCTTTTTCTGGATCTTTGCTGATCGCAGCAATGCTTTCGATTGCGAGGAAGGGGTGAATGGCTTCGGCGCCATAACCTCCAAGTAAGGCGAAATGGTGCACCTCGCGAGCGGAGCCGGTCTCAACCACTAGCCCAGTATTGGTGCGCAGACCTTCACGAATGAGGTGTTGATGGACAGCCGAAGTTGCGAGTAACGCGGGTATTGCGACATGCTCGCTGTCGACATTTCGGTCAGTCAAGATGAGCACTGTGTAGCCATTCTTGACCGCATCCACGGCACGGGCGCACAGCGCCGCTAGGCGTGCTTCGATACCCTGTGCATCCCAAGCCGCCGGGTAGCTGATGTTGAGCTCGAAACTGCGAAACTTGTTGCCAGTCAGCTCGGAGATCCCGCGGATCCTTGCCATTTCTTTGTCATCCAGCACAGGCTGATTGACTTCCAGACGAAGGGGTGGATTGACGTTGTTGATATCTAGCAGGTTTGGTTTAGGTCCAATGAAGGAAACCAAAGACATGACCATCTGTTCACGGATGGGGTCAATCGGTGGGTTGGTCACCTGAGCAAAGAGTTGTCGGAAATAGTTGTAGAAGGGTTTCGCGCGGCTGGACAACACAGCAAGTGGCGCATCGTTACCCATTGAGCCGATGGCCTCTTCGCCGGTCTCAGCCATGACGTCGAGCACAAACTTGAAATCCTCTTGCGTCCACCCGAAGGCTTGTTGGCGATCAAGCAGACTCGTGCTGACTGGGGGAAGGTTAGAGGTGGCGGGTGTAGGCAAGGACTCGAGCTTGACGCGCAAGCGGTCGATCCATTGGCGGTATGGGCGTGAGTTTGCAAGTTGTGACTTGATCTCGGCGTCGTCAATGATGCGACCCTGTTCAAGATCGATCAAGAGCATTTTGCCAGGCTGCAAGCGCCATTTTTTGACGATTTTGTTTTCAGGAATTGGGAGCGTCCCGGCCTCGGAGGCCAGGATGACCATATCATCATCAGTGATCAAATACCGGGCTGGACGTAATCCGTTTCTGTCCAGCGTTGCACCAATCTGACGTCCATCTGTGAAGGCTACAGCAGCAGGGCCATCCCATGGCTCCATCATCGCCGCATGGTATTCATAAAAGGCACGGCGGCTAGGATCCATATGGGTGTGCTGCTCCCAGGCTTCGGGAATCATCATCATCATGGCGTGCGCAAGCGAATAGCCTGAATTGACCAAGAGCTCTAAACAATTGTCGAACGTGGCCGTGTCAGACTGACCTTCATAAACGATTGGGTAAAGTTTTTTGAGGTCGTCGCCCAACACAGCAGATTGCATCATGCCTTCGCGTGCGCGCAACCAGTTGAAATTACCCTTGACTGTGTTGATTTCGCCATTGTGGGCGATCATGCGGTATGGGTGTGCCAGGGGCCAAGCAGGAAAGGTGTTTGTGGAAAAACGCTGGTGCACTAAAGCAAGAGCTGAAACTGTCAGCGGGTCAGCCAAATCACGATAGTAGCGACCCACTTGATCGGCGAGCAACAGACCTTTGTATACGATGGTGCGCACGGAGGCTGAGGGAACAAAATATTCTTTGCCATGAGCCAGACCCATCGCTTGAATGGCGTGGCTCGCAGTTTTGCGGATGACATAGAGCTTGCGCTCGAGTGCGTCTGGAACCATCACATCTGCGCCGCGACCAATGAATAGCTGGCGGATGACTGGTTCGCAGGCGCGAACAGCGGGTGACATTGGCATATCGGCGTCAACAGGCACATCACGCCATCCGAGGACGACTTGACCTTCGGCGCGAACAGAGCGCTCGAGCTCTTGCTCACAAGCCAAGCGCGAAGCAATTTCCTTAGGCAAAAATACCATCGCCACACCGTACTCACCAGGGGAAGGCAACGTAATGCCTTGTTTGGCTAAGTCTTTGCGATAGAAGGCATCAGGAATTTGAATAAGAATGCCAGCACCGTCACCCATCAGTTTGTCTGCACCGACGGCGCCACGGTGATCGAGGTTTTCGAGGATCTTAAGACCCTGCTCGACGACTGAATGGCTTTTTTGGCCTTTGATGTGTGCAACAAAGCCTACGCCACAGGCGTCGTGCTCGTTGGCTGGGTTATAAAGTCCCTGTGCTTTTGGCAGGCCTACAACCGGGGCGGAAGGTGCCGAGGAGGCCTTGCTAGGGTGAAAACTCAGAGGAAAAGTCGACATGTCATGCTCCAGATGCTGGACTGCTATGTTGCAGCGCAAGAGCGTAACAATAACTGCGAAAATCTAGGTGCGCAAGAAAATAAATAAGGGTGCGTCCCTAATTTATCGGAGTCTCGCAAATATCCAAATTAAATGGGGACGGGACATTGCTTTTTTGGGCGTCCTCGTTTGCCTGGGCTCACGCGCCGGGTGGTGATCTTTTGTAGCTCAGAAATAAACAGCGCGTCACCGAGTGCCCATTGACCTCGTAGGGCTCCTGTAATTTTTCGCTCAGAGGGGGATGGTAAGCCCCCTGCTAGTTCATTGCGATAGGTGGCTTGGCGATCAAAGGGAGTATTACCGCAAAGCCAGTAGTCAGGATGAGGCTGGAGCAAAATTGGAGAGGCGCTCAACAAGCCGGTGTGTGCACGAGCAGAGGTCCAGAGCCAAGACTCTGCATCTTCCACAAGCTTCTCGCGAACGGGTTGAAGCTCTAACCAAAGTAACGAAGGCAAAACCCATAATCCGGGCTGAGGAATAGTCGAGTGATACCGTCCGGCGAACACGCTGCCTGATTTGAGTTGAGCTGAGAGTTTGCGACCCAGAGCTTGCACCAACGAGGGCATGCTCGTTTCGAGAGCGGGTGTCGCGAGAATACTCATGCTGCGAGGGCAAATCGACCACCCGTGGATAGCAACGCGACAGGCAAGAGAGTAATGACCTAGCCAACTCAGAATTTCTGAATAAGGCTGATGAACGTTAGCTTGCAGAGATCGCTGAACGGTTTCAGAAAAATCGATGCTGACGAGATGGGCAAAACCCGCTGCGTAGAGCCTGGGCTGTCGTGCCATAAGTGTAAAAGAGGCCCGAATTAGGGCTTTTTCAGCCTGTAAAAGAGGTTAGGTTCGCTGACAATGTAAAGATTACCCGAGTCATCTGTTGCGATACCCTCAGGACGAGGCATGGGCTTGGCCCGACTTGCCGAAAGAGACAGCATACCGCGACCCTGGCCGCTATCCCCATCAAGCTGAATGATCATTTGTGACTCTTCACTCAATAAGAAAACTCGGCCATTTACAGGATCAGCCTCAACGGAAGAGAGGTCGGTTGCAAAGGGTACATCGTCAAGCCAATGGCTAATATTTTCAATGCGCAGGCCGCGTGAGTCGGGAGATTGAAGATAATTGAGTCCGCTGATGCGATAAAGCGCTCTGGGGCTATGTTCTTTTGCGATGTAGAGGCGATCTCGCTTGAGGTCGTATCCAAGACCATTGAAACCTTGGTTCGCGTCTTCGCCTTGACCGAATCGTAAAAGCAAGGCAAAAGAGCGAGTGACATCCAGAGTTTGAGGGGTGGGAGGGACTTCAGTCAACACAACACGATTACGCTTACCATTGACCAGGGCAACACGATTGCCGCCCATCCACGCAATACCATTGATCTCAGACATGCCCTTAACGGGGTAAGTTGCTAAAAGTTGGCCATCGGTGGACATCGCCACGATGGCAGAGGGCTTATTGACAACACCCCAAAGACGCTTTTGGAGTGGATCATAGGTTAACCCTGCAAACTTACCTTCAAGTCCTTGCACAGCTTGTGGCTGGTTCGGTGTTGAATAGCCCGTCAGAGTGTTGCCACCCTGATCTTTAATCTTTTTTTCCCATTCAGCTTGCTTGGCCGCCAGCCCTGAAATCCATCGGTATGCCACCTGCTCAGCGTGGTAGTAGCGCACACCGATGTAAGCCGCCCAGCCCACAGTAATCACGAGTAGGCAGGCAAGCAAAATTTTGGAGAGAAACTTGACTAAGTCGGACATACCCAAATCCAGGGACAAACAAAACGGTATGAAACAAAAAAAGACCGTCTAAAAACTACACCTCAGATTAACACTCTGGCGAAGATTGCGGAACTTTCGGCGTGTAAAGCCGTCTTATTAGCACTCTCGGCGCTCGAGTGCTAAAATAAAAGTTCATAAGGCGCCTCGAAATTAGGAGTCTATAACCATGTCAAATACGGCAGCATTAACTTTGCAACCTAGTCAACTCGCAATGGCTATTTCTAACCCTGGTTCGCTGGGAACGATTGAAGCCTATATTTCGACTGTGAACCGCTTGCCCGTGCTGACCCCGGAGCAAGAGAGTGGGCTTGCTCGTCGCTTGCGGGATGATCAGGACATTGTGGCGGCGCGTGAGCTTGTGTTGTCACATTTGCGTCTGGTGGTTTCTGTCGCACGCCAGTACCTCGGCTACGGATTGCCCCATGCAGATCTGATTCAGGAAGGCAACGTGGGACTCATGAAAGCGGTCAAACGCTTTGATCCTGAGCGAGGCGTCAGGCTCGTTTCATTTGCCGTGCATTGGATTAAAGCGGAAATTCACGAGTACATTGTGCGCAACTGGCGCATGGTGAAAGTCGCAACGACAAAAGCGCAGCGTAAGTTATTTTTTAATTTGCGTAGCATGCGACCCGATGGTCAGACGCTTGACTCCAAGCAGGTCGATGAGATTGCTGCGCAACTGAAGGTGCGCGCTGAAGACGTCCGAGAAATGGAGGTCCGTCTTTCCGGTCGTGAAATGTCTCTTGAAAATCAGGATGATGATGAGGATGCGTATGCGCCGATCGCGTATTTGTCTGACGAAGGCCATGATGATCCGACGCGGGTTCTCGAGCGTCGTGACGAAGATTTCATGCGCGGCGCGGGTTTGGATCGTGCGCTAGACCTGTTGGACCCTCGTTCGCGACGTATCGTTCAGGCGCGTTGGTTGCAGGACGATAGCGGTGCGACGCTCCATGAGTTGGCAGAGGAATTTGGGGTGTCCGCTGAGCGTATCCGCCAAATTGAAGTGGCTGCTATGAAAAAAATGCGTTCGGCGCTGACTAACTAAGGTTAGCGTACGCAACATCACGTACCATAAGGTTCTGTTAACAGGTTTGACCTGTGGCGCTTTTGGAATCTGTCGGTATGGATATCAACTCCTTTGTGTTTGGGCTCACGGGGCTACTCGCCCTCGTGTGCTTCATGCCGCCTTTAGCGGGTCGGGTCAAACTCCCTTATTCCGTATTTCTTGCAATCGCTGGTTGTGCGCTAGGTTACGTGTCACACGTCCATCGGTGGGCGCCTCCAGTACTTGGCGAATTTCTCACCATCCTCAATACTTTTGATTTATCTTCTGAAACTTTTTTAGTGGTGTTTCTGCCGATTTTGCTGTTTGAGGCCGCGCTTGCAATGAACGTGCGTAAGCTGCTGGACGACTTGGGCCCCATTCTGATGATGGCCGTTGTGGCGGTGGTGATTAGTACGGTATTTGTGGGGGTGGTTCTATCACAAGTTTCAGGATTTAGTCTGGTGGTGTGTTTGTTGCTGGGCTCAATTGTTGCGACGACAGACCCCGCAGCAGTCATAGGAATTTTCAAAGAAGTGGGAGCCCCCGCTAGGCTCAACACTCTAGTTGAGGGCGAGAGTTTGTTAAACGATGCTGCTGCGATTGCTTTGTATGCGGCACTGATGGGGGTACTCTCTCACACTACTGAATTAAGCTTGGGCTCACTGTCGCAAAACTTTCTGTACCTCTTTATTGGAGGCGGAATAACAGGATTTGTGCTTGCCCGCTTAGCCTGTTTCTCCTTTCCCTTGTTGCGCGGTTGGCCTGCGGCAGAGGTTTCATTGACGATATCCGTCGCCTACCTTTCCTATTTTGTTTCTGAACACTATCTACATGTTTCTGGTGTGGTTGCCACAGTCGTGGCTGGATTAGTCGTTGGTTCAACGGGGCGTACCCGTATGGCACCTACAACGTATGTCATGCTGTCTCAGTCTTGGCATCAGTTTGGCTTTTGGGCAAACTCATTGATTTTTTTGTTTGCTGCAATGCTGATCCCAAAGGTCATGGCACATGCCACGTGGGTGCATCTTTTTTACGTATTCTTAGTATTCGTCGTGACGCTGTTGGCGCGTGCGATTGTGGTCTTTGGCTTTGTGCCTTTACTTTCAATTTCAGGTTTAGGTACAAGAATTGGTACCCGCTTTAAAGTAGTGTTGTGGTGGGGTGGATTACGAGGAGCGTTATCACTTGCACTCGCACTTGCTGTGACAGAGCGGACCAGCTTACCGCAGGATGCACGGGAATTTATCGCTATCACTGTGACTGGATTTGTGCTTGCAACGCTTTTCGTGAACGGGATATCACTCCAGCCTGTTATCAAGATGTTGGGGCTGAATTTACTGACAAAAAAAGAGCGTGCCTTGCGTAATCAGGCGATCATTGTTGCAACAGCCATGATTCAGCAAGAAACCGATGAGATTGCTCGCGCCGAACAGGTGTCAGCGTCAGCCCGAGATCGAGTTTATGCCGCGTTTGATAAAAGTATTGAAGAAGGTAGCGATCTACACATCGAACATTTTTCTGTAAAAGAGCGTGTAGATCTCGGATTGACGATATTGGCGCGACAAGAGTACGAGCGGTACTTTGATGTGTTGAAGCATCAGATCATTGATCGCAATATGGCGGAACGTTTGCTAGGTCGCGCGGAGCGTTTGGAAGAGTCTGTACGCTTGAGAGGCGTCAGAGGATTTGAGTCGAGCACCGCACGCGCAATGCGATATCCTCGGCGGTTTCGTCAAGCTATGTGGGTATATGAGGTTTTTGGTGTGCAGCGCTGGCTTGCTTATGAGTTGAGTCAACGTTTTGTTGCTCTTATGAGCATCCGATCAATTTCCCAGCAGTTATTGGATTTTGTCGCGCAGAAGCTTCCCGAGATTTTGGGTGAGGAGGCGTGCGAGAGGATTACAGAATTACATACTGCGCGCCTGTCGCAGGTTCGTGAGGCGTTACATGCCTTGGCTTTGCAATATCCAAACTACTCACTTTGGATGCAGGAGCATTATCTTGGGCGCATCGCAAGGCGTTTAGAGCGAGAGCGTTACGGAGAGATGTTTGACCAGTCGCTCATCAGTGGCGAAGTGTATGAAAGTTTGTCCGATCAGGTCACCAAGCGTTGGGCGTTTCTAGACAAAGATGCACTGTTGGATATCGCCATGGGTGCTGCTGAGCTTGTAGCCCGTGTCCCTTTATTGAGCGGCTTGCCGATCGACGCGCAGCGGGCAGTAACCAAGATGTTGACGCCACGTTTGTTTTTGCCCGATCAGTTGATTTGGGGCAAAAAAGCTCCGCCCTTTGGTTTGTACATCGTGGCTTCAGGCGCGGTCACGATTTTGTTGCCAGACGGCACTCATGTCGAGCTTGGCTCAGGTGAGTTTTTTGGGGAAATGTACTTGCTGAATCACGATGTGCCTGAGGATTTCGAGGTGAGATCTCTAGGCTATAGCAAGGTGCTGTGCCTGCCCGCCAAGGATTTTGATGAGCTGCTGTTGCAAGATTCGGCCATTAAGGAAGCGATCGAACTTGTTGCCAAGCAGCGCTTGCGTGCACTCGAGGTCTGGCGCGCGCACCAGCCTAGCCCACCGCCCGCTGCAACAAATCCTCAGTAATCACAATTGAAGCTTCAAGTGTAAAAGCTTCGTCTTGTAGCATCTTGTAGATAGTTTCGATATCAAGAAGTTGTATGTCCATAACTTCGCCATCGCGATTGCTGGGTTTGACATGCGGTGCAAACACGCACTCACAGGTCATGACAGCTTCTGTTTGAAAACCCTCTGGAATTCGACGGCGCATGTGAGCGATCGTACGAAGTGGTGTGCGAGTCACGATATCAGGCGCATCAAGTCCAGCCTCTTCGTCTGCCTCGCGGACAAGCGCTAGTTCTGGGTCCTCAAGGTTTCCCACCAGTCCGCCAACGAGTGTGTCCCACATCCCGGGGTCTGTTGCCTTGGAAAGAGATCTGCGTGCGACCCACAGCTGACCGTCTTGAGACCAGCCGCTGAGGTGGACGGCTCGTGTTGTGAGGCCTAGTGGTCGCATTACGCCACGCTCAATGGCTGCGACCCTTTTGGGTGCGGCATTTGATGTCTCATCAGATTGTGTCCAGACATCGAGTAATTCATTTCGCCAGCCGGGCGCGCACCCGGCAATTTTGAGTTTGAGTGCGACTTCCGCGAGAAAAGCGTCTAGTGCCTCGCCGCTTGGGAGATTTTCGCCAAAATGGACAGAGTCTTTGTTGAGCTGTATCCCTGGTGTTCCTGACAAGGCTTGCGCAGCAATTGGGAAAAGCCACCCACAGCGATGCCTCCCTATAAATAAAGGCAAAGATCCTTGTGCAGGGGCTTCTGTTGCCTGCTTAAGGAAGCCGTCCAGAAGCTTCTGTAGTCGGTCGGGAAATAAAAAAAAATTTGGTTTTTTCATGTTGGATATATGCCTGATAGACAAAAGGGATTGTAGTGCAGCATGGATGCCAAGCCTGCGCTACAATCACAAACGTTTCTTTGCGATACGTGCTTATCTGTGGTGATTTACACCTACGATTCGCCATACAATAATTTTGCGCAGGGTGGTCTCGCGGACAGTGATTTATTTCTTTCTGCGTGGATCTGCCTACCGTGCGATGTGTTTAGAGGTCAGCATGAAGAAGTTGAGAGGGTTTCTGGGCGCCTGTGCCATGCTTTTTGTTGGCATCGCAAGTGCAAAAGTACAAGATATGCCCGGTGGGCCGCGCGTCAATCAGCTCAATCTCTCCGAGGGAGTGACTCAGATCGGACGCGATGTGGTTTGGCTGCATTGGTTTATGTTGGTCATCTGTATGGTGATCTTCGTTGCAGTGTTTGGTGTCATGTTTTACTCGATTTGGGCGCACCGCAAGTCACGTGGCGCTAAGCCCGCGACATTTCATGAGCACATGGGCGTCGAAGTAGCCTGGACCGTAGTGCCTTTCTTGATTGTGATCGCCATGGCTTTGCCAGCGACGCGTACAGTTGTTGCCATGAAAGACACAAGCGGTGCAGACATGACTGTAAAGGTTACCGGCTATCAGTGGAAGTGGGGCTATGAGTACATCGATGGCCCTGCAACAGGCGTTAAGTTCCTCTCCAACTTATCTACTCCCCGCGCGCAAATAGAGAACAAAGAGCCCAAGGGGCCGTTCTACCTGATGGAAGTGGACAATCCACTCGTTGTCCCCGTTGGCAAAAAGATTCGTGTTGCCGTGACGGCTGCTGACGTGATTCATAATTGGATGGTGCCGGATTTGGCGGTCAAACAAGATGCGATTCCCGGCTTTATTCGGAATGTTTGGTTCCGCGCCGAAAAAATCGGCGAATATCGAGGGCAGTGTAGCGAATTGTGCGGAAAAGACCATGCTTACATGCCGATTGTTGTAAAGGTTGTTTCTGAAGACGATTACCTTAAGTGGGCGACCGAGCAAAAGAAATTGCTTTCGGCTGCAGCGGATGATCCAAGTAAAGAGTGGACGGCACCTGAGCTGATTTCGCGTGGCGAAAAGGTCTATGCGGCTAATTGCGTGGCGTGCCATCAAGGTAGTGGCAAGGGCGTTGTGGGTGCCTTTCCTGCATTAGATGGCAGCGCAATTGTGATGGGTCCCAAAGGGCCAAACATCGAAATTTTGCTCAAAGGCAAGCAAGGTACAGCGATGGCGTCATTTGCCGCTCAGCTCAATGATGTGGAAATTGCATCGGTGATTACTTATACGCGTTCTGCTTGGACCAATTCAGGCAAGGGTAAAGACCCGGTGATTTCGCCTGCAGAAGTTAAAGCGGCTCGCTAAGTTAGTGTGTTGTGAGCTTTTTTTATAGTCAAACGGATTAATTCGTATAGATCGTTACTCTTACTTATAAAGTGAGCGTAACTTAAGCGGGATAGGAGTTCGCCATGAGTAGCATTCCAGCAGATCACATTGGTGGCCACGGCCACGACCACGGTCATGATCACGATCACGACCACCATCACGGTCCATCTTTGCATGGTTGGCGTCGTTGGTTGTACGCCACTAACCACAAAGATATCGGTACGATGTACCTGATCTTTTCATTCACAATGCTGCTCGAAGGCGGCCTCTTGGCGCTTTTGTTGCGTACGGAGTTGTTTCAACCAGGTATTCAGTTCTTCCGCCCTGAGTTGTTCAACCAATTCACAACGATGCACGGTCTGATCATGGTGTTCGGCGCAATTATGCCGGCCTTTGTGGGTTTTGCTAACTGGATGGTGCCGTTGCAAATTGGTGCCTCAGATATGGCGTTTGCCCGGATGAACAACTTTAGTTTCTGGTTGTTGCCTGTTGCCGCTATTTTGCTGACTTCATCTTTCTTTGTACCAGGTGGTGCAACCGCTGCGGGTTGGACGCTATATGCGCCACTGACTTCGCAGATGGGACCCGGTATGGATCTGGCTATTTTTGCGATTCATCTTATGGGTGCATCTTCGATCATGGGCGCGATCAATATCGTGGTCACGATCTTGAACATGCGTGCACCTGGCATGACTTTGATGAAAATGCCCTTGTTCTGTTGGACATGGTTGATTACAGCCTACCTGTTGATCGCGGTGATGCCTGTGTTGGCGGCTGCAATCACGATGGTGTTGACTGACCGTCATTTCGGAACAGGCTTTTTTAACGCCGCAGTCGGTGGCGATCCAGTGCTGTACCAGCATATTTTCTGGTTCTTCGGGCATCCAGAGGTTTACATCATGATTTTGCCGGCCTTTGGCATTGTCTCTGCGATTATTCCTGCCTTTGCTCGCAAGCCGCTGTTTGGCTATGCTTCGATGGTTTACGCCACAGCATCCATTGCGATTCTGTCCTTTATTGTTTGGGCGCACCACATGTTTGCCACAGGAATGCCTGTGACCGCTCAGCTATATTTTATGTACGCCACGATGTTGATTTCAATCCCAACAGGTGTCAAGGTGTTCAACTGGGTCGCGACAATGTGGCGCGGTTCGATGACCTTCGAAACGCCAATGTTGTTCGCGATTGGCTTTGTCTTTGTATTTACGATCGGCGGCTTCACAGGCATGATCCTGTCCATGGCACCAATCGACATTCAGGTGCATGATACGTACTACGTCGTGGCACACTTCCACTATGTGTTGGTGGCAGGCTCCTTGTTTGCCTTGTTCGCAGGCACCTACTACTGGTTGCCAAAGTGGTCTGGTTACATGTATGACGAGCGCCTAGGTAAGTGGCACTTTTGGATGAGCATGATCTCGTTCAACATCACTTTCTTCCCCATGCACTTTATGGGTCTTGCAGGGATGCCCCGTCGTTACGCGGATTATGCAGCTCAATTTACTGACTTCCACCAGATCGCGACCCTTGGCGCATTTTGGTTCGGGTTTTCGCAGTTGCTGTTCCTCTACATCATTCTGAAAGCGTATGCGGGTAAGGGCGAACGCGCTCCCGCGAAGCCTTGGGAAGGCGCAGAGGGCTTGGAGTGGACCGTTCCATCACCTGCACCATTCCACACATTTGAGACCCCTCCACAGGTCAAGTAGGATTTTCGATGACACCAGAACAACGTCGCAAGAACAAGCGGGCAGGATGGATTTTTCTAGTGCTTGTCCTTGTGATGTTCGGATGGACAATCGGAAGAAAGTTCTTAGAAGCATGATGTGTCCTGATTCAACTGCGGCGGTGATGAAATGAGTCAGGATTTAAAGCAGTTGTCCCAGCGAAAGCTAAACTTTTTTCAAACGCTCAAGGCCATCGCATGGGCCATGTTTGGAGTAAGAAAAGGTCAGGGATACCAAGATGATGTCGCTAAACTCAATCCCGTGCATCTTGTTTTGGCTGGGCTGTTGTTTGG
This sequence comes from uncultured Burkholderiaceae bacterium, assembly GCA_963926265.1. Taxonomy (GTDB): domain Bacteria; phylum Pseudomonadota; class Gammaproteobacteria; order Burkholderiales; family Burkholderiaceae_B; genus Zwartia. The sequence goes on from CAWUWN010000029.1 coordinate 37,234, forward strand.
TGTGATATTTGTGGTGAGTCTTGTGTTGATTGTTAAAGTGGCACTCGCAAGCCTTAGTTAGAATAATATTTGATTACTTGTAGTCTGGAGAACAATATGAGTGCATCCCACTCTGCACACGTCAAAGAGGCACCTTACTATTACGTGCCTTCGGACTCTTCGCACCCAGTGAGTGCCAGCATCACTTTGCTGGTGGTTATGTTGGGAGCTGCGGCTTGGGTCAATGGAATACAAGCTGGAATGTGGGCTGTATTTGCTGGTTTGTTTGGCTTGTTTGTGGTCTTGTACAAGTGGTTCGGCGACGCGATTCGAGAGTCTCAAGCGGGCCTGAACAGCCAACGGATTGATGCTTCCTACCGCTGGAGCATGAGCTGGTTCATTTTTTCCGAAGTGATGTTTTTCGCCGCTTTTTTTGGCGCGCTCTGGTACACGCGTGTCGTGACCATGCCTTGGCTCGGTGACTTAGATCACAAGCAGCTGCTGTGGCCAGAATTTAATGCCGTGTGGCCCAACCTCGGACCTGCTGGCGTGGTCGAAGCCTTTGACACGATGGGGCCATTCTGGCTGCCCACGATCAACACGGCGTTGTTGTTATCCTCAGGTGTCACGCTGACGATTTCTCACCACGCTTTGCGTGAAAATCATCGTGGCAAGTCAATGTTTTGGTTGTTTGCAACCATCATCCTTGGCTTTGTCTTTGTGGGTTGTCAAGCATTTGAGTACATTCACGCTTACTCCGACTTGAATTTGCGCTTTGATTCAGGTGCTTACGGCTCGCTGTTTTACATGCTAACGGGCTTTCATGGATTTCACGTGCTGCTCGGCGCCACCATGTTGACCGTGATTCTGCTCCGCATGCTCAAAGGGCACTTTACGGCCGATCACCATTTTGGTTTTGAAGGCGCGGCATGGTACTGGCACTTTGTGGATGTGGTCTGGCTCGGACTTTATATATTTGTATATTGGTTCTAAGCATCGAGATGCATGCTTTTAAAGGTGACAAATCTTAGTCACTCAAGCAAAAGGGTCAGCGCGAAGCTGGCCCTTTTTAATTTAATCAAACATTAGCGTTTAAACCCAGTCGTCTCAATCCAACCCATCCAGTGAGAAAACAGTAAGAACAGAAATAGTGCAACGGACAAGCCAATACGGACGGTCAGAGCATTGACAGTTTTGTTCGATGTCCCTTTGTCGCGCATGAGATAGAACAGCGCCGAGCCTAGGCTGCCTAAAATACCGATGAACGCGAGTATGACCAAAGTGCGCATGACAGCCCTCATTTAAAGACGAGATTATCGCAGACATGACAAAAGTAGCATCAAATAGACTTACCCTGACTGCCTTAATTCTTTTGGCAGCGATTGCCTTTGTGTGCTTCATGCTTGGGCGATGGCAACTTGAGCGTGCGGAGGTGCGACGACAAGTCGCCGCGACGCTGGAGGCTGGACGGCGAGCCCCCCCGTTGACCTTGGCTCCAAGTATTCCTAGTTCTGCGCTACAAGCTTGGCGACCCGCGACCGCAGAAGGTCTATGGCGTGATGAGTGGAGTGTTTTGTTGGAAAACCGTAATTTTGATGGGCGGCCGGGGTTGTGGCTGGCAACGCCACTGATGCTAGATCGTGACACCGCAGTGTTGGTGCTCAGGGGTTGGATTGACAGGCCGATTGCCGGTCGTCCTGTGCCTGCGATACCAACTTCAGAGTCGACTGTTAACGTGATCGGTGAGTTAGCGACTCATGTACCCAGATTGTTTGAGCTTTGGTCGAGCGAAAAGAGCGCTGTAGCAAGTTTGCCCCAAGGCTGGCAGGGCACAAAGCAACCGACTGCTGGCGTGATCGACCCTGTCCTCTTACCGAGATTACAAAATCTAGATCTTGAGAACTATGCAAAAAGAACAGGACTAAATTTTTTACCAACTGTCCTGATGCAAAGCTCGGGCAAGGACGACGTGGGGTTGAAACGCGTGTGGCCCGAACCTTCGGTTGATTCGGATAAAAATGTGGGTTATGCAATGCAGTGGTTTGGCTTTGCAGGCATTTTATTAGTAGCTTTTTTGGTAATAAGTTGGCGACGGTTGCGTGTGCGCCAATCACCCTAAATCTGTGCTGTCATTCTTGCTGAAGTAGGGAATCACTGTAAAGTACTACTTAGAAACTTCTAGATGACTGAAAGACGGAATTGTTGTGACTGAATCCATTCAAAAAACTAAGACAGCGACCCAAACGGCGCTTGAACAAAAAAAACTACGCTCTAAAAAGCCACTGGTGATCATCGTATTGATGAGTTTCGCGCCATTGATTGCAGCACTGCTTGTGTATTTCAATCCTGAGTGGCGGCCTGCAGGTAGCACAGCGTATGGTGATCTGGTGCAACCTCAGCGACCGATGCCTTCGGCGCAAAACCTGCCCTTAACGACACTGGATGGAAAGTCGTTCGATTTGAGTTCACTTAAAGGTAAGTGGATCATGCTCGCGGCGGATGGGGCGGATTGTCCGGATTCTTGTGCCCGTAAACTTTATATTGTCCGAAATACTCACGCTAGCCAGGGAAAACACGTCGAACGATTGAGTCGTGTGTGGTTCATTACAGATGATGCCCCCGTCCCAGCGAAGGTATTGGAGGCCTACAAAGGTGCTGTGATGGTAAGGGTCAATCCTGCCGTGCTTCAGGAGTTTTTGCTTGGTGGGGCGCCTGGATCGATGACGCCTGAGCAAGCACGCAAAGCCTTGGCTCCACTCATCTGGGTGATAGACCCCAACGGTAATCTTATTTTGCAGTATCCGTACATTGAAGATCCTGAAATGTTCCGTAAGGACATCCGCAAACTGATCCAGAACTCTAGGATTGGATAAATCATGTTGGAAACCCTAACAAGCAAACGTTATCGTAAGATCGTTTTTTTGACGTGCTTTTTGACGCTCGATCTCATTATGTTCGGTGCGTTTGTCCGCCTGACGGACTCTGGACTGGGATGCCCAGATTGGCCAGGGTGTTACGGTAGTGTCACACCCATCGGTGCATTAGACGCTATCAGGCAAGCGGTGCAAGTGATGCCAGATGGCCCTGTCACGCTGCCCAAAGCATGGATCGAAATGATCCATCGCTATGTAGGGTCGTTGTTGGGCTTTCTGATCATTATTATTTCTTGGATGGCTTGGCGTCATCGCACTAAGTTTGAGTATTCACCCAAGCTAGCCTTTGTGACCTTGGCCGCTGTGTGCTTGCAGGGCGCCTTCGGTGCATGGACAGTCACGATGAAGCTAATGCCTCTGATCGTCACGGCGCATCTGCTTGGGGGAATGTCGCTATTGGCTTTGATGACGTGGCTAGCAGCCCGCGAACGTCCATACCCAGCTGTTTTGCACACGTCGTTGCGTTTTAAACCCTGGGTCGCGGTCGGCCTGACTTTACTGTTTGTGCAGATTGCTTTGGGCGGCTGGGTCAGCACTAATTATGCGGCGCTGGCTTGTATGGACTTTCCAACTTGCAATGGCAGTTGGTTGCCCCCGATGGACTTAAAAAATGGTTTCTCATTGATTCGTGGGCTGGGTGAAATGCCCGGTGGCGAGATGATTTCTCAAACTGCGCTGACGGGAATTCATTGGGTGCACCGTAACTTTGCTTTTGTGATCTTTGTCTTTATGGGGCTCCTCAGCTGGCGTTTGATGAAAGACCCAGGGTTAAAGGGGCCAGCCCAGCTTGTGCTTGCCCTGCTAGTGGCACAGCTTTTTACGGGCTTGACCACAATCTTTTTTCAATGGCCGCTATTAATTGCCGTTTTACACAATGGTGGAGCGGCAGGTTTGGTCCTGGCGACCGTGACATTGTTATTCCGCCTTGGACATACCGCCCGAACAGCTTTTGGCCCGCAGGGATCGGTGATGCGTGCGAAGCTGCAGCCGACCACTTAATGGCCGCCGCTTGGTCGAGCTTGCCATTACAATAACGAACGTTTCATTTAAATAGTGACTATGTCTAGTCTGAGCGCCGCAACACCAAACCTACTGCGTCAGTACCTTGTATTGACTAAACCGCGCGTGACCCAATTGGCGGTCTTTTGCGCAGTGATTGGTATGTTTCTGGCCACACCGACTCTTCCCGATATGCAAAAAGTGATTGCGGGGACGATTGGTATTTGGTTGCTCGCCGCAGCAGCTTTTGCGGTGAATTGCCTGATCGAGCAGCGCGTTGATGCCCGTATGTTGCGGACAGCGCGACGAGCGACTGCGACAGGTACCATTTCTTCTGCACAAGTGATGCTGTTCTCTGGCTTGCTGGGTGGGCTGGGGATGATTGTGCTGTATCGCTGGGTTAATTCCCTGACGATGTGGCTCACCTTTGCAACATTTGTGGGTTACGCCGTGATTTACACGGTGATTCTCAAGCCGCGTACGCCACAAAATATTGTGATTGGCGGCTTGTCAGGTGCGATGCCGCCCGCACTTGGATGGGCTGCGGTGGCAGATGCTGTGCCTGCAGAGGCTTGGTTGTTAGTCCTCATTATTTTTATTTGGACGCCGCCTCATTTTTGGGCACTTGCTCTGTACCGCACACGTGATTACGAAAATGCAGGTTTGCCGATGTTACCTGTCACACACGGTCAGCAATTTACGCGCTTACATATTTTGCTCTACAGCATTGCTCTCATGGCGACGACTGCCTTGCCCTACGTGATCGGGATGAGTGGCTGGCTTTATTTATTGTGCGCGATGGTACTAGGTGCCATGTTCGTCTGGTATGCGTGGAAACTCTATCGACAGTACAGTGATGAGTTGTCACGCAAGCTTTTTAGGTTTTCTATTTTGTACCTCTCCTTGTTATTTGCAGCATTGCTGGCTGATCACTGGCTCATTGTGGTAGCCCGTTAAATGAGAGTGGTTCTATTTTCTTTATGCCTGTGGCTGTTGACTGCTTGTGGGGATGGGGCTGGCATAAAGTTTAAGGGTAGCGACATCACAGGAACCAAGCTTGGCCAGAATTGGACGTTGGTGGGGATGGATGGAAAAACCTATACCCCAGCGAGTTTTAAAGGCAAGGTCACACTCGTTTTTTTTGGTTTCACGCAATGTCCTGACGTGTGTCCGACAGCATTGGCCGAACTCAGCCAGGTGATGAAGCAACTGGGGGATCGTGCAGCAGACGTGCAAGTTGTGATGATATCGGTTGATCCCGAGCGTGACACACCATCGGTCTTGCAGGCATATATCTCTGGATTTGATCCCAGGTTTTTGGGGTTGACTGGCTCAGCCGAGCAAATCAAAGCTGCCGCAGGATCTTTTAAAGCTTATTACGCCAAAGTTGCGGGAGCCAAAGGCAGCTATTCGATGGACCATAGTTCATCATTCTATTTGTTAGATAAAAAAGGTGATGCTCGAGCCATGCTTCGTAGCACGATTGGGGCTGAGGCTGTCGCCCACGATATCTTAGCGCTTATACGTTAAGTATTTTTTTACTTTGTGGTCGTGGCTTCTTGCCAACTGCGAAGGGCAGCTTGGGCTTTTTCAGACATCTGCGCAATCTCAGTTTGAGATTTTCTCTCGATAATCATGAGTGCATAGGGCGTTGCGAGGCTAGACGCCTCTGGGCATAGACGTAGCTCCTCACCTACGGAAGGACTTCGTTGACGCCAAAAGTTGATGGCAGATTCTAGTTCGGGGAAGGTGATAAAACTTTGCATTGTTGTATTGTCCCAGAATATTGATTGGACTTCCTTAAAAAACCGACTTTAAATCGGTCTATGTTTGCCGTGCCTGAGGCATCTGTATGCGAGTAATATGCAAGGGTTCTCCCCATGAAGGGCTCGTAATGACTACGAATTCAAACAATCCATTTATCTTGCCAGGTCTCGGACAGAATGGAGAGATGGCGTCTAATCCGTTATTTGCTAGCCTAGAAATGATGCGCCAGACCTTCAGCACATTGTCGGGCGTAAATGGTTTGGCTAAAGGCCTCGCGATGCAACCGACGCTTGATCCGGCAGAGCTTGAAAAGAAAATTAGTGAGCTGAAGTCTGTTGAAAGCTGGTTAAAGCTTAATCTCTCTATGCTGAGCAGTACCATTCAGGGGATGGAAGTCCAGCTAGCTACAATTACAACACTTCAACAATTCATGTCTTCAAATAGTGTCGCGAATAAGCAGGACTGGTCACAGTCACCCTCATCAAAGCCTGCTGCGCAAGCGCCTGTCGAAGAGACGGTGATTCCGCCTGGAGTAAAAGCCCCGAGCTCTGGCTCGTCAAACACGGATGCTGCCCAAGCATGGTGGAATATGTTGACCCAACAGTTCGGTCAGCTTGCCTCTGCGACGACGGCGAGTATGGCTGACGTGCCTTCAGTGCAGAAGACGACTCGTCCGCGCGCTAAGACAAAAAAACCTATTGTCCGTTCTGCACCAAAGAAATAAATAACAATATGCTCAACATCGTGATTCTCGCTGCCGGTCAAGGCAAGCGCATGCAGTCCAACCTTCCTAAAGTGCTTCACCCTATTGCTGGTCGTGCGATGTTGTCGCACGTGCTTGATGCGGCCGAGTCGCTTGGTGCGAAAGGCATTGCTGTTGTGGTGGGCCATGGCGCCGAGCAAGTACAAAAAGCGTATGCGAAACACCCCGGACTGCAGTTTGCCATGCAGCAACCGCAGCTTGGGACCGGTCATGCGGTGTTACAAGCAGTGCCTCTGCTGCAAGAGGATGGCGATCACGATGTGACGATAGTGCTTTATGGTGACGTGCCGCTCGTTCAGCCAGAAACACTGCGTGCGCTATTGGCTGCGTGCGGTGAAGGCTTGGCTGTTTTGACAGAAATTCTTACGGATCCAACTGGCTACGGTCGCATTGTGCGTGATGCGCAGGGGCAGGTTTGCGCCATCGTTGAGCACAAGGATGCGAATGCGGAACAGAGAGCAATCAAAGAGGTCAATACGGGAATCGTGGCGGCGCCGACACGTATGCTCAAAGCATGGCTTTCTCGGCTGACCAATCAAAACGCACAAGGCGAGTATTACCTGACAGATATTATTGGCATGGCGGTTGCAGATGGCTTGCCTGTCAATGTCGCGCATCCTACGGCTGCGTTTGAAACACTAGGTGTCAATAGTCGCGCCCAACAAGCGCAGCTCGAGCGACTCTGGCAAACAGAACTGGCGAGACGTCAGCTTGAGGCAGGTGTGACCTTGGCCGATCCTGCGCGCTTTGATGTGCGTGGGACGCTGACGTGCGGACAAGATGTGTATATCGATGTTGGTTGTGTGTTTGAAGGGACCGTGACTTTAGGTGATGGCGTGCGTATTGGCCCGCACTGTGTGTTGCGCCATGTGACGCTCGGCGCGCGCACGCGCATTGAAGCGTTTAGTCATTTAGAGCAGGCGCAGGTGGGGGCGGATGCACAGATTGGACCTTACGCACGCCTAAGACCCGGCGCAGTATTGTCTGACCAGACGCATGTCGGTAATTTCGTAGAAATTAAAAATTCCGCCATCGGTAGAGCAAGCAAAGCAAATCATTTAGCCTATATCGGTGATACAGATGTGGGCGAACGGGTCAACATCGGCGCTGGAACTATTACGTGTAATTACGATGGTGCCAATAAGCACCGCACTGTTATTGAAGACGATGTTTTTATTGGCTCTGATACCCAATTAGTGGCACCCGTTCGAGTTGGGCGTGGCGCAACGCTGGGGGCCGGTACGACGCTCACGCGTGATGCACCCGCACATCAGCTGACGGTGACGCGCACCAAGCAGACATCGATCGATGGCTGGAAACGCCCCGTTAAACAAGCAAAAGAATGAGCGAAGTAAAAGTAGACAAGCCTGGCGAAGCAATTGAAGGCTTGCCGCCTAGAAGGCGTGCCCTGGCGGCGCTGGCACTCGCACTCGGATTGATGTTGGCGGTGCTGGATGCCACCATGATTAATGTGGGCTTGCCGTCTATTGCAGAGAGTCTCAACGAATCTGCCTCAAGTATTGTGTGGGTGGTCAATGCCTACAGCCTTACCGTCGCAATGACCTTGTTGCCGATGGCGGCGATTGGTGAGCGCATCGGTTTTAAACGCTTGTTTTATTATGGGTTGATTACTTTTATTTTCGCTGCGCTTGCGAGCGCACTCGCGCCCAATTTGCCTGCTTTACTGATCAGTCGTATTTTTCAAGGACTCGGTGGATCTGCAATCATGTGTTTATTTGGTGCACTGGTGCGTCATATTTATCCACCTCATTTAATTGGTCGCGGTATTGGACTCAATGCATTGACCGTTGCAGTGTCCTCCGTATTGGGACCCACCATCGGGTCGTTTATTTTGTCATTGGCGACGTGGCACTGGATCTTTTTCTTTAGCGTACCAATGGGGCTGCTGACCTTGTTAGGCGTGCGCTACTTACCCGATGTTGCACCACTTAAGTCTCGCTTTGATTGGCAAGCGGCCATCATGAGCATGACCACAATCGGTTTGTTTATTCTTGGCATTGATTATTTGATTGATGCGACTTGGCACGGTATCGCCCTTATCGCGATAGCTATTCTGATTGGATCGGCCTTGGTGCGGCGCTCGAGCAAGCAAGCTGCGCCTCTTGTACCTGTAGATTTATTTCGTATTCCAGCGATGCGCTATGCGCTTGCTGCATCTGCCAGCACTTTTGCCGGTCAGATGGCGACCTTGGTGTCGCTACCCTTTTATTTGCAAATTACGCTTGAGCGATCGCAGTTGTCCGTAGGTTTTTTAATGGCAGGTTGGCCAGCGGGCGCGGGGGTCATCGCATTGATTGCAGGACGTTTATCTGACAGGTATTCGGTAGCCTTGCTGAGCGGACTGGGTGCGGGAACAATGGCATTTGGTTTGTTATGCGTGGTCTTAATGCCTGCATCGATTGCTGATGGGTGGTTGTTTACAGCCATGCTCATTTCAGGGATCGGGTTTGGATTTTTTCAAACACCTAATAATCGTGTGCTGATTGGTTCGGCGCCTCGACATAGAGCCGGTGCACTCGGTGGTTTGCAAGCGACGACGAGAGTCTTTAGTCAGAGCTTTGGTGCGGCGATTGTGTCTTTAGTGTTTAGCCTGGGCTTGATCTGGGGACCGATGCTCGGGCTCTTGGTGGCGATTTTCTTTTCGATGATTGCAGTGAGCGTCAATATCGTTCGGCATTACTTGGTGCCCAACACTAAGTTGGGGATTTAAAAGCACGCTTTACTCTCGTGTGGTTATACAATAAAATACAGTTGTATGCACACCAACGAATATATTCGGCGCTGGCAGAGGTCAAGCCAGCCACTAACAAGCGTGGAGACAAATAATGAATGAATATGACGTGATCGTAGTTGGCGCAGGAAACGCCGCTCTTGCCTCAGCCGTATCAGCAAAAGAAAACGGTGCCCAGCGCGTTCTAGTGCTGGAAAAAGCACCGCGTGAAATGCGCGGCGGCAATACGCATTGGAGCGGCGGCGTGTTACGTTTCGCTTTTGATGATCCCCGAGAAATTGGTCCTCTATTGCCGGGTGTTGAGGAAGAATACGAAGACTTTTATTCAGGCATTCAGCCTTACACCAGAGATGATTTCCACGGAGATCTGATGCGTGTAACCTCTGGGCAGACCGATCCAGAGTTGTCACGACTTTTAGTCAATAGCTCTAAGGACACCGTGTTCTGGATGAGTACGGTTGGTAAGATTCCAATGGAGCCGTCCATCACGTTGACGGGTGTTCGAAAGGGTAATCGAATTGTTTGGGCGCGTGGTTTGGTTGTACGTGCAGAGCATGAAGGTGTTGGACTTTCGCGCAGCTGGTTTGCGACCTGCGAGCGCATGGGCATCGAAATTCGTTATGGTGCTGCAGTCGTCGGCCTTCTTCAAAACGCACAGGGTTCGGTTGATGGTGTGAAAGTGCGCGAGGAAAGCGGTATCTCTGAGCTGCACGCAAAAGCAGTCGTGCTAGGTTGCGGTGGCTTTGAGGCAAACGTGCAGATGCGTACGCAGCACATTGGGCCCTTGGTTGGTGCAGCAAAGGTTCGCGGCACACCGCATAATCAGGGCGATGGGCTGCGTATGGCGATGGGTCTTGGTGCGATGCCTTGGGGGCAGTGGAGTGGCTGCCATGCCACGCCGATCTCTGCAGACTGGGGTAATTTCGCACCAAGGGAGATGACTGATAAAAGTAACCGTTTGAGTTACTTGTACGGCGTTATGATTAATCGTTTGGGCCGCCGTTTTGTAGACGAAGGTGCCGATGGCGCTATGTTTACGTATGCAAAGTATGGTCGCGCTGTTCTGGCCGAACCCGGCGCCAAGGCATATCAATTGTTTGACTCCCAAGTCGTACATCTGCTTGAGCCAAGATATTCAACGAGCGATCCAATCACATCAGATACCATTGAGGGACTGATTGAGCAGCTTGACATAGATGACAAAAAGCAAGCACTCAAGACGGTGCTGGAATACAACGCTGCAGCCAAACATGCAACCGACGGCTTCGATCCCTCACAAAAGGATGGGCTGTCGACCAGTGGTTTAGCCTTAGAGAAAACTAATTGGGCAACCAAGCTGGAAAAAGGCCCGTTTTATGCCTACAGCGCAACAGGTGGTATCACCTTTACTTTTGGTGGACTGCGTGTGGATGAACAAACGCGTGTCATCGGCACAGACTGGCGTCCAATAACAGGTCTCTATGCGTGCGGTGAAATGATCGGCGGCCTCTTTTATGATAATTATCCTGCGGGAACGGGGTTGGTTTCCGGTGCGACCTTTGGCCGAATTGCAGGTCGAATGGCTGCTTCTTTGAGCCGCGGTCAGGTAAATGTAAAAGCAGCCTAAGGGTGCAAGGGGATTCATGATGGGAAAGTCTGAGCAAGGCCTGACGTTAATCAATCGGCTGGCTGCCTTAATTTGTAATTTCGATACCGGTTTGATTAACGAGCAGGCGATCAGTCTGTCCCGTGCTGCCATTATTGACACGCTCGGTGTGACGCTTGCTGGTGTTGGGGAGCCATGCGTCGCAAACCTGCTTAAGACGCCCGGCATCGCCACTGCACCTGGTCAATCGACAGTATTTGGTACTGACAAAAAGACGTCGGCACTGGATGCTGCATTCATCAATGGTGTGGGCTCTCATGCGCATGACTATGATGACTTTAGCCAACCGATGGGGGGGCATCAGTCTGCACCCTTGGTCGCACCGTTGTTTGCGTTGGCCGAAGAGCGTGGAAAGTCAGGATTGCAATTGATCCACTCTTACGTGGTTGGTATTGAAACCGAAATTCGGATTGCACGTGCCGTGAATTTTCACCACTACGACCTAGGTTGGCATCCAACAGCCACGCTTGGGATCTTTGGTGCGGTCGCGGCGTGTGGTCACCTCATCGGTCTGAGCGAGGAAAAAATGTCGGTGGCGCTAGCGATTGCAGCGTCATTCGCGTCCGGACTGAAATCGAATTTTGGGACGATGGTCAAACCACTGCATGTCGGACAATCAGGGCGTAACGGTCTTTTGGCGGTTTTACTTGCCGAGTCTGGTTACGACTCAAATCCTGCAACCTTCGAACATAAGCAGGGCTTTTTGAATGTGTTCAATGGCCCCGGTAATTACAATGCAGAACTGATGTTTGAGGGTTGGGCGAATCCTCTTGAGGTGCTGAGTACTGAAATGGGCTTGAAGCAGTTTCCTTGCTGCGGCAGTACCCATCCAGCCATCACAATGATGCTTCAGTTGCGCAAAGAATATACGATCGATCTCGAAAAGATTAAGAGTGTTCAGATTCTGGTGCACAAGAGAAGACTCCCTCACACACATAACCCGAATCCAATGACACCGCTCGAGGCGAAGTTTTCTGTACAGTACGCCGTGTCTCGTGCGCTTGTGTCTGGGGCGGTACGCTTAGGTGATTTTGAAGGCGAGGCACATTTCGATAAAAAAGTGCGCGAGATCATGTCCAAAACGACAGCCGGACCACACCCTGATATGGCAGATGATTCGCCAGAACAGTTTGGGGCCGAGGTGAGCATCACGATGCAAGACGGTCAAGTCCTGATGCGTAAAATTAGTAATCTTGTGGGTCGTGGTATTTCTTACCCGATGACAAATGAAGAAATATGGGAAAAGTTTAACGACTGTGCAGAAACGGGTGGTATGCCACGAGCGGATATTCTCCCCTTATTTGAGCGGCTCGAAACGCTTGAAAAAGCGCCAGATATTAGAACGGTAGCGCGACTGATGCTCAAGAGATCATTGCCTGGTAAGGGTGCGCCCGTAACGGGTGATATCGATACCGCTGGAGAAAAAGGTCACTCCAACGTGTTGCAAGAGACCTCTTGGGTGCCCTAAGACACTTAGAGTTCTCCTTAGGGGGTTACGCCCGCCCGCAAGCTTGTGTGTGAGTCCCTCGTCAGTGTTTTATTGCTGGCGGGGAAGCAGATGGATATCCCCCGGTCCAAACGTCACCAGAATATCAGTGCCTGTTACGAAGTCCATCTGATGTGTCACGTTCATTGGTACGCCTTGCACGCTGATGGCATATTCAATATGTGGGCCCATATATTGCACATGATCGATCGTCCCGCGTAAGGCGTTGACGTGGTCACGCGGCGCAGTTCCATCAGGTAACTGGATATCGAGGTGTTCCGAGCGCAAGACGGCGGTTCGTTCTTCTCCCTCGTGACCAGTGACGGACTCCTCAAGCGTGAGCGGCGAGCCATCAGGTGCAAACCAGTTTTGACCTTTGTACGTCACTGTTAGAAAGTTCGCAGCGCCAATAAATTCAGCAGTAAATCGTTTGTTAGGCCGCCGATAAAGTTTACGCGGTTCGCCTTCTTCAATGATATGACCACTTTCCATGACGATGATCCGGTCCGACATGGAAAGCGCCTCGGCCTGATCGTGCGTGACATAAACCGCAGGAATGGCAAGCTCCTTTTGAATTCTGCTGATCTCGGCACGCGTGCGATCGCGTAAGCGAGCATCTAAATTAGAGAGGGGCTCGTCAAACAAAAGAACTTTTGGCTTTCCCACAATCGCCCGCGCGAGGGCAACGCGCTGCTGCTGCCCACCCGAGAGCTCTGAGGGCTGGCGATCGCCCATGCTCGTCAAGCCAACAATATCGAGCGCCCATAAGACCGCCTGTTTTGTATCTGCTTCTGAACTACCACGCGCGACAAGGGGAAAAGCGATATTTTCAGCGACCGACATATGCGGCCAAATGGCATAAGACTGAAAGACCATCCCAAGATTGCGTTCATGGGGCGGAGCAAAAATATCCTTTTCTGGTTGCGACACGACTTGACCGTCAATTTCTATGATGCCGCCATTGGTCCGCTCTAGACCTGCGATACAGCGCAGAGTCGTTGTCTTGCCGCAGCCGCTTGGGCCAAGCAAGGTCACGAACTCTCCATCTGCTACGTCGAATGAAATGCCATGAACAATCGTCGTTTTATCGAATGTCTTGATGAGATTACTAACCCGAATTCCCATAATGAATCTTTCCTAGCGATGAGGTGTTATGTTGCTTTTGGTGTTTTGCTGCGTTCGAGAAGTTTGAGCGAAGGTCGGCGTTTGGTCAGCAACATGAGCAGATACATGGAGATGAATACAACTATCATTCCTACCAGCGAGAGTGAGCTGGCGAGTCCCCAGTTAGCTTGCTCAAAAAAGGACCAAATAGACGTGGACAATACGCTTGTCGATGCTGTGTAAAGTAGAACAGCAGAGGCTATCTCTCGGAAAAACGCCATAAATAAGAGAAAGTAAGCGCCCTGAAGCGAAGGCATGGCAAGTGGCACCAGAATTTTCTTGATGCCCTGCAGTCGTGTCGCGCCTGCGGTCCACGCAGCCTCCTCTAGGCTCTTGTCGATCTGCACCATCCGTCCGCCAACTGTTTCGGTTGCGTAAGATAAAAAGCGTGTGATGAAAGAAATGATCAGTATGGAAAGTGTGCCGTAGATCGGCAAGGGCAGATACGCATAGGCCCACAACAAACCGAGACCGATTACGACGCCAGGCACACCAAAGGGCAGGCTGGCGATGAAGTCAAGGGCACGATAGCCGGGCGGGCGGTAGCGTAGCGTGAAATAGCTCACGAACGAAGCTAAACCAACGCCGATCATTGCGCCAAGACCTGAAACAATCAACGTATTCCAAAAGGAACGAAGCGTGGAGCTTGATTCGAACAGAAAGACGTAATTGCGCAGCGTGTAAGCCCCTTCGAAGGGGTTGGCGCTGAAGTATTTCAGTACCGACACGTATGCGAGGATGATCACAGGCAGAATCAAGGCGAAGAGTATATAGCCCCAGCATAAGGTGTTGGCAGCCCACTTCCATTTGCCCAGAGAAATGAGCGTGAGCCGACCCGCTTTTCCAGTGGTGACCGTGAGTCGGCTGCCTCGTGCGATGCGTCTTTGAACCCAGATGGCAAAGCCAGTCAATGCACTGAGCGTTAGGCCTATGGCCGCTGCAAGACCATAGTCGGGTGGTGGAAAGCTGACCAGCAAGTAAAGCTGGGTGGCCAACACGGTAATGCGGCCTGGGATACCCATCAAGGCCGGAATGGCAAACTGCTCGATGGAGAGGATAAAGGTCAAGACGAGGCTTGAGGTGATGGAAAAGCTCAACAGAGGAAGAGTGATCCTTCGTAAAACGTTAAAAGGCGTGGCACCAGCTGCTCTTGCCGCTTCTTCAAATGTGGCGTCGATTCCTAAAATTGGTCCGCGCATCATCAAATAGACAAAAGGAATCTGATGGAGGACAGTGACGAAAATCATGCCAGATTTTGTATAGGCGTCAACCTTTAGACTTTCAATCCCGATACTTTCGAGGACCCCGTTAATCAGGCCCCCTGGCGAACCAATAATAATCCACGCCATTGCAAGAATAAAAGAGGGGAGAAAAAAACTAAGGCTCACTAATGCCGTAACAATAGTGCCCCCTCGAAAGTCAGTGCGATGCACGACAATGGCAATAGCCGTTCCAATTATTGAAGCGATTAATGCTGACGCGAGGCCAATAAATAAAGTAGTGTAAAAAGTTCCAATGACACCGGTAGAAAAAAGAGCGATCCAGTTATCGAGCGTCCAGTGTCCTTCAAGCCCTGGAGCCGCGCTGCGCAAACTGCCATAAATTAATGCGCCCAAAGGAATGGCGACAAGTAACGCGACAACTATAAAGGTGATCAGGTAAATGGCACCAAGTATTCGTCCACCGTCAAAGATGCTGGCGTTGCGAAATATCGGAACAAGAGGCGCGCGTGCCATCGGATTCGACACACTATTCATATTATTCATTTCAACCATCCGAACAGGGTGACGTCAGCCCTGCACGCCGCGGTGCGGACATGCAGGACCTACACAAGCAGCGTTTATTGAATGCCGAAGGTGGTGCGCCAGTGATCAACGATTGCTTTTTGCTTTGCGGAAGTCAAAAGCTCAAGACCATCGATGGTGTTAGGCAAGGAGGCGGTGGCCGGGATGTGAGACATCGCTGGAACCCCATTGCGAGTAACAGCTAAACCCGCAAAGTCTTGGAGATAGCGTTGACCTTTTTCACTCATCAGCCAGTTGGCGAGGACTTTGCCTGCATTCATATTCGGTGCTTTTTGGGCAACAAACATGTATCCCAGTGAGAGCGTCGTTCCTGATTTTGGATAAACGACACCAATTGGCGCACCATCCGCAAGAGCGACGTTGACGGGCAAATCGGTGATTTCCGCTACATGCACATCGCCTCGGATGACAGCTTGGAGAATGCCGCCTGAGCCCTCGAAGAAGCGTACATTATTATCTTTGAGTTTGGTCGCCGTATCTCCCAGGCCGAGCTTTTCCCAATACGCGACAATGCCCTGAATTGAAACGGAACGCCAGGGTGGATTCATTCCAATCTTGCCTTTCCATTTGGGATCAAATAAGTCTACCCATTCTTTGGGAGCGTCCGCCGCTTTGACGCGCTGCTTATTCCAGATAATCGCCTCTCGCGCAGTCTGGACGTTAAACAACATATCCTTGCCTTCATAGTTCACCGCGGGTGGGAAGAATTTGAGTTCGGGTGGAACCCACTTAGTCATCCAGCCAGCCTTCATCCCGTTAAAAATACGTTGATCGGGAAAAGTGATCAAAACATCAGCGATGTTTCTTCCAGAGGAAAACTCTGTGCTGAAGCGCTGGATGAGTGGAGCGCTTCCTAGGCGGGTCATCTCCATTTTGATCGCGGGGTATGCTTTACGAAATTCGTTTGCCAGACGCTCCGCGCCCGCAGGATTCAAGTTGTGATACAGCATCACCTTGCCTTCTTTTCGTGCAGCAGCTTCAATGGTGGGCCAGTCATTCGTCTGCGCCATGGAAGTGACGGGCAATAATAATAATGCTCCGCAGAGACTTAAAGCCATCCGTCTTAAACGTGATTTAAGGGTTTGGTCACCTGAGCTCTTTTCAGGGGCGAGGCAATAGTGGCTTGTCATTTCGTTGTCTCCAAAGGTCGAGTTGCTTGATTAAGCTTCGCGCCAGTTTTAGTTGTTATGTGATTTAGTCGAGTATTTCGTAGTGCGCTGTTGAGACGCATAGGATTTTTATAAACCCTTTCATTTTGCATACAGATGTATATTTACTAATATGGAGTCGAATGTCAAGGGATACCTATCCTAATCGCAAGTTCTTTTCGAGTTTGATCCGTTGCTGCTTTTAGCTAGGCAACGTAAAAGTTTTGAAATTTGAATATGTTCGGCAGGTTGTGCCAGCATTGCCCAAAAAGTCTGTTTATCTTCGGAAGTCAACTGTGTGTCCAATAAGCCGTGTGATTTATCCTCGATGTCTTTAGGAAAAATAGGCCGTGACCAGCTGCCCATTGGCGCAGCGCAGCGTTGAAAGACTTGAGAGCCGTCGTTGAGCGTGACGGTGACATCCACATGCATTGAGTCGAAGCGACCAGAAATTTCAGAGGTCTGTGTTAAATGCGTATTGACCAATAGAGCAATGACATCCGCCGAGAATCGCCGTGCGTCCGTGAAGGAGGCAAGATTGACTTGGTGATCTAATAGAGCAACGACCGCACAGTATTGCAGTGAGAACTTCCCATCAAGCCCCGAGTTTGGAAAAGGACGATCAATATATGGCATGACAGGCGTGACAACTTCGATAGTTTTAATTTTTGAGGGATCGACGATACGGCTACGACAGTCAAGCGCTGCCGTAATGACAAAATGCGTTGCGTACTGAGAGGGAAATAGTTTCCAAGCAGGACCTGGGTTCAGCGCCCGAGCAATTACGAGAGGGGCATGTAAATGGCTGACATCAAAGCGCTCGCCGAAATACGCATGTCCATATCCTCGCGGCCCGGCAAGTGGATCTAAATCGGCAGTAAAGCCTTTTTCAGCAAGTAGCGCTGCCTCAAGGCCACTGCGACTGGCATCACCACAGTGCAACGCTTTGGTCATTGAGCCAACATTGGCGAGAATCCCGCTGGCCCTTGAAGATGCAATACCTACGGCTGCGACCAGCTGATTCTCATCCAACCCTAAAAAGTCACCACAGGCTATGGCAGAGGCGAGCGGCCCAACCACCCCCGGCGGATGCAAGCTGAGGTCTCGAGGTTCTATTTGTCCAGAGGACAAACGCAAGCGTCCTTGTGCTTCGATGCCTTTGAGCAGCGCACGAATTAATTGCGCACCTTGAGGTCCGGCGCCTTGCGACTCACGAAACTCGGCAAGTGCGAGCAAACCTGGCAAGACGGATGAGAGTGCGTGATTAGGTGGATTCCACATCGGCTCGTAGTCAAGCACATGCATCGACATGCCATTGATCTGGGCAGCCTGGGAAAGAGAGGTCGTAAAGCCCTGGCCAATGACGGTCGCCATCGGACTGTTGCACTGCTGCCGCGCAAGCTCACCGGCAAAACGTGGGCCCGGCTCGTCGGAGCCGGCAAATGTTACCGACAGACCATCCATCAAAAATAGACGAGCGGCCTCAAAAAGTTCGGGACTGTCAGGTTCCCAGTTGCGGATCAGGGAAACAAACTTGCGCGTCATGTTCTTAGTCGTCGCACCATCAGGATCGCACGCAGTCATCACAGTGTTGACTCATCAAGGTCTGAATCTGTTCGCTGTTGCACGATATCAATCAGCCCCGCATTCTGCAAGACAAGTTTGATCTTACCCATTTCTCCAGCTGAGTGCATATAAAAAAACCAAAGACTGTAGACCTTTGTATACTGAGGGATACAAACATAAATGTCAACCTTGAGTTGAACAGAAAAGATGAACGACTCATCTAACAAAATAGGAGGCGCAAGAGATGAAAGAGGTCCGCGTTTTATCCGCTACCGGGATGCTTGGCTCCGGCTTTAAGGAGGACACTATTCGGCGAGCCATGGCGCTCAAGCCTCACTTCATCGGTGCGGACTCGGGGTCAACGGATCCAGGCCCGCATTACTTGGGATCTGGGGATAGTATGTTCTCGAGCGCAGCATATAAGCGCGATCTCAGACTGATGCTGCTAGCGGGCCGTAGCGCAGGTATACCAGTGATTGTGGGATCGGCGTGCACCTCAGGATCCGATATCCATCTCGAGCGATTGCTAGGAATTACCCGCGAGATTGCGCGTGAGGAAAAACTGTCTTTCCGCTTAGGTGCGATACACAGTGAACAAAGTAAAGAGTACTTGAAACAAAAATTACGTGACGGGAAAATCAGGCCGCTAGAAAATGCGCCCCATTTAGATGAGGAGGTGATCAACCGTAGCGCGCACATCGTAGGAATGGCCGGAGCAGAGCCATTCATTGAGGCACTCGAAAACGGGTGTGATGTCATTATCGCGGGACGATCAAGCGATACGTCTATCTTTGCCGCAGTCCCAGTCATGCATGGCATCAATCCCGCTTCAGCCTGGCACGCGGCCAAAATTATGGAGTGTGGTGCAGCATGTATGGTGCAGAGAAAATATCCTGACTGCAACTTTGCCATTGTGCGCGATGATCATTTTATTATTGACGCCCCTAACCCTGATTTTTACTGTGATCCCGAAAGCGTCGCTTCGCATAATTTATACGAGAACGCATCGCCTTATGAACTGATCGAACCTTCGGGCGTTCTTGATACGCGTCAAGCACGCTATGAGGCGATCTCGGATCGCGCAGTCCGTGTGTCGGGTAGCACCTTTCGAAAGTCAGATCAGTACACTATTAAGCTTGAGGGGGCTGAGCTTGCTGGGTACCAGTCGATCATTATTGGAACGGTCCGAGACCCGCTGATCCTCCGACAACTAGACCCATGGCTTGAGCAGTTGCTCGTCACCGCAAAACAGCGCATCGAAGGCATCTATGGTTCAGACGTTGAAAAAAAATACAGGTTGGATTTGCGCGTCATCGGCAAGAATGCAACGATGGGAAGCATGGAGCCTGTGCATACGATTGGCCATGAAGTAGGCTTACTTTTTCAAGTGACGGCTGATACGCAAGAGTTGGCGACTGCCATCATGAAATCAGTCAGTCATATCGCGGTGCATTTCCCAATCCCAGAGTGGAGTGGGTTGATCACTTCGATCGCCTTTCCATATTCACCAGCAGAAATTCAACGCGGAGCAACGTATCGCTTCAACATGAATCACGTAGTGATACCCGCCACACCGCTTGAGATGTTTCCAATCGAATACTCTGATGTGAGGTGCTAAACATGAAGCTCTGGGAAATGACGAGACTCATACGCAGTAAAAATGCAGGACCCTTTGAGCTAACGTTTGACATTATTTTTAAAAATACAGCAGGCTACGAAAAAGTGCGCGACGCAAAAGTGATTTCTGCACAATGGGTCGCCAACACGTATGGCGTCCAGGAGTCCTTGGTGAAAGTGATTGAATACCCTGCAGCGAATGCGATTAAAGTTACCATTCCCCGGCCAGTGATCTCTGGCGACATACTGGACTCTGATGTCTATGGAGGGCAACAGCACGGCCCCTTCGTAGAGCTTGATATTTTTTAACGGCATCCATTGTTTGACAGCATCTTTAAGAAAAAAATGGGAGTTCAACATGACTACAGCAAACCTGACCACTACAACACCCAAGACTCAATTGAGCGTCGTAAATCCAGCAGAAAGTCTCGCACATTTTGCGTATTCGGCTCAGTATGAAAACTTACCTACAGAGGTCGTCGAACGCGCGCGTTTACACATTCTGGATGCTGTGGGTTTAGCGCTGGCTTCGCATACGCAGGAGTATGCTCCAGTAGCGCTTGCGGGTATCGACGCGATGAGTGGACCTGGCATCAGCACGGTTATTGGCACACGCACACAGTATTCGGCACGAGATGCAGCTTTAGCCAATGGCTTGTTGGTGCATGGTTTGGATTATGACGATACGCACCCGATGAGTATCGTGCACCCTACGGTCGCAAGTTTGCCGACAGCCTTTGCGATTGGAGAGCAGGTGAACGCCAGTTGGGAAGAGGTGTTGAGTGCGTATGTTGTGGGGGTAGAGTCTGCAATTCGGTTAGGTGCAGCAGTTAAAGGCGGCTTCCACCATGTAGGTTTTCATGCCACGGGAATTGTGTCGCACTTTAGTTCCGCCCTCGTTGCGGCCAAGCTGATGGGAATGAATGCTCAGGCCATGTGGAGCGCTCAGGGCATTACTGCCAGCACCGCTTCTGGCGTTCAGGTGTTTTTGGAGGAGGGTGCTTGGACTAAACGATTTCATCCTGGCTGGGGGGCGGTGGCGGGCATTACTGCGGCGCATTTGGCGGGCAAAGGATTTGTCGCGCCGTCTCGACCTTATGAGGGCCGCTTTGGTCTGTTTGACACGCATTTGCATGGTGCGCCTACGGACATCGAATTGATCAGTAAAGGTCTGGGTGCTGACTGGCACATGCTTGGAACCGTGATCAAGCCTTACCCTATTTGCCATTTCATCCATGGTTGTGCTGATGCAGCAATAGATATGTTTGAAGAAGTCAAAGACCGTATCGAACAGATCGAGCAGATTGTGGCGTTATTGCCGGAGCCTACGATGCATATTGTGGCAGAGCCGATCGAAGAAAAACAGAATGCTACGACGGATTACGAGGCTAAATTCAGTACGCCATATGTTGTGGCGGTGTGTCTGCTAAGAGGCTACTTTGGTTTGCCTGAATTAGATGCGCAGACGCTTCAATCTAAACAAGTGCAGCAGCTTGCTAAAAAAGTGGTGTGTGAGTCGGATCCGAAGTCAGAGTTTCCTCGGTATTTTTCAGGGGGCGTGACGGTCAAATTTAAAGATGGCAGCTCAGTGACACGCTATGTGCCAGTCAATAAAGGTGCGGGTTCTCGGGCCCTGTCACGGGCGGACATCTCTGAGAAATTTATGTCTAACGCGACGATGCATCTGACCAAAGAGCAAGCCCTGGCCGCACAGGCACTCATTTTGGACGGGACCTCTGTCAAGATCAGTCAGATCCTTCAAGCATTACAAAAATAGACGTTTGAGGCATGCCCCATCAACATTAAACAAGGGGGCTTGCGCGTCTTTATTTGGAGGTGATGAGACGCCGAATCCGCAGCTTTTGAGAGGCGTAAATATGCTCGCGCAAGGCTTTTTCTGCGGCATCGGGATCATGTTTTTTAATCGCGTTTACGACAGCTTCGTGCTCCTTGATTGTATCCTTGACCCGCTTTTGGTCTGTCAAGGTGGTATGCCGTAAAAGAGTCAGCGTGTCATGAAGCGTCTTGAGCATTTTGATCAAGTAGCGATTGTGGCTACAGTTGTAGAGCAGTTCATGGAATTGACGATTACTTTTGGAGAGTTGTTCATCATTGCCGACGGAATTGACATATTGTTCGCACATATCCTCGAGCAGTGAGATTTCAACATCGGATGCATGTTGCGCCGCGAGTCGTGCTGCAGTCCCCTCAAGGACTTCGCGCATGAAGTACAGCTCGGTAATCATGTTGTAGTCAAGCTCGGCCACCATGATGCCAAGTGTCGCATCATGCACGACCAGACCTTCGGCCTCCAGGCGAGCCAGCGCTTCGCGTATAGGCGTACGACTCAGGCCTATCATGCTGGCGAGATCTACTTCACGCAAACGATCCCCCGGCATCAGCTTTTGTGTTGCTAGCGCTTGTCGGATAAAACGATAGGCGCGTTCGCCGCGCGGCAAGTCATCGCTATCGTTGGCTTGCGCGTGGGTCACTTTGGTACGGGGGGCTTTGGACTTATTCATCTAGCCATTGTATCAATGCTAGATTGACTGGCGAGTCGTTTTCTCTATAGTTTATGAAGGGGACTCTTGTGCATCTGTTTTGCGACTTGTGAGTCTGGGAGAAAAGGATGCTCAGCATTAATCACATTTACGGGCTGGCCAGCTAAAAAAGCTTTTAGATTTGTAAATGATTTGGTGTAGAACTCCTCCATATTTTCTTGAGTCACAAAGCCGATATGTGGTGTCGCGATCACATTCGGCAAGTGACGGAAAGGGTGCCCTTGAGGTAAAGGCTCAATAGAGAAGACGTCTAGTCCAGCACCACCAATACGTTGTTCTGTCAGACCTTTTATTAAGGCTTCTTCGTCCACGATCTGGGCACGCGAAGTGTTGATCAAGAATGCGCCCGGTTTCATTTGTTCGATTTCTTGCGAACCAATTAGTCTCAGACTGCCATCTGTCAGGGGGTGGTGGATCGTGATGACATCCGAACACTCGACAAGCCTCTCTTTCGTGACGCACTCCACACCGTGCGGTGTCGCACGCTCCTGTGTGAGGTTGCGGCTCCAGGCGATGACCTTCATGCCAAAGAGTTGGCCGATGCGTGCGACAGGAATCCCCATATTTCCCAAACCAATAATCCCGAGCGTTTTGCCCGCCAGTCCGACGCCGACTGTTGTCTGCCAGCCTCCCGCACGAAGCGACCCTGTTTCCTGAGGAATTGCGCGAAACAAGGCCAGGATGAGCGCCCAAGTGACCTCAACCGTGGTTTGATGTTGCGCATCAGTTGTGCTTACAACAATCCCCAGTTCATCGGTCGCCTTCAGGTCAAGTGATCTGGCATTGCGCATGCCGGTCGCAAGGATGAGTTTCAGGCGCGGGAGCCGAGTTAATACAGAGCGGGGGAATTCGGTACGCTCTCGAATACGCATGACGCAGTCAAAGCCATAGAGGCGCTCGACAAGCTCATCTTCGTCGTACACGTGATCCTTAAAGGCTACGACCGAAAGCCCTGGGATCTGACTCCAGTCGACAATTTTGTGTGCGACGCCTTGGTAGTCATCGAGGATGGCGAGACGTATTTCGCTGTTATGACCTGTCACTTTAAAACCCCGTAGAAATGTACACGGAAAAATCTTTGAGCGGATTAGCTTGGTACGTGCATTCCGCAATCATTGGCCTGACGCGACTCAAACTGGACACAACGCTCATCATGTTTGAAACCACGTATCCCGCCCCTAACCGTGCCTGGTTCACAGCTTCGGTACAAGTCTCGCCAGCACTCAGGCAACTGCTCACTATCAGGTGGCGCAATCCAAAGGCGGTACAACAATCGCTTTAGAGCTGGATCATCATGATCCGTAAATTCAGTCCGTGAATGCAATGTGACGTGGCTATTAATGATTTGTACGTCACCGGGCTCGAGCCACATTTCAAACGCAACATCGGGGCGACGCATGACCTGATCAAACTGCTCGAGTGCCGCATATTGCTCAGACGTCAGTTGAGGTGCGCCTTCAATTTTTTGGGCACTCCGCACGCGGTTCCAGTTCCAGCGACCAAACCACTTTCCATTACATTCGGAAAAAACAGGTTGCATGACATAGGGATCTTCATCAGGCGCTTGCTCACCTTGTCGACTAAACGGGATCGGCTCGTACAACCATTTCACCTGCTCCGGGTATTCGCGCACCATGACATCATGTCCGGCCATCGAACTGCTAACGATTGTTTTCCCACCAGAGACGGCTTTGTTAAAACAGCTGAGAAAGATCGTATCGGAAGAGTCGGTATGGAAGTCAAGATCTGCACTAGAGGAATAGCCTCTGCCAGTCCCTGTGCGGTAAGAAGTGCCCGCATCACGGACCGCAGAAATATATTGCGTTTCCTTGCCCTGAGGCCTTGGTACACCAGAGTGCAGACCTAGGCTCCAAGTCAGTATTTCAAACTGATGTGCCGTTAGTGCTTCTCTTGGCAAACCTTTGATCAAGGCAATTCCGCGCCCCTGCTTCACTTCTTTGAGTGCAGTCGCAAGAATCTCGCATGTTCGATTCCACGCAAAATCAGTTCGGCGATAGTCAAACAAGCTCTTGTTTGGATCGGCGACGGCAATCACTGTTTTGATCATTTCCTCGCGCGCCTGATCGTCCACTCTAAGAATCCAACTCTGATCGTTTTGCAGATCAGCAGTGCGCCAGTTTGAAGGAATTTGTAGGGACAGCATCGTGATGACCTACCTTGTTAAATGAGATGATCAATTCTAATCCAGTCATCATTCAGGTGTTTGAGTGTTTGATAACAATCATCAGATTCGTCAGCGAAGATGATCAACAGCAATACGGGTGTCAAATTTGCTGCGATGCACAGAAAAAAACGTGCGTACATTGCGCACGTTTGCTGTTGCGGTCAGTGTGCGCTGTACCAGCGCATGATAGGCCGGCATGTCGATCACATGAGCAATTAAAACAAAGTCTGGACCGGTCGAGACGCGATAGCACTGCAAAATTGCAGTTTCGCTGGAAACAGTTTCTTCGAACGCCTGCAAATGTTCAGCAGACTGAATATCGAGTGTGACCTCGATGATCGCGGTCAGTGTGCTGCCAAGTTTGGAGGGATCCAGGATGGCGACTTGCTTGGCAATCACGCCAAGCGTCGTGAGTCGACGGACACGTCGCAAACAGGTTGGTGGGGAGGCATGTACCCGTTCTGCCAGTGCCTGATTGGTCAGGCTGGCATCGTGTTGCAATTGAGTGAGTATGCGCCGATCGAGGTCGTCCAGGGTGTCGAGCGTCATGATTGAATAGATCAGTCCTATGCAATGGATTAATTCATGAAATTATATTTCACAAATCCAATAGATAGTATTTTAATTTCATAATAACCAAATATCTGAAATAATATTTCTATTCAAATTGGGCACAATAGATCATTCTCAGGAGAACGTCTATGTGCGGCATCGTTGGCGCCGTCGCTTCGCGCGATATCACCCCTATTTTGGTTGAAGGTCTCAAGCGACTTGAATACCGGGGCTACGACTCTTGTGGTGTGGCGGTGTATGACAACGGTGGCCTGCGGCGAGCACGCAGCACGGAGCGTGTCGCTGAGCTCGAGGTGGACATCAAGGCTCAGCATATCGCCGGTTTTACAGGCATTGCACATACGCGTTGGGC
>CAWUWN010000030.1:0-3976 GCA_963926265.1 uncultured Burkholderiaceae bacterium
CATCATTGACTCATACCAACGCTTGACGTTTGGAAAGTCGGCCAAATCCACTTGGTGACGAGGATGTCTCCATACCCACCCCAAGATCGCGAAGTCTGCAATAGATATGTCGCCTGCGAAAAATGGCACCTCAGCCAATCGACGATCCATCACCCCGTACAAACGTCTTGTTTCACTCATAAAACGCTGCACACCATAGCGTTTGTCGTCTTCATTGGCCAGACCCAGAAAATGATGGACTTGCCCAGGAATCGGGCCAAAACCCCCCATCTGGAACATGAGCCACTCCAGTACTGAAACGCGCGCCGCACCTTTTGCAGGAAGAAACTTTCCTGTTTTCTCAGCCAGATAAATCAGAATCGCTCCTGACTCAAAGACACTGATCGGCTTGCCGTCTGGTCCATCGCTATCAATAATGGCAGGGATTTTGTTGTTTGGACTGATTTTTAAAAACTCAGGTTTGAACTGTTCATCTTGACCAATATTCACAGTATGTACGCTATAAGGTAACCCCATCTCCTCAAGTGCGACTGAAACCTTGCGCCCATTGGGAGTATCAAATGTAAAAAATTGGATCGTCATCAGAAAACTCTCTTAATTGGATTATTTAACTTGTCAGCCACCAATATACCCATTCTCAATGCTTTAGGACACCAATCATCTAATCAAACCTAGGGCAAACCCGATAGGAACGTATCCTGACTCAGGGCTGCTTTAAAATCATCTGTTTGCAAGCCTGATTGGAGAACCCGCATGCTAAAAATCCTAGCAGCCCTAATGCGGTCAATTAATACTGTCAATAAAGCCGTTGGTAATCTATTTGCTTGGTTATCTCTTGCCATCGTTTTGGTCTGCTTTGCAGTTGTTGTTGAGCGCTACCTGTTCTCAACAACGAGACTCTGGATGCAAGACTTGTATGTCTGGCTCAACGGCGTGATGTTTACCGCCGTAGCAGGCTTTGCACTTTTTAGAGGAGACCATGTCAGGGTTGATATTTTTTATCGACCTGCCTCACCCATGAAAAAAGCAATCGCCGACTT
This sequence comes from uncultured Burkholderiaceae bacterium, assembly GCA_963926265.1. Lineage (GTDB taxonomy): Bacteria > Pseudomonadota > Gammaproteobacteria > Burkholderiales > Burkholderiaceae_B > Zwartia. Next base: position 1,041 of record CAWUWN010000030.1, read on the forward strand.
AGTTGGTGTTTGCATATTTCTGTTTCCTTTTATGTTTTCGGTTTTTTACATTGGAATCCCTTACGTCCAACGCTCATGGCGACTCATGGAAAACTCAGCAAACGTTGGCGGTATGCCAGGACTCTATGTGTTGAAAACCTTTATTCTCGTTTTTGTGACGCTAGTCGCCTTACAAGGTCTAGCGATGGCGATCCGCTCTATTTTGGTTTTCGCTAAACGCGAGGATCTCATCCCTCAAGACTTCCGTTACCCCACAAGCGCGCAAGCGACAGGTCAGGAGTGATGGAGATGGATTACGTACTAATCGGTGAAATTCTCGCGGGACTGATGTTTTTTGGTGTGATTGGCATGCTGATGCTGGGCTTCCCAGTCGCCTTCTCGCTTGCTGGCACTTCTTTGATTTTTGGTGCGATCGGCTATCACTTCGAAGTGTTTGATTTTTCAAACTTGGCCTCACTAGCTGGCCGATACATTGGTTTTATGACTAATGAAGTGCTTGTCGCCGTCCCGCTCTTTGTCTTTATGGGCGTGATGCTTGAGCGCTCAAAGATTGCGGAGCAACTGCTGCTCACCATGAGCAAGCTGTTCGGTAACGTCCGAGGCGGTCTGGGAATTTCTGTGATCTTGGTCGGCGCCCTGCTCGCGGCCTCGACTGGTGTGGTCGGTGCAACAGTAGTGACCATGGGCCTGATCTCTTTACCCGCTATGTTGAAAGCGGGATATGACCCAAAACTCGCAAGCGGCGTGATATGTGCCTCCGGTACCTTGGGACAAATCATCCCGCCTTCCACAGTGCTCATTTTTATGGCGGACATGCTGGCAGGGATTAATTCCCAAGTTCAGATGGCAAAAGGTAACTTTGCACCAAACCCTGTTTCCGTTGGCGATCTATTTGCAGGCGCTTTCATTCCGGGCTTTCTATTAGTACTACTTTATTTGTCATGGATGATTTTCAAAGCAATCACCGATCCAAAATCCTGTCCGGCTACGCCGTTCAGCGACGAGGAGAAAAAAGGCATCTTCAAAGAAGTCATGACAGCGATGGTGCCGCCTCTCCTACTCATTATCTCTGTACTAGGCTCTATTCTTGGAGGCATCGCGACGCCTACTGAAGCAGCCTCAGTCGGTGCCGTAGGCGCAACAGTTCTTGCTGCACTCCGTTGGCGCTTGTCTTGGAAAGTGCTGCGCGAAGCAGCGATCTCCACTGCCACAATCACCTCGATGATCTTCATCATCTTGTTTGGTGCCTCAGTGTTCTCGATCGTATTCCGTCAAATGGGCGGCGACCAGCTGGTGTATGAGTTCCTCGCAGGACTGCCAGGTGGTGCGATTGGTGCGATGGTCGTAGTGATGCTCATCATGTTTGTCCTAGGCTTTATTTTGGACACGTTTGAGATTATCTTTATTGTCATCCCAATTACTGCACCGATTTTGCTGATGCTCGGACTTGATCCGATTTGGTTTGGAGTAATGGTGGGAGTCAATCTACAAACAAGCTTTCTCACTCCCCCCTTCGGTTTCTCACTCTTTTACCTGAGAGGTGTTGCCCCGAACAGTGTTTCAACAGGCATGATTTACAAAGGGGTGATTCCCTTTGTGTGGCTTCAGGTAGTGGCGATAGCGCTTTTATTTATATTTCCCGAACTAGTCACCTGGTTACCGAAGGTTCTCTACTAACTGTTGCTCACGCCATAGCTGACATCTGAGTTCGGCAACAAAAAAAGCCCGGCTATCCATCACAGATCGCCGGGCTTTTAACTTTTTACCAAACGTTATTACATCTTAAAGTATTTGCTTCGAGCAGCAACAAATTGCGCATCCGTACCTTCAGTCTTAATGCGAACGGTTTTCAATGCATTGACATAGCTTTCAGCAGTCTTCTTAGTCAAAGCATCGCCCTTATCACGGATCGACGCCAAGACCTCTGAAGCGGCTTTGGCACCTGCCTGAAGTACGCTGTCTGGAAACTGAGGTATGGCTTTAACCCCATGATCTTTAACCAGTACCTGTAACGCGCGCGGATCGTTTGCAGCAAAGTCTGAGGCCACTTGATCGTACTCGGCTTGGCACACATCACGCACCAAATCTTGCAAGCTCTTTGGCAAGGCTTGGTATTTCTTTTTATTCACGACCAACTCAGTTGCCAGACCAGGCTCAGTGAAGCTCGAGGTGTAGTAAGTTTTACGTGCCTTGTAGAAACCAAGGGCCAGGTCGTTGTATGGACCAACAAATTCGGCAGCATCTAATGCGCCGGACTGTAAGGCTTGGAAAATCTCGCCAGCAGCCATATTCGTGACTGAAGCACCCATCTTGCCCCACACCTGACCACCCAGTCCGGGTGTACGGAAACGCAAGCCCTTAATGTCGTCCAGGCTCTGGATTTCTTTAGGAAACCAGCCACCAGCTTGTGTACCAGTATCACCTGACAAGAAGCCTTGCAGACCAAACTGGTCATAGACCTGATCCCAGATTTGCTGTCCACCCATGAAACGGATCCACGCAGCGATTTCGCGGCTGGTCATCCCAAAAGGCACACCGGTGAAAAAGGACAGACCGACACTTTTGTTTTGCCAATAGTAAGCGGCGCCATGCGACATCTCTGCACCACCATCGATCACTGCATCGATGGACTGAAGTGCGGGGACGAGTTCACCAGCAGAGTAAACCTGGACAGTGAGCTGACCACCCGAAGCTGAGGTAATCCGATCGGCCAAACGCTGAGCACCAACACCCAAACCTGGAAAGTTCTTGGGCCATGTTGTGACCATGCGCCATGTGATTTTACGTTGTGCGATAGCGGGTGCTGCAACGGTAGAAAGACCGGCTGCGCCGGCAATACCTGCTTTAGTAATAAATGACCTACGGTTCATCATGGCGGTGTCTCCATCGTCCAGAAATTGAAAAAATAAAAATCTAACTTGTTGATTATATTGCGC
>CAWUWN010000031.1:0-30313 GCA_963926265.1 uncultured Burkholderiaceae bacterium
ATTTTGACTCAACCACGCATGTATGACGATCTCTGAAGGGGCACCGACTTGCGCGAAACCCAAAATTTGTGCATAATCCCGTTTCTTCGCTGTCGACACATCCAACAGAAATTGTCGGGTGCCATTATCGAAGTCAGCACCTCCAAAGTTCTCTCAGTTCGGTTCTTTTGCGGTCTGTACTGAAATTTTTGGGGGTATAGCTCAGCTGGGAGAGCGCTTGCATGGCATGCAAGAGGTCAGCGGTTCGATCCCGCTTACCTCCACCAGTCAAAAGCGAGGAATTGTTGTTAGTCCTGTCCCCTTCGTCTAGAGGCCTAGGACATCACCCTTTCACGGTGAGTACAGGGGTTCGAATCCCCTAGGGGACGCCAGTTTTCTGGCTTCAGTGTAGTTTTAGTTTTACCGCTGCGGAGCGGTAGTTCAGTTGGTTAGAATACCGGCCTGTCACGCCGGGGGTCGCGGGTTCGAGTCCCGTCCGCTCCGCCAAGTAGTCAATGAATATGCGCCTCTTGTGGCGTTTTTTATTTGTACATACCCAAAAGCATACCCAAGAATATTCGCTTGATTTCAAGTCAAGTTGGATTGAACGGGTCTGCTGGTTGCTTGCAGTACACGGAACGGCTGCATTTTGGACAATTTTGCTTGAGGCCAGCCATACCCCCACCCCCTGTTGATTTCAGCCAAGCGACACCCCACCGTACCCCCACCCCCGCAAATCGACGGCTTCGTTGTGCAGACCTATGCACTGTATTTTGCTCAAACGATGCTGTTCGGGCTTCGCCCCCCGGGGGTATAAAAAAAGTCCAGAACTGGTCAGACTGCGTTTAGGGAAATACCCCCCTTCCTTTTCTGCATAAAAAAGGTGGGGGTATATTTTATTGTTTTTGCACACTGCTCGGGCTTATTGATGCGGGTGTTAAAAAGCCACCCGAAGGTGGCAGTCTTACTTAGTACCCCGAACCCAAATGGGTTACAAATTAACATTAGTAACCTCTTATTCCCATATAAGAATATTTGGGAGTTTAGGTTGTAGTTGTCTTAAAGCTGAATATCCAACTCCAGCTAGCCCAGTGAATAGCCCCAGCGGCATTTCACCCTGAATCCCCACGAGTAGATATTTTCCTGAACGATGAGCATTAGCAATCACTTTTTTAAATTCAACTTGTGCTTGAATAGCAGATTTTGGGTTACTAAAAAATAAACTAGCAGATTTTAAAAGCTCGATATAACCTAGTGATCCGCAACACAGTGAGTCATTCGAATGATTTGCTCGTAACGAAGCTCCTCGCAAAGCTCGCTTAATGTCCATTTCAAAGCGAGCAAAACCAGAATCTACCTTACTTGCAATAGCCATTCTAGCGATACCAATACCCACGGCTCCGTGACACCACTGACAAGGAGCTTTTCGTAAAGGCGTATCCGTCTCTAATAAAAACCAATTACTCACCTCGGGATTAAAATTTTGATCTTCATTTTTTAAAGAGTCCTCGAGTGCCAAGAGAAACTTATTTTGCCCACTGACCTCAGCTAACAAAGCGAATGCATAACCAAATCCCGAAGCACCATGTGACATCCCATTTAAGTGCCTTTGACGGGATCCTTCACCAGCCCAGTAACGCTGACCTAATTCGTTATAACGAGCCAGCGCAAGCAAATGGTTGCCACACAATAACGCCCGCTCAAGGATGTCAGGGTCTCCCGTTTCACGATATAACTTTAAGAGTCCTAATACCGCTCCAGCACTGCCTGCAATGATGTCTAGTCCACGATCTTTAGCAATGAGTTCTACAGAAACAAGCTTTGCAGCTTTCGTTGCATCAGCCAACATGTCGGAGTTATCAAACAATTTAGATATCACCGTCAAACCGTAAACAATCGAACCTAAGCCTGTTCCACCACCTATGCCAATGGAGCTAGCGAATGCGGCAGCGTCTGAAGAGTTTATGATTGAACGTACGTCAGCAACAGCCGCAAGACTGAGTTTAAATGACTCAGCATGATTATTTACTTCAGCATAAGCCGCTAAAAAAATGCCGATACCTACGCTACCAGCATAGAGCGAGTATTTACTGATTAATGAATTTTCTTCAACACCGTGAGTTTCAGATCGATGCCAAGTAACGCCAGCCGAGCTTTTTAAAGCCAGTTCAGTAAATATCTGAACGATGGAATGTGCTTCATTTAAAAAAACCTGATTTTCATCTTGCGATGAAACTCCGTGCGGGATAAGTTTTCCGCTTTTAAGGCTCTTGTTGTAGATCACTGAGGGCCATAAAACTGACCTTAACAACAAAACATCTTCATCAATTGAACTTTTAGCTAAACGCTTAAGTCTTTGCTGCGCGTTCGACAAATTAGCCCTTGATGCATCTAACATTGTTACCAGAGGCTCAATATTTCGCTTTTCAGTATGCTCTAACGCCGCAATTTCCTCTACCCTTTCGGTAAGAAATGGGATTTGTAAGTTGAGGAGCGCCTGTCGTTCGAATCGTAAGTCTGTCCACTTGCTCTTTAAAGCTGACGGCACGTCATAAAATCTTGCAAGAAAATCAGACTGAACGCTCCATAAAACGCCATCACTGAATGCGCTAGTTTTTTTCATGCGTGCCAATAAAAGCCGATAGAATTTATTCGGTCTATATTGCACACGTACTGACTGATTTTCAAATCTCTCTAGCAAACCATTTAAGCCAACTTTATCCCTACATACCATAACAAAAATGAGGTATTTTTTAAATCCGTCTAATAAATAATCAAAATGTTGATCTAATTTCGAAAAGGTTTCATCCGTCCGAAATAAAGTAAGAGGCAGCGAGCTGATCTGCCCGATAGCGTTATTTACCCCTTCAGGTGCTTGAGATGGTTCATCATGGGGACTCGACGCCGAACCTTGGTCAATAGTGTCCGATTGAAATAAGCACTGAATTTCAAGCGGCAAGGGGTATTCGCCTACAGAAAGAAACTCTGCATCATCAAAGTGAGAACCGGCAAGAACATAAAAAAGTGCCACCCAAGCACCTAGCCTTTCATAAAGCTGGGCGTTTTCTGAGTCGTCCAAAGACACTGTCCCTTCGGTGACTTCAAGCCAGTAATAGTCAGTACAAAAAATGATGTTTGAATACTTTAGATCAATGGGCGGTGCGTAATGATTAAGCTGCTCGAGCAAATCAAATATTCGTTGCGTTAAGTTACAGTTTTGTAGTGCATAAATTATTTTTTTATTATTAGGATATTCTAAAATTTTTATGGTTTGACTAATACTGAATACCCGTAACACCTGAGCGGTATCGAAAGTGACCGAAAAGCGATTCTGAAGTAATAGTTTATCTTCGTGTATTCGTTTCATGAGCGTTGCAGTAACACTCATCCACTCTCGCACAATCACAGCGATTAAACGTAATAATACCGGTTGAAGTTGAAACAACTTCATTAAGTGCGTTTGCGGCCATATGTGAGCGTCCTGTTCGTAATTATCTATTGCTAGACAACTCTTCACGTTACCAATCTGGCTAGGCACTTTTACGAGTCCAGCGAAATAATCGACAAATGGTTTGTAACAAATTATCCGTAGCTCGTTAACCAATGTTTCTTGTAAATCGCTAAAGGCCTCATCTCTTAAGCATGGCAAAGAGCCGTTACTTTGAGCAGGAAAACATTTTTCCAGACACAATTGTGCAAGCTCTTTTAAAATGAGTTCAACTTCATCGCCTCCTGAACTTGACGAAAGAGAGTCTGTATTTAAGGGTGACATGATGGATTGCAGGTTATTGAATACCCACTGAGCATCGCGCACCCATAATGGATAAATACGCGAGCGTTTGGGGCGAGCACCTGCGAAGCGAGCAGAAACAAATTCCAATGACCACCCATCTTTAGCCAATCGCTGAACAAACGCCTCACTGTTTCCCGCTCCGCTAGCATCGCACCACGAACTCAACATCGCCCTGACTCGCTGGGGATCTATGGTAAGCGCAGGATCAGTAAAAAAGTCGTCAGACAGCAACTCATCAAAGCTCGCAGCATTTCGATAAAAATCGTCAAGATTCAACATTCGTGATATAAGTTTTTATTAGACTTTTATGCAAAGAGAATTATTAAAGTATGTTGGCAATTAAAGTAATCGTGGGTGTTACTTGCCTTGCTAAATTGGAGGGTAGGCTATGACACTCCACGCTTAATGTACTTAAACGAAGCTATTTGGGTTTGATTTATTGACTAATCAATGCGTTAAAAAAAGCCACTCGAAGGTGGCAGTCTTACTTAGTACCCAAGCCGAAGTGGTTTTAATTACCGGTAAGAAATGGCTAACAAGTTAAGTGCATTTTAAGAATGCCTTCCACTTATAAAGCCGATATTTAATCGACGTCAATCAGTAATTACACTTTTTGTGAGCTGTTGCAAGCATCTGATAAAGCTACTGACTCGCCCGTAAAAACCTAAATACCTGAGCCATCGCCTCGGGTCTGAGAATGCCTTTGTGAGTGCCAATTTGAACCCCAAAGGGAGGTCATCAAACACGCTGTATGAACCTGCAAGCCAACATTTGGCGTGGCGTAGTTCCGCGATTAAGGCGACAGAGATGCAACCGCATTTATCAAAATCTGTACCATAGCAGTACCATTAAAATTGAAAGCTAAAAACACAGAAATTAAAACCGCCTGAGAGCCTTATAAATAAGGGGTTTAATTATCAAGACCCGCAAATAAAAAAGAGTCTCAAAGCATTTATGCCGTAAGACCCAAATTTTTACTGGTGGCGCATCCCTGATTCGAACAGGGGACCTGCGGATTATGATTCCGTCGCTCTAACCGGCTGAGCTAATGCGCCTTCCACGGCCAGAAATCAATTTATTTCTAACCGAGAGGCGAAAGTCTAGCATTTTTTTACAGACTCTGCACTCGAGACAGACTACGCCCCAGACGCTAACATGAACGAACAAAAACCTTTGCCTGCATGTCAAAATACCCACAAAAACCGGTTAAAGATACCAAAAATCACCATAGAGACAAGAAATGACTGACATCATCAAAACGTACCTCGATACTCCCAGCATAGTAAACCTGAAGCTACCTGAGGGTGCTACTGACACCCATGTGCACATATTCGGACCGAGCGAAAAATTTCCTTATGCAGAAAGCCGTGGCTTTACCCCAGCGGATGCACCAAAGGAATCACTGTTTGCCCTGCATAAAAAACTAGGCATTGACCGCTGTGTCATTGTTAATACTCTCCTTCACGGCTTTGACAATAGCGTGGTCGAGGATGCGATGCGCGCGGCTGAAGGTCGTTATTTAGGGGTAGCGCTGACCCCTGTTGACCTCCCCGACTCAGAACTCAAGCGCCTAGCTTCAGTTGGCTTTCGCGGGTTGAGATTCCACTTTATGCCAGGTTACAAAATCGACTATACGCCCGAGCAAGTGATCGCCCTGACCCGCCGCCTTGAACCTTTGGGCATGCACCTACAGTTGCAAATGCACGCAATGCATGCCAAAGAACTGACGCCTCTGCTCAAACAATCTTCTGTTCCTGTTGTGATGGATCACATGGGTCGCGTCGATGCTACATTAGGTTTGGAACATGCGCACTTCCAAGCTTTCTGTCGGCTCTTGGAACTACCTGGCTTTATGGTCAAGGTCAGCGGCATCGACCGCATTGATGCGCAACCGCCCTACAAACAAGGGATTCCCTTTGCCCGACATCTAGTGACGACTTATCCAGATCGTTGCGTGTGGGGCTCGGACTGGCCGCACCCCAACCATACACATATTCCAGACGATGGGGTCTTGGTAAATGCGTTAGCCCAGATTGCGCCTGAGCCAGCACTACTGCAGCAACTGATGGTGGATAACCCACAAAAGCTGTATCGCTTTTCAGCTTAAGCTAACTCATCATATCGAGGCAGGTTCGGGCGATAACTTTAGTCGCCCGGCGCAAGTCCTCTAGCTCGAGGCGTTCATCGGGTTGCTTAGCCCGACTTTCCTCAACAGTACGGGGTCCAGCTCCATACAGCACGACAGGTATACCGGCCTCGCAATACAAACGCGCATCAGCGTAAAGCGGGGTACCGCAAGCCGGGACTATTTCGCCAAACTGCTTTTCAGCATGGCTTTGCAAAGCTTCGACCAACTCAGTACTACCCGGCAGAGGCTTTAGCGCACGCGCCAGCAAAATACGCTTAGTTTCAGCAGTAATGCCTGGGATTTTTTTCCAGACAGCATCGATCGTGGTGCGAATACTTTCCTCGACCAAAGCAGGATCCTCTTCGGGAATCATTCGGCGATCAAGCTTGAGCACGACTTTGCCAGGGATCACGTTAGTATTTGTGCCGCCCTGTATCAAGCCAATGTTCAAGTAGGGATGGTTAATGCCGGGAACCTGGCTCTTAACGGACTGATAAGTTTCATTTAACCCGTACAAAGCATTCATAATCTTGACTGCGGCTTGCAAGGCATCGACACCTGAGGTGGGGACTGCGGCATGCCCCATTTTTCCGTTGACAGTGACTTCGAACTGCAAACAGCCGTTGTGAGCTGTAATGATCTGATAGCTAAAACCTGCAGCGATCGCCAAATCAGGCTTGGTAAGATTGTTTTTAAGCAACCAGCCTGGGCCCAACTCTCCGCCAAACTCCTCGTCGTAGGTGAACTGAAGCTCAATACGCCCCTTTAAAGGAACGCCGAGGGACTCAAGCGCGCGAACAGCAAAGATATATGTTGAAAAGTCACACTTGCTGACAGCCGCGGCACGACCGTACATACGGCCATCGTGAATCTCGGCCGCATACGGTGGGTAAGTCCAGCCCTCTCCCGGCGGCACAACATCGCCGTGCGCATTGAGCGCCAATACTTTTCCACCGTCTGCATACTGCCTCTTGACGATCAAATTCGTGATCGATTCTAACCCTACCTCACGGACGATGAGCTCGGGGACAGCATGTTGCTCGGCCTTCATACCAAAAGCTTCGATGAGCTTAGCCACGTGCAGAGCATGAGGCGTATTGTTTCCCGGAGGCGTGTCTGTCGGCACCTGAATCACCGACTGTAAAAATTTTACTTGCTCATTAAAGTGAACATCAATCCAGTGATCGAGCTTGGCATAGAGTTCGGCGTGATGATTATTCTTCATAGTTTCTTTTTATCTTTAGTGGATTTCGTCTAACAACGCTTCAAATGCCTGCGTGGCGAGCGCTGCATCTTCGGCCGTAATGATCTCTAGAGGATTGTGGCTGATACCGCGATTGCCGCCACGCACGAACAACATAGCCTGCGGCATGATGGTATGCATCTTCATCGCGTCGTGACCGGCACCGCTATTGAGCTTAAACACAGGCTGACCGATTTTGGTGACCGCCCTCTCCCAGCGAGCCAGCCAAGCAGGATCCGAAGGCGCAGCACTCGCGCGCATTACCTCGGTGTATTCAAACTGCACTTGTCTGCGCGTAGCAATCGCATGCGCCTCTTGGACAATATCGGCCACCAATGCATCACGCTGAGTATCTGTCGGCGCACGCATATCCAAGGTAAACATACACTCACCCGGGATCACATTAATCGAACCACCCGGGACTTGAATTTGTCCAACCGTCGCGACCGAGCCCTCGTCGGCACACGCACGCTGCTCAGCCATCAGACTGATTTCAGCAGCTGCCAACATCGCATCTTGGCGCATTGACATTGGTGTCGTACCTGCGTGTGCGGCAAGACCAATTGTTTTACAGGTGGCTCGTACCCCCGCATTAATTGAAGTCACCACGCCGAGCGGGAGTGCTTTTTCACAGAGAACAGGGCCCTGCTCGATATGCACCTCTACAAAACCGAGATATTTTTTTGGGTCACGTTGAATCGTTTGGATGGCTGAGAGCGTTCCAGGTAAGCCAGCAGCTTTCATTGCCTCGGCCATCGACACCCCCTCGGCATCCTGCTGACTCAACCAATCAGGATCAAAGCTACCTGTTAGTGCACCCGCCGCAAGAAAGGTCGCACGAAAACGCTGCCCTTCTTCTTCGGAAAAGCCCACCACCTCAATGCCATAGGGCAAGCGACGCTTTTGGCTGGAAAGAGATTTCACAACAGCAATCGGCACCAAAATACCGAGTCGGCCATCATATTTCCCCCCATTACGAACGGTGTCGTAATGCGAGCCTGTCAGAAGTGAGGGTGAATCACCTGCGGCGCCATGGTAGACGCCGACAACATTACCTACCGCATCGATCGAAACCTCATCGAAACCAGCGCCTTGCATCAACGCTTTTAACTCAGCCGCCACAGCAAGATGCGCCGGCGTCAGATAGGTCACTGTCAGCAGACCCTTTTCAGCCCAGACCGGTTCGCTATGCAGGGCCAGTCGCTCTGACCACTGCATAATTTCTTGACCGACCTCTTGTAAAACCGCCATGTCGATTTCCTGTAAGAAAAGCCGCCCTTATAACAACAAGGCAATTCTCACAGTTTAATCTGGACTCGGATTTTTTTTTAAGACTTAATAAGACTTGTAAGGTAAAAATTTACCCGACAAAACAACATTGACACGGTCGCCTTTAGGATCAGCTTCGCGCTTGATATCCATAGAAAAGTCGATCGCACTCATAATACCGTCTCCAAACTCCTCATGAATCAATTCCTTGATCGTCGTGCCATAGACACTAACGATTTCATACCAGCGATAGATCAAAGGATCTGTGGGCACAGCACTTCGCAATGAGCCCTTGTAAGGAACGACTTGCAGCAAGGTAATGGCTTCGGCTGGTAAGTCGAAAGTTTTACCAATCACCAAAGCTTGTGCTTTAGTCAACGTCATTTGTCCCATACATGCTGCTGTCGTCCACTCTTTGGAAAGCTTCAGCTTTTTTGCGACATCGGCCCATTTCAGACCTTTTTGAACTTTAGCCGAATAAATCAAGTCGGTTACATCCTCTCGGGTCATTGGTTTTGCAATTGCTTTAGAAGTTGCCATGTCCTACTCCGTGTGAATAAATACAATCAGAAAAATTAGACGGCGGCATAGGTCTTGGACCGATGTACCAAAAAATCAATTAAATGATTACGAACCTCATAAAACTTTGGATCATGATGCATGGTGGCGCGCGTACGATCTTTGGGCAAAGGATTTGTCACAATTTCGGCTAAAACGGCACGTGGTCCATTACTCATTAGAAAAATCTTGTCAGACAACAAAATGGCTTCATCCACATCATGTGTAATCATGAATACTGTTTGTTGCGTACCACGGACAATCGTCACAAGTTCGTCTTGGATGTTGCCGCGCGTTAATGCATCCAAAGCACCGAAAGGTTCATCAAGAAGTAACATCTTGGGTTGAATTGCAAATGCACGTGCAATACCGACACGCTGCTTCATTCCACCTGAAAGTTGTGAAGGTTTTTTATCTTCAGAGCCAGTCAAATGCACCATATCGATAAATTGCTGAACATGCTCATCAACTTTGGCACGCGTCCAATCTGGCCATTTTGAGCGAACTGCAAATGCGATATTTCCACGGACAGTCATCCAGGGCATCAAAGCATGAGATTGAAATACAACTCCACGATCTAAGCTTGGGCCACTGATCTCCCGACCATCGATAAATGAGTGGCCGTCAGTCGGTGCTTCTAGACCAGCCAGCACATTTAAAATTGTTGTCTTGCCACAACCAGAGTGACCGATGATGCAGACAAACTCACCCTTATCGATCGTAAAGTTCACATCATTAAAAACAACTAACTCATTTGCACCACCCACGCCCGGAAAGGCTTTGCGCAGTCCTTGTACTTGTAAAAAATTTTGCATTGCGCGCACTCCTTTCAAACTTAATCTTTATAGGTCACGGCTTTTTGGAGTCGCGCAAAACAGAGGTCTAGCAACATTCCAATGAGACCAATCATAAGGACGGCCACTAAAATATTTGCAATCGACAAGTTGTTCCATTCATTCCAAACGAAATAGCCGATTCCAGTTCCACCGACTAACATTTCCGCAGCAACAATTACCAACCAGGCAATACCAATTGAAATGCGCATACCAGTCATGATTGTGGGTGCCGCCGCAGGAAGAATAACGAAAAAAGCTTTACGCAAAGGACTGACTTCGAGCGTGCGTGAAACATCGATCCACTCCTTTCTTACAGATGCCACACCAAAGGCAGTATTAATCATCATCGGCCAGATCGAGCAAATAAAAATCACGAATACCGCCGACACATCAGAGTCCTTAAGCGTAAAGAGAGCAAGAGGCATCCAAGCCAGCGGTGAAATGGGCTTGAGGATCTGAATAAAAGGATCAAGTGCTTGAAAAAATAATCGCGACATGCCGATCAGAAATCCAAGTGGAATGGCTATTAGCGCAGCCAGACCGAAGCCAAGCGCCACCCGAGAAACTGACCAGGCAAGCTGAATCCCGATACCCTTATCATTCGCGCCTCTGTCATAAAAGGGATCTGACAAGTGTTCAATAAGCTTGGCACCCACATCCAATGGGCCGGGAAAAGCAGACTTTTGACCTGTAGCAGCAGCAGCCCCTACCAGCTTGGCATACTCCGCATCGACTACTTGAGCACCTTGCGTCGGCATTGTTGCGATTTGCCATGACATCAGAAAAATCGCTAGTAACAATGCAGACAAAATCAAGGCTCTACTACGCTCCTTCACCATCATTTTTAAACCCTCTTAATTGCAAAGCTGTTGAGGTATTCCTTGGGCTTACTAGGATCAAACACTTTGCCCATCACGATGATTTTCTTACCGCTTGCAGCTGGAGCAGCTAATCCAGCCTGTTCCATTGCACGACGTGCATCCGTTGCTAAAAACACTTCTTGTGCAATCTTTTGATAGTCAACCTCACCCTTTACCTGGCCCCAACGTTGCATTTGCGTCATGATCCAAACCGCGAATGACTCCCAAGGCATTGGGTCAAAGCCAATGCGATCAGGTACTTTTTTCACATTACCCAAACCATCCGCATAGGTTCCAGTCAAAACTTGTTCGACAACGGTCAAAGGCTGGTTGAGATAATTAGGTGTGTGAATTGCAGCAGCGATTTCCTTTCGGTTCTCAGCTTTTTGAGCGTAGGCAGTCGCTTCGACAATCGCACGCAACAAGGCACTATAGGTATTGGGATTGGCAGTCATAAACTCCTTGCTTGCCGCGAAGGCGCAACATGGATGACCATCCCAAAGCTCTTTGGACAAAATGTGGATAAAGCCAACCCCATCAAATACTGCGCGCTGATTCACAGGATCAGGGGCTAAAAAGCCATCAATGTTGTCCGCACGCAAGTTTGCAACCATCTCTGGAGGTGGCACCACACGAATCTGTACATCACGATCAGGATCGATGCCATTTTCTGCAAGGTAATAACGCAGCAAATAGTTATGCATCGAATAATCAAATGGCACGGCAAACTTAAATCCTTTCCAGTCTTTAGGATTTCGCTTGTTCTTGTGTCTAATCGCAAGCGTGATAGCCTGCCCGTTAATATTTTCAATCGCAGGAACTGTATAAGGATTGGGAGCTGCACCAGCCCCCATTGAAATTGCAAGTGGCATGGGTGACAACATGTGCGCTGCGTCATATTCTTTGTTAAGCGCTTTATCTCGAACAACGGCCCAACCCGCTGTTTTGACCACCTCGACGTTTAACCCCTGCTTTTTATAAAAGCCCATCGGGTCTGCCATGATGATCGGGGTCGCACATGTAATTGGAATAAAACCAACTTTTAAATTTGTCTTTTCTAATTTTCCCCCTTGCGCAAACGCTTCTTTAGCAAAGGCCATCGGAAAGATCGAAGAGATCGCTGCAAGTGCTGTAGGCGCACCAACAGCCTGTAAAAATCGACGACGCATATCGTCTTGAGGAAACACCGCGCGCATCACCGCTTGCTCCACTACACGGTTACCCAGCGCCTCAGGAGAGTGATCACTCATTTCCGACAGCGCGGACTGACTTGCCTCATGTTCTGCTGCTGAAGCATGCTGACCGCAGGAACAACGCAAACGAAGCTTTGAATCAAATGGATTTGAAAAGATCGACATAATGAGTACCCCTGTGTAGAAATCGATACAGAGGCTTAAGCAAGATGCATGCCAACATGGCATGTAGGCCATCGAGCCTTCTTTAAATGGTAATGAAACGAAAGTTCTTAACATTGGGCACTACAACGGTGCCACTATTCAAAGTGCTAAGCATCTAGGCACTGCATTGGCGCTCAAACACTAAGCTAGTGCTTAATTGCACCAAAGGAGATTCAATATTTTGCGATCGATCAATAAATGATAAATTGAAACTCCAAACATCATCCGATATTTCAAATGCCAATCCCAACAGCACTACGAACACCACAACTTCGCATTTGGGATCTCCCAACCCGACTCTTCCATTGGCTACTAGCCATCTGTATCACTGGCTCACTCATCACGATCAGTCTCGGAGGAAACTGGATGGACTGGCATGTCAGATTCGGCATTGCGAGCTTTGTGCTGCTGCTTTTTCGTGTGATCTGGGGTTTGATTGGCCCGCGCTATGCCCGTTTTAGCCAGTTCGTCACCACACCTGCGAAAACGTTTGCTTATTTGCGTGCAAACAACGGCGCTCGTCATGCCGGGCATAACCCTCTTGGTGCATGGTCAGTTATTGCGATGTTGATTTTATTTTTATTTCAAAGCTCGACGGGACTTTTTGCGAATGACGATGTGATGACTCAAGGACCTCTGGCACAGTTTGTCAGTAACGACACCGTTGCCTTGTTGACCCGCATGCATAAATTTACCGAATTTCTGCTGTATGCCATCATAGCAATCCATCTCGCAGCAATCGCGTTTTATAGTTTTCGAGGTGAGGCGCTTATTCAACCTATGGTGACAGGCGATGTTCCTAGGCACACTTTACCGTCCGGCACTCAAAGCGCCCGCGATGACTGGCGCGTCAGACTTGGCGCATGTATGCTTGCCGCCGCACTTGGGGGAGTAGCTTGGTGGCTTTGGAATCTTGCATTTAATGCACCCGCGAGTTTTAGCTGAGTGATCCCCTTGGATGCCATTTTTTAGGGAATAATGCTAGTTCTCAAAATATAAAAATGACTCGAGGATCAACACAATGCCAATGCTGAACAACGGTGACTGTAAAATTTATTGGCGTGGCGATGGCGATACTCAGTTACCTGCATTGGTACTTGGCAATTCGCTTGGCACAGACATCACGCTTTGGGATCCCATGCTTGAGACGCTCATGCGTCATTTCTATATGGTGCGTTTCGATACGCGTGGACATGGCGGATCCGATACGCCTCTAGGACCATACACCATCGAACAACTTGCGGATGATGCGCAAGCTGTCATTGCCGCAGCTCGACTCACCCATTATTGCTATTGGGGTATCTCACTGGGTGGGATGATCGGGATGGAGCTTGCCGCGCGCAGACCATCCGGTCTTAAAAAACTAGTGCTCAGCCATACTGCGGCAGAGTTTGACCCGGGCATTTGGGATCAACGTATTGCTGCGCTTAAAACTGGCGGAATGGCCGCAATTATTGATGGTGTCATCGGACGGTTTTTTACGCCAAAATTTGTTGTTGAAAACAACGTTAATCTCAAACGCATTCGAAATATCGCCCTGTCACAAGCACCGAGTGGTTATGCAGCTTGCTGCAGTGCTATTGGCGGGATGGATCTCTACCCTCGGCTGGAACGTATTACGGTTCCGACGCTCGTAGTAGTAGGAGAATTAGATTTATCAACACCCGAAGCTCGCGGCCAAGCCTTGGTGGATCGTATCAAAGGGGCACGCATGGTTCGCGTCAATAGCGCGCACATTGCACCCCCAGAAATTCCTAAAGAATATCTGGAGGCGGTTTTACCTTTTATTTCTTGACACGATAAGAGTCGTGACATGCTTTACAGCTGGCACCGACATCGCCAAATGCTACACGCAGCTTGTCTAAATCACCCGCATTTGCAGCAGCCGACAGCTTGACGACAGCACCTTCGAATTTGGTTTGAGCGGCCTTGAAGCCAGCCGCATCAGACCAAACTTCTGATTTTGCGGCACTTTTCCCCTGAGTCCCTGGACCGAACGCTCCCCAAGGAAGTGTCGACAAGGTTTGGACGATTGCAACGTTCGCCTTAATCGCCGCGGCGTCATAAGGCACCTGCCCCTTGATAGTTGGCTGCATACGCCCAAATTGAGACGCTAGCACGACCAAAGCAGACTGGCGATATTTAATCGCATCTTCTGGCTTAGCAAACTGGGCGCTCGCGGTAGACATCCACATGGGAGACAGTAAGGCGCCAGAAACCAACAAAATCGAAAGCTTTTTCATTTACGTGCTCCATAAGTGGATAATTTGACACACTATACTGTTTTTGCCAAGCTTTGGGCTAGACCAATATAGCTGCGCGGCGTCATCGCTAACATGCGCGTACGCACATCAGGGGGTAAATCTAGACCACCTATGAATTCACGCAATGCTTGCTCGGTAATGCCCTTGCCACGCGTCAAGGCCTTGAGTTGCTCATACGGCTGGGGCAAACCATAACGACGCATCACTGTTTGGATCGGCTCAGCAAGAACCTCCCAACTATTGTCGATATCAGCATCAATGGCAGCTACATTGACCTCAAGCTTGCCCAAACCACGCAAGCAGGCGTCATAGGACACTAAGCAATAACCGAGTGCCACTCCCAGATTGCGCAGCACAGTGGAATCAGTCAGGTCACGTTGCCAGCGAGAAATAGGAAGTTTTTCAGACAAATGGCGTAAAACAGCGTTGGCTAGGCCGAGATTGCCTTCCGCGTTTTCAAAGTCAATAGGATTGACCTTGTGCGGCATTGTGGACGACCCAACCTCGCCGTCCTTGAGGCGCTGCTTGAAATAACCCAGGGCAATATATCCCCAGATATCTCTGTTTAAGTCGATCAGAATGGTGTTCGCGCGCGCAATCGCATCAAATAAACTAGCCATCCAGTCATGGGGTTCGATTTGAATCGTATACGGATTTTGCTTGAGGCCGAGCTCTTTAAGCACGCCTGCGCTAAAGGCAGGCCAATCCAATTCTGGATATGCAGACAAATGCGCATTGTAATTACCAGTCGCGCCATTCATTTTTGCAAGTGGCACCACAGCTTGGATGTGTGCAATCGCATCTCGCAGGCGCGCTGCAACGTTGGCAAACTCTTTACCAAGCGTGGTTGGAGTAGCAGGCTGCCCGTGGGTACGTGACAACATAGGCTGTTCCGCTTGTGTCTGAGCCATTTGCAAGAGCGAGGCTAATACCTTTTGCAACTGAGGCAAAACAATCTGCTCACGTGCACGACCCAACATCAATGCATGCGAAGTGTTATTGATGTCCTCAGAGGTACAAGCAAAATGGATAAACTCACCCGCATTTTCTAACTCTGGCAGACCTACAACTTTTTCCTTTAGCCAGTACTCGACAGCCTTGACATCGTGATTGGTGGTGCGTTCAATCTGCTTGATCCGATCGGCATCCGCCTCGGAGAAATTGGTCACTAAGCCACGTAATACTTTCGTGGCTGCGGATGAAAAAACAGGCAACTCGGGCAGACCCGCCTGAGACAAACCGATCAACCAAGCAATTTCAACCTCAACCCGATGCGCCATAAAGCCCGCCTCAGAAAGTAAAGGCCTCAGCGCATCACATCTGGAGGCATAACGTCCATCCAGAGGGGATACGGCATTTAAAACAGTCAAAACAGGATTGATTTGCATATGAGAATTTGGCAAAAAAACGACAAAAAGAATTGGATTGAGTTTATCACCTCGGTTTGGAGAGGAATAACTCCCCCTCCGGACGCTTATCAGGGTAAGGTGGTGACGTATCAAAATATACGCCACTTGGCTGATTGCCCATACTAAGTTTTTTTTCCATAAACCTGTTAAAAACTTATTATCAAAACTAATACAATTTAAGCATTGTCGTAAAGTCCAAAAGCAAATGAAACTCATCGCATCACTTACCAGTCCTTATGTTCGTAAAGTCCGCATCGTGATGGCTGAAAAAAAACTGGACTACCAGATGCAGATCGAAGATGTATGGGCCGCTGACACGTTAATGCAGGCGTTCAACCCATTAGGCAAGGTTCCTTGCCTGATTACCGAAGACGACAATAGACTTTTTGACTCTTGTGTCATTGCCGAGTATCTGGATACTCTCTCCCCAGTCAGTCAGCTCATCCCAAAAACAGGCCGAGACCGAGCGGCAGCCAAGTGCTGGGAAGCTTTGGCGGACGGCGCTCTAGATGCCGCCATTATCATTATCAAAGAGCAACAGCGCCCAGCAGTGCAACAAAGCCAAGAATGGATCGATCGTCAATACGGGAAAATCCATGCGGCTGTGAAAGCAATGGAAAGTGATTTAGGAACTAAGAATTTCTGTATGGGCGTAAATTTTAGCTTAGCAGATGTGGCTGTTGGTTGTGTACTTGGTTATCTAGACTTCCGTTTTCCACACATTGATTGGCGTGCTGAATCACCCAACCTTGAACGACTTTACAGCAAGCTTTCCCAGCGCCAAAGTTTCTTGGACACTGAACCTCCTAGGCAATAATTCCGCCTCCTAGGCAGATATCACCGTCGTACAACACGGCCGACTGACCAGGCGTCACAGCCCATTGAGCTTGCTCAAACCTCAAGCCAAACCCATTCGTATTTGACCCAACGAATAACGAACATTGGGCATCCTGTTGTCGGTATCTTGTTTTGGCAGAATATTGCCCAGAGACGGGTGCAATACCACTCACCCAACTGACTTGATCCGCCGACAACTGCTCGGACAAAAGCCATGGATGGTCGTGACCCTCAACAACATAGAGTGTGTTGCTCGTCATATCCTTGCGCGCCACATACCATACCGGGCCAGTGCCATCTGAGTGTTGATGCCCCTTCACCCCGCCAATGCCGAGTCCTTTGCGTTGACCCAGCGTATAAAACGATAATCCGTGATGAACGCCGACCTGTTGACCTGCCTGCGTCAACATCGGACCAGGCTGCGTGGGTAAATAGCGGTTCAAGAACTCCCTAAAGGGTCTTTCCCCAATAAAGCAAATACCAGTTGAGTCTTTTTTGCTTGCGTTAGGCAAACCAATTTCGTGAGCAATACGCCGCACCTCAGTTTTATTGAGGTCGCCCAAAGGGAAAAGCGTGCTTGAAAGCTGGGCTTGATTCAGTCTATGCAAAAAATAACTTTGGTCTTTAGTATGGTCGAGAGCTTTGAGAAGCTCAAAACGATCTCCCACCTGGCGAACTCGTGCATAGTGTCCTGTCGCGATATGATCTGCGCCAAGCGACATTGCGTGATCAAGAAAAGCTTTAAATTTGATCTCGGCATTGCATAGCACGTCTGGATTGGGCGTCCGTCCCGCGGAATACTCTCTCAAAAAATCAGCAAAAACACGGTCTTTGTATTCGGCTGCGAAGTTCACCGCTTCGATATCCACTCCTACGACATCTGCCACACTCGCGGCATCTAGCCAATCCTGACGCGTTGAACAGTACTCAGAATCATCGTCATCTTCCCAGTTCTTCATAAACAGGCCAATGACCTCGTAACCCTGCTCTTTTAGCAGCCAAGCGGTAACCGATGAGTCAACGCCACCGGACATGCCAACTACCACCCGCTTCTTAGATGTGATCATATTATTCAAATTGTAGTCGCTCTCAGCCAACAACCCAGGCGTAATCCGCCTAAATTGGAGTCTAATCTCGGGCGCGAACCCCTGCAGGTGGTGTATAACCTAGTGGTTAACAATCTTACCTAATGGAGCGCTCGATGCGAATCGGAATTCCGCGCGAGACTCGCGATAGCGAAACACGTGTTGCTGCAACACCTGAAACGGTGAAAAAATATGTCGCCGCAGGACATGAGGTGTTAGTCGAGAAAGATGCCGGTTTGGCCGCTCACTTTAGTGATCAGGCCTACGAGCAAGCGGGCGCCAAGATCGTTGATGCCGCCCAAGCCTTGTCCTCGGCATTAATTCTTAAAGTGCGTGCCCCAAGTGCTGACGAACTATTAGGCATCACGGCAGGCAGCACCTTGGTTGGGATGCTCGACCCCTTTGATGAAGCTGGATTAGATTCGATCGCTCAATCCGGCATCACAGCCTTTGCGCTCGAAGCGGCGCCTCGCACCACGCGTGCGCAAAGCTTGGATGTTTTGTCTTCACAAGCAAACTTGGCTGGCTACAAAGCAGTCCTGCTCGGCGCACACTACTACGGTCGGATGTTTCCAATGATGATGACCGCCGCAGGTACGATCAAAGCGGCTCGTGTCGTAATTCTAGGCACCGGTGTCGCAGGGTTACAAGCCATCGCTACAGCCAAGCGACTCGGCGCAGTCGTAGAGGCCTCTGACGTTCGGCCTGCTGCTAAAGAACAAGTCGAATCACTCGGCGCAAAATTTATAGATGTCCCCTTTGAAACAGACGAAGAGCGCGAAATTGCCCAAGGCGTGGGAGGATATGCACGCCCGATGCCAGCAAGCTGGATGCAACGCCAAGCTGCGCTGGTCTCTGAGCGCTGCAAACAGGCGGATCTGGTAATTTCTACTGCACTCATCCCGGGGCGACCTGCACCGACACTGATTTCAGCTGAAACTGTTCGCGCGATGAAGCCTGGTTCAGTCATTGTCGACCTTGCCGTTGAGCGTGGAGGCAACTGTCCGCTATCGCAAAAAGGTCTCGTCGTTTACGAAAACGGCGTCGCTCTTGTGGGGCTCACTAACCTGCCCGGCATGTTGGCAACGGATGCCTCAGCGCTTTATGCACGCAACGTCTTGGACTTTCTCAAGCTCATTATCGACAAAGAAGCCAATCTTGCGATTGCGCGAGATGACGACATTGTTCTGGCTTGCCTCGTCTGCGAAGACGGCAAAAATCTAAGGAAAAAATAATGGATGCGATTAGCCCCACCCTCGTCAACCTAATCATTTTTGTGCTGGCAATATACGTCGGTTACCACGTAGTCTGGAACGTTACACCCGCCCTCCACACACCACTAATGGCTGTCACCAATGCGATCTCAGCGATCGTCATTGTTGGTGCGATGTTGGCGGCTGCACTCACCGAAGGCGGACTTGCCCGCGGCATGGGTGTGTTTGCCGTTGCACTCGCAGCTGTCAATGTGTTCGGTGGATTCTTGGTTACACGTCGAATGCTTGAGATGTTTAAAAAGAAAGCTCCAAAAGATAAAGCGGGTAAAGATAAGGCAGCCAGCAATGGGAGTCACGCATGATTTCTATTAACGTCGTCACTCTTTTATATCTCGTCGCTTCGGTTTGCTTTATTCAGGCTCTTAAGGGTCTCTCACATCCGACCACCTCTCGCCTTGGTAATGCTTTTGGCATGGCAGGTATGGTTATCGCGGTACTCACCACCGCTGCGCTGATCGTCAGCCTATCGCGTGAAGCACAAGCAGGTGTTGGTCTGGGTTGGGTCTTGCTTGGTTTGCTGATTGGTGGCTCGATCGGCACGATTATGGCCAAACGCGTTGAGATGACCAAAATGCCCGAGTTAGTCGCGTTCATGCACAGCATGATTGGTCTAGCTGCCGTCGCAATTGCTGTTGCAATTGTTGCCGAGCCACAGGCGTTCAACATAGTTGCAACCAAAGGTGAACCGATTCCTTTTGGTAACCGCCTGGAACTGTTTATTGGTACCTTTGTAGGTGCCATTACGTTCTCCGGCTCGGTGATCGCCTTTGGCAAGCTCTCGGGTAAATATAAGTTCCGTTTTTTCCAGGGTGCTCCTGTCGTTTTTGCTGGTCAGCATATGGTCAACCTTGCATTAGCGCTTGCAATGCTTGGCTGTGGTTTGTGGTTCATGCTCACCCAAGAATGGACACCTTTTGTCATCATGACCATCATCGCCTTTATCTTAGGCGTGTTGATCATCATCCCAATCGGTGGTGCAGATATGCCCGTTGTGGTGTCGATGCTCAACAGTTATTCAGGTTGGGCAGCCGCAGGCATTGGCTTTTCACTCAATAACCCGATGCTTATCATCGCAGGCTCCTTGGTCGGTTCTTCTGGCGCCATTCTGTCCTACATCATGTGCAAGGCCATGAACCGGTCTTTCTTTAATGTGATCTTGGGCGGCTTTGGTGGCGCGACAGATACAGGCCCAGCAGCTGGCTCAGGCGTTCAGCGTAATGTGCGTTCAGGCAGTCCGGATGATGCAGCGTTCTTGCTCACCAACGCTGAAACCGTCACGATCGTGCCAGGTTATGGTTTAGCCGTTGCACGCGCCCAGCACGCGCTCAAGGAGTTAGCAGAAAAACTCACCGAACATGGCGTCACCGTCAAATACGCCATTCATCCTGTTGCAGGTCGTATGCCCGGGCACATGAACGTTCTGCTGGCCGAAGCAGAGGTCCCCTACGATCAAGTGTTCGAGATGGAAGACATCAACAGCGAGTTTGCTCAAACAGACGTTGTGTTGGTGTTGGGCGCAAATGATGTGGTAAACCCAGCTGCTAAAAATGATCCCAAGTCCCCCATCGCTGGCATGCCCATCCTTGAGGCCTACAAAGCTAAAACGATCATCGTCAACAAAAGATCTATGGCCTCTGGCTATGCCGGACTCGATAACGAACTTTTTTATCTCGATAAAACAATGATGGTGTTTGGCGATGCTAAAAAAGTCATCGAAGATTTGGTGAAAGCAGTAGAGAACTCTTAATCACTAAAAGGCTAGGCCGTCACAACTTAGTTTGTTACGGCCTTAGTTTGTATGGCGAAGGACATATACTGCTGCGGCAAAGAGCGACGGCAATAGCCCCACTAACAGTGCAACAATACGCCACGTGAGTTTTGTCATTTCAAGATGAAGCGCAGTCTCAACCCTACCGATTGAGATATTCAAACGTGTTTCAAGACAAGCTAAATCCTCCCTTGTTGCGAGGGTCGGAATAATAGCTTCTAGGCGTGCGACTCTGATTTCCATGAGGAAATTTTAACTTTGACTGGGCCTAAATTTCAATGCGTACGTCGCTTATATTTTGTAACATTTCGTGCACTCAGTCACAATCGTGAATACTTTAATTCAAAGCCGCATCCACAGCTTCGATCCAATGTCGCACAGGCGTGTTGGTGCCACTTTGCAAATGACCAATACAACCGATATTTGACGACAACATCATGTCAGGATTGGCGGCATTAAGATGATCGAGCTTGCGATCACGTAATGCAGTTGAGATTTCTGGCTGCAAAACAGAATAAGCGCCTGCAGAGCCGCAACACAAGTGGGCGTCCATAAACGGCTGCAAAGAAAGTCCAAGTGTAGTTAAGAGCTGCTCGCTCTCAGGCCGCAAACCTTGCCAGTGTTGTAACGTGCAAGGAGGGTGAAAAACTGGTCGTTCAGGAAGCTTTGATGCATTAATGTGTTGAACAAGCGCTTGCGCATGTGGTGCTACAACCTGAGCAACATCACGCACAAAGGACACAATCTTTTCGGCCTTTGGCAGATAAATAGAGTCATCGCGTAAATGATGAGCGTATTCGGCCACCATCGCGCCGCATCCTGAAGCATTCATGACAATGGCCTCGATCTTGCCTGACTCAACATACGGCAACCATGCATCAATGTTTTGACGCATCTGAGCGCGAGCACGCGCTTGATCATCCAAATGAAAACTCAAAGCACCGCAACAGCCAGCACCAGCCACAACTTGCGTACCAATGCCGATGCGATCTAACACGCGAATCGTGGCAGCATCTATTGAAGGCATCATGGCTGGCTGTACACATCCAGACAACAACAATATCTGTCGAGCATGGTTAGATGTCACAGGACGCTGACCAACAGGACGAGATTCGATCACTTTACGCTGCAAGGTTTCAGGCAACCATTCGCGTAATGATTGCCCAAGCTTATAAGCAGGCGCGAAAAAACGCGAAGTTAAACCCTCGCGCAAAAGCGCACGCTGCACGCGCTGACCCAACGGCCGTTTGACTTTCTCTTCAATGATTTGACGACCAATGTCCACGAGATGACCATACTCAACACCAGAGGGACATGTTGTCTCACAATTACGGCACGTCAAGCAACGATCCAAGTGTTGCTGCGTCGCCTGCGTGGGCTCCTTGCCCTCCAGGACCTCTTTAATCAGGTAAATACGTCCTCTAGGACTATCAAGTTCATCGCCCAGGACTTGGTAGGTCGGGCAGGTTGCAGAACAAAAACCGCAATGCACGCAACGACGCAAAATGTCATTGGCCTCTTGTCCAAGCTTAGAGTCCTGCGCCCACTGCGCCAAATTTGTCTGCATAATTGTCTCGCTATAGGTCGGCGACCAAGCGCCCAGGATTAAAGACACCTTGCTGATCAAACTCAAGCTTGAGACGTCGGATGATGGTACTGGCACCTTGGCTCAGAGGATGAAACACCCCTAGAGGCGGCAAAGCTCTACCCTCTGCCTGTCTAAATAAAGTCGCGTGCCCGCCAGCCTTTTCAGCCACACTTCGTATGTGCTGAGGGTCGCATTCGGCAGCAATCCAGCGTTGGCCACCACCCCACTCAATCAGTGTAGGGCCCAATTCCAATTCAGGTGTGTGTGGCGCACAGGCGATACGCCACAAGACTGGCGTCAAAAAAAATGAGAGTGAATGTTCACGAAGGTCTGACCAATACTGCATCGCCTCAGAATCATCAACGACGGCTCCACCGAGTGTTTGACGAGCTGATAGCAACGCGGCGGAAGATCCCGCAAGACGCACTCGCAAACGACCAACGCCGCCCACTAATTCCCAGGACGTCGATGAAATTGGCAACGGCTTCGCACGCCAGCTTAAACATAGCGCTAAAGCATCTGCCTCCCCTATCTCCCACTCAAGCGTGCATCTCTCAAATGGCTTAGGCGCAACTTTAATAGAAACTTGGGTCAGGGCACCAAACATTCCCATCGAACCAGTCAACAAGCGTGAAACGTCATAGCCGGCAACGTTTTTCATGACTTCACCACCAAACTTCAACACACGACCTTGTGCATCGAGCAAATGCGCACCAAGCACATAATCTTTGACCGGCCCAGCGCCCAGACGACCTGGCCCAGCCAGCCCAGCAGACACACAACCTCCAATGGTCGCTTCATAACCGAAAGTAGGAGGATCAAATGCTAACGCTTGTCCAGCCACATCCAGCGTTTCTAAGACCTCACGAAGAGGCGTGCCGGCTAATGCTGTGATAACCAACTCCGATGGCTGGTAATTGACAATTCCACTCACATTTCGCATGTCGAGCATCACAGGCGTTTCACCTTGACGATCAAAGCGATTGCCATAGAAATCTTTGGTGCCTCCACCCCGAATCAGCACGGGCTTGAAACTCGCACGAGCAGCCAAGACCTGATCAACTAGCTGAGAAATTTCGTAGCTCATCATGCGTCAAAATCTCGGCAGATCTGAAAAGGCAATCGCACCTCCATGCACATGCATCTTGCCGTACTCCGCGCATCGTGCCAATGTTGGAATCACCTTTTCAGGGTTGAGCAAACAGGCGGGATCAAAAGCACGTTTGACCGCCATAAACATATCCAGCTCAGCACGACTGAACTGCACACACATTTGGTTGATTTTTTCCATTCCAACGCCATGCTCGCCTGTAATGGTGCCGCCCACTTCTACGCATAACTCAAGAATTGCCGCACCAAAGTCCTCCGCGCGCCGAACTTCATCAGCGATATTTGAATTAAACAAAATTAGCGGGTGGAGATTGCCATCCCCCGCATGAAATACGTTTGCACAGCGCAATCCAAACTGAGCCTCCATAGACTGAATGGCTTTGAGGACATCACCTAACCGTCTCCGGGGGATCGTGCCATCCATACAGTAATAATCAGGTGACACTCTACCCGCTGCTGGAAAGGCATTTTTCCGGCCTGCCCAAAAACGCAAGCGTTCCGCTTCGCTTGTCGATACCTGAAGCCGAGTCGCACCTGCGAGCTGAAACACCTGTTTCATACGCTCTAACTCTTCGGCGACCTCTTCTAACGTGCCATCAGACTCGCATAGCAAAATAGCCTCTGCGTCCATGTCATAGCCAGCTTTAACAAAGGGTTCGACCATTTGAGTCGCCTGTTTGTCCATCATTTCAAGTCCGGCTGGAATAATTCCTGCACCAATAATCTTGCCAACAGCATCACTCGCTTTTTCGACATCATCAAAGCTCGCCATAATGACGCTCGCTAGTGCGGGCGAGGGAGTCAGGCGCAATGTCACCTCTGTCACAACGCCCAACATTCCCTCCGAGCCCACGAAAACAGACAATAAGTCAGGGCCTGGGCTATCCGGAGCAAGGGAGCCGAGCTCAACAATTTCGCCGTCTATCGTGACCATCCGCACTTTGAGGACGTTATGAATCGTCAAGCCATATTTCAGGCAGTGCACGCCCCCAGAATTTTCAGCAACGTTGCCACCGATGGTGCAGGCAATCTGGCTAGAGGGATCAGGGGCATAGTACAAACCATAAGGTGCAGCCGCCTCAGAAACTGCCAAATTACGCACACCTGGCTGCACAACCGCTATCGCGGCCGTCGCATCGATCCGTTTAATCTGATTAAACTTTGAGAGACCCAGCAACACACCCTGAGCATGCGGCATGGCACCGCCCGACAAGCCCGTACCCGCACCCCGCGCGACTACAGGGACATTGAGTCGTTTACATACCTTCAAAATATTTTGAACTTGCGCCTCTGTTTCGGGCAACACCACCGCCATAGGCAACGATCGGTACAAAGATAAACCGTCGCACTCATAGGGTCGAGTCTCTTCTTCTCGACTCAGCACACAATGTGGCGGAACGACAGCGCGCAGCGCTAAAACCACCTCTTCTTTCGGTGGCACAATCAAGGGAGATAATCCTGTATCAATGATCGCATTCATAAGTCAGAACAATAGCGCGGAAGACAAATTTACGCAGGACAGGACTTACCCGATGTTTGTCTTAACTTCGAGGATCGATGACCTTTCCAGGATTGAGGATATTACGCGGATCAAAGGATTGTTTAAGCATGCGCATGAGATCTAGCGCATCCTCGCCATGCTCTCGCACCATGAATTGCTTTTTATGCAAACCAATTCCATGCTCACCCGTACAGGTCCCGTCAGCATCAATCGCCTGAGTCACCAACTGGTAGTTCAATCGCTCAGACTCTTCCCACTCACTTTCACTGTTGGGATCCAGCAACATCAGAACATGAAAATTTCCATCTCCAACATGGCCCACAATCGTGCTGGGGAAACTCACTTTAGAAAGTGCTTCAGTTGCTGCGTCAATACACTCTGCTAAACGTGAAATTGGCACACACACATCGGTCGTACTCACTCTAGAACCTGGACGCACTTGCAACCCAGCAAAATAAGCGTTGTGTCGGGCTGTCCAAAGTCGGGTGCGATCCTCGGGACGCTCTGCCCACTCAAAATCCATCCCGCCACAATCCTTGGCAAGTTCTTGGACAGTCTCAGCCTGCTCTTTGACACTGGCATCGCTGCCATGAAACTCAAACAACAGAAGAGGTGTCTCACGCAAGGTCAATTTGCTGTAGCGATTACTTGCACGCACAGCATCTGCATTCATCAACTCAACACGTGCAATAGGCACGCCAAGCTGAATCGTCTGAATCACACATTCAACGGCTTCGTGGACACTGGAAAAGTTACATACAGCAACGCTCACGGCCTCGGGTTGTGGGTAGAGCTTGACGGTGACCTCTGTAATCACACCGAGCGTCCCTTCGCTTCCAACAAATAAATGCGTTAAATCGTAGCCAGCCGAAGATTTTCTGGCCCGGCGGGCCGTCCGAATAATCTTGCCCTGCGCAGTCACGACGGTGAGCGACACCACGTTTTCGCGCATCGTACCGTAACGAACAGCATTAGTCCCTGAAGCCCTTGTCGCAGACATCCCACCCAAAGAAGCATCCGCACCCGGGTCAATCGGAAAAAATAAACCTGTGTCACGAATTTGTTCATTGAGTTGCTTACGCGTCAGTCCAGCTTGGACCGTCACGGTTTGATCTTCTGCGTGCAAGGCAATGATTTTGTTCATCCTGGTCAAATCCAGGCTAATACCACCCTGCACTGCCAAAATATGCCCCTCCAAAGAGGAGCCCGACCCAAAAGGGATCAATGGCACACCATGCCTATCGCACTGCTTCACCACCGCGACAACCTCCTCGGTGCTTTCAGCAAACACCACACCATCAGGCAGCATCGAGGGATAAGGGGATTCATCACGACCATGATGATCCCTGACGGCATGCGCAGTAGAAAAACGATCACCAAACTGGGCCTTCAGCTCGGCAATCATTTCATCAGGAATTGGACAACGCAAAGACTGAATATCGTGTGGGGCGTTCATCTTAATGTTCGTTTTTAAGCAGAGTGCGACGACGCTCGCGAACGGACTCAGCAAGAGACTCAAGTACCTCTAGGGAGCTATCCCAACCGATGCATCCATCTGTCACGCTCTGACCGTACACGAGCGGCTGTCCTGCCACGAGATCTTGGCGACCCGCAACCAGATTGCTCTCAATCATCAACCCCATGATGCGTGTTTCACCTTGACCGATTTGCGCACCGACCTCGGCACAAACTGCAGGTTGATTTTCAGGCTTTTTGTTGCTGTTCGCATGGCTGGCGTCGATCATCACGCGTTGCGCCAACCCAGACTTAGCCATTTCTTCACAAGCTGAATGCACACTCGCCGCATCGAAATTTGGAGCCTTACCTCCACGCAAAATCACGTGACAATCTTCATTACCCAAAGTGGATACAATCGCTGAATGTCCAGCTTTGGTCACAGACAAAAAGTGGTGTGGCTGCGACGCAGCTTTCATCGCATCAACAGCGATTCTGACATTTCCATCAGTGCCATTTTTAAAACCCACTGGACAAGACAAACCTGAAGCGAGTTCACGATGCACTTGGCTCTCAGTCGTCCGCGCACCAATCGCACCCCAAGATACGAGATCTGCAATGTATTGCGGAGTAATCATATCGAGAAACTCACAACCCGCAGGCAAACCCATCGCATTAATTTCAAGCAATAGACTCCGTGCAGTACGCAGCCCCTTATTGATGTTGAAGCTACCATCTAGTTCAGGATCGTTAATCAGCCCTTTCCAACCTACCGTCGTGCGGGGCTTTTCGAAATACACGCGCATCACAATCTCAAGTTCACCACTCAAACGATCGCGTTGTACTTTAAGTTTTTTTGCATACTCAAGTGCAGCTTTCGTATCGTGAATCGAGCACGGACCTATCACCACAACCAAGCGATCATCCATTCCATGCAAAATGCGATGCAATGCTTGACGCGCCTCAAAAACAAGTGACGACACTTCTGGTGTGCATGGGTTTTCGCTCATCGCGTGCGATGGAGGGGCTAACTCCTTGATTTCGCGGATACGCAGGTCATCGGTATTGTGTGGCACAACTCGCTCCTAAAACATTAAATATGTAAATTAAAAACTGATCAAAACTCACAGATGAGCTCGAGTGATTTAAATTTTTTAAGCAGTACCACCAACAGTCAAGCCTTCCATTTTAATCGTGGGCATACCCACGCCAACTGGAACACTCTGTCCTTCTTTGCCGCATGTTCCCACACCGCTATCGAGCTTCATATTGTTGCCAATCATGCTGACACGATTCATGGCTTCCGGTCCGCTGCCAATTAATGTCGCCCCCTTAATCGGGTAGGTAATACGACCGTTTTCGATCATGTAGGCTTCTGAGGCGGAAAACACAAACTTTCCGCTGGTGATGTCAACCTGACCACCCCCAAAGTTCGCGGCGTAAATACCTTTTTTGACCGAGCCAATCATTTCCTCAGGGTCTTCTTTACCAGACAACATAAAAGTATTGGTCATCCGCGGCATGGGCAGGTGCGCAAACGACTCGCGACGTCCATTGCCCGTGACACCTGTTTTCATCAGACGTGCATTGAGCGTGTCCTGCAAATAGCCACGCAAGATACCATCTTCTATCAGCACATTACGCTGTGTGGGATTGCCCTCATCATCCACATTGAGTGATCCGCGACGACCTTCTATCGTGCCATCATCCACTACGGTGACACCCTTAGAAGCGACACGCTGCCCCACCTTGCCAGAAAACACGCTTGAGCCTTTGCGATTGAAATCGCCCTCTAGGCCATGTCCGACAGCCTCATGCAACAAGATACCAGGCCAACCTGCCGCTAACACAACCGTCATCTCGCCTGCAGGTGCGGGACGAGCGTCCAAATTCACCATGGCCTCGTGCACCGCCAGATCCACATACTGACGAAGCGTATCGTCGGAAAAATAATCCAGTCCGGAGCGTCCACCGCCACCAGAGTGGCCAGTCTCTCTGCGACCGTTTCGCTCCACCACGACAGAAAGGGATAAACGCACAAGAGGACGAACATCTGCAGTCTGGCGACCATCACTACCTGCAATCAATACAACGTCGTATTCCATCCCTAGACTTGCCATCACTTGTTTAACGTGAGGATCTTTAGCGCGAGCCATTTTTTCCAAACGCTCGAGCAATCCCACTTTTTCAGGCGCCGTCATCGTAGTCAAGGGATCAACAGGCTGATAGAGACTCAAATTGCGAGCACTCTTAACACTGGAAATACGCGCTTTACCGGCACCTTGGCGTGCAATGCTTCGCACCGCATGCGCTGAGGACAACAGCGCCTGCGCGGACAAAGTATCGGAGTAAGCAAAAGCAGTTTTTTCACCCGCCACAGCGCGAACTCCCACGCCTTGGCTAATTGAAAAACTCCCCGTTTTGACAATTCCCTCTTCGAGGCTCCAGCCTTCACTGCGGGTGTATTGAAAATACAAATCGGCGTAGTCCACCTTATGCGTAAAAATCTCACCGAGTGCGCGATTGAGATCGGACTCACTCAGGCCCCAGGGATCTAACAGCAAAGTTTTGGCTGTGGAGAGCGATGCTATGGCAGGATCAATCAGTTTCATTTATCAGCAAATAATGTTCTGTGCATAAGTGCGGGCAAGGATTGCCGGACTTCTTGAAGGCGACTAGGCTCTATCGTACCGCTTACGATCCCCTCATGCTCGGGTAACACTTCTAGGATATCGCCCCAAGGGTCTATCAACATGGAATGCCCCCATGTCCGGCGACCATTTTCATGCTGACCTCCCTGCGCGGGAGCCAAGACATAACATTGATTTTCAATAGCACGGGACCGCAATAAAAGCTCCCAATGTGCTTTGCCTGTCGTATAAGTGAAGGCCGAGGGCACCAAAATCAAGTCCACCTGACCCAAAGCACGATACAACTCGGGAAACCTCAAGTCATAGCAAATCGATAATCCAAGAGAAATATCTGGTGTGTCTAAGCGTTCCACACGCTCCCCAGCCAAAATAGCGCGGGATTCGTCGTAGCTCTCTTGACCTCGCGTAAAACTGAATAAATGTATTTTGTCGTAGCGCGCGATTTGTTTACCGTCCGGACCATAGACCAGTTGCGAGTTAAATACTCGGTCTGCATCCGGTGAAACTAAAGGAATACTGCCCGAGGATAAATAAATATTATATTGCTGCGCCGCAGCAGATAAAAATCGCTGAATCGGACCCTGTCCCTCGGACTCGGCAACTGAAAGCTTATCGGTTTCTTTTCGCCCCATTAAACAAAAATACTCTGGCAATACCACTAGACGCGCACCCTGTTCTGCAGCGCGAGCGATCCAGTGCGCAGCCGTTTCTATATTTCTCTCGACGGACGCAGCGGAAACCATCTGAATCGCCGCAACCTTAAATGGCGCATGCAAACAACCGGAAGATAATTGCTGAGTTGGAGTCTGATATTGCACAATGTTTTCCATTTTAATAATTACTTATTAACTTCGATTATATTCGTCGTATTAACCGCATTGTGAATTACCACATATTCAATTAAAAATTATTATGGTTTAATATCAATATTGTGGTTTCGTATTCCAATAAAAATTAGAATTTCACTTAATTTTTAATAAAAATTTATTAACAACATACACTAGTGTCCCAACGTTTCAGAAGAAAAGCGCTGTAAATAATTGATTTTCATAGATAAATCCCCATTTTTTGGTGTCCACGATTTGAATCTGATTTCCAACTTGAGTCATCATTTGCAGATGTTATCTGCCTGGGATGATCATGCACACTGGACAATTGGTATTCGCGCAAGTCATGGCTTATCTGCCGCTCAAAGCATTCAGTCGAATGGTTGCAGCTCGTCGAGCGCAACACAAGGTTCAGGATTTCAGTTGTTTGGATCAGTTCTTGGTTCTTGCCTTTGCACAACTCACTACGCGCGAATCGCTG
>CAWUWN010000032.1:0-7634 GCA_963926265.1 uncultured Burkholderiaceae bacterium
GAGCTGAGGCGTTAAGGTCGCACCCGAGTCGATCGTGAACTGCCCGACACTTGTGAGGTAGGAGTAATACCCAGAAGCGCCAACTGGCATGTCGCTATTTGCCTGCGCAGTACCCGCGATGTCTTGCTGATAGGTTGAGCCCGTCTCGAGCAAAACTGCAGACAAGGCCTCAAGGTATCCGGGAGAAAGACCCACTTTGATCTTACCGTTAATTACGACATAACCCAAGATTTTGCCGATTCCCATCAGGGTTCCAGCAGGCGCGACATAGACATCGCCTGAACCAGTTGGGGAAGAACCTGCGACAGACAGCACTCCAGATGTCACGGTCGTGCCACCACTGTAGGTGTTCGCGCCTGATAGCGTGAGCGTGCCTGCGCTGATCTTGGTTAAATTGCCCGTGCCTGACACCACACCCAATAGCCCCAAGGCGTAGCTGTTCGTGTCGATCGTGCTCACACCCGCTATGCTGATTGCATTGCTCAAACTAACCGCTGCAGCAGCCTGCAATATGGTGGCATTGCTCATGGCTAAGCTACCCGTGCCTAGCGCTATGTTGTGACCCACCGCAATCGTACCCCCCGATAGTGTGGTGCCACCACTGTAGGTGTTCGCGCCAGACAGCGTGAGCGTGCCTGCGCCGGATTTAATGAGACCGTAGCTTCCCGAAATATTGTTTCCAAATGTGGATGAATATCCAGCAGTGTTTGCGTAGAAGGTTGACTCAAAGATCCCGGGGCCTTGAATCGCAGCGTCGACCTGAAGCAGTCCTCGACCTTTCTGGGTATTCGGCATTACTGCATTCGTCCCAGTAGTTAGAATGGACGTTGTTAGTTGCGACGCCGACATCCATGGAAACATTTGAGCAACTAACGCGACGGCTCCAGTTACCAAGGGCGCTGCCATTGAAGTACCTTGCATGGTAGTGATGCCAGAGACGGTGTTACTGTTCGATGAGCCATTTATACCGACAATCTCCCCACCGTTATAAAAGTCCCCGCCCGGCGCTGTTATGCAATACAAAATCGAAGTACCGCATAAATTTGAGTAGTACGCCATGTAATTACCATCGACTGTCGACGCGGCAACCGTTATCCAACTACCCGCAACCGCTGAATTGTAATTTGGCAAGGATCCTGGGAGGCCTGGATTACTAAGACCGTCATTACCTGAAGAAAAAACGATAACAGCCCCATTGCTAACAGCGCTGACCAATGCCGCTAGAGTTAGTGGATTGTAATAAGCAACGGCTGCATATGACGTCCCAGCACCATAACCCCAACTGTTATTGATCACCCTAACGCCTTGCCCACTAACATAGTTGATCGCCGCGGCCTGCTGGGCGTCCGTGGCAGTACCAAAAGGTACAGCGCCGACGACTATACTTGAATTGTAAGCAATACCTTGAAAATAACCACCGTTACCTCGTCTCGCTGCTATTTCGCTTGCAACAAAAGAGCCGTGATAATAAATGGTGGACGGGTTTAGATCCGCAAGGTTACTAACGCCGCTCAGTCCAGTTGCAGAATTGTATCCACCAACGATCGCTCCACTGAACGCCAAATTATTGGGATTTATTCCACTATCAATAATACCTATCGTGATCCCCTGACCCGTTATGTTTCTGAGGTAGGCACTCGATGCATTAACAGTTGCCAATGCCGGCTGATTGGTATACTGCGAATCAGCAACCCAAGATTGGCTGAAACTAATAAACGGAAATAGAAGTAGGACCGCGCCTACCAATACGTAGCTTACTGCTCGCCCATAATTGATCAGATGCATTGACATGCTTTTCCAATTATTGATACGACCTGCAGCCTGACAAATGTGAGACTGAGCTAACAAAGGCTGAAATTTACTTTTAAACCA
The DNA here is from genome assembly GCA_963926265.1 of uncultured Burkholderiaceae bacterium. GTDB lineage: Bacteria > Pseudomonadota > Gammaproteobacteria > Burkholderiales > Burkholderiaceae_B > Zwartia. The sequence continues at coordinate 1,873 of CAWUWN010000032.1, forward strand.
CTAGGGTGGTTTCAAGTAAGAAGTGCAAAACGGTTTAAAGACTGGCGTCCAACTTTTGGGATGCAGTTCATTTTTGCATGAAACATAAAGGGGGGTATTTTCCACAAAAACTATCCTACCAGTTCTTGAGCGATTTAATACCCCCGGGGGGTATGGCTTGAGCAAAATACTGTGTATGACTCCAGCACAACGAAGCCGTCGATTTAAGGGGGTGGGGGTACGGTGGGGTGTCGGTTGGCTGAAATCGACAAGGGGTGGGGTGTCACTGCGACCAAACAAGTGCGGCTAAGCGCGACCGGTCCGTGAATTGCAAGCAACCAGCAGTCGTGTTGAGTCCCACTTGACTTGAAATCAAGCGAACATTCTTGGGTATGCTTTTGGGTATGTACAGATATAAATCGCCATGAGAGGCTTATATTCATTGACCAACTGGCGGAGAGGGTGGGATTCGAACCCACGGTGGATTTGCACCCACGCCTGATTTCGAGTCAGGTACATTCGACCACTCTGCCACCTCTCCGGCGCGTGCAATTGTGTGGATCAATCGCCGTGCAGCTGTCACTACACTTGGGTCAAGGTCGCAATTCTAGCAGAAACAGGGTTACAAGCCGCTACACTATTGGGATCGATGTTGATGCCAACCTACGAGCCGGATTCAGCCATGTTATTTCTTTTATCCCCAGCTAAAAAACTCGACTACGACTCTACGGTCCAGACCGAAGCCAACACCCAGCCTCTGTTTGTCAAAGAAGCGACCCAGCTGATTAAGGTCCTCAAGACCCAGAGCGCCGAGGATGTGGCTGAGCTCATGGACTTGAGTCCCGCCTTGGCGAAGCTCAATGTGGATCGTTATGCCGCCTGGAAGCCAACTTTTACACAAACCAACGCAAGACAAGCTGTTCTCGCCTTTAATGGTGATGTGTACGAGGGACTGGAGGCCGCCACACTCAAGGAAAAAGATCTCGAGTGGGCGCAGGAGCATGTGGCGATTCTTAGTGGCCTGTATGGGGTATTGCGCCCCTTGGACCTGATGCAGCCCTATCGTTTGGAAATGGGCACCAAAATCGCCAATCCTGGTGGTGCCAACCTCTATCAATTTTGGGCGAAAACGATTGCGCCTTATTTGAATGAGCGTCTGGCCACAGATAAAGACCCGATCATCGTCAATCTGGCTTCTGAGGAGTATTTCAAGTCAGTCGATCAAAAAATGCTTCAGGCCCGCGTCATCCAGTGTGTGTTTCAAGACGCGAAAGGCCCGACGTGGAAAATTGTCAGCTTTCATGCAAAGCGCGCCCGTGGTTTGATGGCGCGTTTTGCGATTGAAAAACGCATCACCAAACCTGAGGGTTTGCAAAAGTTTGCGAGCGAAGGCTACGTGTATGCGCCGGAAGTATCTACGGAAAACAAGCTCGTGTTCCGTAGACCCGAATGATGGCAGGCTGACAATCAGCGACTTAATGCATGCTCCAGCCGTGGCTGACAACAACAGACTGACCCGTCAGCGCACTGCTTTCAAAACTCGCTAAAAACGCGACAACGTTGGCGACATCCTCAGTTGTGGTGAACTCGCCGTCCACCGTGTCTTTGAGCATGACGTTTTTGATCACCTCAGCTTCGCTAATATTGAGTGCCGCAGCTTGCTCTGGAATCTGTTTGTTAACAAGCGGTGTACGGACAAAGCCTGGGCATACGACGTTAGCGCGCACGCCTTTGGGCCCGCCTTCTTTGGCCACGACGCGCGCCAGTCCCAAGATGCCGTGCTTGGCAGCGACATAGGCTGCTTTCAGACGCGAGGCTTCGTGTGAATGAACCGAACCCATATAAATAATGGAACCACCTTTACCTGCGGCATACATGTGTTTAATGGCCGCTTTGGTGGCGAGGAACGAACCATCAAGGTGGATAGCCATAATTTTTTTCCAATCGGCAAAAGGAAAATCTTCGATCGGATGCACGATCTGTATGCCCGCATTGGCAACTAAAATATCGATACTGCCAAATGTTTTCGCAGCAAGGTCCGTTCCAGCATTGACTGCAGCTTCATCAGTGACGTCCATGACGACGCCCATGGCTTTACCACCAGCCTGTTTGATTTCCTCTGCGACTGCGTCGGCGGCCGCCTGATTCAGGTCGGCGATCACGACAGTTGCGCCTTTGCTGGCGAGTTTTAGGGCACATTCACGCCCGATTCCGCTTGCCGCACCAGTAATCAGCGCAACTTTATTGTGTAGTGACATCTCAAACTCCTGAAGGTGGGGGTCGTATATGGCTATGGATCACAGATATTTCAGCATCAATATTCGTAATTGTCTTTTGTAATTGTGTCATCGGATATGCAAAATTTGGCAACCTACCATCCACAATCGACTCGGGTAGTGCCGGCAATGGTGCACTTTGATCTGCTTGGAGGTGCGGAATAATCTGAGCGAGGTGATCGGTCACGATGGGGTTGGTTTGTGGCGACGTGGTCAGTGCATGCATCACGACATTGATTTGCGATGCGAGCATATGCGCCTGAATCATCAAGTTATTGAATTCAATCACATGCCATTGTCGCGAACGCGGTTCAAGCATCATTCGATAGAACGCTTCGGCAAAATTTCCAAGTGCGACATAGACGTTTTTGCGTGTTAGTCGCCAGGCAATCTCAGCGCGCTGAATATCGCTATTTCGAGGATCTTTTTTATTTGCTTGAAGTGTGTCGACAAAATGTAAGCCGGCGCGCAAGTACTCCCGATTCGCATTGATCGCCGCTCGAGCGAGCGAGGGCATAAATTGTGACTCCCACCATGGCAAAAAATAGCTGCAGGCAAATGAAATGACTGAGCCGATGAGCGTGTCGATTGCACGGTCAGTGATGATCGTTGACGCACTCGGATCGACAAAGTTAAAGGCTAACAATACGGCATTAGTATTAAAGATCGAAGCCGACATATAGTTGAGCTGTAGCAGACTGCCGCCAATAATTGTAGACATGACCATGGCTACAAAAAGCCATGTGTCGTTGTCTGTGCTGTACAAAGTGCCGAGCGCCACCACGCAGCCAATCAGCGTTCCGAACAGCCTCCAACCATTGCGCTGGCGGGTCAAGGCAAAGCCTGGCTTCATGATGATCAGAACAGTTAGCAAAATCCAATAGCCTTGTTTTGCAAGCGCAGGTACTAAGGCCCATATCGCCATTGCGCATGCTGCCGCCAAGGTCACGCGCAGTGCATAGCGGCAAATTGGCGAGTCGAGTCTTAAGTTACTGGTGATCATACCGAGACGGTATTTTTCACGTGAGAGAAATTGGCTGAGCGACTGGTCGAGCACTGTTGCTTGAATAGCTTGGGTGTTTTTGCTCAGGTCTGTTGAGCTAATCATGTGCTGCACTGTGTTGGCGCTGTGGCGTAACCGTCGCAAAATCTCGACACACAAGCTATAGACATCGGGCTCTTGAAGCGCGTAACCGCTGCGCTCCATTTGGTCAATCTCAAACTCTAGGGCACGTAATTCAGCCTTGACACTGTTACGCGCAGAGGCAACGCGGTTGCGTGAAACAGCTAGGGCCACTCGGTCCAAATCAACGGACATTTTGTAGAGTGCATCCCGCATAAAAATCAGGATATCGGAGTCTGCAAGTTTGGTGCATAGCAGTGAGTAGTCGGTGCGGGTTGCTACCAAGGTATCGAGGATTTCGATCATATCGACGAAAAGATTCCAAAGCATGATGCGCTTTGGTTGATTCGAGGTGATTTTTCCTGAAAGACCCCGGAACACCATATCTCGCGCAGCTTGCTGCTTGTCGGTCATATTTGATTGACTGGAGATCAGCTTGCGATAGCTTTCATCTAAATCACGATCAATGTTGTACATGTCTGCACGTTGAGCAACATAATTAGACGTTGCAAAAAGTGCCACAGAGAGCGCTTGTTCTTTTTCTCGCAGATTCATTGCTCTGCTGAGTGAGTAACTAAAGACTGTGTAAAACAGGCCGCCACCAAAAGAGGTGAGGGTGTGCATCCACACCAGATCCGCCGAGAGACCCTCATGCATGGTCACCGTCATGAGCAGTAAACACGCAAAGCCAATTTGCCCACCCTTTTTGCCATAAACAGACAGCATGGAGTAAGCAAAGCATTGGCCGATGACGACGAACCACAAGATCAATGGATAATTAGATGCCAGGCTCGTGATGGCAACCGTAAACGTGCTGAGGAGGGTGCCGCCGAGCATTTCCCAACGACGATTTTCGTGCGGGCCGGGCTGATCGATAAATGCGACGCATAGCGCACCGAAGGTTGCGACGAGTCCGGCAGCGTACCAACCTAATAGGCCACCCAATATGGTGACAGGCAATAAGGTACCCGCCGCACGTCTGAAGCCGCTTAAAAGGTGATGGCTATACAAAAAGCGCTGGAGTTGACTGGCAGTTTCGTTCATCTATATCTTGTGCGCCGCAACAATTAATCACTAAGTCATCACTCTAACGGAGTCGCGCTGAGGTTTCAACTGCTTGCCCGGTATCAAAGTAAAATTTGCGCTGCGGCGCACAAAGCGTTAAAGTTACAGATTCGCGCAAAAAGCTTATCGTCTTTTTGCTCTTCGGCGTTCGTGTCTAGGTCACCGCTTAGTTGCGTCACGCCAAAATATAAACTTTTGTTGCTGTTCTTGCCAAAAGCTTGGGTCAGCAACTTCCGTTTCGATCCAGTGCATCCCTGTTGGGTGCGTGCATAGCCTGATGGCGAATGCGTGACGAGTTGGCAAGGTGGTCGGGTGGCCAAGCTCAGTGAGCTTGAAAACGTCGATGCATGTTGCAGGGCTAGTCGCGGTTCAGCGTGTCTTATTTAAAAGATCGCAGTCATAGGGGCGAAGCCGGTAATGAAAGGAATCATATTATGGAACTCAATGGCTCTGACATCGTCACCCGCGTTTTAGCCGAAGAAGGCGTCGAACACGTATTTGGTTACCCTGGTGGTGCCGTACTCTATATTTACGACGCGATCTACAAGCAAGATAAATTCAAACATATTCTAGTGCGGCATGAACAAGCTGCGGTCCACGCGGCTGACGCCTACTCGCGCTCGTCCAACAAAGTCGGTGTGTGCTTAGTCACCAGCGGTCCAGGTGTGACAAACGCTGTCACAGGTATCGCGACTGCCTATATGGACTCGATCCCGATGGTCATCATCAGCGGTCAAGTGCCGACGCACGCGATTGGTGAGGATGCATTCCAGGAGTGCGACACGGTTGGTATTACGCGTCCGTGCGTCAAGCACAACTTTTTAGTGCGCGATGTCAAAGAACTCGCTGACACGATGCGTAAGGCTTTCTATATCGCCCGCACAGGCCGTCCCGGCCCTGTTCTGGTCGATATTCCCAAGGACATCAGTTTTGCACATTGCAAGTACTCGCCCCCTAAGGGTGAGCCTGTGATGCGGTCTTATTCACCTGTTGTCAAAGGCCATCAAGGACAGATTAAAAAAGCGGTGCAGATGTTGCTGCAAGCTGAGCGCCCAATGATTTATAGCGGTGGTGGTGTCATTTTGTCTGACGCTTCGCCCGAACTCAATCAGTTCGTTAAGTTGATCGGAGCCCCTTGCACAAACACCTTGATGGGGCTGGGTGCCTATCCGTTCTCAGACAAGCAGTTCGTAGGGATGCCTGGGATGCACGGCACTTACGAAGCCAATATGGCGATGCAGCACTGTGACGTATTGATTGCAGTGGGCGCGCGTTTTGATGATCGAGTGATTGGTAACCCCAAGCACTTTTCACAAAAT
>CAWUWN010000033.1:0-33596 GCA_963926265.1 uncultured Burkholderiaceae bacterium
GGCTGCGAGCAATTGCCCGAATGGTGCATCCTCGCTCAAGGCTCAATTGAATCAATGTTCGATCTTCACGATTAAGATGTTTGCATTTGGTTTTCATCGCAACACAGTACCTCAGGGTTAGTGTTGCACTTCAGTTTTGAACTCAACTACGGTTCAAATACCTGTTTCATCATTAGAACTTGCTATTAATGGCAAAGAACTTTTTTAGATCAATCTTTTTAACTCAATCAATAACCATTTGAATGTATTGATAAGTCTCTCTATAAACCTAAGGCTCTGAATGAGTTTGCATTACAGATTGTTGGCTCCCCCAACTAACAACCATTTTTGTTACCTGACTTTCACCTAAGAAATCTAGTGTTGTTGATTGCGCTGATCTACCGTCCAACCTATCAGCAAGTTCTTTTATCGCCCACTGTTCACCTCGTGCAGCACTATCCAAGAGCTTTTCAGCCGCCTTCCTAACTCGATCTCCGCTATCTTGAGCAATTGCTCGACGTAAAGTTTCTGCCCATAATTTGTTCTTAATTGCATTTTTATTTCCGATAGGTGCACCAGCCATAGTTATCCTATATTTTGTTGGTTCTTCATAAGATCAATCGGCATTCCTCTGCTATCTGATGCATATTGAAGACTTTGGGGGTGGTACCAGAGTGTGATACGACCTTCCCATTCACCGTGTCTGTTTTTGTCGCAAACGAGAAGTGCATCTGGCTCATTCCTTAGGTCGTTGGAAACATCTCCAGAAGATCTTAATGATTTCTCAACATCCCTTTGTTTCTTTTTGTTACGCCATACAGTTAAAACCTGATCAACTTGATCTGTAATCGCACCAGAGCCTTTACTGTCAAATTTTCCCGGAACTTGACTTTCATCAGCTAGTTTGCGGATGTGATGCACAAGATGAATGTGTACATTATGATCGCGTGCCAAGTTGCATAGTTTGCCAACAAAGTCTTTTTGTTGGTTGTAATCATCTTCACCCATGACTACACGCATCATGCTGTCAATCACAATGTGTTTGATATTTAACTTGTGTACACAGTAACGAATTACAGCAGCTATCATTTCGGGGCTTGCTTGCCCGATTTGGTTGTATATCCATAATTTTCCAGTAACCCATTCAAGAAATTGGTCGACAAATTTAGCAGGGGGATTTCCATTTTGTGCAGCTTGCTTCATCATTCGGTAGAGCGTGGCTTTTGGCGTCATTTCAAAACTAGCGATACATACACGCTCATTTTGTGATGCAAATCCTAAGCACGCCATACCAAGCAATTGGGATTTACCGTGACCGTTAGCACCTTGCCACAACGTGACCTCTCCCCCGCGAAATCGAATTTTGTCATGTGTTTTAACCCAAGGAAGCATTGCTCCAAAAGTCTGATTTCCATTTTTTGCAATATCAATTAAATCGTCACGCCAAGTCTCGGCAGGAAGAACTTTAGCTTGAGGCTCAGATTCTTCCATGTATGCACGAAAATCAAATGTGTCATTCCTGATAATGGGCATCACTCTGCTCACGCGGCCTCCCTATCAAGTTCCATGGTTGCTGAATCTATAAGCTGATCTGGTAATGATGCAATTACTCTAGACGGTTCAACTTGCTGAATAAGCCTAAGCACATGCATTACTCTCTTTCGATCACTACCCATCAGATGAACCACAAGGCCTTTTAGGCATCTAAAATCCAAGGTTAGCCCAGACCTTGGTGTTATGTGTATCTCTGCATAGAAGCCGTTTTGGAGGCTTAGTGAAGGGTGCGTACTAGGATAGTAAGTTGGAGTGGTATCCAACACATGAACATAAACGCAATCTGGCGATAATCCGTTCATACGCATTTCGATTATGGGCTCATGTCCTGTCATAGGGCACCCTCAAATCTTTCATCCACCTCTCTGCCTAATTCAGCGCCATCCCATCTTTGTTGTCTCAGGTAGGTTAATGGTGCAGGTATGTAAGCTCCAGCATCCTTTTTCCAATCTGCAGATTCGAGCATTGCCTTCAAGTGAAAGATGATTTCATCAAAAGCTTGATCAAGGTTTGACTTGTTCCAGAGTTTCTTGCACTCAGCTTTCGATCCTTTTCTTTTGTTTGGATACGCATTCCAGAACTGATCAAAATTGACTGTGTGATGGTTATTGATGGTTACTGATGGTTTGGGTGAAGTGGGTTGCGCCCCATTTGTACGCTGAATTTCACCCCTAGCTACCGTAGATTTCACCCGTGCAGTAGACTGCACTCGTGAAACTGATTGCACCCCAAATTGTCTTAAATTTATTTGATATAGGTTTGGGAATTTTGGGGGTGGTCCTTTGTTTGGTTCTATTGATATTTCACCGGAACGAAGTAAAGCTTTTAGGATATATTGAACATTTCTTCGCGTCATCCGACACTTCATAGCAAGTGTGGATATTGCAGGGTACGATTTACCTTGATCGTCTGAAAAATCAGCTAATGCCAGCAAGAGCAGTAACTCCGAACCAGCGTGCTTAGACTTCGCCCAGCATTGAGACATGACGTTTATGCTCACTATAGCTCCATACGCGTTAGTGCTTTGGACCAGACTAGGCAAGTCTGGCAAGCTATAGATGACCGAAAATTGCCTCGCCAACAGCTACAAGATCTGCTTGCGAGCTTGTCAGACAAGAAGCCTTCTGGTTGTTGTGTTGAACAAAGCCTCTGACTGGTTCGCTCAGTGCTCTTTGAGATTGCAAAATTTAATCTCATTTTGTACCCCCGGATAACAACTCACACAAGTCAGAGACACGCCAAGCAAGTCTTCCGTTTATGCGGACTGGACGAATAGGGCCGTCTTCAAGACAAGCCCATCTTCGCAATGTCTGGGGGCGACGGTTAATTATTACCGCAGCGTCATTCGTTCCCAACACAGCAAGTCGGGCTAGAGATTGCAGTTCGTTTGTAGTCATTTTTGACGTCTCTTAGTGTTGAAACGTCTTCATTCGACCCTAATCACCCCCTACCATTGCAAGGCTCAACCCTCTACCAATTTGGTAGAGGGTAGAACTATTAGTCAGACTCAGACAAAGTTACTAAAGGCGGTTGGTAAGATTTTTCCAAAATGGCAAGTTGCTCTCGACCAATTTCAATTAGCATTTCTTAATCTGGGTTGAAATGCGCCTAATAGATGATCGACTCATTTCCAGTTTCTACTGTTACCGCCCGATCTTCGGAGATGGAAGGTGTAGCCGTACCTTTAGGTATTCAGCATTAGATCGACATTAACAATAGAGGCTTATCGAGAAAAATAGCAACCGTCGCCAATTGAATCGGAACGCAGAGATAGGCCTAAGCAACCGTACCCATTGATCCCAGCGTCTGAGTCGTCCCGAGTGAATTACAAACGGGGTCGCAGGTGAAAGACTGGATAACATCAACAAACCAAATTTTGTGCACTGCCGCAGTTGAGTATCCCCCCTACGAAGCCCCAGAAATAGTTCAACGATGGGAGTACTGGATCGCTTAAAATTATGGCTTCGCCTACGACTTGTTTCCCAAATCACATGAATACTTCCCGCGCATTGTCGGCGTTATGTGCTTGCCTTTGTTTTGTAAACTCGAGTGCAGCTGATCTGAGGTTAGATGGGCGCTGGAATATTGAGACGACATGTGGTGTAAACCGAAGCAACGGTCGCCCAGGTTTTACCTCGAGATCCGAATGGTCTCTTCTGTCAGGACAAACAACTTTTATACAGAAAGGTGGGAGTGCACTGGGCAAGGAGGAAACCACCTGGAATATCGGCATCAATAACAACCAAGTCCATGTGAGTGGAGTCGGTCGCCGTGACAACGGTGACTCTTGGGAATGGAAACTGAACAGCACAAAAATTCAAGGAGAAAAAATAGAGCTTAACGGCTCCATGTTATCTAACTCCAAACAAATACGCGACTGCAAAATTGAAATGAGTCGCGTCAATGTGGCGATATCAGGTCTGCAAACGCAAGTAGCGGCAAATTCTGCGGCGGCAATTCCTGCTTCTTCTGTTGCTCCTGTTGCTCCTGTTGCTCCTGTTGCTTCGATTAGTCCTACCGTAGAGTATCAACGGCCATCAGCCTCAAACGGTGCCCAGACAACAACGCAGTCGGTGAACACGCCCAATACTATTGAAAATATTGTCGAGTCGATGGCGAACAACCCCTTACTCGATATCGTGGTTTTGGCCTCCGCTAAAAAACGTGATGTGATTCAACGTTCAATCGATGGGAACTGGCGCATAGCAGGTGATAGAGTATGTGTCGGCATACTCCCACTCGTGCAGACAGATGGCCGTGCAATTCCACTCAAATTCTTTAAAGAGATTACGACCACTCGAAAAGACATCCCCACTGAGCTACGGCCCAGAATGCTTTACCAAATGCTTAGTCACACTCCAGCAAAGGATGAGAGTTCACCCAAATCTACCCGCTCGGGCGTTAGTGGGCCGACACCGGTCACATCAACCGGCACGCCGAGTAAACCCAAGCCTGGTAGCGGGCCCTCTCGGGACGAACTAATAAATAGTGCTATCGCAGACGGGATAGAAGCGGAATTAGCTAGAAAGTTCGGTAAAAAAATCACCGCTTATTACAACTGGACTGGTGGCAAATGCAATGATGGCGCATATACGGATGCTCACGCAGTTCCTCGGGCTTACGTTGATTCCATTACAGGGGCGTCGCTAAGTTCGCGATGGCGGAGCGGAGTCAATGATGGCTCGCTTCATGAGCTCGTTGCGGTACCTGTTGCCTTGTTTAGGAGCACTATTGCTGCAAACATTGCAATAAAAGAGAAAAATAAACAAGAGGCGGAAGCCTTTATTCGTAACATGGCACAGACTCCCGAAAAGGGAGAGAATGCCGTCTTCAGCGCGATCAATATAGGCCGGGGCACAATACATGCTTGCTCAGTTTTGCCGAGCGATGACAGCGCACAGCGGTTTAGTGTGCCGATCGAAACATTGATGCAAACCGAACAATTCAAGACTTTCTTATCGGGACGTCCAAGCTCACATACCAAATTCAATAGTATTGATGAGTTATATGGTGACTTGCAGCTCCCCATCGTAAATTGCACAGTGGTATTAGGTAACGGTCCTACAATCGCAAAACTTAAGGCTGCAATTGACCGCGATGGTCGATTTGTCGCGCGTCTAATGCCCCAGCTCGTAACGGAAAGACAGCTAATTGACACTCATGCCAGGGGACTCGGATTCGAATCCTCAGACATGTACCTTTTCGCTTTGAGCGTAGGGATTCAAAACGCTCAGGATGCATCTCAATTAAATACGTTCGGCATTCAAACTAAGCAGCAGTATCAGGCTGCACTAAAGCGACTGAATGAGGCAGGTTTGGGCGATTCGCAGACTCCGGACGGCTTGATTGCTTTCCTGCAAGATGAGAAAGAAGCAGGACTGAAGCGAACCACAATCAAAAAATTAAGAGCTGAACGCGCAGCAACTGCGCAGGCGGAGATGCGCCGACAGTCTCAGGCACAGGCTGCAGCAGAGAAGAAAAAAGCCGTCGATTTTCCTTATGTCGCCTATATAAGTTGCATGGTTGGGACTCAAAAAACCAGAATTCAAGCGTGCATGAGCAGTCGTGGCCTTCAAACAGAGATCGAACTCAAAAATGGCTCTGAATATCGAATGTACAAGATGTTTGAAGTTGAAAACATTGGCAGCTGGAACGGTGAAGAGTTAGTAGTTGATCTACGCTCAAACTTTGAACTAAAAGCGCAGAATGCAGACGATACGCTCACCTTGAATATTGTGATTAAGAACCGATCGACAAATGCAATAGTTTTCCAAAAGTCCGCCGCAAAATTCGGAGTGATTGGCATAAAGAATTGACACGCAAGGACACTCACGACTCTGCTATCGTTACTAAAAACACTGAGAGGGTTTGTCGGCGTAGGCAATCGAGCCTTCCTTTTTTAATCTACGCCAAGCTTTGTCGAAACTCACTTTAGTAAACCCATCACCTTTTAACAAAAAAATTTTCACTTCAGACTTAACACCATCTCTTCCATTTTTATATAAGGGTATATTTTCTGCGTCATAACCCATCTTTTTGAGCGCTGCCAAAATTGCCTTCTCTTGATATCTCAGCCTAGGCTCTGGTTTAGGAACATCTATGTGTATAAGATTTTTTGATATTGCTTTTATCGTCTGATCTTCAAAACCAGACTGTTTTAAAAAGGCAATTAAACTTTCTTGTGTAATCACGCTTCGATCTAACGCATCTCCTAGCACACCATCTTGGCGTATTAAAGTTAGTGGATTTAGTGGGATTAAATGCCCACTTAAAATGCTATCTTTTACGAGCACACTCCACTCTCTCAATGCCACTTGATATCTGATCCATTCGGCAATCTCGTCAGAATCTTCTGATAGAGCACTTGCGATCAATTCAGCAACCTGACCTAGCTCAATATGCAAAATTTCGCCAGGAATCAAAATATTCTTCTTCATTACCTACTCCAGACAATTTTTACTTGTAATGAGGCTTGATATGCTGATTTTTAAAACTCTTTTATGCAGTCGAACTTTTCAATTTAGCTACAGGATAAATATCAGTTGTGACAACTGAAGTTTGGCTCAAGATCCAACTCTCAATTTTCGTATGCCAGACACGCAACAAATCAATAGGTCGTTTGCGGTAGTGCTTTTCAGCGATCCCACTTGGCTTATGCCCCATAATTTGAGCCGCTATTCCAGCAGGACACTCGACCCACTCTGCTAACGTTCCAAAACTTCTACGTAACCCATGAACAGAAAGAGGTGGTAATCCTACCGATGCTAGGGCTCGATTATGTCCAAGGCGTGGCTCTTGAATTTTTCCATCCTTTGAGGCGTCACTAAAAAAGACCCACTGTGATGGCTTCCTTTTTTTGATCTCTGCGCTACCTTTTTGAATGCTAATCACAGAATCCCTATGATTAACTTCATGCAATTCAAGAAGCAACTTTTCTACGTATGGGGTCAGTGGTATGGTTCGGCTTCCTTCAACCTTGTCGCGAATTGTCAATGTATGCCACTGAAAATCTACTTCCTCCCATCTCAAGTTTGAGAGTTCGCTACGTCTAGCTCCAGTTAACAGTAGACATTGCAAATATATGCGTATGACTGGATTGGGTAATGCGTTTACCGCACTGAACCAAAGATGCAACTGCTCACGCTGTAAACAATCGTCTCGCGACTTTGATGTAGGCAATTCCTTACCTATCCTTGAACAAGCTTCCATGTTGATTTGCTCGCGATACTTGGGAACGTCAGCTGCCCAACTCAGAAAGCCTCTCAATAGTGCTAAAGCCATCCTTGCTGTCTCTGGCTTTGTCTCAGCAATCTGAAGTATGTGTGCCTTTACTTTGTCACGATCAATCTGATTTAAAGGTAATTCGAGCAGCGTTCTTAGTGCTCCAGGAGCTTTTTTATCGCCCATACCCGGACGTTTACCCCTCGTAATCTTTTCTCCACCTTTTCTTGAGTATTGTTTATGTGTTGAAACATACCTTTCACTCCACTTTTTTGATTTAGCCTCTAAATATGCATCCCACGCAGATATCGCAGGTTCTTTATTTGCTTTTTGTGCGTTTGCTTTAGCTATTCTTTCAGCATTTAGTGCTCTAGGATCAATCCCTTGGCTAATCAAAGTTCCTAGACGCTGTGCCTCATCACGTGCGCCTCTACGGTGCTCGACCTGTACAGCTGAATCAGGTTCTTTTCTCCATTGCGTCTCTAAAGGCCAAATAGCTGGATTTCCGATAGTCAGTCTGATCGTTTGACCGTGTAGTCGACTCTCAAAAATATAAGACTTTGTTCCTTTGGATGTAATTCGCAATCCAAGACCGGGGGTCTTTCCATCCCAATAAATGGTCTGTTGCTTTCCAATTTCGCAAGCAAATCCAGCGACCCGCTCTGCCGTGAAATTATCTTTTTTGCCCACATTTCCTCCCGGAATCAACAATTCGCTACATTTCATTGAATGTAGGCAATATGTAGGCAAATTATATCAACATCGAGGAATACTTAGAAGCATAAATAATACTAATTTTTTACACAAATGGGTGATTTTGTGTTCATTTTCTACTTTATCTTGAGTTAATTCAATACCACTCAACATCTCAGAATAGTTACTTTTTATCACTTGTAATGAGAAGGTCGAGGGTTCGATTCCTTTCTCCGGCACCAACCATTTCATGGCTTGGTTTCACTCGACTGTTATTCTCCCCATTCAGACAAAACTAAATTTAGCTTGGCTAAGCTTAGCTAAGGTTATGTAAATTTGATTTATTTCCTTATTTTCATAATGAGATAATTAAACAACATTAATTTAATTAATCTTGCACTCAACAAATTTGAGGTCTAAAGTCGTATCGTTCTGATCTTTTTGTCACCTCAAAATGGTCTGCCCAAAGTATTGCGGTCATTCTGCATTTTTCAAGGGCCTAGGAACGGCAGTGATCACAATTCAAGCATTCCTTTAGGAGACAATCCAAATGCAATTGACTTTTGGGCAGTATGAGCTGATATACAACGCATTTTCCTTTGGCGTCGCAACTTTTTTTGCGGCAACAATTTTCTTCTGGCTGGGACTCTCACAAGTTTCCCAAAAATATAAAACTGCACTTGTTATTACCGGTCTAGTGACATTCATTGCTGGCTACCACTACCTCCGCATCTTTTCAAGCTTTGGCGAAGCCTACACGGCAGTCAATGGCGTTGTAAAAGCAACCGGAGTGACCTTTAACGTTGCTTATCGTTATGTAGATTGGCTCTTGACCGTTCCCCTTCTCTTGATTGAATTAATTTTGGTCATGGGTTTGAGTCGTGCAGAAACAATCGACAAGAGCGTCAAGCTCGGTGGTGCAGCTGCCTTGATGATTATTCTTGGTTATCCAGGTGAAGTTTCTGGCGGCATCGACAGCACACGTATGCTGTGGGGCGCGTTGTCGATGATTCCTTTCCTATATATCGTCATCAACTTGTTCTCAGGTTTGTCCGAGTCGATCGAAAAGCAACCTGCTGACGTTCGTGGACTAATCGGTGCAGCCCGCTGGGTTGTTGTGATTTCTTGGTCTTTCTACCCGATTGTTTACTTTGCACCGTTTGTCATGTCCTTGAGTGGCGGCGCCGCTACCACTGTGATCGAAGTGGGTTACACCATTTCTGACATCGTGGCCAAAGCAATGTTCGGCGTTATGATTTTCATGATCGCTGTTCGCAAGTCACAAGGCGCGACCAACTAAGTTTGTCCAGACGCCACTTAACGGTGACGCTGGCAAGATCCAATCCCTGGTCAGCAACATTGACCAGGGATTGTTTTTTTAGGATGTGCAAA
The DNA here is from genome assembly GCA_963926265.1 of uncultured Burkholderiaceae bacterium. Classification (GTDB taxonomy): domain Bacteria; phylum Pseudomonadota; class Gammaproteobacteria; order Burkholderiales; family Burkholderiaceae_B; genus Zwartia. The sequence continues at coordinate 9,340 of CAWUWN010000033.1, forward strand.
TGAGGACACTTGCTCCAGCAACCATTACAAGAATAGAAACGCTGTTGCAGAAAATGGATGCGTTTATTCTTAATAAGCTTTGTCGTACAGATGCAAACGACCTAAACGATCTGATTATTTATCACTTTGATAGCAATGCTAGTTGTACCAGAGCAAGATTGGCACTTACTGCGGGCCTTGAACTAGGATTAAGTGAAAGTGTCTGTATCGCCATCGCAGCAAGCTGCGAGCTGATTCATAACGCCTCTTTATTACATGACGATATACAAGATGGCGACACGCGACGCCGCGATAAAGAAACAGCATGGTCTCGGTTCGATAAAAGTACCGCCATGTGTGCGGGCACTTTAATGCTTTCAGCTGCATTCGATACCATTAACTCGATTCAACCCAATTCTCAAACACTGGTTTCCCGCCTACATCAAAGAACTGCAGACTTAATCTGCGGTCAGACACTAGACTTGTCTTATGCAACTCAACCAGTCAAGCTGGAGGGATACCTCAATATTGCCTCCCTTAAGTCTGGTAGTCTCTTAGCTTTACCGCTTGAGCTTGTCATGATCGCCAGCAATCAAATCAACGCGTTACCTGATGCAACAGCTGCAGGTCTCTCTTTTGCTATCGCCTACCAGATCGCAGATGATCTTAATGATGTCAAAGACGATCAGGCGCGCAGCGCTTGCAACATCATCAGCGTTTTAGAGCAGTCTCACCTAGATCGAACCCAAGCAACAGCCGAAGCGAGTCACTTGGTGCAAACTTATCTGCACAAAGCTGAACGCCATGCAGCCCAATTACCCGCAAACAGTGGGGAGTTTCTAATGAGTCTTTGCGGCAAACTGAGTCTCGAGGAAGCATGAGTCAAGTTGTTGTCATTGGTGGTGGCTTTGGAGGTATTGCCGCGGCACTCCGCGCACGGAAAAAAGGGTACGCAGTCACACTAATTGATCGTTGTCCAAGGCTAGGTGGGCGAGCACAGGTGTTTGAGCGAGCTGGATTCAAACACGACGCTGGTCCTACGGTATTGACTGCACCTTTTCTATTCGAGGAGCTCTTCGAACTGTTTGGTCAATCCTTGCACGACCATGTCAAACTCGTGCCACTTAAACCCTGGTATCGCTTTGAATTTTCCGATGGCAACCACTTTGATTACGGTGGCACACTCGAGGATACCCTCGCCGAAATTCGACGGATCAACCCTGAAGATGTAGATGGCTACCGACGCTTACTTGAACAGTCTAAAAAACTATATGACATCGGCTTTACAAAACTCTCAGACCGTCCCTTTCACAGCATTGCATTCATGTTTGCGCAGATCCCTCACCTCGCACGGTTGGGCGCGTGGCGAACAGTCTGGCAAATGGTGTGCCGCTATCTTAAAAGTGATTATTTACGCCAAGCGTTTTCTATTCAGCCCTTGCTAGTGGGAGGCAATCCTTTTGACACCACCTGCATCTACGGACTGATTCACTTTTTAGAGCAAGCACATGGCGTGCACTTCGCAATGGGGGGCACGGGCGCTTTAGTCGATGCGCTGGGCACCCTCATGGTTGAGCAAGGTATAGAGATCAAATTAAACACCACAGTCACCTCCTTAACGAATCAAAACGGTGATATTAAAAGTGTCGAAATAGAGAATGAAGAAGGACACAAGGAAAGTTTGCGTTGCGATTATGTAATTTCCAATGCTGATCCCGTCCATCTCTACAAAGACCTTTTACCCAAACAAACTGTTAAATGGACTGCCCGCTTTAAAGCAGATCGTTGGCGCAAATCCATGGGATTGTTTGTACTTTTTTTTGGGGCCAACACTCAATATCCAAAGGTGGCGCATCACACGATCTGGATGGGGCCGCGGTACAAAGAATTGCTCGATGACATTTTTAATCGCAAAGTCTTAGCAGATGATTTTTCGATTTATCTCCATAGACCGACCGCAACCGATCCGAGTTTTGCACCTGAGGGCGGGGATAGTTTTTATGCACTTGTACCTGTCCCAAATCTACAAGCAAATATTGACTGGGAAAAAACAGGTCCCCTCTTGGCTGATCGCGTCATTGACGCGTTGGGTGAGCGCACGCTCCCCGGCTTACGTGAACATATCGTGGATCAGTTCTTCATGACACCCGTCGACTTTAAAGAACGCTATCTCTCTCCTGACGGTGCCGGTTTTTCGGTTTCACCGATTTTTAGTCAATCGGCCTGGTTTCGCTTTCATAATCGGGGCGAAGGTCCCGCCAACCTATTTCTCGTAGGTGCGGGTACACATCCAGGTGCAGGGCTGCCTGGCGTTGTCTCCTCAGCGAAAGTGGTGGACCGACTCCTACCAGAAGTCGAACTGAGTCAGCGCCTATGACACCTGCCAAGGATCAAGCCCTGGCAGTACTCAAATCGCACGGGCGAAGCTTTTACTTCGCAAGTCATTTACTCGCTCCAGAATATCGCGCGCGTGCAGCACGTTTATATGCTTTTTGCCGCTACGTAGATGATGTGGCGGACGAAGCAATCGTTCCAGACTTAGCCATAAAAGAATTAGATTGCATCAAGCATTCTATACAAAGCGGTCGCTCCGACAATCCATGTGTGTCAGATATGATCGCATTGATGCAAGAACTGGCCATGCCACAGGCACCCGTTTTGTCTCTCATCGACGGCATTCAATCTGATTTGACGATGCAACAGATTCAAGACGAAGCGGACCTACTTCGTTATGCTTATCAAGTTGCGGGGACTGTTGGCTTAATGATGTGTGAACTATTAGATGTTCAACACAAACAAGCATGGCCTTTTGCTATCGATCTAGGAATCGCGATGCAGCTGACAAATATCGCGCGTGATGTGGGGCAAGATGCGGCACTCGGCCGTATCTATCTACCTGCAACCTGGCTTGGCAGCATGGCCGCAAAAGAAATCCTATCTCCAAGCGCACAACAAGCACTCAGCCTACAGTCGTCAACCAAAAGACTACTGGCATTGGCGCAAGAATATTATCAAAGTGGACTGAGTGGCGTCGTCTATCTGCCGCCAGCTGCACGCTATGGCATCATCGTTGCAGCCCATGTTTATAGTGAGATTGGTCAAACAATCACGCATTCAGACTATCGCTCCTGGGATCGGCGTGCAGTAGTCTCACAACCACGCAAAGTAGTTTGTGCAGCTTCGGCGCTGATACGTTACGCTGTATCTCCTAGCTTGCGACAAACGAATCCCTGCCATGCACGCTCCTTACACCAACACTTACAAGACTGCTTTGGAACCGACCAACCGCTTTGATCTTGCGATCATCGGTGGAGGTTGTGCTGGTCTTTCGCTTGCGCGTGAGCTGGCTTGCCGTCAAACGCTTAAATCAATCATTATTTTAGAACCACGCACACACTACCAAGACGATCGAAGCTGGTGTTTCTGGTCGACTCGACAACACGCACTTTCTCATTTGGTTAGTCACAGTTGGCCCGCTTGGCGCTTTGGGCAACAAGGTCAACCCGTTGAAACGAGAAGCAGCACTTTCCATCCCTATCAATACATACGCTCTGCTGATTTTTACCTTGATTGTTGGGAAAAAATCGCTCAATGTCCGACGATTGAGTCTAGACTCGGCATAGTCGTCAGCAATGTCAGTAGACAGGAAGATGGGTGGGCGATTGAAACTACTCAGGAAAATATCGTCGCAACACACGTCATTGATACCCGCCCACCGAGTCACGGACATCTTGAGCAATCCATCCTATATCAATGTTTTTTAGGGGCGGAGATTCAACTCAATAATGGGACGCATACTGAGCTCTCTGAATTAGAACTCATGACAGATATGCGTGTCCTCAACGGTGAGTTTTGTTTTACATATATCCTACCCCTCTCTCCTGATCGTCTGCTCATCGAACTCACACTCTTTGCAAGCCGCCCATACTCTGCAGATGAGCTCAAGCAAGCCTTTAATCAATTACTCTCAGAGCGAGGTTTAACTCATTCAATATGCCTTCGCACAGAGTATGGCAATCTTCCGATGGGCCTGCCCACTCACCAAAGCGATCATCCGCGTGCAGGCTTAGGGGGAGGTGCTTTGCGCCCTTCATCTGGCTATGGATTTATGAGGATACAACGCTGGGCAGAACAGTGTGCTGAACATTACTGCACGCAGGGCACGATCATTTCTCAAAAACGATCTGGATTTTGGCTCCAACAAATGGATCAACTCTTTCTTTTGGTTATCCATTCACAACCAATGATTGCGCCAACCCTTTTTAATACGCTATTAGGAAAAACTCAGCCGGAGCGCTTTATCCGTTTTATGAATGATCGCGCAAGTTTGCTAGACTACTTGCATATCGTGGCCTGCTTACCCAAAGCACCATTTATCAAGGCACTCTTTTCTCGCGCATTTTGGCGCACAACATGATTCAGACCGACTCATCGTCATTGACTAAAATTCTTGGGATTGAACGTCTGCTTTTTCCCTTGGCTGCCTTAGTCACTTTGCTGTGTATTCATATTTTTCCTGACATATTCTCACCTACCACACAGCTTGCTGTTTTAGGCATTGTCATTGTTGTGCTTGGCTTGCCACATGGTGCACTCGATCCGTGGATCGCAGAACGCATAGGCATTCGAAACAATCCTCAGCAGGTCTTTTTATTTACGTTCGGCTATGTTTCCATCGCCACACTGGTTGTTTTAATTTGGGCATGGTTGCCTACCTTCAGTCTATTAATCTTTTTAGCAATCAGCGCTTGGCACTTTTCTGGCGATTGGAAAAATTCAATCACTCAACCCTTGCGACTAGGTGCCGGCGCATTATTACTGCTTATGCCAATCGGTTTTCACACAGAAATCGTCATGATTATTTTTGAACAACTCTCTGGTGAAAATGGTAGCAAACTCGCTCAAACTTTAGCTTTACCTACTTGGTTATTAGTGAGCGCAATGGGACTCTTTGCAGGGTGTGCTGCTTGTCATCAGCAATGGAGAGCTGCTTTTGAATTTCTCATGTTACTTGCACTGTCTTATCTGACCTCGCCATTGATCTATTTCACTGTGTATTTTTGTTTTATGCATAGTCCACGTCATCTTTTAAGCTTATTTGTGATGGCGCCACCTCAGCAACATTCTCGCTTAGTACGTATGTTGCTGACCTACACGCTAGTAACTTTATTGCTTGGGGGAGTGCTCTGGTGGCTCTGGTCAACCTTACCTACAGATACGCTCATCCTCAGACTCATATTTATTAGTCTCGCTGCAGTCACCGTGCCCCATATGATGCTCATTGCAACCGCTCACTTCAAAACGGCCTAGCGTGAAATATCATTCTTCGTTGACGCAGTTTCCTCTCCGCCAAAGAAAAAAAGCTATCAGGCGAAAACCTGATAGCTTTTTTTCTAATGACTATTTTTATACCAAACTATCGGCCCATATATTTTTTGCCCAGCCCCATGCGTAGGTACCCTCTAACGCTGTTGGCGCAGGTGACAGGCCACCTGATCCTTTAACAGTCCTAAACGTCTTATCAGCAGTCACATAGTGATGAACGCTTGCCACATGCACAACATCTGTCGCATTGACAAAACTGTAGCAAGTGTTGGTGAGCATCGGTTGCGGATTAATTGCGATATCGCTCAATTCAGCAATGATCGCTGCCGCAGTAACCTTTGCATGTTGATTCGCCATATGGCCTGACTTCGGCATGCCAGGAGCCACCTGGATCGAGTCTCCAATGATGTGAATATCTTTAGCTGCGACCGCTTCAAAGTTTAAAAACTTAACGTTAGACCAACGTCCGTTCGAATCAGCTAAGCCAGACTTCACGATCAAGTCGCCCGCACGCATTGGTGGCAAGATATTCAACACGTCTGCCTTGACCTCATCCTGCACCTCAAACTTGATGGTGCGGGTCTTGGCGTCAATGGCTGTTACGTTGTGCTCTGGCATGTACTGGATCATTCCTGGATAAAGCGTTGCCCAAGCGGCTTTAAATAACTTGCCCTTCGAAGTGACGTCCTGATTCGCATCCAGCACGAGCACTTTAGATTTGGGTTTATTTTTCTGCAAATAGTTTGCGACCTGACATACTCGCTCATAGGGTCCAGGGGGACAGCGATACGGTGCGAGTGGAATACTCAATGCATACACACCACCATCACGCATTTCTGTAATTTGCTTGTGCAATGCCGTTGTTTCAGTCCCTGCTTTCCATGCTTGCAATGTCACGCCTGCTTTATTTGCTGCATCAAGACCCTCGATTTTATCCATCATCAGTCCGATACCGGGCGACAACACAAGCTTGTCATACTTGACTGTTTGACCGGAAGCCAGCTGTACAGTTTTCTTTTGTCGATCAATACTCGCGACTGAGTCCTTGACCATCTTCACACCGTGATTTTTCTCTAGTCCCGTATATGGCACAGTGAGCTCAGCAAGCTTACGTGAGCCCCCCACTACCAGGTTCGACAGAGGACAAGAAATAAATTGTGGATTCGGTTCGATCAGCGTGACCTGTGCCGTATTGTTTGACATCATGCGCAAATACTTGGCCGTTGTGGCTCCACCATAACCTGCACCAATCACAACAATTTGGGCAGACTTCAACGATTTTGCGTTTGCCTGACCATTTAAACCAAAGGCCAAGCTTGCGACCGCAGCGCTTTGGCCTAGAAATAGACGACGATTCATGAGTATGCCCCTTTAGTTTTTCTTGCCGAGAACGTTTGCAATCGTTTTGAGTTGCTCGTCGGTATAACCCTTGGCCAATTGATTCATAATCGTCCCTTTCCTTTTATCCGTTTTGTATGCAATCAAAAGCTCATACATCACAGACGCAGGTAATTGATTAATCATTGGCACAGTGACGCCTGGCACACTCACGCCATTTGTTCCGTGACAGTTGGCACATGTTGCTGCAAGGCTTTGGTGATACAAGCGCTGTGCTTGAATATCTTGCGCTTGCGAGGGTCCACTCAGCGTCAGGCCCAGAAGCCCTGACAGCATGAGCGCCTTGATTGAGAGGTTTTTCTTCATTGGTTTCCCCTGTTGATGTTTTTAACTTTTATTTTTTTACTGCATTATTGTTCTATTAAAAATCAGGTTTTACTCTTACTACCAATAAAATTTACTTCTTTACTTCTTTACTTATGCAAACTCGAACATAGTCAAAGTTTTAAATTTAGACCCCATTCTGTGCAAACCAGCTTAAGCATTTTTCCCATCCATCTTTTGCGGGGCCTGGCTGGTAGGATGCACGATAGTCTGCATTAAAAGCATGGGGTGCATCAGGGTAAATCTCAAAGCGACTTGCAGCAGCGGCCTTATTACCTTTCGCTGCAGCTAGTGCCTTTTTCATTTGTTCGACTGTTTCCAGACTGATACCCGTATCTTTTCCGCCATACAGACCTAGCACTGGTGCCTTGAGCTGTGCTGCTAAATCAACCGGATGTGCTGGAAAGTTTGTACTTTTTTCTCCGACTAGCCGACCATACCAAGCAACGCCTGCCTTGACCTGCGGAATGTAAGCGCTTGCGAGCCAAGTAATTCTTCCTCCCCAGCAAAAACCTGTCACGCCCACTCTATTTAAATCTCCACCACGTGTGCCCGCCCACTTCAGCGCCAATTCGATATCGGCCATGACTTGCTTGTCAGGAGTTTTAGCAATGATTGTGGACATGATCTCGGCCATCGTCCCGAGTGATGACGGATCTCCCGCGCGTGTAAAAAACTCTGGCGCGATGGCGAGATAACCACGCTTTGCAAATCGACGTGTCACATCAGCAATGTGCTCATGCACTCCGAATATTTCACTCGCAACGATCACAATCGGCAGCTTATTTTGACCCCCTGCCGGTCTTGCAACATAGGCAAAAATCTCGTGATCGCCCTCAACAATCGTTTCCTCTCCCGCTTTGATACCCGCAAAATCTGTTTGTATGACCTGCGAGAAAGTGGGCTGAGCCACCGAAGCAAAACCTAGACCCATACCGATGGCAGAGGTATTGCGTAAAAACTCTCTTCGCGTTCTTCGTGGGTCGCCACTGAGCGCCTCAACGTCTGTAATGTGGTCCGAACTCATTCGTCTCTCCTAATTTTTTCTTAATTTCGAGGGTTTTTAGTTAATTTTGCACATATTAGGGTATGCCTTAGTTTATTTAATACTGAAAATTAAGTAAATTTCAATGCATATTACCCATGGGTATATATTTATAACGAATGAATATATACTTGTCTTTTATGGGTTACCCCTATACCAATCATTTGCTTGACCCGAGCGAGGACTATGTTGAACCCGAAAGACTTAGCGTTTCAACCCGGAAAACTCCAGAAAGCGCCCGAAAATTTTTTATCTCGGAACTTTGCTTCTGAGTTAACCGAACAGGGTATGGACGATACCCGTCGAGGTTTTTTGCGCAATAGCTTTTTTGGAGCGGTTGCTGCGGGCGCAGCTGCGACTGGCCTAGCAAACTCTGCGCATGCTAATCAGGGCGACCCTGCTATTTTGCAAAAGCAACCTTGGCAGACCACACTTGGGCAACCTGTTGCTGCCAAACCATACGGTATGCCTTCTAAATACGAAGCGAACCTTCAGCGTCGCGAATCCCCAGGTCTCACGCGCGTATCTGCCGCCTCGGTCGCATTCACCCCCCTACAAGGTCTATTTGGCATGATCACGCCAAGTGGCTTGCACTTCGAGCGTCACCACCAGGGCTGGTACGACATTGACCCCGCACAGCACCGCTTCATGATCAACGGCCTCGTGAAGAAAGAGATGGTCTTCACAATGGAAGATTTGATGCGCTTACCCTCTGTTTCGCGCATTCATTTCATTGAGTGCGGCGCAAACACTGGCATGGAATGGGGCAACGTTGCAGTACCAACCGTCCAGTACACCCACGGAATGATTTCTTGTTGTGAATTCACAGGCATCCCCTTGTCTTTATTGCTTGACATGGTCGGTGCGGATTTCACCAAAGGCAAATATGTTCTGGCCGAAGGTGGCGATGGCTCAGGGATGACACGCACAATCCCAATGGAAATTGCACGCGACGACGTCATCGTTGCCTGGGCGATGAATGGTGAAATGTTACGTCCTGAAAATGGTTATCCGCTACGTCTGGTTGTTCCGGGCGTACAGGGCGTGAGCTCTGTTAAATGGCTACGTCGAATTGAAGTGGGCGACATGCCTTATGCTTCCAAAGATGAAGCAGTCCATTACATTGATTTGATGCCCGATGGCATGCACAGACAATACACATCTATTCAAGAGTGTAAGTCGGTGATTACCACCCCTTCGGGTGGGCAACAGCTCCTCACAACGGGCTTCTACAACATTAGCGGTATTGCTTGGTCCGGTCGCGGCAAAATCAAACGTGTCGATGTATCTGTCGATGGCGGCCGAAACTGGCGAGAAGCGCGAATGGAATCGCCTATCCTAAGCAAAGCACTGACACGCTTTAACATCAACTGGACATGGGATGGCACACCCGCAATCTTGCAGTCACGCGCCATTGATGAAACAGGCTATGTACAACCGCCCATTCGGATGCTCAGAGAAGTGCGCGGGACTCGTTCCATTTATCACAACAATGCTATTCAATCTTGGAAAGTCGACGTCAATGGAGAGGTCAGCAATGTACAAGTTGGTTAAAACACTTACCAGCCTAGCTGCCTTTGCCATTGCGTTGGCAAGCGGTCTGGCACACGCCCAGAATGTTTCTCAATACACAGGTATTGGCCGCGACGCGACCCCAGCGGAGGTTAAAGCGTGGGATATTGACGTCAGACCTGACTTTAAAGGTTTACCTAAAGGCTCAGGGACAGCAGACCAAGGCCAAGAAATATGGGAAGCAAAATGTGCGAGCTGTCACGGCGCCTTTGGTGAGTCTAACGAAGTCTTCACACCCATCGTGGGTGGCACCACGGCTAAAGACATCGCAACAGGTCGCGTGAGCTCACTGACATCACAAAATCAGCCACAACGCACTACGCTCATGAAAGTCTCCACAGTCTCAACGCTGTACGACTATATCTATCGCGCGATGCCTTGGAACGCACCACGCACACTCACTGCTGATGAGACCTACTCACTGGTGGCCTTTATCTTGGCGCTCGGAGAAGTTGTGCCTGAGGACTTTACGCTCAGCGACAAAAATATAGCTGAAGTTCAAGGTCGTATGCCCAATCGCAACGGCATGACGACTCAGCATGGCATGTGGTCGGTTTCTGGAACACCTGATGTCAAAGCGACTGCTTGTATGACGAACTGTGCAACGGAGATCAAAATTACCTCGACACTGCCAGCGTTTGCACGCAATGCACACAACAACATTGCCGAGCAAAATCGCACATTTGGCCCATATCGTGGAGCTGACTCCTCGCAACCCCCGCTAAAAGCTTTGCCAGGCGCCAACTATGTGACGAAAGTTGCAAGCGCTCAATCTGTCGTTGCAACTGCTACACCATCTAAACCTACTGCTGCAAGCGCAGACTCAGCTGCACTGCAACAATCCTTCACGAAAAACAATTGCGCAGCATGTCATGCTGCCGCTTCAAAGGGTGTTGGACCATCGATTGCCGATGTCGCTAAAAAATATAAAGACCAAGATGTGCTTGCCAAGCTGAGTGCAAAAGTTAAAAATGGGGGTTCAGGTGCTTGGGGTGCAATACCTATGCCTCCACACCCACAAGTTCCAGATCCAGAAATCAATCGTCTGGTGAAGTGGATGTTGTCAGGCTCTTAGGCACAATAACTATATTAAATTCATAAAAAAATATATTTCCAATTTCTATCCGCAAAGGAACAATCATGAACGTACAACGACGCAGACTCCTGCAAATGACCGCACTAGTTGGCCTGATGGCCAGCGCAGGACTGATGACTGAGGCAGAAGCCGCAACATGGAATAAAGCTGCATTCGAAGCAAAGACGATCGACGATGTAGCAAAAGCATTGGGCGGTGGCGCACCACAAAAATCGGATGCCGTAACCCTGCGCGCACCTGACATCGCAGAGAACGGCGCTGTCGTACCTGTAGGCGTAGAAACGAGCTTGAAAGCAACAGAGATGGCAATCTTGGTTGAGAAAAACCCAAGTGCAATGGCAGCAATGTTTATTGTTCCAGCTGGCGCCCAAGCCTTTGCTTCAACACGTGTCAAAATGGGTCAAACATCAAATATTTTTGCACTGGCTAAAGTTGATGGTAAATGGTTGATGGCTTCAAAAGAAGTCAAAGTCACTCTCGGTGGTTGCGGCGGTTAAACGCTCACAATCCACTCAGACATTCCATTTCATTGAAACCATTTAGCCCAATCTGGGCACACAGATAGTCTAGGAGAATCAATCATGGCAAGTCCAATGCGCATTCGTGCAACAGAAAAAGATGGCGTCGTTGACGTCCGCGTGCTGATGAAACACGACATGGATACAGGTCAGCGTAAAAATTCAGAAGGCAAACTTATTCCTGCCTGGTTCATTTCAACTGTTGAAGCAAAAGTTGGTGACAAAATGGTCTATGGCGCCCAATTCGGTCCCGCAGTTTCAAAAGATCCTTTCCTGCATTTCAAACTCAAAGGCTCAGCGAAGAAAGGCGACACGTTGACTGTCACTTGGGTCGACAATAAAAATGAAACTCGAACCGACAAAACTGAAATCAAATAACAACCAAGCCTACTCCGACTGACACGCACACAGCGATTATTTCGGACTGGCTAATAGGAGACATTCCATGAAACGGTATGTATTTGCAGGGCTTCTTGCAAGCCTGATCGTCACGACACCGATTGTTTATGCGCAGTCTGCATCGGACCAGTTAGCAGAGTATCGCCGTATGCTTGCAGACGGCAATCCTGCAGAACTTTATGAAGCTGAAGGTGAAGAGCTTTGGTCTAAGCCTGCTGGTCCCAAAAAAGCTAGCTTAGAAAAGTGCGATCTCGGTTTAGGTGCTGGCGTGATTAAGGGCGCTTCTGCTCAGTTGCCACGTTATTTCAAAGATACCAACCGTGTGCAGGATCTTGAGTCACGACTGATGACCTGTATGAGCACGATTCAAGGAATCCCAGAGGCTGAAGTCGTGAATGGCTCTTTCGGCAAAGGGATTCGAAAGAATCTTGAAGCAATTGTTGCCTATGTAGTCACTCAATCAAAAGGCATGAAAGTCAATGTACCCGCTTCACATCCTAAAGAAAAAGAAATGCTGGCGCTTGGAGAAAAGATTTTTTATCTTCAAGGTGGACCAATGGATTTTTCTTGCGCCTCTTGTCATGCCGTGGATAACAAACGTATCCGCATGCAAGATTTACCTAACCTAACTAAAGCCAAAGGTGCAGCCGATGGTTGGGGCAGCTGGCCTGCCTATCGTGTGTCAAGCGGTACTTTTTGGACAATGCAGCGTCGTCTGAATGATTGCTACCGTCAACAACGCATGCCTTTTCCAATCTACGGCTCTGATGCCACCATCGCACTTTCCGTCTTTATGGCGAACACTGCAAACGGCGGCACGATTCAGACACCCGGTTTGAAGCGCTAATCGAGGGAGCATACAAATGAAAACAACACTGACAAAACTCGGACTGAGTATCAGTACAGGTTTGCTGATTCTGAGCATCTCACCATCGAGCATTGCCCAGAAAGTCGATCCTGCAGTGCAGGCCGTAATGGAGCGTAGTTTCCGCGAACAAGGCATCGCAAAAATGGATCGCATCAAACAAGATGAGTTCCAAGCGTTGTGTTCGGACGAAAAATTTCGGGCAAGCGCTGAGGGACAAAAGAAAGCCGAGGCACTCCAAAAGGCTGCCCTTGCTGCAATCAAGCCTCCTTCAGATGGCAAGTATCTCGGGAATTGGGCCGCCGGCGACAAGATTGCTAAAAGCGGTCGAGGCGCAACATGGAGCGACACTCTGAAAACAGTGAACGGCGGGGGTTGCTACAACTGTCATCAGGTCACAAAAGAAGAGATCTCTTATGGCAACATTGGTCCCTCACTGCTCGCCTACGGCAAGACCCGCGGCAACAGTGAGCCCATCTTGGTTTACACCTGGAACCGGATCAGTAACTCTAAGGCCTATAACGCTTGCAGCAACATGCCTCGCATGGCGCACTTCAATCTGTTGACAGAGCAACAAATTAAAGACGTGATGGCTCTTTTGTTAGATCCCGCCTCACCTGTTAATAAGTAAATTACTAGACCATTAGTCACACGTTGTAAGGAAGCAAAATGGGTATGAGTCGTCGTGAATTTGTTCAGTTGATGGCAATTGCATCAACTGCGGGCCTCTCGCTCGGCTCAGGAGCCAGTCGCGCTCAAGCTGCATCGTCGTTATATGACTTGCCAGAATTCGGCAACGTGCATCTGATGCACTTTACCGACTGTCACGCTCAACTCAAACCCATTTACTTTCGCGAACCCAATGTCAATTTAGGATTTGACTCTCAGTTTGGCATGCCCCCGCACTTAGTGGGTGATGCCTTTTTGAAGTTTTACGGCCTCAAGCCTGGCACACATGAAGCCCATGCGTTGACTTATCTTGACTTTGACAAAGCAGCGTTGCAATACGGCAAGGTTGGCGGCTTTGCACATTTGGCGACCTTAGTTAAACAAGTCCGCGCAAGTCGTCCTGGCGCACTGCTGTTAGATGGTGGTGACACTTGGCAAGGCTCTGGCACAGCGCTTTGGACCAAAGGTCAAGACATGGTCGATGCCTGTCTCGCGCTTGGCGTGGACATCATGACGGCTCACTGGGAAATGACCCTTGGTGAAGCACGTGTCAAAGAAATTGTCGAAAAAGACTTCGCTGGCAAGGTTAACTTTGTTGCGCAAAACATCAAAACGACGGATTTCGAAGATCCCGTTTTTGATGCTTTCACCATGCGTCAAATGAATGGAATCCCTGTCGCGATTATTGGACAGGCCTTCCCCTACACACCGATCGCAAACCCCCGTTATCTTGTCGAAAACTGGTCCTTTGGAATCGACGAAGAGAACATGCAAAAGACGGTCAATCTTGCACGCTCTAAAGGCGCGCAAGTTGTCGTCGTGTTGTCTCACAATGGTATGGATGTCGACCTCAAGATGGCAAGCCGTGTCCGTGGCATTGATGCGATTATGGGCGGTCACACGCACGATGGTGTGCCCACTCCTGTCAAAGTGACCAACCCAGGAGGCGTCACACTCGTCACCAATGCCGGCTCGAACAGCAAGTTCCTAGGCGTGCTCGACTTCGACGTCAAGAATGGCAAAGTCTCTGACTTTAGATATCGTCTGATGCCAGTGTTCGCAGATCTGTTGCCTGCTGACAAACCCATGGATGATCTGATTAATAAAATCCGTGCACCTTACGAAACTAAGCTCAATGAAAAGCTCGCGATTGCCCAAGGTTCCCTCTATCGCCGCGGCAACTTTAACGGCACCTTCGATCAGTTAATTGTTGATGGGTTGATGGAGATGAAGGGCGCAGAGATCGCCTTCTCACCAGGTTTCAGATGGGGCACATCGATTTTGCCTGGGCAAGCGATCACGATGGAGCACTTGCTTGACCAAACTGCCATTACCTATCCGTACACGACGCTCACGCCCATGAGTGGCGAAATGATTAAGACCGTACTCGAAGACGTCGCGGACAACCTCTTTAATCCAGACCCCTACTATCAGCAAGGCGGCGATATGGTGCGTGTCGGTGGCATGCAATACACCATCAATCCTACTGCCTCGGCTGGCAATAGAATTTCAGATATGCGGATTGGCGACAATATCATCGACGCATCAAAAACATATAAAGTCGCAGGATGGGCGCCGGTCTCTGAGGCAGCTCGCGACGCGGGCGGCGAGCCCATTTGGGATGTCATGGCGACCTATCTGCGACAAATTAAAACTGTTGCAGCCAAAGCACCCAACACACCTGTTATAAAAGGTGCTTCTAATAACCCTGGTATAGCTGGATAAATCATGAAAACAATTATCTCTACATTAATGATAAGCCTCGCTTTAAGCATGGCTCCTGCCGCTGTGATTGCTCAACAAGCACCGTCTCAAGAAGAGGTCAAAGTTCTGTATCACATCGATAATGCACAAGCGCAGGGGATCAAGGGGCTGAGAAAT
The DNA here is from genome assembly GCA_963926265.1 of uncultured Burkholderiaceae bacterium. Taxonomy (GTDB): domain Bacteria; phylum Pseudomonadota; class Gammaproteobacteria; order Burkholderiales; family Burkholderiaceae_B; genus Zwartia. Next base: position 24,411 of record CAWUWN010000033.1, read on the forward strand.
ATTCGCAACCATCTCGATGTCGCACCCAAGACAAAGATTACTGTCGTCATGCATGCCAATGGGGTTGACTTGGTGATGGATGGCGCTCAAGATCAAAAATCAAAAACTGAATATGCGCCTCTCGTCTCAGCACTCGTATCTCGCGGCGTAGTCTTCGAGGTGTGTGAGATTACACTCAGAAATCGAAAACTCAAAAAAGATCAATTCCTTCTTGAGGCAACTTTCACCCCCTCGGGTGTTGTCCGGATTGCCGACTTACAAGTCAAACAAAAATTCGCCTACATCAAGCCTTGAAGTTTTCTTTGAGCAATACCTGTATGCACATTAGCCATAAACTTTTGTGCATCTTTATATTTGCTTTTGTCATTTTCACGACTAACAGTCAAGCTGCTGAGCGAGCCTTGACTCTTACCCCTGTTAGCAAAAATTCTTACTACGCTCAGGGCGTCTCTGCGCTTGGGTCAGCTCTTAACAAAAACTTTATTTCAAACGCAGGGGTAGTCATCGGTCCAACGGGAGTGATCGTCATCGACGCCCTTGGCTCGCCAGCTCTTGGGACACAGCTCATTGCTGAAATCAAAAAACTCACCGATAAACCGATCCAGTTTGTGATCGTGACGCACTATCACGCTGATCATATTTACGGCCTTCAGAGTTTCATCGATATTGGCGCTACGGTCATTGCTCAAGAAGGTGGGAAAGAATATCTGAATTCAGACACGGCAAAACTCCGCCTACAAGCCTCTCGCACCGAGCTTGCGCCCTGGGTGAATGATGAAACGCGTCTCGTACCCGCATCAAGATGGATTAGTCAGGATACGCGCTTGTCACTCTCTGGGCTTGATGTGGATTTGATCAAAATGGGGCCTGCGCACACGCCTGATGATTTGGCTATCTATTTCCCCTCCGAGGATGTGCTCTTCGCAGGAGATCTGGTGTTTCGCGGTCGCATTCCTTACGTTGGCAACGCTGACAGCCTGGGCTGGATCAAGTCTCTCGACAAGCTATTACTTCGCAATGCCAAAGCGATTGTGCCGGGGCATGGACCTGCATCGACCTCAGCCACGGAAGATTTAAAGTTCACGCGCGACTATCTGATGTATGTACGCAAGTCGATGGAACAAGCGGCTAGAGATCTCGAGCCTTTTGAATCAGCATATCTTGCAACCGATTGGACTCGGTATGAAAAGGTCCCACTTTTCAGGGCGGCTAATCGCATGAATGCCTACAACATTTACCTTTCTATTCAGAACGAATAGTTTTCTCAGCGGCGGTTAAATCTCGCGAGTTCAAACACATCAAGATCCACCATCTGACCAAAATCCTTTTGAATCACTCGGCCTGTTGGATCAATGACATACAGCTCGGGAATCCCTCGCCGCTTACCAATTGCACGGTCAAGTTCTGGTGTCATCATTGCGACAGGAAAGTTGATCTCGTTTTTTTCCACATAGTTTTTAACGGTCTCTTCCTTTTTGTCGACCGACAAACTAATCACCTGTAAATTGCCGCCCTGCGTGCGTCGCACAAGCTCTATTAGATTGATATTTTGACGATGGCAATACGCGCACCAGGTGGCCCACACTTGCACGACTAAATATTTCCCATTGAGGTCGGACGTAGCGAGTTGCTGTCCCTCCACTGTCACGAGCTTGTCAATTTTTATATAGTCGCCGACACTAAGAGCGTGAGCATAAGAAATGGGTGAAAGGCATAAGGCTATACACATGCTCAATGTGTAGAAATACTTAAGAACCGTCATGAGCGATTTCGCCCCTTTTATTTTGCTTTCGATCTTGATTTTAACGCTTTATCCATCAGTCGAAACAGGCGCACAATAAGCGCGCCTGTTTGATCTAGAGTTTTTTCCTTATCAGGGCGACTTGTTCGACAAGCAAGCCCCGACTAAATCTATAAAACTACGCTAAAGATTTAGCTCCTGTATCAACAGATTTAAATCATTAAAGGAACAATCAACAAAGCAACGATATTGATGATTTTAATGAGAGGATTAATCGCTGGTCCCGCAGTGTCTTTGTAAGGATCTCCAACGGTGTCACCAGTAATCGCAGCCTTGTGCGTCTCCGATCCTTTCCCTCCATAGTGTCCTTCTTCGATATACTTTTTGGCGTTATCCCAAGCGCCTCCGCCTGTACACATGGAGATTGCGACAAATAGACCCGTGACGATAGTGCCCATCAACAATCCGCCTAAGGCTTCTGGTCCAAGGATCAAACCAACCGCAATCGGCGCGACAACCGGCAATAAAGAGGGGATGATCATTTCTTTAATCGCTGCCGTCGTCAGCATGTCTACCGCCTTGTCGTACTCTGGCTTGGCAGTGCCCTCCATAATGCCTTTGATGTCGCGAAACTGACGACGCACCTCTTCAACAACTGCACCTGCGCAACGTCCGACCGCTTCCATCGCCATCGCTCCGAACAAATACGGAATCAATCCGCCGATGAATAGGCCGATGATCACACGATGGTCTGACAAATCAAACGTCACCTTTAGACCTTTGGCCTCAAGTGCGTGTGTATAGTCAGCGAACAACACGAGCGCCGCTAAACCGGCAGAACCAATGGCATAGCCTTTTGTCACCGCCTTTGTCGTATTGCCTACAGCATCCAACGGATCTGTAATATCACGCACAGACTGTGGCATTCCTGCCATCTCCGCGATACCACCTGCGTTATCCGTAATCGGGCCATAGGCATCAAGTGCCACCACAATGCCAGCCATCGAAAGCATAGAGGTCGCAGCGATCGCGATGCCATAAATGCCTCCGAGCCAATAGGCTGAGTAGATGGCAGCGCAGACAAACAAAACAGGCCAAGCAGTCGAGCGCATCGAAACGCCAAGGCCTGCGATCATATTCGTGCCGTGACCCTGACTAGATGCTTTAGCGATATGCTTAACCGGTGCATAGTCTGTCCCGGTGTAATACTCCGTGATCCACACTAGCAACGCTGTCAGCACGAGGCCCACAACTGTCGCACCAAAAAGCCGTAGTTTTCCACCCGTTGCAAAACCGACATCTGCAAGGATATTGTCGGGCAACATCCAGTTGGTTGCGAAATAAAACGCGACCAGTGAAATGACACCTGCAATGACTAGGCCCTTGTAGAGCGCTGGCATCACATTTTTCATGCCCGGAGTGGCTTTAACAAAAGAGCATCCGATGATCGATGCAATGATGGATATTCCGCCCAACACCAGGGGATACACAACTGCCTCTGCAGTGGCAACCTTGATCATCATAGCGCCTAGCACCATCGTCGCGATTAAGGTCACCGCATAGGTTTCAAACAGATCAGCAGCCATACCCGCGCAATCACCAACATTATCACCAACGTTATCTGCGATCACAGCGGGGTTGCGAGGGTCGTCCTCAGGAATACCTGCCTCGACCTTTCCGACCAGGTCAGCACCCACATCTGCGCCTTTGGTGAAAATACCCCCACCTAGCCGAGCGAAAATCGAAATCAATGAAGAGCCAAACGCAAGCCCGATCAGAGGGTGGAGAATGACAGACATGCTTTGCTCTTTGCCGGTTGTATGCAAATAGAGATAAAACAAACCGACACCCAGCATTCCAAGTCCCACAACGAGCATGCCGGTAATCGCACCACCCTTAAAAGCAACATTGAGCGCCTCGTTCATGCCCTTGGTCGCCGCCTCGGCTGTTCGTACATTAGCCCGAACGGAAACGTTCATCCCAATAAAACCACAGGCCCCTGACAGCACGGCACCGAGCACGAACCCCACAGCGGTCAGGTAATCGATAAAGATTACGATTAGGATCGTTAATGCCACTCCAACGACTGCGATAGTTTTGTATTGTCTTGAGAGATATGCGCTTGCCCCCTGCTGAATCGCCTCCGCGATTTCGACCATGCGTGCATTTCCTGTGCCCTGCTGAAGGATCCAGGAACGAACAAAAAAACCATATAAAACCGCTAACACTCCACAGCCGAGGGCAAAGTAAAGGCCCAGTGTGACGTTACTCATTTGATGAACTCCTTTATGGGTTTGTCTCTTTTTTATTGATATAGAACATCCCTCCACGGGAGGCTCGCGCAGCAAGTAGTCATAGAGCAAGTGTATCTAACATTGAACAGGATACGATGAAAAAAAGCGATTTTGTCTATTTTTGCTAAGATTAGGGTATTTACTAATTCACCTCGTTTCTACGGAGTCACCATGAGTCTGGACAAAGTCAGCCCGGGTAAGAAAATTCCCGAATCATTTAACGTTATCATTGAAATCTCAATGAATGCTGACCCGATTAAATACGAGGTAGACAAGGACTCTGGTGAGTTATTTGTCGATCGCTTTATGGGTACATCGATGCATTACCCATGCAACTATGGTTACATCCCCAAAACCATCGCTGGTGATGGTGATCCCGTAGACGTTTTAGTCATCACTCCTTTTCCCGTTATCCCTGGTGTAGTCGTACGTTGCCGTGCTCTGGGCGTCCTCAATATGGAAGACGAAGGCGGTGAAGACGCCAAGCTTCTAGCCGTTCCCGAAGACAAAATCCTCCCGATTTACAGCCACTGGAAACAAGCGACAGACGTTCATCCCATGCGCCTGAACGCCATTCAGCATTTCTTTGAGCACTACAAAGACCTCGAGAAAGGAAAATGGGTCAAAGTACAGGGCTGGGGCGGCATCGACGAAGCCCATCAAGAAATCCTGACAGGCATCAAGCGTTACCAAGAAGAAAACAAAGCCTAAAGTTTTTGACGGACTTCACCTTGGCTCGGCGGATACATCTCCTGCCAGCCAAGGATCTCTGCCAGTCGCGTGATCACCCACTGCGATTCCGCCACAGACAGGCCAATATCCACGTCCCCTAGCCCCTGGTGAATTCTCTCCAACACATCGGCTTCGGTAATACCGAGCTCCCACAGCTTGTTGGTCGCCTGTTCCGTCAATAGATTCGCTAAATCCTCACACAAATCGTATCGTGCATAGATGTGCTCTCGCGTCGCATTTGGCTTGGTCCGTCCAGGCTCTACGAACAGCGCGATAAACGAGGGAGGAATAATGATCTGGTTGCCGTCACTCATCGCTGCGCTGCGACAGAGCAAAAATCTGTGTCATATAGAATCCTAGGTTGGCAAGTGCCAGTGTTTACACGATACTACGCAGCATAAGTGATTTTTTAGGCGCACACCATGTCAACTCCAATCAGCTCAACACGAAGCCACACAGTGGCACTTTCCGATGGGGCGTCTTTAAACGTTCTTGAGGACGGAACGGGGCCCGCGCTTTTACTCATCAGCGGCTTGGGCGGCACAGCAAATTTTTGGAATCCTTGTGTGCCTGCACTGGCGGCGCACTACCGCGTGATCAGGCTCGACCAGCGCGGGATCGCCAAAAGCTCTCGCGGTACAGCCCCCTGTACGATCGATCAGCTTGCGCAAGACTGTCTTTCTGTCCTGGATGACTGTGGCGTGGATCAGGCAATCGTCGTGGGACACTCGACCGGAGGCTGTATCGCACAAACGATGGCCCTACTCGCACCCGCGCGCGTGCTTGCCTGTATCTTTAGCGCGACCTGGGGCAAACCCAATCGTCACAGACAGGAACTCTTTTCGACGCGTCGTGAGATGCTCTTCAAAGATCCTGTCGGTTATGCCTGTTCATCCGTCTTTATGGGGCACGATGCAACTTGGCTCAACCACAACTGGAGCGTGTTAGAAAACGCGCGTGCAAACGCGCCTGTCACCCACGAGGCACAAGACATTATTTCTGAACGATTGGATGCGCTGATGGCCTTTGATCGTAGCGCTGAGGTGCATCGCATCACTGTCCCAAAACTTGTCGTGGGTGCACGAGACGACTTGATCGTTCCTTCGTTTTTACAAGAAGAGCTCGCCACCATGCTCAATCATGCAGATTTGCATTTACTTGAGCATGGCGGACATTTTTTCCCTGTTACCCGAACAAATATTTTTGTTCCGCTTGTCATAGAGTGGTTGCGCACACGTCACCTTTAACGGAGTTCTCATGCTTGAAAACTTTTCCAGCTCGCAAACTGTTCGTAAAACTGTTGTCGCCACCAAGGCCGGCGTTGTTGCCGCTCAACACCGACGTGCGGCCGAGGTCGGTGCCGCGGTACTCGACGCAGGCGGAGATGCAGTCGATGCAGCCATCGCGACATCCTTTGCTATTGGTGTCGTTGAACCCTGGATGAGCGGCCCTGCCGCCGGCGGCACCATGGTTTTATGGCGCGCCAAAGAAGGCAAAGCGCGTGTCATTGATTTTGGTTGCAAATCACCGCGCGAACTCAATCCAGCGGACTACCCACTCAGTGGGGCAGGCAAGTCTTCAGATTTATTTCCCTGGCCTTCCGTTGTTGAAGATCGCAACGTCATGGGCGCGACCGCGGTCGCCGTCCCGGGCGTAGTCGCAGGCATGGATCTCGCCCACAAACATTTTGGACGTATGCCATGGAAAGACTTGGTCATCCCTGCGGCCAAGCTCGCCGACGCGGGCTTATTAGTCGACTGGTACACAACGCTTGTGACCGCAGCTAATGCACGCGTGCTCAGCAAAGATCCTGACACCGCCAAGATGTTTCTGGATGATGGGCACTGGCCAATCGCTGGTGAATGGACCTCGCTGGTCGAAAAACATTTGAATCAAAAAGCTTTCGCGCAAACACTCTTGCAAATCGCCGAAGGCGGTGCGGACGCTTTTTATAAAGGCGATATCGCCGAACAACTCGCAAGAGATGTACGAGCAAAAGGTGGGTGTTTGAGTGTGCAAGACTTGCACGACTATCAAGCCTCAATCATCGAGCCACTGACGATCAACTACCGTGGTGGTCGAGTGTATGCAACGCCTGGGCTCACAGGTGGCCCAACCTTTGGCAAAGCCTTAGAAATTCTCGCGCGTGAACTTTCGCCGAGCAAAGGAAAACCTGACGCAGCGACGTACGCAGGTTTTGCGCGCGCACTCGATGCCGCCTTCAAACTGCGCTTTGAAAATATGGGTGACCACGAGTCACCCAAAGCACCTGGGTCAACCACACATTTCAGCGTCGTCGATCGCGAAGGCAATATGTGCGCAGTGACGCAAACCCTGCTCTCTATTTTCGGATCGCGTGTGGTGTCACCCTCCACAGGCATGTTGCTCAATAACGGCATCATGTGGTTTGATCCCGAACCCGGCAAGCCCAACTCTCTCGGACCGAACAAGCGTTGTTTAGCAAACTACTCTCCCGTCATCGGTGAGGATGCTGCAGGCCGTCGCTTTGCAATCGGTGCTTCAGGTGGACGGAAGATTCTCGGTGCCGTGATGCAATTGAGCTCTTTCATGATAGATCATGGCCTCGACCTCGAAGAAGCCTTTCATACACCACGCATCGATGTCAGCGGCAGCGGAAAAATCACTGCTGATCAGACCCTCTCCGCAGACATCATCGCAGCACTCGAAAAAGAAATGCCGGTCACTCAGACACGTCGCAACACATATCCTTACTCCTTCGCCTGCCCGGCTGGCGTGATGCGAGATGGCGAGATGAATATGGGATGTACCGAAATTATGTCGCCCTACGGTGATGCGATCGCAGGTGGTTAAACATGTACTTGCCCAAACACTTCGAGCAGCAAGACCTTGAGTCCTTAACAGCCCTAATCAAGGCGTATCCACTCGGCGCGCTCGTCACACAACAAGACGGCGCGGTTGAGGCCAACCATATTCCCTTTTTGCTCGCAGGTGACCTTGCAGTCGGTGGCAAACTCATCGGCCATGTTGCTAAGGGAAATCCCGTTTGGAAAAGCGACTCGACACAACAAGAGTCTTTGGTGATCTTTCAAGGTCCTGAGGCATACGTCACGCCCAACTGGTACCCCTCAAAACAAGTCCACCATCAAGTTGTACCCACTTATAACTACGCCGTCGTTCATGTATACGGCACGTTATCAGTCACGCATGATGAAGCGACTAAAAGACAAATCGTCACCGCTCTAACGCAAACAATGGAACAAACAAGGCAAAGCACTTGGCAAGTTTCTGATGCGCCTGCCGATTTCATTGAAAAAATGCTCAATGCCATCGTAGGAATCGAACTCACCATCACACGTGTTCAGGCCAAGTGGAAGGTCAGTCAAAATCGCGATTTAGCGGACCGCAGTGGTGTCGAACAAGGTTTGCGCACGCTGGGCTCAACTGAAAGAGACCACCGGATGAGTGCGCTCGTTCACACTGGCAAATGGATCGGAACGGAATAAGTAAAAGGTCTAGCGACCGGGCTGCAGGGTGCAATCAACCGTTGCATGAATCAATAGCTTTTTTTCATTATTCTGAATAGGAAATTCTGTTGAGATAACTTTACAGCCCGTGACTTTTTCTATCGCCTCAATTTGCCGAGCTTTCTGCTTGTCGTAATCCGTGCTCAACCAACCGCCCTGTTTGCCGCCAAAAGCCTCCCACTTGTCGTTTCCAAGCGGAATAATGCTGATTTCACGTTGTTCGAGGACAACAATCTGGCGAGCAGGATTACGGTGATAGTAAACGGCGCTGCCCTGACAGCCCACGAGAGTAGTGGCAACAGCCACAAGAGCGACAAATGGCAAAATTTTCATCTATATTCTCAGGTATCGATACAAACAAACAGCTTCGGCTCTCAGCATAACGCTATTTTTAACGTAATCCGAACGGAACCACTCGCGAAAACCTAAGCGGCTTGGTATCTTTAGTCTTATAAAATTTATTCTTACAAAAAATTTAGGGGCACATACTCATGTCAAAAGAAGGCGTACTTCAGATTCCCTCACTCAAGGGCAAGGTATCCGAAGCTGAATGGCAAACGCGTGTGGATCTGGCGGCCTGTTATCGACTCGTTGAAATGTACGGGATGGCTGACATGATTGCCAATCACATCTCCGCCCGTATCCCTGGCGAAGAAGGCACCTATCTGATCAACGCCTACGGCTTGATGTATGAGGAAATCACAGCCTCTAGCCTCCTCAAGGTCGATCATCACGGAAATATCCTGACGCAGCCTGATTTCGGTGATCTGAATTACGGCATCAACAAGGCAGGCGCCGTCATTCACAGTGCCGTGCACCATGCGCGTCCCGACGTGGGCTGTGTGATTCATACACACAGTTGGGCCTCGATGGCCGTGTCTTGTCTCGAGTGCGGACTATTACCACTCAACCA
>CAWUWN010000034.1:0-13149 GCA_963926265.1 uncultured Burkholderiaceae bacterium
CACTTAATATGCATTTCCAAACTTCTTTGTGAGCACTTGATTTCGTTTGCAATTACTTGACCTGTTACAGCCAAGCAACCTGCGACACTCATTCCAAGCGCCCACACTTATCGGTTGTCAAATTTTTAAAGAACAAGGTACTCGTTTGACATCTAGCTTGCGACTCGCGTCATTCACTATTTGTTGCTAATTTGTAGATATTAGGGGTTAATTAGGCCTTAAAAGACTTTATTTCCACGCTTTCTACTGACTGCTTACCGCTTGTTTTCTGCTGTTTGTGCAGCAGAGAAACGAGATTATGCACGTATTTTTTAGGTGTGTCAAATCAAGCCAGCGGATATGTACGTAAAACGTACTTTTTTTACTAATTATTAAGTCAATTTCGATGAAAACTGCTTTTTGAACTTAGAAACTTTGGGTGCGATTACCATTTGGCAGTAGCCCTGCTCTGGATGTAGCGAAAAATAATCTGAGTGATATTGCTCTGCAGGCCAAAATATCGCTGAGGGTCTTATTTCAGTGCATATTGGATTTGAGTATTGTTGTGCAGACTCTAATTCAGCTACATATTGCGTTGTAATCTCTTGTTGCTCCTGCGTTTGATAAAAAACTGCAGATTGATACTGTGGACCCACATCATTTCCTTGTCTTCCTGGCGTTGTCGGATCGTGGGTCGCAAAAAATACCTCTAATAACTCGCCATAACTTATCACCGCGGGATCAAAGTCGACCTTAACGACCTCTATATGACCAGTACGCTTTGAGCAGACCTGCTCATAAGTAGGGTGCTCGATATCGCCCCCGCAATACCCGGAAAGAACGCCATGGACACCTTTTAAAGCTTTAAACACAGCTTCGGTGCACCAAAAGCAACCGCCTCCAAACACAGCAGACACTAAACCACCCGTATCTGTTGGTGCTGCCGACTGTTCTTGCGGTGAAGAATTGGGCATCGATAATTTGCTCATCACTATTTCCTTAGAGAAATGATCCATTGCGCGAGTTTTTCGGCATCCTGGTGACTGACGGGTTGACCTGGCATAGGCACCGCACCCCATTGACCCCGCCCCCCTTTTTGAATGACCTGCACCAAATAAGGTACGGGATCACTTTTATCGGCGTGACGCTGCGCAATCGCATTAAAAGAGGGCCCGACACGCTTTTTATCGATCTGATGGCAACCAAGGCATGCTCGAGCCTTGGCCAAGGCCATCCCCTGTTCAAGCGTGAGCGGGGCGGGTACGTCCGCCGCAGTCACAGTCCCTGCAGCGGCTTGTGCAAACGCATTGCCCACTGGCATCACGCCCCAGAGAAGCGCGAGCAATGCAAGCCAACCGAGACCAGAATTACTCTTCAAAGGCATCAGTCACTGCCCCACGGCTGGCTGAGCTCACCAAACGACTGAGTTTGGCTAAGACACCCCGCGTATAACGCGGCGCAGGCTGCTTCCATAATTTACGACGTTTTTCAATCTCCGCATCGGGCACATTCAACTGCAAAAGCAACTGATGCGCATCAATCGTAATTGAGTCACCCTCATGGATGTGTGCAATCAAACCTCCGACAAAGGCCTCGGGCGAAACGTGTCCCACCACCATACCCCAGGTTCCCCCCGAGAAGCGGCCATCCGTAATCAAGCCAACCGTTTCACCCAGACCCTGTCCCACTAAGGCGGACGTGGGTGACAACATTTCTCGCATACCTGGCCCCCCTTTGGGACCCTCGTAGCGAATGACTACCACGTCGCCGTGCTTGATCTGACGTGCCATGATGGCAGCCATCGCATCATCTTCTGAGTCAAACACTCGTGCTGGTCCCGTAATAACAGGGTTTTTAAGTCCAGTAATTTTTGCGACGGCCCCTTCTGGCGAAAGATTGCCTTTCAAGATGGCCAAATGGCCCTGGGCATACATCGCATTGGGGATGGAGCGAATTACTGTTTGACCAGCGGGAGGCTGATCCGCAACATCCTTGAGAACCTCAGCAATCGTCTTGCCGCTAATCGTCATGCAATCGCCGTGCAACAGCCCAGCATTGAGCAAAATCTTCATGACTTGCGGAATACCGCCCGCACGATGTAGGTCGACCGTCAAGAACTGTCCGGAGGGTTTCAAGTCGCACAGCACGGGCACCCGCTTACGCACCGTTTCAAAATCATCAATGGTCCATGGCACTTGCGCGGCATGTGCAATCGCCAAAAAGTGCAGCACGGCATTGGTTGAACCACCAATCGCCATAATGACGGAGACTGCATTTTCGATCGATTTGCGTGTGATGATGTCTCGCGGTTTGCGACCATTACGCACCGCATCGACTAAGACGCGCGCAGCTTCGGCAGCCATCGTCACCGCCTCACCATCCTCGTTAGCCAAGGTGCTGGAGTAAGGCAATGCCATTCCCATCGCTTCGAAAGAAGAGCTCATCGTGTTGGCGGTATACATGCCACCACAAGAGCCAGAGCCGGGAATCGACTTCTGCTCAATCGCTTTAAAGTCCTCGGTGCTCATGCGTCCCATGGTGAACTCGCCCACGGCTTCAAAAACCGACACGATATTTAAATCGCGTCCTTTGTGAGAGCCTGGTTTGATGGTGCCGCCGTAAACATAAATGCCTGGGACGTTACATCGCGCCATACCAATCATGCCGCCAGGCATATTCTTGTCACAGCCTCCCACCACCACGATGCCGTCCATCCACTGGCCCATCACAGCGGTTTCGATACAGTCAGCAATCACTTCGCGCGAAACGAGAGAGTATTTCATCCCCTCCGTGCCCATCGACATCCCGTCAGAAATCGTTGGCACACCGAATACCTGCGGATTCGCCTTAGACTCGCGAATGGCCCCAATGGCGGCCTCGGTCAGCGGCTGCAATCCACTATTACATGGCGTGATCGTAGAATGACCATTCGCCACGCCAATCATTGGATTGGCGAAGTCAGTTTCTTTGTAGCCCATCCCGTAATACATTGAACGGTTAGGAGCGCGTGTGACGCCTTCGGTAATGTTTTTGGAGCGGTCGTTGTTTGCCATGAATGAACACCTGTCAGTGAAGTTTGCAACGGTTATTATCGGACATCTTTGGCTTGGTGGCTTGTGATGCTGCAATTTCCTAATTTTGACCCAATTGCGATACGTTTGGGGCCAGTGGCTATCCACTGGTATGGATTAATGTATTTAGCTGCCTTTGGCTCGGCTTGGCTATTGGGTCGCTGGCGTATCAAGCGTCAAAAAACCACGCTGACGATGCGCGACTTAGAGGACATCATCTTTTACGGTGTCTTGGCAGTGGTAGCGGGCGGCAGGTTGGGTTATGTCTTGTTTTACAAACCTGCGTATTACTTTTCGCACCCCCTAGAAATTTTTTATCTCTGGGAAGGCGGCATGTCCTTTCATGGGGGTTTGCTTGGCGTCACGCTGATGATGATCTGGCTTGCCCGTCAACGTGGCTACCGTCTTTTGATGGTGACGGACTTTGTCTCTCCTCTCATCCCGCTAGGCTTGGCCACCGGACGCTTAGGCAACTTTATCAATGGTGAACTCTGGGGACGAGCGAGTACCTTGCCATGGGCAATGGTATTTCCTCAAAGCGGAGATGGAATCGCCCGACACCCTTCGCAGCTTTATCAGCTCGGCCTCGAGGGGCTTGCCTTGTTTTTTCTGGTGTGGTGGTTTGCAAATAAACCGCGTCCGCTCGGTCAAGTCACCGCCGTTTTTCTGATGGGCTATGGGTTTTTTCGCTTTGTTGCCGAATTCGCACGCGAACCAGACAACTTCCTGGGACTTTTAGCGGCGGGGCTTTCTATGGGGCAATGGCTATCCATACCCATGATTCTGTTCGGAGCCGCCCTTTTTGCCTGGGCGGATAAACCATCACGTACATAGAAAACCATGCGCATAAAAAAACCTGCCAAAAAAATGGCAGGTTTTTTCAATAAATGCCCCGCTTGTGCCGTTAAGGCCGGCATCTCGAACCTAAGGTTCAAGTTGGCCACGTTCTGCTTGATTTTGAGCGCATCTGACTAGAGACGTGCATTCCCATCGAGCTATCCTGCGACCTGAATATGCCAAAGCATTGGTTCTGAGAATATATGACCTAGTCACGAACACAGCAGGGACAAACTTTTAACTCTACGAAGACTCACTTAACGCAGTTTAGCCGAACGATTCGGTGCAACGGTTGTTAAAGCTTCGTCAAGCATTGCGTTCATGTCATCAATTCTACGCTTGAAGTCGCCAACCGCCAAGCCACCGAGTGGGCCGTCCGGTGCGCGCACCGATAACAACTCCACCGCAACCTGAATCGCGGCCATCACAGCAATGCGCTCATTTCCAGAAACCTTGCCAGTGCCCTGAATGCGACCTGCGAGCTGACTCACATGCTGCGCCGCTGCGGTGAGGGCCTGCTTTTCTTCGGGAGGACAGGCGAGTGAATATTCACGTCCCAAAATTGAAATGTCGACGCGTTCCATTATTGTGGCTCCTCGACCTGGGTAGCACCGGGTAAGCGTTCAAGCACGGCATCAAGACGCTGACGCGCCTGGACGGTCACCTCGCGCAAGGCAGAGGCCTCTTTCTCGCGCGTGGCGAGTTGGGCCTGCAGCGCGTGATGCTCATGCTTAAACAAATCCAGTGAGCCCTGTAAAACATCGCGCTCAGAAGCCGCTGTCTCAGCTTTGCGGTTGAGCGCCTGCGCTTGCGTGCCTTCTTGTGCCAGCTGGGTCTTGAGCGCATCACGCTCAGACTCAGCTTGTGCAAGCCGCGCCTGCAAAGCATTTTGCTCAGCAAATAATTGCTGTGTGTAAGCGAGTAATTTCGCCAAACGAGTAGAAAGGTGATCGAGGTCTTCAAGCATACCGATATCGTAAAGCAAAAATAGGGGAACTGACTGCCTCCACGCAACCAAGAATGACAATCTCACATTTAAAAAATTTAATACGTATTAAAAATGTAAGCTAGCGTTCAGCTTTGCATGCTAAGTGGTAAAAAAACCACTCGACAAACAGCAAATATCTACCAATTAGAAGAGCACCTAGAACGTTTTCTCAAAAGCGGCCTAGGTTTAACCCGCTCTCTAGGGAAAACCCCACCAATAATGACACGCTTTTAGGTTTGCTTTGGTCTTACTCTCCTTTACCATGCAGTCCAATATGGCCTCTGGATAGAAGTTCAGATCTGGAGTCCATTATTTGACGCACAACATGCGTTTATTCAAAACAATCATCAGCAGCGTAGTAAAGGAGTTTGTCACCATGCAGGTTAGAAACAAACAGAACTTCTGGTCGGGAGCGATGTTCATCGTCCTTGGTCTATCGTTCGCCTGGAAAGCCACCGAATACTCGATGGGAACTGCTGCGCGAATGGGGCCCGGATACTTTCCTTTCTGGCTTGGCATCATCATGTCAGTCTTGGGTGCGATGATCCTCCTGTCATCCCTTTACAAGAAGGCGCAAACTACTGAGGTTGGTAAATTTGATTTCAGAATTGTTGCAATCATCGTTGCGTCAGTTGTAGCCTTTGCGTTTTTGCTCCAACCTGCAGGGCTAATCATTTCCATGGTAGTTCTGGTGATTATTAGTGCGCTAGCCAGCCACGAGTTCTCGTGGAAAGTCACGATTGCCAATGCGATTTTCTTGGCAGTGCTTTGTTACCTAGCTTTCGTTGTTGGTCTCAAGTTGGTGTTCCCGATTTGGCCCGCATTTCTCGGCATGAACTAAGGAGCTCTGATTCATGGAATTACTCAATAACTTGATGATTGGTTTCGGTGTTGCATTTACACCTGAAAACCTCACATATGCCTTCTTAGGCTGTTTGTTAGGCACCTTGGTTGGCGTCTTGCCAGGCCTCGGTCCTGTACCAACAATCGCTATGTTGCTGCCCATTACCTACGTGCTCCCCCCGATCGCAGGTTTGATCATGCTGGCTGGTATTTATTACGGCACGCAGTATGGCGGCTCAACGACTGCGATTTTGATTAATTTGCCAGGTGAAACCTCTGCTGTGGTCACAGTGCTTGATGGGCATGCGATGGCCAAAAATGGGCGCGCAGGTGCTGCGCTTTCCATTGCAGCGTTAGGTTCATTCTTTGCTGGTAGCGTCGCGACGTTGTTGATCGCAGCTTTCGCCCCTCCGCTGGCTGAACTTGCTTTCAAATTTGGTCCTGCTGAGTATTTCTCTCTGATGGTTCTAGGTTTGGTAGGCGCAGTCGTGTTGGCCTCCGGTTCGCTGATTAAAGCAATCGCCATGATTTTGCTTGGTTTGCTTCTTGGTATGGTTGGTACGGATGTGAACTCGGGTGTCGCACGTTTTGATTTCGGCATCCCCGAACTCCAAGACGGTGTGGGTTTTGCAATTGTCGCCATGGGCGTGTTCGGTTTTACCGAAATCATGACCAACCTCGAGCAAAAAGAAAACCGTGTTGAGGTCGATGCCAAGATTGGCTCTCTTTATCCCAACAAGCAAGAATTCAAAGAATCATGGCCAGCAGTCCTCCGCGGAACAGCGATTGGCTCTTGCTTAGGAATTTTGCCTGGTGGAGGAGCGGTTCTTTCTTCTTTCGCCTCTTACACTGTTGAAAAGAAACTCTCCAAGAATCCAGAGCGTTTCGGTAAAGGTCATCCTGCTGGTTTGGCAGGCCCTGAGTCCGCTAACAACGCAGGCGCACAGACCTCCTTTATTCCTCTGCTAACACTGGGTATTCCTGGCAATGCTGTGATGGCACTGATGGTCGGCGCAATGACTATTCACAACATCCAGCCTGGTCCTCAGGTGATGACCAGCCACCCAGAACTTTTCTGGGGACTGATCGCGTCGATGTGGATTGGTAACCTCATGTTGGTAGTACTGAACTTGCCACTCATCGGTATCTGGATCAAGCTCTTAACCGTCCCATATCGAATCTTGTACCCAGCTATTTTGCTGTTCTGTACGATCGGTGTTTACTCGTTGAACTACAACGTGTTTGATATCATCGTGACAGCCATATTTGGCATCATTGGATATCTTTGGTCAAAGTTAAAATGCGAAGGTGCGCCATTGCTGCTCGGTCTGGTGCTTGGACCACTGATGGAAGAAAATTTCCGGCGTGCACTGCTCTTGTCTCGCGGTAATTTTGCAACCTTCATCGAGCGCCCTCTTTCAGCGTCTCTGTTGGGCGTTGCTGCACTGTTGATCCTGATTATTTCTCTGCCTTCTCTGAAAAAGAAACGCGAAATCTTCGCAGAAGACTAAACAATGGCCTCGATTAACAGCAAAACCTACGAAACCTCAACACCCCGTAAAGTCGCTTTTCTGGGCTTAGGGGTGATGGGTCTGCCGATGGCAGGTCACTTGGCGGCTGCTGGCCACCACGTCACGGTCTACAACCGCAACACTCAAAAGGCGCAAGCCTGGGTCAAAGAGTTTGGCGGCCGTGCTTGTGCAACGCCTCGTGAAGCTGCGGTCGGTGCCGAAATCGTTTTTTCCTGCGTGGGAAATGACGATGATCTCCGCAGCGTTGTGCTCGGTGAGCATGGTGCTTTTGCAGGTATGCATGCGAGTGCTACGTATGTCGATCACACGACAGCATCCGCATCGGTCGCGCGTGAGTTGCACGCCCTCGCAGCGGAAAAATCGATCAAATTTATCGATGCTCCCGTTTCTGGTGGCCAAGCTGGGGCCGTCAATGGCATGCTCACCGTCATGTGCGGTGGGGATGCTACTGAGTTTGCACAGGTCCGTGATGTGATTGCTGTGATGGCACGCGCCGTCACCTTAGTCGGTCCTGCCGGTGCTGGCCAACTCGCCAAGATGGTCAATCAAATCTGCATTGCGGGTCTAGTTCAAGGGCTGTCTGAGGGCATCGCCTTCGGTCAGGCAGCAGGCCTGGATATGAAGCAAGTGCTAGATGTCATTAACAAAGGGGCGGCACAAAGCTGGCAGATGGAAAACCGTGGCGCGACTATGGTGGACGATCAATTCGAATTTGGCTTTGCAGTGGACTGGATGCGCAAAGATTTGAGCCTTGTTCTGGACGAATCGCGTCGCAATGGTGCGCGCGTCCCCGTCACGGCACTGGTGGATCAGTTTTACGCGGATGTTCAAAAAATGGGCGGAGCTCGCTGGGATACCTCTAGCTTGATCAAGCGACTCAAGTAAAAGCACTCAATTTTTATGCTGTGTTGAACGACGCTTAAGCTTTTTAAGCGTCGTTTTTTATTTAAGATCCGCTTGTGGTTCGATATTTTTCAATGTGCTTTCGTCGTCCTCTAAGAAGCCCTCCTCTGCGCCAACATCGATCTCCTGCTCTAACAACTGGAGATCGGGTACTGCTTCGCAGCGCGCCTCTTGTCCACGTTTGAAGATGAGTGGTGATAACTCGTTGAGCGCCTGGGTATAGACCTCGCGTTTGAAATCAATCACTGCGTCAAGCGACACCCAATAATTGCTCCAACGCCACGCGTCAAACTCAGGATGTTGAGTCGCTCTGAGTTTGACGTCTATATCGCGCCCAAGCATACGCAGCAAAAACCAAATCTGTTTTTGCCCTCTATAATGTCCGCGCGACTCTCTACGGATAAAGGTATCCGGGACGTCGTAACGCAACCACTCTCTTGTGCGTCCCAAAATGCGGACATGATCGGGTTTAAGGCCGACCTCTTCGTGAAGTTCGCGAAACATGGCTTGAACAGGGCTTTCACCGTGTTTAATACCACCCTGAGGGAACTGCCAAGCATGTTCCCTGATACGCTTACCCCAAAAGACCTCATTTTTTTGATTAACGAGGATGATTCCGACATTGGGACGGTAGCCTTCGCGATCAAGCATGGCCACTCCCACCGAATTCAATACAATTGCATTTAATTATACGTACCTGTCGGGCACTTTGCCCTAATAAATTTTTTAGCGAACAATGCGCGCATCTGCCTATCACATCAGCACTCTCAAAGAAGCCCCTAACGACGCCGAAATCGCGAGCCATCAATTAATGATGCGCTCGGGCATGATTCGCAAACTGGCCGGTGGGATTTATAACTATATGCCTTTGGGCCTGCGCGTCATTCGCAAGGTCGAAAACATCATCCGCCAGGAGATGGATGCAGCCGGTGCGCTCGAGCTTTTAATGCCTGTTGTTCAGCCCGCTGAACTCTGGGTAGAGTCTGGGCGTTGGGAACAATATGGCCCTGAGTTATTGCGCATGAAAGATCGGCATGGTCGCGACTTTGTGCTGCAACCGACCTCTGAAGAGGTCATTACCGATATCGCACGCAACGAGATTCAAAGCTGGCGTCATTTACCCGTCAACTTTTATCACATCCAAACAAAGTTTCGTGACGAGCGGCGCCCCCGCTTTGGCGTGATGCGTGGGCGTGAGTTCACCATGAAGGATGCCTACTCCTTTGATCGCGACGTCGCAGGTGCGCAAAAAAGCTATCAGGTGATGTTTGATACCTATATGCGTATTTTCGAGCGCTTAGGTCTGACCTTCCGTGCCGTTGCAGCTGACACAGGGTCGATCGGGGGTTCACAGAGCCATGAGTTTCAAGTGATCGCCGATATTGGCGAGGACTTGATTGTGTATGACCCCAAGTCTGACTACGCAGCCAACATTGAGCTTGCCCCCGCACCCTGTCTGATCCTTCAGCGTGCAGCGCCAAGCGCTCCGATACAAACTGTCGCGACACCGGAAGCGACGAAGTGCGAGCTTGTGGCAGATCTGCTTAAGCTACCACTAAGTCAGACTGTCAAGTCCATCGTGCTCGCGACTGAGCCAGCAGACAAGCCCGCAATCATTTGGTTATTGCTCATCCGCGGCGATCATGAACTCAATGAAATCAAGGTCGGAAAAATCCCCGGGTTGGACCAAGGTTTCCGCTTTGCGACTGAGACGGAAATTGTCGAATATTTTGGATGCAAGCCTGGCTACCTCGGCCCCGTTCACACCCTAAAGCCTGTCCATATTGTGGCGGACTTGACCGTGGTACATATGCATGACTTTGTCTGCGGCGCCAACCAAGAGGGTGCGCACCTGACCGGCGTGAACTGGGTGCGAGACCTACCTGAGCCCAGCCTAGTGACAGATTTGCGCAATGTAGTGGAGGGTGACCGCGCACCAGACGGCACGGGTACGCTCGCGATTCAACGCGGCATCGAAGTCGGGCACGTCTTTTACCTAGGAACCAAGTACTCCGAAGCGCTTAAGGCTACTTTTTTAGATGAAAACGGCAAACCGGCCTTGATGGAAATGGGTTGTTACGGCATCGGAGTCACGCGTATTGTTGGCGCAGCAATTGAACAAAATCACGATGCCAAAGGGATTGTCTGGCCTCGTGCCATTGCACCTTTTGAGATTGCAATTTGCGCGGTAGGATGGGGCAAAAGCGAAGCGGTCCGTCAGGCAAGCGAGACTCTATACGCTGAACTCAAGGCCCAAGGGATCGATGTCATCCTAGATGACCGCGACCAACGACCTGGCATTATGTTCGCGGAGTGGGAGCTCATCGGACCACCGGTTCGCATCACCGTCGGCGAGCGTGGCCTCAACGATGGCGTCGTTGAGTTACTCGGCCGCAAGCAAACAGAGGCCGCACGTGTTCCGCTCGCAGATTGTGTCAAGCAAGCGTTGGCTTTGCTCGAATCCGCCTAACTCATCACCAGGTCCGTATGCCCGTCCTCCGTCCAAACTTTAAACATCGCATGGATGTCCGTGTCTATTATGAAGATACGGACATGGGCGGCGTGGTTTTTTACGCCAATTACCTCAAATACATGGAGCGAGGTCGCACCGAGTGGCTCCGCTCTTTGGGTATCAACCAATCAGCGCTTGCCACACAAGAACAGCGTGGCTTTATGGTGGTGAGTGTTGAGGTACGTTACATTTCGCCCGCCCGCCTCGATGATTTGTTGCAGATTGAAAGCGAAGTCACACGGATGGGCCGAGCTTCGTTACACTTCGCACAGTCTGTGAGTCGAAATGGGGAACTGATTGCCCAAAGTAACATCCAAGTTTGTTGCGTAGAAACCGTTAATATGCGGGTCGCTGCAATCCCACAATCCGTACGCACTCAATTAGCCGCAATTACCCAGGAATAAGTGATGCAAACTACCCAAGATATGTCGATGCTCTCGCTGGTGCTGGATGCCAGCTTGCCAGTACAGTTCATCATGCTGCTACTTATTGGCATTTCAATTGTTTCTTGGACTTTTATTTTTTCGAAATACGCAACGATCAAAAAGTCTCTGATTCAAACGCGCCGCTTCGAAGACGACTTCTGGTCGGGTGGCGATCTCGCCCTCCTACATCAATCTATTTCTACCCGCAGAGCCGAACAAGGCGCACTCGCCCGTATTTTTGACTCAGGCATGACCGAATTCCTCAAAGCGCGTCGAAGCGGTAACACAACAGATATGAATGCGCCGATGGATGGCGCACGTCGCGCCATGCGCGCGGCATTTCAGCGCGAACTCGATGAGCTGGAGTCGCATTTAAACTTTTTGGCCTCTGCAGGTTCGGTGAGCCCCTACATCGGCTTGCTAGGCACCGTGTGGGGCATCATGCACGCCTTTATGGGCTTGGCCAATGTCCAGCAGGCCACCTTGGCCTCTGTGGCACCAGGCATTGCTGAGGCCTTGATTGCCACAGCAATTGGTTTGTTCGCCGCCATCCCGGCTGTAGTGGCCTATAACCGCTACACACACGACATTGATCGCCTGTCGATTCGCTTTGAAACTTTCGTCGACGAATTTCTGAACATTCTGCAACGGCAGGTACGCTAATGTCTTCGGTCCGTTCAAGCTCCGGGCGCTCGGGTCGACGCCTGAAAAATGAAATCAACGTCGTGCCATATATCGACGTGATGCTTGTGTTGCTGATCATTTTTATGGTGACGGCTCCTTTAATTACCCCAGGCGTCGTGGAGCTTCCCTCAGTGGGACAGGCTGCAAACGTCCCTGCGACCCCGATTGAAGTGCAGATCACCGAAGACGGCAAAGTTTCTTGGCGCAAACGTGAGGCGGGTGCGACCAATATCCCCGTCGAGCGCAGTGCTCTAGCGCAAACTATTCTGGCTGAACTCAAGCCCGACCAGCCCGTTGTGATTGCCGCAGACGGCAAGGTTCCTTATGAGGCGGTGATGAAGGTCATGGATGACTTGCGTAAAAACGGCGTCACAAAGCTAGGCTTGTTGGTTGACCAAAAAGGCGACGGAGCTCCGGCGCCAAACCGCAAAAACTCAACCAACACCAATACAACCAAAAAATAAAGAGGTCTCTCGTACACTCGCATCGCGCAAGTGGCCACATTCATGACTGCACCCGTTAACACCTCCCTACTCGGACCTAGTCTGCCCCCCAAGGAAACGCTGAACTGGCGTGCTCTGGGCTTGGCATTACTTGCGCACGGAGTCTTGGTGTTGTTTCTTGTTGTAGGTCTGAACTGGAAAACAGAATCTGAAGGTCCTCTGCAAGTGGAACTGTGGATGGATGGAACGACCCCGGTCAATCCCCCTCCTTCCAAAAGCGAACCAAAGCCCGAGCCAAAACCTATCCCAGAACCCAAACCTGTTCCAGAACCACAGCCGGAGCCGCCCCCGCCGCCTCCACCCCCTCCGCCACCGCCAGCTGCCAAAGCAGCACCTGAGCCCAAACCCGTCATTGATCCTGAGATTGCACTTGAGGAGGAGCGCAAGCGTCGCGCCGAGCTTGAGCGCGCGCAGCTAGAAAAGGACGCGGCTGAGAAAAAAGCTAAAGAAGACGCTGCAAAAGAACAGCAGCGCATCAAACAAGAACGCGACGATGCGGAAAAAAGAGAGCGTGACAATCTTGAGCAAGAGCGCAAGAAAGCCGAGCGAATCGAACGTGAAAAGCAAGAAAAGTTAGACAAAGAAGAAGCCGCCAAGAAAGCTGAGGTATTGAAAAAGCAGGAGGCTGTTAAAAAGGCTGCCGAAGAAAAGAAAAAGAAGGAAGAGGAAGCTAAAAAGGCCAAGGAAGAAGCTGACAAAAAAGCCAAGGCAGAGGCCGACAAAAAGGCCAAAGCGGATGCTGCCAAGAAAGCCGCGGCAGACAAAGCACTCAAAGACGCGTTCCGAAGCGATGCGCTCGGTGCAGCTGGCATTCCAGGCGGCACCGCTGACCGCAATCAAGCGGGAGGTGGCAGAAATGACGGCTACGGTGC